>NZ_JBIRHK010000007.1:265014-454836 GCF_044328485.1 Streptomyces sp. NPDC017936 | reverse complement strand
TTGACGTGGGCCATCTCGGTGGCGTGATAGCCGGTGGGGAAGATGTCGGCGAGCATCACGTAGTCGGTCTGCCGCCCGGCGGCGTCCTCGCCCAGACGCAGCGCGTTGAAGTCGCCGTAGGGCACGCGCAGCAGTTCCGCCTGGCCGCCCTGGTAGGGGCCCATCTCGGCGAATCCGTAGGCGGCTCCGGCGAGGTCCGGTTCCGGCTGCATGGTCAGGCAGTAGTTGGTCAGGCCCTGCTCGCACTGCTTGCAGAAGCCGCAGGCGATGTTGAAGGGCAGGACCACGTACTCGCCGACCTGGACCTTGCGGACGGCTGAGCCGACCTCCACGACCTGGCCCAGGTTCTCGTGTCCCAGGGTGCGGCCGGACTCGAACGAGGTGCGGCCCTCATACATGTGCAGGTCCGAACCGCAGATGTTGGTGGAGGTGATCTTGACGATGATGTCGCAGGGGTGTTCGATCTTCGCGTCCGGTACGTCCTTCACCGTGACCGTTCGCGGTCCTTCATATACCGCTGCTTTCATGATGACTTCCCTCGGTGTCACGGCATGACCGCGGCACGGCGATGATGAGACGGCGCACAGAGCCCGGCTCTCGGAAGTGCTACGACGGAGTCCGTGGCTCCGGCACGCCTCTGCGGGCCGCTCACCCGGATCAGGTGGAACGGTGGTTTGGGCCGTCGGCCCGCCAGGCGGAGCTCGGCGCTCCGCCGGCATACGGTGCGGGTCCCCGTCGGCCTCCCACGCGAAACAACCCTTCACCGATCGATCAGCCGACTTTCCGTACCGGACGGCCACCGGTCAAGGACACATCTCCGGGTCTGGTCACCAGCTAGTCACCGTCGTCCTCGATCATGCGGCGACGTTCCTGTTCGCGCTTGGAATAGGCGGCTGCCCGGATCGCCTCGTCGCTCTCCAAGCCCGATCCCAGCGCGCCGCCCACCGTGGCGATCGAGGCGACGAACCAGGACAGCGTCCAGTACTCCGCGGCATGCAGCGGGGTTCGTGTCATGGAGGCGAAGACTTTGTCGTTGAGGATGAAGAGTGCCCACACCAGGTTGATGACCAGCAAACCCGCGTAGCAGACGACCACCCCGATGCCCAGGGTCGCGACCGTGGACGCGTTGTAGAGAGCGGTCCTCTTCCTCTCCTCCGGCGAGTCATCCGCTGATCGACGCCACAGGTGCGCGTCCACGATCAGCCAGCCGATCATGAGCACGACGGACCCGACCATGGCGATCACAAGGCGCGGCGTGCTCAGCGCCTCGGACAGACTCCAGAGGGTGGAGTTCACGGTGGCGATGGCGCCCGTGGCGAGGGCGGCCGCCAGGGCCTTGGACAGACCCGGCACCAACCGCCACGGCTGGTTGGCGCGGACCATACCGCCGAGCACTCTCAGGTAACCGCCCGGCCCGCTGACGACGTACCGCAGATCGGCGGTCTCCTCCTCACCGATCGGGCCCGGGTGAATCGGCGCAAGACGACTGACGAAGCGTCCCATCGACTGACGCCGGCGAGGTTCCCCGGACCCAGTGGCGTGATGACTCGCCAAGCTGAGCACGGCCTCCTCCACCGCCCGCAGGGCCCTTCTGCGAAACCGCAGACCCCCCAGCGACGGAAGGGACAGCAGTGCCAAGCCGTGCTCATGACTCAGATCCACCACGAGCTTGCGCCCGTGCGCGTGCAGCGGAAGATCGGTGAGGGCGACGACGATGTCCCAATGCTCCGCACGCCTGCGGTCCATGATCCGGTGCGTCAACGTGGACAGGTCCTCGGTCCCCGCGGTGAACGGCTCACTGGCCACCTCGACGTCGAACCGTCGCCCCTCGCCCGACTTGTCGGCGAGACGAGCAGGAAGTACCCGTGCCATGTGCTGCGCGATCTCTGTGGGCGCGTCCGGATCCGCCAGGAGAGCCACGACCGTAACGCCCTGCGACGACTCCCGCATGACCGGACCCTCCTCGTCGGCTGCCCCGGCGCTCACCAGTGCTCCCAGGATGCCTCTGAGGCGACAACGGCGCCCCCTGACACGCTGCCCCCGTCGGCGGGCAAACCGGGACCGGCTCCGCCACGGCGGTTGATCACCGAACAACGGAAGGGCCGGCCGAGACGGGCCGTCTCAGTTCCCGTCTCGTTCAGCACCGTGCAGGGCCGTTCAGGCGGGACTGCTCACCGCCTCAGAGGTGGTGGCCAACCGCCCATGGACCCAGGTGAACACGCCTGCACGACACCCTGTGAGGCGCCGACAGACTTGGAAGGCGTGCACCCCGACACCTGATGGGCCCCGAGTGCGCGATGCTTGGGCATGGCCCTTGAACCCAGCCTTGCTCCGTCGGTGACGACCCATGTCAGTACGGTGGCCGATGGGATCACCAGAGCCTTCACGTGGGAGGAAGGCGCACGTATCGAGGTCCGCAACCTGGGCGGAGAGATCGTGATCGAGGCCAACGCTGCGGGGTTGAAGACTCTGGCCAGCCACCTGCTCACACTTGCCCAGGACGGCACACCGGACGGGACTCATCTCCACCTGGAGGAGAACAACGGACTCGAAGAGGGGTCCGTGAGCCTGGTCCTGGAGAGATGCGACGACGAATGACTCGTGCCGGACGCGTGCCGGATTCTGCGGAGACTTACGGGAAACAGCGGGGACTCGGCCACGGGTCCGGAGAGGCTGAAGTACCGTCCGGCCGCAGGTCAGTGGGGTGGTTGCCCCCCCCCAGAAGACCCAAGCTTCCCAAGCAGAGAGCGCGAGTTCGGTTCTCGTCACCTGCTCCACGAAGAAGGCCCAGGTCTCGGACCTGGGCCTTCTTCGTCGCCGAGGGCTCTCCCTGCCCACGCGGGTGCTTCCACGGCTTCTGGAACGCGTCGAAGAGCTGTCCGTGCCGGGCGGGCTGGAGCGGCGGCCGGCTCAGGCCACGGTGTACTCCGCGTCCCCGAGGTCCGCGACCACGCGCAGCCGGCCTCCGAGTGCTTCCCCATGGGCCCGGAGCGTGGCCACCTCGGCCCGGTCCAGCTCGCCGTGCTCGATCGCGGAGACACGAGGTGCCGAGACTCCCATGGATGCGGCGACCTGGCGCTGGGTCAACGCCTGTTCGCGTCGGACCTCCGCGAGTTTGTGGGCGCGCACCTCCGCGGTCAGCCTGTCCATGGCCGCCTGCTTCTCCTGAGCCGAACGCACCGGCAGCCCGGCGGCCTCGCGTCGCTCGCGCGCCTTGCGCTCGGTCTCCTCCCAGCCGACCGTGCTCATTCGTACTCCCCGGTCTCGAGATCGGTCACATGCGCCCGGTAGCGCTCCTCGGCGATCAGGATGGTGACGTCGTACCGACGCTGCCGGTTTCCGGCCTTGTCGCCGGCCACCGGCCGGCCGCGTCACCCACCTGTCCGGACAGCACATCCAGCCATGCTGCTCGGCTCCACCGCTGTTGTGGTGGAAGATCCGCTCTTGGTCGCTGCTCGGTGCATGCGGGCGCGCGCACCTCGCCCCCGTGCCGTCCTCACCGCCCGCGCTCCCCCGCGCTCCGCTCGACGCAGAACTCGTTGCCCTCCGGGTCCGTGAGGACCGCCCAGCCCGTTCCGTCGGGGTTGCGGCGGTCGTCGACCAGGGTCGCGCCGAGGGCGAGGAGGCGTTCGACCTCCTCGTCGCGGGTGCGGTCCTGCGGCTGGAGGTCGAAGTGGAGGCGGTTCTTGCTGGTCTTTCCCTCCGGGACGGTGACGAAGAGCAGGCCCGCGCCCTCGATCAGCGCCTCCTCGTCACCCGGCTCGTCGTCCTCGTGGAGGGGCTGTCCGAGGACCTCGGCCCAGAAGCCGGCGAGGGCGTAGGCGTCGGAACAGTCGATCGTCACGTGGCGGATCGTGGAAGTCATGCCGGGGATTCTCGTGGACGGCCGCACACCGGGCAACGAGGTTGTACCGGACGCGCAAGCCCGTTCCGGTCCCGCCCCCGTCCGGTCACCCGTCCGCCGCGACGGCGCCGCACTCGCCGGCCTCCGAGCTCCCGACGTCCACGGCGTCCCCCGGCAGGCGCACCCGGACCACGGTCCCGTCCGGCCAGCGGACGTGGACCGCGTCCGGCCCCTCCACCCGCACGGACACGCTCTCCTCGAGGGGGACGGGGTCCGGTTCGACGGTGAGCCGGGCGAGGGCGACGAACAGGCCGCCGCCGTCGCCGGTCGCCCCCGTGAGGGCGTCGTCCAGACCGAAGGCGGGCACCGCCTCGGCCCGTGCGCTCTCCGTCGCCGCCCACCCGGTCACCCGCACCGGCGTTCCCGGCCGTGTCCCCGTCACCCGGTGGATCCGCACCTCCGCCGCCCCGCGCGCCAGCACCACGCTGGTCACCCGCGCTCCCCCGCCCGCCGTGTGCCGGGACGCCGCCCAGCCGTCCCCTGCCCCCAGCGGTTCGATGCCGGTACGGCCCGGGTCGCCCCCGACGATCACGCTGTTGTCGTACGACGGCGAGGGCGCCGTCACCGTCGAGTACGCGAGCCGCGTGTAGTACGGGTCGTAGCGGACGTCCTCGCTGCCGTGGTTGTGGAGGCGGACCAGGCCGTCGGAGCGCGTGGACTGCAGCAGCCAGTTGGGGGCGGCGAGCGGGGTGACCGCGTCCGCGCGCTCCGCGGGGCCCGGCTCCTCCCGCGCCGTCCAGACCTCGTGCCCGGGCGGCAGCAGCAGGCCGAGGAAGCCCTTGCTCGCCCAGTACGGGGACGCCGGGCCCGAGTACCCCTGGAGGACGGCCGGGTCGGGGCCGTGCCAGCCCAGGGTCAGCAGGCCGCGCGCGTCGACCGCGCCCCGCTCCAGGAAGTACTTCAGGGCCCCGGAGGCCAGCCGGCGGGTCTCGCCGGGCGGCAGCGGGGTGTGGCCGGTCAGCGCGCCGAGCCACAGGGGGGCCGTCGTCGCGAACCGGTAGGTGAGGGAGCGGCCCTGGTGCAGGGGGGCTCCGTCGCCGCCGAACAGGCGGGCGTAGTCGGCGAGATGGGCGCGCAGCCGGCCGCCGTAGACGGTCAGCAGCCGGCTGTCGTCCGCGAGCCAGGCGTGCAGGACCGGATAGAGGTGCAGGGCCCAGCCGTTGTAGTAGTCGAAGGCGCGGCCCTCGCCGTCCGTGTACCAGCCGTCGCCGGCGTACCACTGCTCGACGCGTTCCAGGCCCCGGTCGACCGCCCTGCGGGAGGCCTCCGGCTCGTGGCCGACGGACCGGAGGAAGCCGCCGACGGTGACGGGGAACAACTCCCAGTTGCAGGGCCAGGGTTCGGCGGTCAGCGCGTCGCCGAGCCAGGCCGCCGCCCGCTGCCGCACCCCGTCGTCCAGCCGGTCCCACAGCAGCGGGCGGGTCAGGCGCAGCGCCAGGGCGATGGACGCGGCCTCGACCAGGGGCTGGCCGCGGTCCTCGATGCGGGGCCAGACCCCGGACACGCCGGCCGCCAGGCCGTCCGCGTAGCGTCCGAGGGCCGTCTCGTCGCGGCGGAAGGCGGCGAGGAGGAGGGTGCGGGCGTAGCCCTCGAGTCCGTCGGAGAGGCGCCCCGACCAGCTCTCGCGGTCGCCGGGGAGGTGGTAGAGGGCGCGGTCCTCGGTGGCGTACGGCTCCACGGCGGCGAGCAGGGCGTCGGCGGCGGCCTCCCAGTGGGCGCGGGTGTAGCCGGTGCGCGGGCTGAGGTCGGGGTCGGGCGGGGGCAGGTGCATCGGCGTTCCCTCCGTCGGGGCCGGGGCCCGGGCGCGTCCCGTCCCGGGACCGGGGGCGGGCGCGCGGCCGGGCGTCGGGACCGGCGCCCGGGGGCGCCGGTCCCGGTCGGGCGGGGACCTGGGGGCGTCCCGGTTCCGGTCGGGGCGCCCCCAGGGGCTCATCCCACCCGCACCGCGCCCCTGGGCACCAGACGCAGGGCGACGAGTTCGTCACGGACCAGGCCCGCGTACACCGTGGCGCCGTACACCGAGGTGTGGGTGTTGTCCCGCTTCTCGTTGTAGAGGTACAGCGCCTTGGAGCCCTCCACGCCCAGCGACTCCACCAGCGCCTTCGTCTTCGCGGTGAGGTCGATCAGCGGGACGTCCTGCGCCGCGGCGACCGCGCGGACGACCGCCGGGTGGTCGACGCCGAGACCGTTGACCAGCAGGGCCGTGCCGTTGTTCAGCGTGCCGTCGGCGTTGAACCAGCGGCGCACGATCGGGGTGACGAGCACCGGCGTGCCGCCCTTCTCGCGCACGCCCGCCACCAGCGTCTCCAGGTTCGCCCGGTAGGTCGCCTCGTCGGTGGTCTTGTCGTTGTGGGCGAGCTGGATCAGCACCGGGTCGCCGCGGCGGATCCGCGGCTGGACGGTGGCCCACAGCTGCGGGTTCCCCAGGTAGGTGACCGTGCTCTCCCCGGAGTCCGCGTGGTTGGCGACCGAGACGCCCTTGCGCAGGTACTGCGGCAGCTGCTGGCCCCAGCCGGAGTAGGGGTCGCCCGGCTGGTCGCAGACGGTGGAGTCGCCGACCAGGAAGATCTGGCGGGCGTGCCCCGCCGGGGTGACGCGGATGCCGGCGAGGGCGGGGGCCGTACCGCCGAGGACGAGGTCCAGGCCGGGGGTTCCGGCGGCGCCGGTCGGCTCGCCCTCGGGGGTGCGGACGTCCACCGTGAAGCCGCGGGCGACGCGTTCACCGGCCGGGACGGCGGTCTCGGGCAGCAGGGCGCGGCGGGTCTCGCCGCTGATCGCGGTGCTCGACGCCGCCTCGCCGCCGAGGACGACCTGCACGTCGTAGGTGCCGGGCGGGACGTCGAAGTGGCAGACGCCGGCGGTGCAGTGGTCGAGGCCGGGGGCCGGACGGCCGGTGCGGGCCTCGGCGGCGGGTACGGCCGTCAGGGCGGCGGTCAGGGTCAGCGCCGCCAGCACGGCTGGGGTGAAACGTCTCACTGCGGCTCCTCCGTCAGGGCGACCAGTCCTTGCGGCGGGACCGTACCGCCTCCGGCAAGCGCTTTCTAGGTGTCGGACCCATTCCGCGAGATTGCCAACTCCCCACGAGTGAAAGCCCTTTCGCGAAATCGATTCAACTGTCACCCTCTCCCTCACCCGCACACCTCCCAAAGGAGGCACCCCCCATGTCCGGATCCGACAGCCACCGGCCGGTCCGACGCCGCGCCTTCGTGCTCGGCGCCGCCGGCATCACGGCCGCCGCCGGCTCGGCCGCCCTCGCCGGCCCCCTCGCCACCCCCGCGTCCGCCGCGGCCTTCGGCTGGACCGACGACGGCTCGCACTACGTCGTCGACACCGGCGCCCACCTCGTCTTCAAGGTCAGCAAGACCAACGGCGACCTGACCTCACTGGTCTACCGGGGCGTCGAGTACCAGGGCTACGGCGGCATGAACTCGCACATCGAGTCCGGCCTCGGCGCCTCCACCGTCACCCTCCGGCAGTCCGGCTCGACGATCCTGATCTCGGTCGCCTACGGCACGCTCAAGCACTACTACGCGGCCCGCAGCGGCGAGAACAACATCTACCTGTGGACGAACAAGGCCGACGCGTCCGTCTCCGCGACGCGCTACATCGTCCGCGTGAAGAAGGGCCTGTTCCTCAACGACGAGCCCGACTCCTACACGTACACGACCTCCACGATCGAGGCCTCGGACGTCTTCGCGAAGTCCGACGGCCAGACCCGCTCGAAGCACTACGCGAAGCTGCGGGTGACGGACTACACCCACATCGGCTGGACGACCGGGAGCGTCGGCCTGTGGATCGTGCGCAGCAACCACGAGAAGGCCTCCGGCGGACCCTTCTACCGCTCCCTGCTGCGCCACCAGAGCGCGGACGGCGGCGGCCTGTACGAGATCCTGTACTACGGCCAGAACCAGACCGAGGACCAGCGCTTCGGTCTCCAGGGCCCGTACGTCATCGCCTTCACGGACGGCGGCGCGCCCTCCTCGTCGCTGTTCCCGGGCACGCTGACCACGCCCTGGGCGGACTCGCTCGGCATCTCCGGCTACGTAGGCGCGGGCGGGCGGGGCCGGGTCGCCGGTGTCGGCATCAGCGGGCGGAACACCGCGTACCCGTACACGGTGGGGCTCGCCAACTCGGCCGCGCAGTACTGGGGCGCGGCCCGGGCCTCCGACGGCTACTACTCGATCGGCGGGGTGCTGCCGGGGACGTACACGCTGACCGTCTACAAGAGCGAGTTGGCTGTATACAGTACGCAGGTCACCGTCTCCGCGGGATCGACGACCACCCTCAACTCGATCGCCGTCCCGTCCTCCAACGACCCGGACAACGCGAGCGCGATCTGGCGGATCAACGACTGGACCGGCACCCCGAGCGGCTTCAAGAACGCGGACCTGATGACGTACGCGCACCCGTCGGACGTGCGGGCCGCCGCCTGGACCGGCAACGTCGTCATCGGCAGCGGCAGCGAGACCTCCGCCTTCCCCTGCTACCTCTGGAAGGACGTCAACAGCGGTCTGCTCGTCCACTTCCGGCTGACCGCGGCCCAGGCGGCCGCCGCGCACACCCTGCGCATCGGCGTGACGACGGCGTACGCCAACGGCCGGCCCCAGGTCGTCGTCAACGACACCTGGACCTCCGCCGCCCCCTCCCCGCCCGCGCAGCCGGGCACGCGGTCGCTGACCAACGGCTCCTACCGGGGCAACAACCACACGTTCACCTACAGCGTCCCGGCGAGCGCGTGGCTCACGGACACCAGCAAGTACAACGTGCTGAAGATCAACGTGGTGAGCGGTTCCGGGTCGACCGGCTTCCTCAGCGCGGGGACCGCGATCGACGCGATCGACCTGCTGGTCTGACCCCTCGCCCCGGCCGTGCGGTCCGGCCGGGGCGCCGGCCCGTTGCCCGACGGAGCGTCAGCTGCCGCACGTCCACTGCTGGTTCGTCCCGCCGTTGCACGGGTACGTGATGACGGCGGCGGAGTTGGCGGTGGACGCGCCGCTGACGTCGAGGCACTCGCCGGTGGCGCGGGACCTGACGTCGACGTAGCCGCCGGTCGTGGTGAGCGACCACTGCTGGCCGGTGGCCGCGGAGTCGCAGTCCTCCTGGGTGACCGTGCTCGCGTTCTCCTGCACGCACAGCGAGCTGTTGCGGACCACCAGTTGGTGGTGACCGCCGCCGACGGACTTGAACCAGTACTTCTGGTGGGCGCCGCCGTTGCAGTCGTACTGCTTGACCTGCGCGCCCTGCCAGAGGGACTGGCCGGTGACGTCGGCGCACCTGCCGGAGTGCCGGGCGACCAGGGTGGTGTACGCGGCGCTCGTGCCGGTGACGGTGCCGGCGGCGGTGTCGACGGTGATCTCCGGCGACCAGGACAGGGACATCGAGGTCGCGCTCGGGAAGGCCAGCGGCAGCCACACGTACCGCGAGTCGTTGACGGTGCCGCCGAAGGAGTTGCCCCAGCGGTCGCCCAGGTACAGGTACGAGGTGCCCGAGGATCCCTGCACCGGCAGAACGTACGCGGTCTGCGATCCGTACGCCGTCGCGTCACCGACGTTCGTCATCGCGGTCCACGGGCCGGCGAGGCTGGTGGCGGTGGCGTACTGCTGCTGGTTGGGGCTCCAGCCGGTGGCGCCCGAGGTCAGCATGAAGTAGACGCCGCCCCGCTTGAACAGCGCCGGGGCCTCGCGGTGGCCGCCGTGCCAGGGGTCGGCGACCAGGCTCGCGACGCCGGTGTGGTCGGCGGTGAGCCGGTAGATGTGCAGGTCGTAGTTCTCGCGGGCGGCGGAGACCAGGTAGCCGGCGCCGTCGGTGTCGACGAAGACGGTGAGGTCACGGGACATGTGCCGGCCGAGCGGCCGGAAACTGCCCTGCCAGGTGTAGGCGCCGTCGACGGTGTCGGACACGGCGACGGCGGCGCGCGCCTCGCTGTAGTCGGTGCCGTTCTCCTTGTGCATCCACATGACGAACTTGCCGGTGGAGGCGTTGTACATGACCTTCGGGCGCTCGATGTTGGCGGTGGCCAGCTCGGGGGCGCTCGCCTGGGTCAGGACGTGGTTGCGGAACTCCCAGTTCTTCAGGTCGGTGGAGCGGTAGGCGTCCACGTACCGGAAGGTGTTGTCGGCGTTGCGGTGCTCACCGAACCAGTAGTAGGAGGTGCCGACCTTGAGGACTCCGCCGCCGTGGGCGTGCACGGGGTTGCCCGAGGTGTCGGTGAACTGGGTGCCGCCGGCGATCGTCCGGGGCACGGCCCGGGCCGGTCCCGCGGTGGCGAGGGCGCCCGTCAGCGCCAGACAGAGGGCGAGCAGGATCGCGTACGGACGTCTCATGTCACGCGCTTCCCTTCACGGTGTCGGCGACGGGGACGCCGAGGTCGGGGTGTCGTCCGGGGACCGGCCGGAGGTCCGGAGCCGGGTGGGGCGGTGGGGGTCGTCCAGGGGGTCGCCGTCGCGCTCCTCGGGGTGGCTCGGGGCGCGGACGGGGGCCGTCCTCGCCGGAGGTTGTTCGAGATCTCGGACGGCAGGGGGAATGGCGAACGCCGAAAAGGTAAGGGCGTGTCAGGGGCAGGTCAACGGAGGGGGCGGGACTTCGTGAAAGCCCTTTCTCCGGTTGGCCGGCCGAGGCCGGCCCGCTGTCGCCCCGCTCGGTGCGCGGGCGGATCCGGCCCCGGCCCCCGTGGTCGGCTAGCGTCGGGGGCATGACCAGCGACGCCCGTCCCCCGCAGGTCCCGGTTCTGGCCGAGGCGCTCGCCTCGCGGGCCGTCGTCCTCGACGGCGGCCTGTCCAACCAGCTCGAGTCCGCCGGGCACGACCTGAGCGACGCCCTGTGGTCGGCGCGGCTCCTCGCCGAACGGCCCGAGGCGGTCACCGAGGCGCACCTCGCCTACTTCGAGGCGGGCGCCGACGTGGCGATCACCTCCAGCTACCAGGCCACCTTCGAGGGCTTCGCCCGGCGCGGGATCGGCCGCGGGGAGGCGGAGCGGCTGCTCGCGCTGAGCGTGGAGCTGGCCCGGGACGCGGCCCGGCGGGCCCGGGCCGGGGGCGTCACCCGGCCGCTGTGGGTGGCGGCCTCGGCGGGACCGTACGGGGCGATGCTCGCGGACGGCTCCGAGTACCGCGGCCGCTACGGGCTCGGCGTGCGGGAGCTGGAACGCTTCCACCGGCCCCGCCTGGAAGTGCTGGCGGCCGCCGCTCCCGACGTGCTCGCGCTGGAGACCGTCCCCGACGCCGACGAGGCCGAGGCGCTGCTGCGGGCGGTGCGCGGGCTCGGGGTGCCGGCCTGGCTGTCGTACAGCGTCGCCGGCGACCGGACGCGGGCGGGTCAGCCGCTGGAGGAGGCGTTCGCCCTGGCCGCCGACGCGGACGAGGTGATCGCGGTCGGCGTGAACTGCTGCGCCCCCGAGGACGTGGCGGGCGCGGTGGCGAGCGCGGCGCGGGTGACCGGCAAGCCGGTCGTGGCCTACCCCAACAGCGGCGAGGCCTGGGACGCGCGGGCGCGCGCCTGGGACGGCCGCCCCACGTTCGCCCCCGGACAGGTCCTCGGCTGGCGGGACTCGGGCGCCCGGCTGATCGGCGGCTGCTGCCGGGTGGGTCCGGACACGGTGGCGTCGATCGCCCGGACGCTGGCGGCGGCGTGAGGTGACGCCCGGCCGGGACACGTCGGGCGCCGCGGGCGCGTCGAGTCTCCGGTGGCGGCCCTCAGCGGCGGTGGGCTCCGCCGACGCGGCGCAGGCGGCGGACCGCCGCCCGCAGTTCGGTGCCCCGCGGAGGGCGGGCCATGAGCGGGTCCGGGGAGACGGGGACCGCGGGGGCCGTCGGGGCCGGGCCGGCCGGGTCGGCGGTCCTCCACAGCGCCAGCTCGGCATCCCGCGGACCGTATGCCGTGTACGACATCCCGTCGACGTCAGCGTCAGTGTCGCCGAAGACGCGCACCGGATGCGACGCGTTCCACGCCTCCCACCCCGGATCACCGGTCTCCGCGAACCGCACCCACGCCCCGTGCATCGCGTCCGCCAGTTCCTGCGGGGCGCCCTCGCCGGCGAGCTTCGCGGACTCCGGCACGTCCCCGTTGTCGAAGACGAAGCCCAGCTCCAGGGCGTGACACGAGCCGAGGCCGGGCCGCAGCGAAGGCCAGGCGAACTCGTACGCGTACGACGGGCCGGGACGGGTGTCGGCCAGGCGGTGCAGGGGCAGCCGCAGCAGGTGGTCGGTGATCATCTGGCCGACGGTCTCGGCGGTGCCGGCCTCCGGGTGCAGGGCCCGGTAGCCGCGCGGCACCTCGTGGCCGCAGCGGCAGCGGGCCATCGCGCCGGCCAGGGCGACCGCGCCGAGGCGGTCGACGCGTTCCAGCAGGCCGCCCGGCACCAGCCACAGCCGGTGCTCCTCGCGGGTCCAGCCCAGCAGCAGGTCGGCGTCGCGGGCCGCGTCGCCGTCGGCGAGCGCCTCCAGCGGGTCGCGCGGGACGAGGTCCCCGTCGATGACGATGCCGAAGGCGGGCCCGCCCAGCACCGGGCTGCTCAGCCGGCCGATCTCGGCCTGGGTGCGCAGCAGCAGGTCGCGGTCGACGGCCGCGAACGCCTCCGCGGTGGCCGGGATCTTCAGCCGGTTCGCCATCCGGCGGACCATGCGCCGCACCTTGTCCCGTTCGAAGGCCTCCGGTGCTCCGCTCTGCAGGACCGCGCGCCGGAACAGTCCCTGCGCCTGCGGGGCGGCGATGAGGGTGCCGACGCTGATGGCGCCCGCGGACTGCCCGGCCAGGGTGATCCGCGCGGGATCACCGCCGAAGGCGGCGATCGACTCGTGCACCCACCGCAGCGCGGCGAGCTGGTCGCGCAGCCCGGGGTTGGCGGGGGCGTCGGGGAACAGACCGTACCCTTCCACGCCCAGCCGGTGGTTGATCGAGACGAACACGATCCCGTCGCGCGCGAAGTGCCGCCCGTCGTACACGGGCACCGCGGAGGATCCCCTGGTCAGAGCCCCGCCGTGGAACCACACCACGACGGGCAGCCGACCGTCCGGACCGGGCTCGGGCGTCCAGACGTTGAGGTTGAGGCAGTCGTCCCCCGGCACCACCGGGTCGGACAGGTACTGCGCGAAGGCCTCGGAGTACGGCGGTTTCGGCGCCGTCGGCCCGAAGGCGCCCGCGTCACGCACCCCCTCCCAGGGTTCGGGCGGCGCCGGCGGCCGGAACCGGCGCGGTCCGAAGGGGGGCGCCGCGTAGGGGATCCCCCGGAAGACGGCGACGCCGTGCTCGAACCGGCCGCGCACGGCCCCGTACGGCGTGGTGACCACCGGGTCGGCCGCGGGCCGCGTCACGGGGTTCGTCCGGTCCGCCGTCATCTGCCCACCAGCCCTTCACCGCGCTCGTGCACCGGTAACACCAGAGCACCACGGCTACGCCCCGTATTCCGGTGCACGGGCTTCGTACAGGGCCGTTCGGCGTACCTGACGGTGCCGGAACCGGGCCGGCAGCGGAGGCGGAGCCGCGAGCCCCGCCGCCCTCGCCGGCGGCGCAGGGGCCGCCCGGGCGAGCCGCCCCGGTCGTCGAGGCGCGCGTTGCCCCCGCCTCCGCGCCGCGCCTACGGTGAGGAGCGGTCACAGAAAGCGTTTCCGTCGCGCCTCAGGAGGGTCATGCCCAGCGCCCAGCGGCCCAGGGCCGTGTTCGCCATGGATCCGGTGCACCTGCCCCTGCTGTTCCCCGAGCCGCTCCTCCACCGGTTGCGCCGGACGGCCGAGATCGACCCGGCGCTCGTCGTGCGGGACTTCGCCGACCCCGCCGCCGCCACCGCGCTGGCCGGGGCGGACGTCCTGGTCACCGGCTGGGGCTGTCCCCGTCTGGAGGCGGACGTGCTGGCCGCGGCGCCCCGGCTGCGCACGGTGCTGCACGCCGCCGGTTCCGTGCGCTCCCTGATCGGCGAGGCGCTGTGGGACCACGGGGTGACCGTCTCCAGCGCGGCCGCCGCCAACGCCGTCCCCGTCGCGGAGTACACCCTGGCGATGATCCTGCTCGCCGGGAAGGACGTCTTCACCCACCGGGAACGCTTCCGCCGCACCCACACCGGTCCGGCCCACGCCGAGACCGCGTCCACCGGCAATCTCGGCCGCCGCGTCGGCGTCATCGGCGCCTCGCGCGTCGGCCGCCGGCTGCTCGGACTGCTGCGGCCGCACGACTTCGAGGTCCTGCTGCACGATCCGTACGTCGACGCCGCCGAGGCCGCCGGGCTGGGCGCCCGTCCGCTGTCCCTGGAGGACCTGCTGCGGCGCAGCGACATCGTCACCCTGCACGCGCCCGACGTCCCCGGAACCCGCCACATGCTCGACCGCGCCCGGCTCGCCCTGATCCGCGACGGCGGTGTCCTGATCAACACCGCGCGCGGCGCCCTGGTCGACCACGCCGCCCTCACCGACGAGCTGGTATCCGGCCGGCTGCACGCCGTGCTCGACGTCACCGAGCCCGAGCCGCTGCCCGCCGGCTCCCCGCTCCACCGGCTCCCGAACGTCTTCCTCACGCCGCACGTCGCCGGCTCCCTCGGCAACGAGCTGGAGCGGCTCGGCCGCGTGGTCGTCGAGGAACTGGAACGGCTGGCCGCCGGCCTGCCGCCGGCCCACGAGGTGCGCCACGCCGACCTGACCCGGGTGGCCTGACGCGGGTCCCCGGAGCGGCCCCGGCCGCTGTCCGCAGGCCGTCCGGGGTGCCGTCCGCGGTCGGCGCGCGGCCGTGCGCCGCAAGATCCCGCCACTGCCGGTGTCTTCCCGTCACGCTGAGGCACACCTAGGATAGCAAGCGCTTTCTGCGAGCCGTCGGTCAGGGTCGGCTCCGGTGGGGCGGTGGTCGAACTTTCGCTGGCCCTCGGGCGGGCCGGAGAGGTGGTTCCCGATGGTCCGCACGGGGAGTGCGAGCGTGACGGCCGGACCGACGCTGGCGGTCGTGGCCCGTGAGGCGGGGGTGTCCGTGCCGACCGCCTCCAAGGTGGTCAACGGACGCGAGGACGTGGCTCCGGAGACCCGGCGCCGGGTCACGGAGGCACTGGACCGGCTCGGTTACGTGCGCAGACCGCGCTTCGACGCGGCGAGGCCGCCCCGGCTGGTGGACCTCGTCGTGCACTCGCTGGACAGTTCCTGGTCGGGCGCGGTGCTGCGCGGTGTGGAGGAGGCGGCGCACGACGCGGGCCTGGACGTGGTCGTCTCCGCGTCGCTGCCCCGCCACCGGGCGGGCCGTCCGCAGCGCGGCTGGCTGGACAAGCTGACGGCGCGCGGCTCGGCCGGGGTGCTGTTCGACCTGGCGGAGCTGACGGATTCCCAGTACTTGTGGCTGGAGCAGCACCGCATCCCGTTCGTGATGATCGATCCGGCGGTCGAGCCGCCGTCGGGCGTGGTGTCGGTGGGTGCGGCGAACTGGCAGGGCGGGGTGACGGCGACCGAGCACCTGCTGGCCCTGGGGCACGAGCGGATCGCGGTGATCGCCGGCCCGCGGCGCAGGATGTGCAGCACCGCGCGGGTGGCCGGCTACCGTTCGGCGCTGGCCTCGGCGGGCCTCGGTCACCTCCCCGAGTACGTCCGGCACGGCGGCTTCGACGAGTCCGTCGCCCGCCACCGGATGCGTGAGCTCCTGGACCTGCCCGAGCCGCCGACGGCCGTCTTCGTCTGCTCCGACCGCATGGCCCTCGGCGTCTACCAGGCCTTGGCGGAACGGGGGTTGCGGGTGCCGGACGACGTCAGCGTGGTCGGCTTCGACGACCTCCCGGAGTCCCGCTGGACCAGCCCCGCGCTGACCACCGTCCGCCAGCCGCTGGCGGAGATGGCGGCGACGGCCCTGCGGCTGCTGGTGCGGATGATGGACGGGGAGCGCCCGGAGGGAACGCGGACGGAACTGTCGACGCGGCTGGTGGAACGGGCCAGCACGGCGGCCCCCAAGACGTGACCGGCCTTCCCCCGTCCCCTTCCTCCCCCGTCCCCTCCCCCCTTCACCGCTCCCGGTCGCCCGTCCCGGTCGCCCAGTCGATCCCGCCGCGCAGGTGGGCCAGGAAGCCGGGGTCGCGCCAGGCCTCGGCCGTGTGGCCGAGGGCCGTGTAGAAGACGCGGCCCGCTCCCTGCGCGCGGCACCAGGCGAGGGGGTGGTCGGGGCCCATGCCGCCGCCGTCGTACGAGGACTCGTCGGCGGTGACGAGGACGTGGACCCGGTCGCGCGGGTTGGTGCGGAAGTCGTACCACTCGTCGGTGACGTCCCAGACGGCGGGCAGAGGGCGGGTGGCGGGGTGGTCGCGGTCCTCGACGACCGCCTTGCCGGGCTGGATCGCGGGGTGGCGGGCGAAGCGGGCGCCGAGGAGTTCGCCGTAGTACGGCCAGTTCTCCTCGGTGCAGGCCGCCGCGTGCACGCCGACGAAGCCGCCGCCCGACTCGACGTACCCGGCGAGCCGGTCCCGTCCGGCCGGGGTGAGCACGTCGCCGCTGGTGGAGAGGAAGACCACGGCCGCGTACCCGTCGAGCGGGGCTTCCAGGGCGGCCGGGTCCTCGGTGTGCTCGACGGCGTACTCCCCCGTTCCCCGCAGGGCGGCGACGGCGTCCGGGATGGAGTCGTGGCGGTAGTCGGCGGTGCGGGTGTACACGAGCAGGCGAACGGTCATACGGCCCGACCCTACGGGGGCGGGAGTCGCGGGCCCAGGGACCGGATCGGGGCGAAACTTTCGGGTGGCGCCCGGCGGGACCGCCGGAAGGAGGTGCCTCGTACGGGTCACGCGGCCGTCCCCCCGCACGGGTGTTCCCCGGACGCGCCCGTTCCGGCGGCGGGACGCGTAGTCTCGGGCGGGATGAGCACCATCCCCCCGCGGCTCGACCACTTCGTCCTCGCCACCCCCGATCTGGCGGCGACGGTCGCCGAGTTCACCCGGCGCACGGGGGTGACCCCGGCCCCCGGAGGGGTGCACGTGGGGCTCGGCACCCGCAACCACCTGGTGGGACTGGGCGACCGCGCCTACCTGGAGATCATCGGTCCGGACCCGCGGCAGCCGGAGCCGGCCGGTCCGCGCCCCTTCGGCGTCGACGGGCTCGCCGGCCCGCGGACCCTCACCTGGGCGATCAGCCCGCCCGACCTGGACCGTGCGGTCGCGACGGCCCGGGCGCACGGCTACGACCCCGGCGACGTGCGGGGGATGAGCCGGCGCCGCCCCGACGGCACGCTGCTCGAGTGGCGGCTGACCGACGGCGGCGATCCGCACCCGTCCGGTCTGGTCCCCTTCCTCATCGACTGGGGCGACACGGCCCATCCCACCGCCTCGGGCCTGCCCGTCACCGCGCTGCTGGAGGTGTCGGCCACCGCGCCCGACCCCGACGAGATCCGTCCCCTGCTGACCGCGCTCGGCACCGAGCTGCCCCTGTCGCGGGGGCCGGTGGGCCTCTCGTTCACGGTGGACACGCCGAACGGGCCGGTGACCTTCACCTGACGGGCCCTGCGGTGGGCGGCGGGCCCCCGCGGGACGTCGTCCGGCTCCCTCGCCGCACGCCCGGCGCGCGGAAGCCGAACGGTGCCCGGCGAGCGGGGGCGGAACCCTTGCCGGCGCGGGGGTGCGGCCCGGTGTCCGATTCCTGCAAGACCCGTCCCCCGCTCCCTCCCTACGGTGATCCCATGACTCCACGATTCGATGCCGTCGGCCTGGTCGTCTCCGACATGGCCGCCTCCGTCGGCTTCTACCGCCGCCTCGGGTTCGCGTTCCCCGAGGGCGCCGAGCGGGAACCGCACGCGGAGGCCGCGCTGCCCGGCGGGCTGCGGCTGTTGCTGGACACCGAGGACACCGTCCGGTCCTTCCACCCCGCCTGGCGGGCGCCGTCACGGGGCGGCCGTTCCTCGCTGGCGCTGCGCTGTGCGGGGCCGGCCGAGGTGGACGCCGTGTACGGGGAACTGGTGGGCGCCGGGTGCCACGGCGAGCTCGAGCCGTGGGACGCGTTCTGGGGTCAGCGGTACGCCGTCGTGCACGACCCCGACGGCAACGGCGTCGACCTGTTCGCGCCGCTGGCGGAACCCGCGCAGTAGCTCCGTCAGCGTGGTCCCGGCCAGCTCCCGCACGTCGCGGGCGAGATGGGCCTGGTCGGCGTACCCGGTGCGGGCGGCCGTGTCCGCGTACGGCACGCCCGCCCGGGCCAGCGCGAGGGCGCGCTGGAGGCGCAGGATCCGGGCCAGGGTCTTGGGGCCGTAGCCGAAGGCGTGCAGCGAGCGGCGGTGCAGCTGACGGGCGCCGACGCCGAGTGCGTCGGCGGTGGCGGCGACCGGGCGGCCCGCGGCGAGGGCGGTGACCAGCCGGCGCAGCTCGGCGTCGGGCGGGGCGACGCGTTCGAGCGCCAGTTCCTCCAGTGCCGTCGCCGGGCGGGCGGCGGCTTCGACGCGGGACCGCAGCCGCCGCACCTCGCCGGCCGGCCACAGCTCGGTCAGCTCGACGCGCCGGTCGCGCAGTTCGTGGGCGGGCACGCCGAGGAGGGCGGGCGCGGTGCCGGGATAGAGGCGCAGGCCCGCCCAGGGCGTGGGCGGCCCGCCGGGGACGTGGGCGTGGGTGTCGGGACCGGCGACCAGCAGCCTGCCCTCGTTCCACAGCAGGTCCATGCAGCCGTCGGGCAGGACGGGACGTGCGCCGGCGCCCGCCGGGGTGTTCGTCCAGACCACCGCGCCGGCCAAGCGGGAGGGCCGTTCCTGGTACACGTGCGCCAGGCTACGCGGCGCGGGCGCGGTGTCGCCGCGGGCCGGTGCCGCGGCCCCGTTCGAAGGCGCCGGAGAGGGCCTGCCCGACGGGCGGTGCCTTGCTCGCAGGCGACGACCCGCGCACCCGTCGGAGACCCGCTCACCCGGCGGGAGGCCCGCGCGTCGGGTGCGGGCTTTCTCAGTGGCCGGGGTGTGCCTTGTCGGCGGGCGGGGGCAGCTCCCCGTTCGCGTTCCCCTTCGGGGAGGTCTTGGCGTGGGTCCGCAGCCGTCCCGTCACGTCCTCCGGCGGCAGGAAGCGGGACCACCGCTCGGGGAACTCGGACGGCATGTCGGGGTCGTCGGGGTCCTCGTGGGTGTGGGCGGCGGCCATGCGGGCGACGTACTCCGCGACCTCCTCCTGCCGCAGGCGTTCGTTGGCCTCGCGCGCCGCGGCCGTCGCGGCGGCCGGCCAGACGCGGTCGATCGCGGCGTTCACGGCGGCGCCGACGAGCACGGCGAAGGCGGACACGCCGATCCACAGCAGGACGGCGACCGCGGCGGCGAGCGAGCCGTAGATGGTGGCGCCCTCGATGGTGCTCTGCAGGTAGATGCGCAGGAGGAAGCTGCCGAGCACCCACATCGCGAGGGCCACGAGGGCGCCGGGCACGTCCTCGATCCACGGGGAGCGCACCGGCACGGACACGTGGTAGAGGGTCGTCAGGAAGACGATGGACAGGACGGTCACGACGGGCCAGTACAGGACCTGGACCACCGTCGTCGACCAGGGCACGACCCGTACGACCGCGTCGGGCCCGGCGACCATCAGCGGCAGGGCGACCGAGCCGATCAGCAGGGCCGCGACGAACAGCAGGAACGCCACGAGGCGGGTCTTGACGATGCCGCGGACGCCGTCGAGGCCGTACATGACGGTGATGGTGTCGATGAAGACGTTGACGGCGCGGGAGCCGGACCACAGGGCGAACAGGAAACCTATGGAGATGACGTCGGGGCGGCCGCCCTTCATGACGTCGTCGAGGATGGGCTGGGCGATCTGTGTGACGCCCTTGTCGGACAGGACCGTGCGGGAGGCGTCGAGGAGGTTGGTCTCCAGGCTGCTGATGGTGTCGGTGCCGGTCCAGTCGTCGACGTAGCCGAGCAGGCCGATGAGGCTGAGCAGCAGCGGCGGCACGGACAGGAGGGTGAAGAAGGCGGCCTCGGCGGCGAGGCCGAGGATGCGGTACTCGATGCAGGAGTCGACGGTGTCCTTGAGCAGCAGCCAGGCCGTCCTGCGCTTGGAGACGTTGCGGTAGAGGGCACGGGCGCGGTGGAGACGCCCGGTGGGTGCCTCGAGTCCCTCGGATGACTGACTTGCTGGCTGCACGCCCTAAAGGTATCCGCCGGACGGGACTGCACTCATCCCCGGTGGGCGCCGTCGACGTCGCCCGCCGGGCCCCGGGGGAGCGCGGCGGGGCCGTCCCGTGTCCGGCGGCCATGACCGGCGCGCCCGGGGGTACGTTCGCGGTATGGCAGGCAGTACGCACACCGTGACGAACCAGCCCCCGCCCCTGCTCGGGTACGACGTGTACGGCGCCGACCGGGCCCTGGTGGCCGCCGTGGAGCGGCACCTGGATCCGGAGCTGCTCGACGAGGCGCGCGGCGAGCTGTCCGCGCTGGGACGGGCGGCCGGGTCGGCACAGCTGCAGGAGTGGGCGATCCAGGCCGACGAGAACCCGCCGACGCTGCGCACGCACGACCGCTACGGGCACCGTGTCGACGAGGTGGAGTTCCATCCGGCGTGGCACCGGCTGCTGGGCAAGGGGGTGGGGGCGCACCTGACGGCGGCGTGGGCGCGGCCGGGCGGGCACGTGCGGCGGGCGGCGGGGTTCGTGGTGTGGACGCAGGTGGAGGCCGGCAACTGCTGCCCGCTGTCGATGACCCACGCGGCCGTGCCGGCGCTGCGGACCGATCCGGAGCTGGCGGCCGAGTGGGAGCCGCGGCTGACGTCGACGGTCTACGACCGTGAGACGCGGCCCGCCCGCCTGAAGGCGGGGGCGCTGTTCGGGATGGCGATGACGGAGAAGCAGGGCGGCAGCGACGTCCGGGCGAACACGTCGTCGGCACGGCCGCTCGCGCAGGACGGGACGTACGAGCTGACCGGGCACAAGTGGTTCTGTTCGGCGCCGATGTCGGACGCCTTCCTGGTGCTGGCGCGGGCGCCGGAGGGGCTGACGTGTTTCCTGGTGCCGCGGGTCCTGGACGACGGCACCCGCAATCCGTTCCTGTTGCAGCGGCTCAAGGACAAGCTGGGCAACCGGTCGAACGCGTCGGCCGAGGTGGAGTTCGACGGGACGTGGGCGCGCCGGGTGGGCGAGGAGGGCCGGGGGGTCCAGACGATCATGGGGATGGTCGCGGCGACCCGGCTGGACTGTGTGCTGGGGTCGGCGGGGCTGATGCGGGCGGCCGTCGCGCAGGCGGTCCACCATTGCGCGTACCGGGAGGCGTTCGGCGGGAAGCTGCTGGACAAGCCGCTGATGCGCAACGTCCTGGCGGATCTCGCGCTGGAGACGGAGGCGGCGACGACGCTGGGGCTGCGGCTGGCGGCGGCGTACGACGACGGGGGCGAGCAGGAGCGGGCGCTGCTGCGGATCGCGGTGCCGGCGGCGAAGTACTGGGTGACGAAGCGGTGTACGCCGGTGACGGTGGAGGCGGCGGAGTGCCTGGGGGGCAACGGCTACGTGGAGGAGTCGGGGATGCCCCGGCTGGTGCGCGAGTCGCCGTTGAACTCGGTGTGGGAGGGCGCGGGCAACGTGCAGGCGCTGGACGTGCTGCGGGTGCTGCGGCGGGAGCCGCAGGCGCTGAACGCGTACCTGCACGAGGTGGGGCAGGCGCGTGGCGCCGATCACCGGCTGGACGCGGCGATCAAGGACCTGCTGACCGACCTGGCCGATCTGGAGGGCGCCGAGGCGCGGGCGCGGCGGCTGGCGGAGCGGTTCGCACTGGTGCTCCAGGGCGCGTTGCTCGTTCGGTTCGCGCCGCCGGAGGTCGCCGACGCGTTCTGCGCGGGACGGCTGGGCGGCGACGCGGGGTCGGCCTTCGGGACGCTGCCGCACGGCGCGGATCTCGGGGCGCTGGTGGAGCGGGCCCGTCCGCTGTCCTGACCTGCGGGACGCGGGTGCGGGGGTGGTGCTGCGCCGACACGGCACCACCCCCGCCGCGATGGCCTTGCGAGGCCGGCGACGCCGCTCGGGACGGCGTGCCACAAGTTTCAAGCATCGGGTGGGTGTTGGCCAGGGTTGCAGGGGGTTGCAACGGGAGGGGACGCGGTGTCCGGACTGTGCCCCTCCGTCGCGGGGGGACGGCAAGATGGGTCCTCGAGTGAGACCGGAAACAGTCGGCGCGGGCGCCTGACGCCCGGTCCTGTGCCTGTGTGCTCCCCGGGAGGCCCTCTGTGGCGAAGTCGCCGATGAACGTGGAGCGGCTCGCGGCCGTCGACGCCGCGCGGGCGGCGCGGGTGCTCAGCGAGGTGCGGGAGGCCAGGCTGGCCGGGCGGCGGGCGCGGATCGCGCCGCGTCCGGTGATCGAGCAGTCGTGGGAGCGGATGCTGCGCAGCGGTGTGGACCCGGAGCACGACTTCCGAGCGGGTCTGCTGAGCGCCGAGGAGGTGCGCCGGCGGCGGGAGGAGTCGCCGCTGCGGGAGGTGCTGCCGGTGCTGCGCGAGGGACTGCTGTCGGTGGCGGACGCGGCCCGGCACATCATGGTGGTCGCCGACGAGGAGGGCCGGGTGCTGTGGCGGGAGGGGTGCCCCCCGGTGCTGCGCAAGGCCGACGGCCTGGGTTTCGAGCTGGGTGCGGACTGGCGGGAGGAGGTCGTCGGCACCAACGGTGTGGGCACGCCGACGGTGGTGCGCCGGCCGGTGCAGGTGTTCGCGGCCGAGCACTTCGTGCGCTCGCACACGGCGTGGACCTGCGCCGGGGCCCCGATCACGGACCCGCGCAACGGGCGGTTGCTGGGCGTGGTGGACGTCAGCGGGCCGCTGGAGACGATGCACCCGGCCACGCTGGCCTGGGTCGACTCGGTGGCCAAGCTCGCCGAGGCCCGGTTGCGCGAGGCGCACGTGGGGTCGCTGGAGCGGCTGCGCGCGGTGGCGGCGCCGGTGCTGGCGCGGCTGGCCGGCCGGGCGGCGGTGGTGGACGGGGACGGCTGGACGGCGGCCGTGACGGGGATGCCGTACACGGACCGGATCGCGTTGCCCAGGGCGTTGTCGGCGGGCCGGCGGTGGCTGCCGGTGCTGGGGCCGTGCGCGGTGGAGCCGCTGGCGGAGGGCTGGCTGGTGCGGGCGCTGGACCGGACCGCGGAGCCGCTGCCGCCCGGTGCGACCCGGATCGTGCTGGACGTGACGCGGTCGCGCCGCTGGTCGGTGACGGTCACGGGTGGGGCCGGCGCCTGGTCGCACGAACTCAGTCCGCGGCACGCCGAGTTGCTGTACCTGCTGGCGGCGCACCGGGGCGGGCGCAGTGCGGCGGGGCTGGCCGCGGACGTGTTCGGCGATCCGGGGCGGACGGTGACGGTGCGGGCCGAGATGTCGCGGGTGCGCAGGTACCTCGGGGAACTGCTGGAGCACCGCCCGTACCGCTTCCGCGAGGACGTGGAGGTGGAGGTGCTCCTGCCGGACGACCCGAAGGACCTCCTTCCGCACTCCGCCGCTCCCGCGGTGGCCGGGGCACGGATGACGGAATCCGTTCGGTGACGACGGATTTCGTACCGTAAGGCCGCCCGTCCGCCTCCTTCGCACCGTACATCGCCTTACGTCACGGCATCTTCCGCACATGTACGCGCTCTTCGTCCCGGACGGACGCCGACTGCCGTAGCATCCCCTACGGGTCACCCCACCTGCTCCTCGGTCAACGTAAGGATCATCAGGCGCAGTTGGCCCGCCTCGGGAGGACGAATGAGACATCGCGGCCGACACCGCCGACGCAGACGAGGCAGGGCCCTGCGCGCGTTCCTGACCGGAACCGCGCTCGCGCTCACCGCCGCCGCCACCATGATCAGCGCTTCCCAGGCCACGGTCACGGACGGTCCCGGGGCCCTGAAGCCGCTCACCGCGTCCGCCGACACGGACGCGCTGCGGCTGACGGAGCACCCGGTGCCCCAGTCCTCGCTGGACCGGCTCGCCGCGGAGATGGGCCCGCCGGTCGGGGTCGGCGCGGTGCTCGGCGACGCCGACCGCACCCTGCGCGACGCGGTGGACTGCACGGGCGCGGAGCGGCGGGCGCTGCCCGTCACCCCCGCCGCCACGCGCGCGTACTGCTGGAACACCGACGACACGCGGGGCTGGCGGCCCGGCGCGGTCACCACCTCCGGCGACGCGGACGACGACGGGCTGTGGGGCGCCCGCCGGGTGATCCTGTCGGGCTGGTCGCGCAGCGCCGGCCCGGCGGCCGACCGGGGTCTGGCCCGGGTCGCCTTCGTCGACGCGGGCCGCCCGAACCGCCTCGCCTACACCTGGGCGCTGCTCGCCGTCCCGGTCGACGGCGGGCGCGACTACCGGGGGCTGGTCTCCCACGTCTCGGGCATGGTCTGGTCCCAGGACAAGCTGCTGGTGACCGCCGACGACGGGGACCGCGCCGCGCTGTACGTCTACGACGTGAACCGCATCCAGCGCGCCACCGTCACCGGTGAGGCCGTCGGCCGGGTGCCCGGCGGCTGGTCCGCGCACGGCCACCGGTACGTCCTGCCGGCCGTCGCCTCCTACCGGCTCGGCGGCGGCGCCGACGCCCCGCACCCGGCGACCGTGTCCCTCGACCGCAGCACCACCCCCGACTCCCTGGTCGCCGGGGAGTGGACCCTGGACGACGGCGACCGGGGCGCCCGGCTGTGGCGGTACGCCCTCGACACGGCCCCCGGCCGCGCGGGGCTCCTCGCCGCCGACGGCACCGGGAGCGTGCGGGCCACCGAGGCGTACCGGACGGAGCTGAACGGGGTGCGGGGGGTGCTCGCGCACGGGTCCTCCTGGTACGTGACCCGCGCGGCCGCCGGCGACGAGCGGCGGGGCACGCTGTGGCGGCAGGACGCGGACGGCGCCGGTGTCGCGACGTGCGGGAGCGGCGACCGCCACGACTGCTGGAGCACCGGCACCGAGTCCCTCTCCTACTGGGCGGCGACCGGCGAGGTCTGGACCCAGTCGGGCCGGGTGCTGTTCTCCCTGCCCCTGGCGTCGATCGACAGGACGGCCCCGAGGCGGGCGGAACAGTAGCGGCGCCGGCGTGCGGAGGCATGCCGGCGGGGCTGGGAGCGCACGGCGGCCGACGGCGCGCGTGAGCGCGCCTCCGCACGCCGTGGCAGCCGGCACGGCGGGTGACCGGCTCGCGGGCACGAGCGGCGCGCGGGCGTGCCCGGCGCGGTGGCGGACGGCACGGTGGCCGTCGGCGGGGCAGGGGGCGATCGACAGACCGGCGGAACGGATGATTCCCTGACCGGCATGACGAACATCCCCGTGACCACCTGGTCCCTGGAGCAGACCGCGCCGAGCGACCTGCTGCCGGCCGCCGCGCCCGAGGGCGACGTCCGCATCGTCCGCGCCGAGGTGCCCTCGCCGGAGTTCAGCCGCTTCCTGTACGCCTCCGTCGGCGGGGACATCCGCTGGATCGACCGGCTGGGCTGGACGTACGCCCGCTGGGAGGAGCACCTGGGGCGCCCGGGCGTCGAGACGTGGGTGGCGTACGACCGGGGCACGCCCGCCGGGTACGTGGAACTGGAGCCGCAGGACGACGGGGTCGTGGAGATCGTCTACTTCGGATTGATCCCGGCCTTCCGCGGCCGGCGCATCGGCGGACACCTGCTGTCGTACGGCGCCGCCCGGGCGTGGGACCTCGCGGACCGCTGGCCGGGGCTGTCGCCGACCAAGCGGGTGTGGCTGCACACCTGCAGCAAGGACGGCGAGCACGCCATGGACAACTACCGGCGCCGCGGCTTCACGCTGTTCGACACCAAGGTCGAAGAGGAGACCGAGGTGGCGACGCCGGGCCCCTGGCCGGGCGCATACCGGGTCTGACCTGCACGGACAAGACCGCGCGCGCAGCATGTGACCGACGACACCCTGGTCTCGCATATCGAGACCAGGGTGTCCGCATGACGGACGAAGCTGGACTGTGTCCAGATCGCCGTGCCACGCTTCCGTCATGTTCGGAACTGGAATTGCCTTGGTGAGTCGGCGGCACGTCGACCTCGGCCGCATGTCCAGCGCCATCTGTCCGGCGAGCTGACGCCCCACCCGCCCGTGGCCCCGGCCACGCAACGGCACGCCGACAGTCCCCTCGAGCATCCCGCCCGCGCAATGACGCGCACGCATGCCCATGCGCCCGCACGCGCAGGTCAGAGCCTCCCCCGTCGCTGTCCCGAAGGACGTATCCACCATGGCCGCCACCCCCCAGAACCCTGCCGCCTCCGCGCCCCGCCGCAAGGTGAGCCGTCACCGCGGCGAGGGTCAGTGGGCCGCGGGTCACTTCACCCCGCTCAACGGCAACGAGCAGTTCAAGAAGGACGACGACGGTCTCAATGTGCGGACACGCATTGAGACGATCTACTCACAGCGCGGCTTCGACTCGATCGACCCCAACGACCTGCGCGGCCGGATGCGCTGGTGGGGCCTGTACACGCAGCGCAAGCCCGGGATCGACGGCGGCAAGACCGCGGTCCTGGAGCCGGAGGAGCTGGACGACGAGTACTTCATGCTGCGCGTCCGCATCGACGGCGGGGCGCTGACGACGCAGCAGCTGCGGGTCATCGGCGAGATCTCGCAGGAGTTCGCGCGCGGCACCGCCGACATCACCGACCGGCAGAACGTCCAGTACCACTGGATCCGGATCGAGGACGTGCCCGAGATCTGGCAGCGGCTGGAGGGCGTCGGCCTGTCGACGGTCACGGCCTGCGGCGACACCCCGCGCGTGATGATCGGCTCGCCCGTCGCCGGCATCGCCGAGGACGAGATCATCGACGCCACCCCCGCGCTGGAGGAGATGAAGCGCCGGGTCCTGAACAACAAGGCGTACTCGAACCTCCCCCGGAAGTTCAAGACGGCCATCTCGGGCTCGCCGCTGCTCGACGTGGTGCACGAGATCAACGACGTCGCGTTCGTCGGCGTGCGCCACCCCGAGCACGGCCCGGGCTTCGACGTGTGGGTGGGCGGCGGTCTGTCCACCAACCCCAAGCTGGGCGTGCGGCTCGGCGCCTGGGTGCCGGTCGACGAGGTGCCCGACGTCTACGAGGGCGTCATCTCGATCTTCCGCGACTACGGCTACCGCCGGCTGCGCAACCGCGCCCGGCTGAAGTTCCTCGTCGCCGACTGGGGCCCGGAGAAGTTCCGGCAGGTGCTGGAGGACGAGTACCTGGGCGGACGCAGGCTGATCGACGGGCCCGCCCCCGAGCAGCCGGTCCAGCAGTGGCGCGACCACATCGGTGTGCACCGGCAGAAGGACGGCCGCTTCTACGTCGGCTTCGCCCCGCGCGTGGGACGCGTCGACGGCGCCACCCTCACCAAGATCGCCGACCTGGCGGAGGCCCACGGCTCGGGCCGGGTGCGCACCACCGTCGAGCAGAAGATGATCGTCCTCGACGTCGAGGAGGGCCAGGTCGACTCGCTCGTCGAGGGCCTGGAGTCGCTGGACCTCACCGCCCGGCCGTCCTCCTTCCGGCGCGGCACCATGGCCTGCACCGGCATCGAGTTCTGCAAGCTCGCCATCGTCGAGACCAAGCAGCGCGGCGCACAGCTGATCGACGAACTGGAGCGCCGTCTCCCGGACTTCGACGAGCCGCTCACCATCAACCTCAACGGCTGCCCGAACGCCTGCGCCCGCATCCAGGTCGCGGACATCGGCCTCAAGGGCCAGCTCGTCCTCGACGACCAGGGCGAGCAGGTCGAGGGCTACCAGGTGCACCTGGGCGGCGCGCTCGGCCTGGAGGCCGGTTTCGGCCGCAAGGTCCGTGGCCTGAAGGTGACCTCCGCGGAGCTGCCGGACTACATCGAGCGCGTCCTGAAGCGGTTCCAGGCGGAGCGCGAGGAAGGCGAGCGGTTCGCCACCTGGGCGGCCCGGGCGAGCGAGGAGGCCCTCTCATGAGCGAGCGGGCCGCGCCCTTCTACTGCCCGTACTGCGGCGACGAGGACCTCCGGCCGAACGAAGAGGGTCACGGCGCCTGGGAATGCGCGGCGTGCAACCGCGCATTCCAGCTGAAGTTCCTCGGGCTGCTCGCCCGGGGCGTTCAGCGCACCGACACGGGAGGGGACCGGACATGACGACGACTCAGGAAGACCGCGGCACCGAAGAACTGAAGGCCCTCGCCGAGCAGGCGGGACGCGACCTGGAGGACGCCACCGCGCTGGAGATCCTCCAGTGGGCGGTGGACACCTTCGGCAAGGAGTTCTGCGTCACCTCGTCCATGGAGGACGCGGTGGTCGCGCACCTGGCGTCGCGCGTGCTGAAGGGCGTGGACGTGGTGTTCCTCGACACCGGCTACCACTTCCCCGAGACCATCGGCACCCGGGACGCGGTCGAGGCCGTGATGGACGTCGACGTCATCACGCTCACCCCGCGGCAGACGGTCGCCGAACAGGACGCCGAGTACGGGCCGAGGCTGCACGACCGCGACCCCGACCTGTGCTGCAGGCTGCGCAAGGTGCAGCCGCTGGAGGAGGGCCTGAAGGGCTACCGGGCGTGGGCCACCGGGCTGCGCCGCGACGAGTCCCCGACCCGGGCGAACACCCCGGTCGTCGGCTGGGACGAGAAGCGGCGCAAGGTCAAGATCTCCCCGATCGCCCGCTGGACCCAGGACGACGTGGACGCGTACGTCGCCGAGCACGGCGTGCTGACCAACCCCCTGCTGATGGACGGCTACGCCTCCGTCGGCTGCGCCCCCTGCACCCGGCGGGTGCTGGAGGGCGAGGACGCGCGCGCCGGCCGCTGGGCGGGCCGGGCGAAGACCGAGTGCGGGCTGCACGGATGACGGGGACCGCCGGCGCCCACACGACGTCCACAGCTTCGGCTGTTACTGCTTTTACCGATGCGAACACTGCGACCCAGGAGAACCACGTGACGACCGGAGCCACTGTCTGGCTCACGGGTCTGCCGAGTGCCGGCAAGACCACCATCGCGTACGAGCTGGCCGGCCGGCTGCGCGAGGAGGGCCACCTCGTCGAGGTGCTCGACGGCGACGAGATCCGCGAGTTCATCTCCGCGGGCCTCGGCTTCAGCCGCGAGGACCGGCACACCAACGTGCAGCGCATCGGCTTCCTCGCCGACCTTCTCGCCCGCAACGGCGTCAAGGCGCTGGTCCCGGTGATCGCGCCGTACGCCGACAGCCGCGACGCGGTGCGGGGGCGCCACGAGGCGAGCGGGACGGCGTACCTGGAGGTGCACGTGGCGACCCCGGTCGACGTCTGCAGCGAGCGGGACGTCAAGGGCCTGTACGCCAAGCAGGCGGCGGGCGAGCTGACCGGCCTCACCGGCGTCGACGACCCGTACGAGGCGCCCGAGTCACCGGATCTGCGGATCGAGTCGCAGAACCAGACCGTGCAGGAGTCCGCGGCGTCGGTGTACGCCCTGCTCAGCGAGAGGGGACTGGTGTGACGACCGTCGCACGGACCGAGGAGGGCACGGCCAGCCCGTACGCCCTCAGCCACCTCGACTCCCTGGAGTCGGAGGCGGTGCACATCTTCCGCGAGGTGGCGGGCGAGTTCGAGAACCCGGTGATCCTGTTCTCCGGCGGCAAGGACTCGATCGTCATGCTGCACCTGGCGCTGAAGGCGTTCGCGCCGGCGCCGGTGCCGTTCTCGCTGCTGCACGTCGACACCGGGCACAACTTCCCGGAGGTCATCGAGTACCGCGACCGCACGGTGGACCGGCACAAGCTGCGGCTGCACGTCGCCTCGGTGCAGGACTACATCGACCGGGGTGTGCTGAAGGAGCGTCCGGACGGCACCCGCAACCCGCTGCAGACGCTGCCGCTCACCGAGAAGATCCAGTCGGAGAAGTTCGACGCGGTCTTCGGCGGCGGCCGCCGGGACGAGGAGAAGGCGCGGGCGAAGGAGCGGGTGTTCTCGCTGCGGGACGAGTTCTCCCAGTGGGACCCGCGCCGCCAGCGCCCCGAGCTGTGGAACCTGTACAACGGGCGGCACGCGCCCGGCGAGCACGTCCGGGTGTTCCCGCTGTCCAACTGGACCGAGCTGGACGTGTGGCAGTACATCGCCCGCGAGGACATCGAGCTGCCGCAGATCTACTTCGCGCACGAGCGTGACGTGTTCCAGCGGTCCGGGATGTGGCTGACGGCCGGCGAGTGGGGCGGCCCGAAGGACGGCGAGACCGTCGAGAAGCGGCTCGTGCGCTACCGGACCGTCGGCGACATGTCCTGCACCGGCGCCGTCGACTCCGACGCGACCACGCTGGAGGCCGTCATCGCCGAGATCGCCGCGTCCCGGCTGACCGAGCGCGGGGCCACCCGCGCCGACGACAAGCTCTCCGAGGCCGCGATGGAAGACCGCAAGCGCGAGGGGTACTTCTAGACATGAGCACGACCACGACCGAGGAACTCTCGGCCACGACCCTGCTGCGGTTCGCCACCGCCGGCTCCGTCGACGACGGCAAGTCCACCCTCGTCGGACGGCTGCTGCACGACTCCAAGTCGATCCTCAGCGACCAGCTGGAGGCCGTCGAGCGCGCCTCGGCGAGCCGGGGCGCCGAGGGACCGGACCTCGCGCTGCTCACCGACGGCCTGCGGGCCGAGCGCGAGCAGGGCATCACCATCGACGTGGCCTACCGCTACTTCGCCACGCCCCGGCGCCGGTTCATCCTCGCCGACACGCCCGGCCACGTGCAGTACACCCGCAACATGGTCACGGGCGCCTCGACGGCCGAGCTGACGGTGATCCTCGTCGACGCGCGCAACGGCGTCGTCGAGCAGACCCGCCGGCACGCGGCCATCGCGGCCCTGCTGCGCGTCCCGCACGTCGTGCTCGCCGTCAACAAGATGGACCTGGTCGACTACAAGGAGTCCGTGTTCGCCGCGATCGCCGAGGAGTTCACGGCGTACGCGACCGACCTGGGCGTCCCGGAGGTCACCGCCATCCCGATCTCGGCGCTCGCCGGGGACAACGTGGTGGAGCCGTCCGCCACCATGGACTGGTACGGCGGCCCGACCGTCCTGGAGCACCTGGAGACCGTCCCGGTCAGCCACGACCTGGCGCACTGCCACGCCCGGCTGCCCGTGCAGTACGTGATCCGGCCGCAGACCGCCGAGCACCCCGACTACCGCGGCTACGCGGGCCAGATAGCCGCCGGCTCCTTCCGCGTCGGCGAGGCGGTCACCGTCCTGCCCTCGGGCAGGACGACGACCATCGCCGGGATCGACCTGCTGGGCGAGCCGGTGGACGTGGCGTGGACGACGCAGTCGGTGACCGTGCTGCTCGCGGACGACATCGACGTCTCGCGCGGCGACCTGATCGTGCCGAGCGAGGACGCGCCGGCCACCACGCAGGACGTCGAGGCCACCGTGTGCCACGTCGCCGACCAGCCGCTGACCGTCGGGCACCGCGTGCTGCTCAAGCACGGCACCCGCACCGTCAAGGCGATCGTCAAGGACATCCCGTCCCGGCTGACGCTCGACGACCTGTCCCTGCACCCGCACCCGGGGCAGCTCGTCGCCAACGACATCGGCCGGGTGAAGATCCGCACCGCGGAGCCCCTGCCGGTCGACTCCTACGCCGACTCGCGCCGCACGGGCTCGTTCATCCTGATCGACCCGAGCGACGGCACCACGCTCACCGCGGGCATGGTCGGCGAGTCGTTCGCCGCCCCGGACCCGGTCAAGGACCGCTCCGAGGACGACGGGTGGGACTTCTGAGGTGAGCTCCACCGACTACTACTCGACGTTCGCCAAGGAGGGCGGCCGCGTCGGCAGCGGCGCCCTCGGCAGCGGACAGGGCGGAGTGGCGCGATGTGCGGCATGACGTACGCGCACTGCCTGCGCGCCCCGTCCCCCCACCCGACGTCCCGGAAGCGACGAAGACCCTTTGCCGATTTCCCGGCCACGACCTGAGAGACCGTGACCGCCGGGCCAACGAGAGGAACCCCTCCCGTGCCTGCCTTCCGCTCCACCCTTCTTCGCCGCGGCATCACCGCCGTAGCCGCTCTTCCCCTGCTCACCCTCGCCGCCTGCGGCTACGGCTCCGAGGCCAAGGACGACTCCTCGGCCCAGAAGGTCGCCGCCGGCGCGGAGAAGATCGACGGGCTCGACTCCGTCAAGATCGGCTACTTCGGCAACCTGACCCACGGGACCGCCCTCGTCGGCGTGAACAAGGGCTACTTCCAGAAGGCCCTCGGCGCCACCAAGGCGTCGTACCAGATCTTCAACGCCGGGCCCTCCGAGATCGAGGCCCTCAACTCCGGTTCCATCGACATCGGTTGGATCGGCCCCTCCCCCGCGATCAACGGCTACACCAAGTCCGCGGGCAAGAACCTGCGCATCATCGGCGGTTCGGCGTCCGGCGGGGTGAAGCTCGTGGTCAACCCGGACAAGATCAAGAGCCTGAAGGACGTCAAGGGCAAGAAGATCGCCACGCCGCAGCTCGGCAACACGCAGGACGTGGCGCTCCTCAACTGGATCGCCGAGCAGGGCTGGAAGGTCGACGCGCAGAGCGGCAAGGGTGACGTGTCCGTCGTCCGCACCGACAACAAGGTCACCCCGGACGCCTACAAGGCCGGTTCCGTCGACGGCGCGTGGGTGCCGGAGCCGACCGCGTCCAAGCTGGTCGCCGAGGGCGCGAAGGTGCTGCTGGACGAGGCCGACCTGTGGCCGGACAAGAAGTTCGTGATCACGAACATCATCGTGTCGCAGAAGTTCCTCGAGGAGCACCCCGAGGCCGTCGAGGCGGTGCTGAAGGCGTCGGTCGAGACGAACGAGTACATCAACGCCAACCCCGACGAGGCGAAGGCCGCTGCCAACGCGCAGCTGAAGGCGGACTCCGGCAAGGAGCTGCCCGCCGAGGTCCTCGACCCGGCGTGGAAGTCGATCCAGTTCACCAACGACCCGCTGGCCTCCACCCTCAACGCGGAGGCGCAGCACGCGGTCCAGGCCGGACTGCTCGAGGACCCGCTGCTGAAGGGCATCTACGACCTGGCGCCCCTGAACAAGGTCCTCCAGGCCGCGGGTGAGAGCACCGTCGCCGACGCCGGTCTCGGCGTCCAGTAAGCACCACGTCGGTTGAGTCCCAGGAGGTGACGACCATGGCCACGACCCTCGCCAAGGCGGAAAGCGCCGAGTCGGTGGAGTACGCCGCCCGCATCGAGCACGTCTCGAAGTCCTTCGCCGGGCCCGCCGGGCAGCAGCTCGTCCTGGACGACATCACGCTCGATGTCGCTCCGGGCGAGTTCGTCACCCTCCTGGGAGCCTCCGGCTGCGGCAAGTCCACCCTGCTGAACCTGGTGGCGGGCCTCGACCGGCCCACCGCCGGCAGCATCAGCACCGACGGGCGTCCGGCGCTGATGTTCCAGGAGCACGCCCTGTTCCCGTGGCTGACCGCGGGCAAGAACATCGAACTCGCCCTGAAGCTGGGCGGGGTCGCGAAGAACGAGCGGCGCGGCCGCGCCGAGGAACTGCTCGAGCTGGTGCGGCTGAAGGGCTCGTACGGCAAGCGGGTGCACGAGCTGTCCGGCGGCATGCGGCAGCGGGTCGCGCTGGCGCGCGCGCTCGCCCAGGACGCCCGGCTGCTGCTGATGGACGAGCCGTTCGCGGCGCTCGACGCGATCACGCGCGACGTGCTGCACGACGAGCTGACCCGGATCTGGGAGGAGACCGGGCTGTCCGTCCTGTTCGTCACGCACAACGTGCGGGAGGCGGTGCGGCTCGCGCAGCGCGTCATCCTGCTCTCCTCCCGCCCGGGCCGGGTGGCCCGCGAGTGGACGGTCGGCATCCCGCAGCCGCGCCGCATCGAGGACGCCCCCGTCGCCGAACTGTCGCTCGAGATCACCGAAGTCCTGCGTGGGGAGATCCGCCGTCATGGCCAGCACTGAGACGAAGACGACGGACGCCCGCGCCGGGGGCGACCAGCAGACCGCCTCGGTGGAGGCGGGCCTGGACGCCCTGGAGACCGGCGTCGTCGGCCGGGTCTCGTTCCGGCAGACCTTCGTCAGCAAGATCCTGCCGCCGATCGTCGCGATCGTGCTGGTCCTGGTGGTCTGGCAGGCGCTGATCAGCTTCAAGGTCGTCGACGATCCGAGCAAGCTGCCCTCGCCCGCCGACGTGGGCGGCGAGTTCGAGGACGCCTGGCTGGAGGGCCGGCTCCTCGACTACATCTGGACCAGCGTCTCGCGCGGTCTGCTCGGCTTCCTGATGGCGCTCGCCATCGGCACCCCGCTGGGACTGCTGGTGGCCCGGGTGAAGTTCGTGCGCGCGGCGATCGGTCCGGTCCTGTCCGGGCTGCAGTCGCTGCCGTCGGTGGCGTGGGTGCCGCCGGCCGTGATCTGGCTGGGCCTGAACAACTCGATGATGTACGCGGTGATCCTGCTCGGCGCGGTCCCGTCCATCGCCAACGGCCTCGTGTCCGGCATCGACCAGGTGCCGCCGCTGTTCCTGCGGGCGGGCCGCACGATGGGCGCGACCGGTCTCAAGGGCGCCTGGCACATCGTCCTGCCCGCCTCGCTGCCCGGCTACCTGGGCGGCCTGAAGCAGGGCTGGGCGTTCTCCTGGCGCTCGCTGATGGCGGCGGAGATCATCGCCTCCTCGCCCGACCTGGGCATCGGCCTCGGCGCGCTGCTGGAGAACGGCCGCAACGCCAGCTCGATGTCCATGGTGTTCGAGGCGATCATCCTGATCCTGTTCGTCGGCATCGCCATCGACCTGCTGATCTTCAGCCCGCTGGAGCGGCGGGTGCTGCGCAGCCGGGGCCTGCTGGTGAAGGGCTGATCCCCGTGCGCACCAGGCCGGTCCTGCTCGTCATCGCCCACGGCAGCCGCGACCCGCGGCACGCGGCGACCGTCGACGCCCTCGTGCGCCGGGTGCGGTCGCTGCGGCCGGGGCTGCGGGTGGAGACCGGCTTCCTCGACTTCACCCTCCCGTCGGTGCACGGGGTGCTGGAGTCGCTGGCGGCGGAGGGCGTGCGTGACGTCGTGGCGCTCCCGCTGCTGCTGACGCGCGCCTTCCACGCGAAGGCGGACATCCCGGCGGTCCTGCGGGACGCGCCGCCGCGGCTGCGCATCCGTCAGGCGGAGGTGCTGGGCCCGTCCCCGCTGCTGCTGTCCGCCCTGGAGAGGCGGCTGTACGAGGCGGGGCTGACGCCCGCCGACAAGTCCTCGACCGGGGTCGTGCTGGCCTCGGCGGGGTCCACCGACCCGGAGGCGATCGCGGTGATCGCCGACATCGCGCGGGAGTGGTGGCACACCGGTTGGTGCGCCGTGCGACCCGCGTTCGCCTCCGCGTCCCTTCCGACCACCGAGGAGGCGGTGCGCGAGCTGCGCGCGCAGGGCTGTGCCACGGTGGCGGTCGCCCCGTACGTGCTGGCCCCCGGCTTCCTCCCGGACCGCATCGCGCGCGGCGCGGCCGGGGCGGACGTGCTGGCCGAGGTGCTCGGCCCGGCGCCGGAGGTGGCACGGCTGCTGCTGGAGCGCTACGACGGGGCGCGGGCGCCCCGGCTGACGGCGGTCGGCGCCTAGCCGCCCGTCCGGCGGGCCGGCCGCAGCCCCGGGGCCCGGGACGCCCCGTTCCCCTCCCGGCCCGGCCTCCGCTCCCGGCTTCGCCGGAGCGCGGCGCCCCCGTCGTCTTCCGCTCCCCCGCGCCGACAAGGCGCGGCTGCCCTCCTCTCCCGCGACGTGGTCCACCGGACAGGACCCGGCGACCGCCCCGCGGGGACGTCCCGGGCGGCCGCGGGGGCGTCGGGCGCTGCCGGCACGGCGCGTCCGTGGACGTCGGCCCCTAACGGCACAGTTCGTCGCCGAGCCGGGTCCGGGCGTACCGGACGGTGCGGCCGCCGCGGGTGCGGGTGAGCAGGCCCGCGTCGTAGAGGACGGCGAGGTGCTGGCTGACGGCTCCCGGCGTGACGTCCAGGCGGTGGGCCAGTTCGGTGGTGGTGGCCGGTTCGGCCAGCAGCAGGAGCAGCCGGGCGCGGGGACGGCCCAGGAGGCGGACCAGCGCGTCGCGGGTGACCGGGGGCGGCGTCTCGGAGAGGGTGGCGCGGCCGCGCGCCGGATAGATGAGCACCGGGGGCCGTGAGGGGTCGATCAGGGGCTGGGCGCCGCGGGCGAACAGCGTCGGCAGCAGCACCATGCCCCGTCCGGCGACACTGACGCCGGCCCACGGCACGGGCACCGTGAAGTGCCGGGCGGACACCCGCAGATGGCTGCCCGTCCAGGTGAGCCGGTCGTCGAGCCCCGGCAGCAGCGCGCCCGCGCCCCGCTCCGCCAGTACCCGTCCCCGGTACGCCAGGTCCGCCTCCAGGATGCTCTGCACGCGCGGCCACCAGTCGGTGGCGAGGCAGGTGTGCCAGTAGGCGTCGAGGGCGTCGGCGATCCGGGCGAGGAGGGCGGCGGGATCGGCGAGGCCCCGGGCGACGACGGGAGGCAGCGCGTCCTCGGTCCGGTAGGTGGCGCGCAGGTCGGCGGCGACGACGCCGGGCGGGGTGGCGCGGACCCGGTCGAGTTCGCCGGCGAAGGCGGGGCGGGCCCGGTCGGGGCGGGGGGTGAGGAAGTCGGGGACCCACAGCCAGGGGGCGACCAGGGCGGTGAGCAGCTCGCGGTCGAGGGAGTCCAGACGCGGGCGGATGCGGCGCAGCCACGGCCGGTGGTGCGGGTAGCGGGCCGGGTCGTGCAGGCAGCGCAGCGAGAACACGGCCTCCTGGAGCGGGGAGTACGCGAAGGAGGTGGTGGCGAGGTCGTCGACGGCGAAACGGATCTCGATCATTGAGCGCCACGCTAAATCAATGCCGGGCCCGGGGGGCCTCCGGGTTGGCTTTCCGCATGACCACGACACCAGCCTCCTCGGCTTCCGGCCAGGGCGGTCCCCCGCGCTCCACGGCGACGGGGCCCGCCACCCGACTCTCCGGTCTCCTCCCCGTCGACCCCGTGCTGCGCCGCGCCTCGCTGCTGACGCTCGTCAACTCCCTCGGCAACGGCCTCTACTTCCCGCTCGGCGTCCTGTACTTCACCCGGATCGTCGGCCTGGACACGACGGCCGTCGGGCTCGGGATGACGGGCGCGGGGCTGGTCGGCGTGGCGGCCGGGGTGCCCGCGGGGCGGGCGGCGGACCGGTGGGGAGCCCGGCGGGTGGCCGCGCTGCTGTGGGCCGGCACGGGGGTGGCGACGGCCGCGTACGTGCTGGTGCACTCGTACGCGGGCTTCCTGCTCGCCGTGGTCTGCGCGACCGGGCTGCAGATGGCCTCGCGCGGGGTGCAGGGCGCGCTGTACGCGGACGTGCTGCCGGCGGCGACGCGGGTGGAGGCGCGGGCGTACCTGCGGATGGTGACGAACGTCGGCATGGGCGTCGGCGGCGCGTTCGGCGCGATCGCGCTCCAGCTCGACACCCGTGGCGCGTACGTGACGGTGATCGCGCTGAACGCGCTGTCATTCGCGGGGCCCGCGCTGCTGATCCCCGGCCTGCCCCTGGCGCCGCACGCCGTGGAGCGCGCGCCGCTCGCCGCGGACGCGCCGGCCGCCGACCGCTGGCGCGCGGTGCGCGACCTGCCGTTCCTGGCGGTGACCGTGCTGAACGCCGTCCTCGTCGTGCAGTACACGCTGTCGGAGGTGGGCCTGCCGTTGTGGATCGTGGAGCGGACCGACGCGCCGCGCTGGACGGCGGCCCTGCTGATGATCGTGAACTGCGTGCTGGTGGCCCTGCTCCAGGTGCCGGTCGCCCGCCGCTTCTCCCGGGTCCCCGACGCGGTGCGGGCGATGGGCCGGTCGGGCCTGCTGCTGGCCGCCGCCTGCGCGGTCTACGCCGTCTCGGCGGGCCTGGACCCCGTGTGGGCCGTCCTCGCCCTCACCGCCGGCGCCGTCGTCCACGTCCTCGCCGAGGTGCTCTCCGCGGCCGGCGGCTGGACCCTCGGCTACGCGCTGGCCGACTCCCGCGCGCACGGCGTCTACCAGGGCGTCTTCGGCGCGGGCATGTCCGCCGGGATGATGGCGGGCCCGGCCCTGGTCACCGTCACCGCGATCCGGCACGGCTCGGCCGGCTGGGCGGCGCTGGGCGTGCTGTTCGCGGCGGCGGGACTGGCGATGGGGCCGGCGGTGCGGTGGGCGGCGCGGGACGGGTGGCGGGGGGAGACGGACTGACGGGGCGTGAGACGACCTGCGATCCTGTGGTCCGGGGGACCGCGCCGGACCGGAGGAGCGCGGCCTGCGCCACGGCGTCGCGCCCTGGTGGCCGCACGGCGTCCTGGACTACCTGCGCCACCCCTCCGTGTCCGGGACCGTCCTCGCCGTGTGACGGGTCCCGCGCCCGGCGTCTGTCAGCGGTGGTCCGGTGCGCCCTGTCGCGGGTCGCGTCCGCTCGCCGCCAGGGCCCGCTCGAAGGCCGGCGCGTCGTCCGGTACCGGTACCGGGGCGGCGAAGCCGTCGTACTGGCGGTACAGGTCCCCGTGGCGTTCGACGACGTCGAGGACCAGCCGGGCCGCGCCGTCGGAGACGTGGAACGCCTGGCCGGTGGACACGGCCACGTCCCAGCCGTGCACGGCGATCTCCTTGAGGATCATCGAGGCCAGCTCGGCGGCGGGCAGCGCGGCGAGCCCGAGGTCGACCTCGCCCTCCCACACGGCCGGGTCGGACCAGGCGGCCACCGCGCGGTCCAGCTGGGCGGCGTACGCCCCGGCCCAGTCCGGTTCGGCGGTGAAGTCGCGGGCGACGAGGTCCGCGGGGAGCTCCTTGCGCAGGGCGCGGTGCTCCAGGCCGTGGGAGGTGTAGAGGACCCAGTGGTTGACCAGGGCGCGCAGGTCCCAGTCGGTGCAGTGGGTGGGTTCGGTCAGCCGGGCCGCCGGGACGCCGCGCGCGACGCGCGCCGCCTCGGCGGCACATTCGGACAGGTACTGGTGCGTCTCGTCGTGCTTCATGCCCCTCACGCTAGGGAGCGCGCCGTCAGGACTCTTGAACAAACGCGACAGCCTCGTCGGCCAGCCGCAGCAGGTCCGGCAGCGGCAGCGAACCGGGGGCCCGGCGCTCGCGCGCGAAGCGGTTCGCGAGGCGCTGCAGCAGCTCGTTGAGCGGTGCCGGCACGCCGTGCAGGCGGCCGAGGAGGACGATCTCGCCGTTGAGGTGGTCGGCCTCGATGCTGCCGGTGCCCCGGCTGAGGGACTGCCACGAGGAGCCGCCGCCGCGCCGGACGCCGTCCAGCGGCACCAGGGTGACCTTGTCGCCCCGGGCGGCCGCCTGCTCCTCGGCGCCTGCGTACGCGATCCCGGCGGCCCGCAGGACGGCCTCCCCCTCGGCCCGCACCCTCCCGTACAGCGCGACGGCGTCGTCGCCGTCGACGGGGCCGCTCACCGCCTCCAGGGCGTTGCCCAGGTTGGACAGCAGCTTGGCGTACTGCCAGCGCGCCACGTCCGGCACGACCGGCGCCTCGAAGCGCGCCTTCTCCAGGCCGGCGGCGATCCGGCGGGCGGTGTCGTCGGTGCCGTGCGGGTACCGGCCGAGGTGGAGAACGCCGGTGAGGGGGCTGCCGGCGGCGGAGACGACGCCGGGTTCGACGTGGGTGGCGGGCAGCCAGACGCAGACGCCGTAGACGCGCCGGAAGCGGCGCAGGGCCAGCCGCTGGCTCTCCACGCCGTTCTGCGCGCAGACCAGCGGCAGCCGTTCGGCCGCCGTGCCGCCGCCCTCGACGGGTGCGGGAGCCCAGGCCTGGAGGGCGGCCTCGCTGTCCTGCGTCTTGACCGCGAGGACGAGGACGTCGTCGGCGCGCAGGGTGCCGAGCGCGCCGGGTCCGTCGACGACGGGCAGCCGGTACGTCAGGTCGCCGCCGGGCACCCTCAGCCGCAGCCCGCCCTCCCGCAGTGCCGCGCGGTGCGCACCGCGTGCGACCAGCACGACCTCCTGCCCGGACTCCGCGAGCCGCCCGCCGACGGTCCCGCCGACCGCCCCTGCCCCGATGATGACGTAGCGCATGGGCCGAGCCTCGCACAGCCGGGCGCCGACGTGCGCCCGGATCCGCGGACGCCGGGCCGCCGGCGACGTCCCCGTGGACGCCCCGGGCCGGCCTTGACCTTGCCCCTGGGGGAAGGCCGAGGGTCCGGGCATGGACGACTTCTTCCTGAGGCAGACGCCGTACAGCGATCCCGGCGGCCTCGACGTCTCCGGCCTGCCCCGTGATCCGGGCGGACTCACGTTTCTGGTGCGAGGTCTGATGCTGCATCGGCTGGAGGTCGAGCGCGTCGGGTGCGCCGTTCCCGGGCGGTGGGTGCGCGAGGACGCCGAGGCCCGGTACGTGACGGAGATGCTGCGGATCCTGCGCGAGCGCCAGGACGGACCGCTCACCGGACCCCGCCCCTACGAGCGGCGGTTCGTCGGCACGTGCCGGGACTTCGCGCTGCTGCTGTGCTCGCTGCTGCGGGCGACCGGCACGCCGGCCCGCGTCCGGGGCGGGTACGCGACGTACTTCGTCGACGGCTTCCACGACGACCACTGGGTCACCGAGTACCGGCTCCCGGACGGGACCTGGCGGTTGGCGGACGCCCAGGTGTCCGCCGGTCCCTACGACGTGCCCTTCGACCCGCTGGACGTGCCCCGGGACCGGTTCCTGGTGGCGGGGCGGGCGTGGCGGGCCTGCCGGGCCGGGGAGGCGGACCCGGGGACGTTCGGGGTGTGGGCCGACCCCCGGCTGCGCGGCGGGTGGCTCGTCCTCAACAGCGTCGTCCTGGACCTCGCCGCCCGCGGCGGAACGGAGCCGCTGCCCTGGGACGGCTGGGGGCTGTCCCCCGTCGGCCGCCACGCCGCTCTCCTCGAGGAGCCCGGCGGCCCGGCCGGCGTGCTGGGCGCGGACGACCTCGCCCTGGTCGACGCCGCCGCGGCGGCCCGCACGGACGAGGAGGTCCGCCGGCTCTCCTCGGACCCCCGGCTCGCCGTGCCGCGCGAGATCCTTTCCCTGGCCCCCTTCCACGGCCTGCGGAAGGTCACCCTCGCGCCGTCGCCCGCGTAGTCCCTCCGCGGTCGCTCACCCGGCCGCCTCCGTCGCGCCGCGCGTCATCTCGACCAGCTTGAGCACGGTGTTCCAGTTGCGGGTGGTGGCGATCAGCCCCTCGGTCACGCGGGGCCTGGACAGCTGGTCGGCGAGCCGGGAGCGGCCCAGGCCGTCGGGGGCGTACAGGTACAGGGCGCGGTCGCCGAGCCGGAACTCCTCGGGGAGGTGCGCGGCGCCGTCGATCCCCGCGAAGCGGTCGGGGGCGACGGGGGCGGAGAAGTAGGTGACGTGGAGCTGCCTGGCCTCCAGACCGGCGGCCGGGAACGGGCAGGCCCCGGCGACCGCCTCCAGATAGGCGTGGTCGCGGACGATCACGTCGACCCCGAAGCCGAAGTGCCGCTCGATCGCCCGCGCGACCTCCCCGGCGATGTCCTCCTCGTCGCCGTGGCCGCGGGAGAAGACGGCCTGGCCGCTCTGGAGGTGGGTGCGCACGTCGCCGTACCCGAGGCCCTCGAGGAGGGTGCGCAGGGCGGCCATCGGGACCTTCCTGGCGCCGCCCACGTTGATGCCGCGCAACAGCGCCGCGTACGTCGTCGTCATCCGCCCACGATAGAGCGGCCGTCGTGGCCCGTGGGGCGGGCACGACGGCCGCCGGGCGGGGGCGCGCGCCCCTCCGGCCGATCGCCGGAGCCCTGATCACCGCCCCGGAGTTCCTCCGAGTAGATGTAAGGGGCCACATCCTCCCCAGCGGTGAGAGGCCGGGGTCCGGGGGGAGGAGCCGGGGTGCGGGGACTTCACCGGACAGCACGACGAGATGGCTTTATCCGGCCCCTACCTTCGAAAGCGAAAGGTGGCGGCAGGGGGCTGCCACCGCACCTCAAGGGGGAAAGCCCGTCATGGGGAAGGAAGAATCGCGGGTGCGGGGCATCGCCGCGCGGGCCGGCGGATGGAGCGCCCGGCACCGCTGGGCGGCCGTGGGCATCTGGGTGCTGTTCGTCGTCCTGGCCATGGGGCTCGGGTCGGCGGCGGGCCGGGTCGACGTCAAGGACAGCGACCAGCTCAAGGGAGAGACGCACACCGCCGCCAAGATCATCGAGGATGCCGGGATCGAGGAGCCCGCGAGCGAGACGGTCCTCCTCCAGGCGAAGGACGGCGGCCTGAAGGCCACCGACGCCGAGTTCCGCCAGGCCGTCGAGGCCGTCGTCAAGGCCGTCCAGGGCACCGGCAAGGTCACCGGCGTCACCTCGCCGTACGACACGCGGACGATCTCCGAGGACGGCCACAGCGCGCTGGTGCAGTTCGACATCACCGGCGACTCCGACACCGCGGGCGAGCGGGTGGAGCCGGTCCTGAAGGCCGTCGAGGGCGTGCAGAAGGAGCACGGGTCGCTGCGGATCGAGGAGATCGGCGGCGCCAGCATGATGAAGACGTTCGACGACGCGTTCGGGGACGACTTCCAGAAGGCCGAGTACTCCGCGGTGCCGGTGGCCCTCGGCATTCTGCTCATCGCCTTCGGCGCGCTGGTCGCGGCGCTGCTGCCGGTGCTGCTGGCGATCACCGCGATCATGGCGACGATGGGCCTGATGGGCGTCGTCAGCCATGTCATGCCGATGAGCGACACCGCCAACTCCGTGATGCTGCTGGTGGGTCTGGCGGTCGGTGTCGACTACTGCCTGTTCTACCTGCGCCGGGAGCGGGAGGAGCGGGCCGCCGGGCGGGACGCGCAGACGGCCCTGCGGGTCGCCGCCGCGACCAGTGGCCGCGCGATCGTCGTCTCCGGTGTCACGGTGTGCGTGGCGATGGCGGGCATGCTGTTCACGGGGATCTCCGAGTTCGAGGCGATGGGCCTGGCCTCGCTGATCGTCGTCGCCGTGGCCATGGTCGGTTCGGTGACCGTCCTGCCCGCGCTCCTGTCCCTGCTGGGCGAGCGGGTCGAGAAGGGCCGCATCCCGTTCCTCAAGCGCCGCGGCACCGCCGGCAACGGCGGCAGCCGGTTCTGGTCGGCCGTCCTGAAGGGCGTGCTCGCCAAGCCCGTCGTCTCCGTGGTCGTCGCGGCCGGCGCGCTGCTCGCCATCGCGTCCCCCGCGCTCGGCATGAAGACGCAGCAGCTCACCCTGGACCAGGAGTTCGGCGACTCGCTGCCCATCGTCCAGACGTACAACCGGCTCAACGAGGCCTTCCCCGGCGGTTCGGATCCGGCCGAGGTCGTCGTCAGGGCCGAGGACATCAACGCGCCCGAGGTGAAGTCCGCGCTCGCCGACTTCCGTGAGCGGGCGATCAGTTCTGGTGCCTCGCGCGGCCCGGTCGAGATCAAGCTGCACGACGCGCAGAACATCGCCTTCGTCTACGTCCCGCTGGTCGGCGGCTCCGACCTGGACAAGGCGGGCGCGAGCCTGGACAAGCTGCGCGACGACGTGCGGCCCGCCACGCTCGGCAAGGTCGACGGCGTCGAGGCGCCGATCACCGGGCAGGTGGCCGGTTCGAAGGACTTCAACGACCAGCTGGCCGGAGCCGTCGTCCCGGTCTTCGCCTTCGTCGTGGTCTTCGCCTTCGGGCTGATGCTGCTGTCGTTCCGCTCGCTGACGATCGCGCTCACCTCGATCGTGCTGAACCTGCTGTCGGTGGGCGCGGCCTACGGCATCCTCGTGGCGGTCTTCCAGCACGGCTGGGGCGCGTCGGTGGTGGGCGCGGAGGGCGTCGGCGCCATCATCAGCTGGCTGCCGCTGTTCCTCTTCGTGATCCTGTTCGGCCTGTCGATGGACTACCACGTGTTCGTGGTCTCCCGGATCCGTGAGGCGCGGCTGCGGGGCCGGACCACGAAGGACGCGATCACCCACGGTGTCGTCACCACGGCGGGTGTCGTGACCAGCGCCGCCGTCATCATGGTCGCCGTGTTCGCGATCTTCGGCACGCTGTCCATGCAGTCCATGAAGCAGATGGGCGTGGGCCTCGCGGCGGCGGTCCTGATCGACGCGACGATCATCCGGGGCGTGCTGCTCCCGGCGGTGATGGCCCTGCTGGGCGAGCGCAACTGGTACCTGCCCCGGTGGCTGCACCGGCTGCCCGACCTCACCCACGACGAGTCCCCGGAGGCGGTCGCGCGGACGACGCGGGACGACGAGGGTGAGCCGGTGAGGGTCTGACACCTTCCGGCGAGCGGGGGCCCGTTGACCACCGGGGAGTCAACGGGCCCTCGTTCACGTGTGCTCGCTCTCGCCCGCTGCCGGGCCGGCGGCTACGGCAGCTCGGCCTCGATGAGGTCGGCCGCCCTGCGGGTGCCGCCCTCCTCGGCCATGCCGGCCCGGATCTCCTTCAGCCGGCGGGCGACCTCGGGGTCGTCGACCAGGGCCAGGGCGGTGGCCCGCAGCGTCTTCGCGGTCACCTCCTGAACCGGCACGTGCCGGGCGACCCCGAGCGACTGGAGCACGTCGGCGTTCCCGAACTGGTCCGCGGCCTGCGGTACGGCGATCATCGGGGTCGCCGTGGCCAGCCCCTCCTGGCTGCCGCCGGCGCCGGCGTGGGTGACGAACAGGTCGGCCTGCTTCAGGATCGCCAACTGCGGCACCCAGGAGCGCACTTCGACGTTCGCGGGTACGTCGCCCAGCTCGGCCGGGTCGACGTGCCTGCCGATCTGGAGCACGAGGTGCCAGCCGGGCAGGCCGGCGAACGCCTCCACGCACGTCCGGTAGAAGTCCGGCCGCTTGGTGAAGGCCGAGCCGAGCGAGACGAGGACGACCTTCTCGGCGCCGGCGGGCCGCGTCCAGCCGCCCTCGGCGGCACGGTCGCCCTGGCAGGCGCCGACGAACGTGTACACGCTCTCGTCGACCCGGTCGGCGTTCGGCTGGAGCGCCCTGGGGATGAGGACCAGGGAACGGGCGGGCCGGCCGGCGAAGTGGTCGGGGTGGAGGGTGATCCCGTTCTCCTCCAGCCAGGCCTGGAAGCGGGCGTAGTACGCCCGGCCCCGCTCGGTCCTCCTGGGCTCCGCCCACATCGGTTCGGCGACCTCCTCCTCGTAGCCCTCCCAGGCGACGAGGGCGGGCGAGAGGGAGATCGCGGGCACGCCCCAGCGGTGGGCGAGGACGCGGGCGGGGTAGGCGGCGATGTCGTGCAGGACGAGGTCGGGCTCGTCCCCGGCGTAGGCCTCGATCAGCTGGGGCAGGGCCTGGATCGCGTCGTTCAGGAAGGGCTCGACGTTGTCGAGGAGGGTGGTGCCCCAGGCCGACGGGTCGGCGTCGGGCGACGGCAGGGTGGAGTGCCACGGCTTCACCTCGGCGCCGGTCGCGGCGACCTTGTCGGCGAAGAAGGGCGGGACGGCGTAGGTGACCCGGTGGCCGCGCGCGACGAGTTCGCGGATCACCTCCAGGCTGGGGTTCACATGGCCGTGGGCGGCGATGGAGAACATGGCGATGTGCGCGGGAGCGGTCATGTCGTCGACCGTAGACGAGACGATACGTCTCGTGCAACCGCAATACGGTCCGGCCGGCCGCCGTCGAGCACCGGGGCGACGGTGCTCCGGCCGCCGGCGGCCGTCGGCGGCACCGGCCGTCGGCGGTCAGCGCTGGTAGCGCGCCAGGACGAGGTTCCCGTCCTTCTCCAGGCGCTTCCGCAGCTCCGCCAGGCCGATCGCGCCGCTGTAGTACTCCTGGAAGGCGGGTGTGGCGACCTTGTCCTTCCACTCCGGGTAGCCGCGGACGGACTGCGCGGGGGCCGGGCGCAGGTGGGCGGCCAGTGCGGTGCCGACGGCCCAGTCGTCCTTCGTGGTGCGCAGGGCCGGGTCGGCGAGCGCCCGGGTGCCCGTGGGCAGCATCCAGTCGCCCAGGGCCAGCCGGACCATGTTCGGCGGCCGCAACAGGAAGTCGATGAAGGCGGCGGCCTCCTCCTTGTGCGGGCTGTCCTCGGCGATGGACAGCGTCTGCGGGCTGACGCCCTGGGTGAGCCCCTCGGCTCCCGCCGGGGCGGGCAGCACCTGCCAGTCGAAGCCCTTCGGCGCCTGCTGGACGATCTGCTGGCGGTAGGAGAAGCCGAGCGGGACCATCGCGTACTTGCCGGCGAAGAAGCCGGGCAGGGTGTCCGAGCCGCCGCTGCCCAGCAGCGACCCCGGTGCGCTGCCGTCCTCGCCGACCTGGTCGTGGACGGTGCGCGGCACGACCTCGTCCCCCGCCTCGAAACGGACCGTGACCTTGCCGTCCGGGTCCCGGTGGAACAGCTGCCCGCCCGCCGACAGGGAGAGGTTGAGGGTGGCGGAGACGGGGTCCTTCAGCGGCCACGCCACGCCGTACCTGCCGTCGCCGGAGAGCCGCTCGGTGATCGCGCGGAACTCGGCCCAGCTCCACGGCCGTTCGGGGGTGGGGATCCGCACGCCCGACTCCTTCAGCCGGGTCGCGTTCGCGATGAGGACACGCGGCTCCTGGAGGAAGGGGACGCCGTAGACGCCGTCGCCGAAGGTCACCGTCTCCCAGCTGCGCCGCGGGATGTCCGACCTGAGCCGCTCGGGCAGCAGGCCGGACAGGTCGGCGAGGTGGCCGCCGTGGGCGAAGTCCGCGAGGTCGTCGGAGGCGTCGTGGATGACGTCCGGCGCCTCGCCGCCCTCGAAGGAGGTGAGGAGCTGGTCGTGGACGCTGTCCCAGCTGCCCTGGACGTACTCCACCCGGACGTCCGGATGGCTCGCGTTCCACTCCCGCACGAGTTCCTTGTTGACCTCGACGGACTCCTCCTGCCAGGCCAGTGACCGAAAGCGCAGGGTGACCGGGCCGTCGCCCGCGTCGCCCCGGTCCGTGCAGCCGGCGAGCAGCAGGAGCAGGGCGAGGAGGCCCGCGGCCGTCGTGCGCATCAGCTCTTCACCGCCCCGGCGAGCATGCCGCTGGTGATCCGCCGTTGGACGACCGCGAAGACGACCAGCGAGGGAAGGGTGGCGAGGAAGGCGGCGGCCGCCAGCGGGCCGAGGTCGGCGACGCCCTCCGCGCCGATGAAGTGGGTGAGGACGACCGGCAGGGTCTGCTTCTGCGGGGACTTCAGCAGCACGAGCGCGAAGAAGAACTCGTTCCACGCCGTGATGAACGCGAACAGTCCCGTCGCCACGATCCCCGGCGCGAGCAGCGGCGCGGTCACCGACACCAGCGTCCTGAGCCGCCCGGCCCCGTCCACGGCCGCCGCCTCCTCCAGTTCCACGGGCACCGCTCGGACGTGTCCGACCAGCATCCACAGGGCGAACGGCAGGGCCCACACCACGTACACCATGACCAGACCGGGCAGGGAATCGATCAGCCGCAGGTTCTTCAGCACCAGGAAGAGCGGGATGATCACCAGCACCAGCGGGAACGTCTGGCTGACCACCACCCAGCCGGTCGCGGCCCGTGCGAGCAGGGTGCGGCGCCGGGCGATGACGTAGGCGAGCGGTGTCGCGACCAGTACGGCGATCAGCGCGGCCCCGGTGGCGGCCAGCAGGGAGTTGCCCGCGGCGCGCAGCAGCGGCTGTTCGTCGAAGGCCTGCCGGAAGTTGGCGAGGGTGGGGTCGTCGGGGATCCAGGCGGGGTGCAGAGCGCCCAGTTCCCGCGGCGACTTGAAGGCGGTGGAGACCAGCCAGAGGAAGGGGAAGGCGAGGAAGACGAGATACCCGAGGAGGGCGAGGTACTGCCCGGCGCGGCCCGCGGCACTGGTCCTCATGCCTCGTCACCGCCCTTCAGCCGGCCCACCAGGAAGAGGGCGAGGAGCACCGAGATCACCGCGACCATCACGCATCCCATCGCCGCCGCGTAGCCGAACTGTCCGTAGCGGAAGGCCTCTTCGTAGGCGAAGAGCATGGGCAGCCGGGTGCGGCCGCCGGGGCCGCCGCTGGTCAGGACGTAGACCAGGGCGAAGGAGTTGACGTTCCAGATGAAGTTCAGGGCGGTGATCGCGAGGGCGATCGGGCGCAGGGCGGGCCAGGTGACCGTGCGGAAGCGGCGCCAGGCGCCCGCGCCGTCGACCGCGGCCGCCTCGTGGAGTTCGCGCGGGGTGTTCTGGAGTCCGGCGAGCAGGGCGACGGTCGTCTGCGGCATGCCCGCCCAGACGCCGACGACGATCACCGCGGGCAGGGCGGTCGCGAGGCCGCCCAGCCAGTCCCGTCCGTCGCCGAGGCCCAGGTCGCGCAGTGTCTCGTTGAGGACACCGGCGTCGGGGCTGTAGACGAGCCGCCACATGATGCCGACGACGACCTCGGGCATGGCCCAGGGCACGATCGCGAGGGCGCGGGCCAGCCAGCGCAGCCGTAACCGCTCGTCGAGCAGCAGCGCCAGACCGAGGGCGAGCAGGAACTGGGGGACGGTCACCCCGACCGCCCAGACCAGCCCGATGCGGAACGACTCCCGGAACAGGGTGTCGTGCCGCAGGTCCCGGAAGTTGAGTCCGCCGATCCACTCGGTGGGCTCGGTCCGGCCCGACTGGGCGTCGGTGAAGGCCAGCAGGATCCCGTAGAGCAGCGGGCCGACGCTCAGCACCAGGACGGGGATCAGCGCGGGCAGGACCAGGAACCAGGCGCCGCGGCCCCTGCCGGGCCGGGCCGGCGCGGCGGTGCCGGGCGCGCGGGGCAGCGTGCGGCTCTCCTCGGTCGTCGACGGCACGAGGCGGTCCCCCTTCCCGTGGTGGTGACGGGCCCCGCCATGGTCGTGAAGCCGGTGTGCGCCGTCAAGGCACCGCGCACACGGTCCGACCTGTGGGAATGCGAGACTGGCCGGGGGATGGCCGGAACCCGGCGCCGGCCCCGGGCCGGGGCTCGCCGGCACACGACGACACGGAGGCGGACGATGGACGAGGCACACGCGCGGGACGTCCTGGCCACGGCGGGGGTGCTGCCCGGCCCGGTCCGGGACGCGCGGCTCCTCGCTCTGGGCGAGAACGCGGTGTTCGCCGCCGGGGACCTGGTGGTGAAGGTGGGCCGCGACGCCGGACTCCTCGACCGGGCCCGGCGCGAGCTGGCCGTCGCGGCCTGGCTCGCCGAGGCGGACGTCCCGGCGGTGCGGGCGGCCGGGCCCGAGGCCCTGCTGGTCGAGGGGCACCCGGTGACGGTGTGGCACCGGCTGCCCGACCCGGTGCGGCCCGCCGAACCGCGGGATCTGGCCGAACTGCTGCGCATCGTGCACGCCCTGCCCTCCCCCTCCTTCGCCCTGCCGCCGCGCGACCTGCTGTCCGGCGTGGAGCGCTGGCTGCGGCTCGCGGGCGACGCGATCGACCCGGCGGACGCGGCGTATCTGCGCGAGCGCCGGGACGGCTTCGCGGCGGCCGCCGCCGCGCTCACCCCGCACCTGCCGCCCGGCCCCGTCCACGGCGACGCCCTGCCGCGCAACGTGCACGCCGGACCGGACGGTCCGGTCCTGGTCGACCTGGAGACCTTCTCCGCCGATCTGCGCGAGCACGACCTGGTCGTGATGGCCCTCTCCCACGACCGCTACGGCCTGCCCGCCGAGGCCTACGACTCCTTCACCGAGGCCTACGGCTGGGACGTGCGGGAGTGGGAGGGCTGTGCGGTGCTGCGGGGCGCCCGGGAGACGGCGAGCTGCGCCTGGGTCGCCCAGCACGCGCCGGCCAACCCGAAAGCGCTGGCCGAGTTCCGGCGCCGGGTGGCGTCGCTGCGGGACGGGGACGCGACGGTGCGCTGGTACCCGTTCTGACCGGCGCCGGGACCGGGGCCGGGACGGCTCAGGCGGAGCGGCTGTCCGCCGGCTCCCGCAACGGCCAGGTGCCCTCCACCACGGCCTGCGCGTCGCCCTTGCGGCGCAGGAAGTCCTGGAAGTCCGCCGCCCACTCGGCGTACCACTCGATCTGGCGGCGGTGCAGGTCCGCCGGGCCGAGGGCCGCGACCTTGGGGTGGCGCTCGGCTATCGCGCAGGCCAGCCGAGCCGCGGCGAGGGCGTCGGCGCAGGCGTCGTGCGCGGCGTCGAGCGGGACGCCGTACTCGGCGCAGACCGCTTCGAGGTTGCGCTTGCCGCGGCGGTAGCGGTCGGCCCAGCGGTCGATGGTGTACGGGTCGACGACCGGGGCCGGGTCGAGACCGCCGAGGCGGTCGCGCAGGGACGGCAGTCCGTGCCGCCGCAGCTCGGCGGTGAGCAGCGTCAGGTCGAAGGCGGCGTTGTACGCGACGACCGGGACGCCCGTCCTCCAGTGCGTCACGAGGGCGTCGGCGATGGCGTCCGCGACCTGGTCGGCGGGGTGGCCCTCGGCGGCCGCCCGCTCGTTGCTGATCCCGTGGACCGCCACCGCGTCCGCCGGGATCTCCACGCCCGGGTCCGCCAGCCACTCCCGGCGCTCCAGGACCTGCCCGCCCCTGACCTCGATCACGGCTCCCGTGACGATGCGCGCCTCGCGCGGATCCGTACCGGTCGTCTCCAGGTCGAAGCCGATGAGCAGCTCGTGGTGCCAGGCCATGGTGGCCCCCCTTCTTGGTGGTGCTTCCCCCAGTGGTCTCCACCTTCCCATGCGCCACTGACAATCGGAGGATCGCATTCCGCTCACCTCCCGGGGGAATCGGGAGATACCGGGCAGCTTAGGACACCGGACGCGAATCCGCCCAGGCCAGTTCGAACTCCTCGCGGTAGGCGGCGAAGAGTCCGCCCTCGTCGACCTCGCCCGACTTGACCACCCGGCTGCCGTTGCGCAGGACCAGCACCGGCGCCTCCATGCCGCGCATGCGCCGCAGGTAGGACTGGACGACCGCGACGCCGTCGGAGCCGTCGCCGTCGACGAGGTAGGCGGTGAAGCGGGGGGTCTCGTCGTACACCTGGATCTGGAAGGCGCCCGGGTCGCGCAGCCGGGAGCGCACCCTGCGCATGTGCAGGATGTTCATCTCCACCGACCGGCTCAGCTCTCCGCGCTTCATGCCGAGTTCGCGTTCGCGGCGCTTGACCGCGCTGGAGGCCGGGTTGAGGAAGAGCAGCCGGACCCGGGCGCCCGCCTCGGCGAGGCGGACCAGCCGGCGGCCGGAGAAGTTCTGCACCAGCAGGTTGAGGCCGATGCCGATGGCGTCGAGGCGGCGGGCGCCGTCGAAGATGTCCTCGGCGGGGAACCGGCGCAGCAGCCGCACCCGGTCGGTGTGGACGGCGACGACGTCCGCGTACCGGTCGCCCACCAGGTCCTCGACGGCGTCGACGGGCAGCCGGCGCGCGGACGGCACGTCGCCGCCGGTGCCGAGCATCTCCAGCAGCCGCGCGGAGGCCCGCTCGGCCTGGTTCAGCACGGCCTCGGACAGCGCCCGGTTGCGGGAGACGACGTTGCGGGTCACCTCCAGCTCGTCCAGGGCGAGTTCGACGTCCCGGCGGTCGTCGAAGTACGGCTCGAAGCAGGGCCAGTGCTGCACCATCAGCTCGCGCAGCTGGGGCAGCGTGAGGAAGGAGATCACGTTGTCGTCGGCCGGGTCGAGCAGGTAGCCCTTGCGGCGGCTGACCTCGCGGACGGCGACCGCGCGCTGCACCCATTCCTGTCCGGCGGGGCCGGCCGCGGCGACCACCCAGTCGTCGCCGTGGACGGGTTCGTAGATGGGCCGCAGGACGGCGGCCACCACGGAGCGCAGCCGTTGTTCGACGAGGTTCAGCCAGATGTAGGCCCGGCCGGCCCGCTGGGCGCGGGTGCGCACCTCGTGCCAGGCGTCGGCGTCCCAGTCCAGCTCCGGCCCGATGGCGCCCTCCATCGGCCGGGCCAGGGACACCGTGCCGGGCGGGACGTCCGTGGAGGATCCTCCCTCGTGACCCTCGTCACCAGGGGGCAGCTCCAGCCCTCCCGAGCCCACCCAAGCACCGCCTTCCGCTCCCCCGAGCACTCCCCGTCCCAACGATCAAGGAAGGGTACTCCGGGAGCGGCCGGCGGTGCAGCCGGATGGACAGGTCGTTTCTCAACTTCCGTCGTCGGGGCGCCCGTTCTCGCCCGCGAGGGCGGGCGGAGTGAGCGGGCTCATAGCGGTGACGTCCCGCGGCGCGATGGAGAAACCCTGCCAGTGGACCGGCATGGGCTGCTGGTCCTCGTCCCGGGCGACGTGGTGGAAACCGACGTTGACCCAGGTCACCGGATGGGTGAGCGTCTGGCCGTCCACCCACTTGTCGACGGAGTGGCCGTGCCGGGGACTGCCGCAGTTGAGCAGGTTGTTGCTGGCGTACTGCTCGCACTTGTTGTACTGCGTGAAGTAGACGTCGTGCCGGGTGAAGGCCCGTCCGGGGTACTTGGAGGTCGCGCCGGGGACGATCTCGTACGAGCGCGGGTGGCCGTCCTTGTTCTTGCCGGTCGCGCTGACGACCCGCCACCAGCGCATGTTCGCGGCGTCGCCCGCGAGTTCCTTGGTGACGGCGGTGCGGGTGGTCCTGGTGGTCGGGCCCTGGCCGCCGGCCGCGGGCGGGCTGACCACCGAGTCGTACTGCTCGACCTTGGTCTTGGAGGAGCCGTCGAGGCCGAAGTCGAGCCGCCAGAAGACGTTGTGGTTGTGACTGGTGGCGTAGGCCTTGGCGCCCTTGCCCAGGGGCCAGCCGCGGCCGTCGCCGGCGTCGTAGTCGAAGGGCGACAGGCTGCCGGTGGCGCCGACGTTCATGGTGACGGTGCCGTCGTCGGAGAAGCGCCACTCGGTGATGTACTCGTACCAGCTCACCTTGTTGACGGTGTAGACGAGCAGGTCCTTGCCCTGGGCCTGGTAGACCTTGCCCGAGTCGGTCTGCATGCGGTAGGCGTGGCCGCGCGCGCGGGTCGTCGTGCACAGGCCTTTGACGTTCGGGTTCTCGGAGTTGTACGCCTCGGGGACCTTCACCGTCTTGATGGTGCCGCCGGGGCACTCGCCGGGGGCCATGTTCACCAGGCCCGAGCCGAAGTTGTAGTCGGTGATGTCGTTGTACTCGTTCTTGCCGTCGTCGTACGGCACATGGATCTGGGCGAGCTTGGCGCTGTTGAGGACCTGGATCGGGCGGGTCTCGCCGGGCGGCTGGTAGGAGATCTTCTCCAGGACGAGGCCGGACTTGGCCTCGAAGCGCCAGCACATGCGCCAGGTCGTGCCGTTGGAGAGCTTCTGCTGGATACGGTAGGCGGCGCTGCAGTCGGCGGCCGCCGCCGGGGCCGCCTTCGGCCGGGCGGCGGCGGGGCCGGTGCCGGCGGTCGTCGCGCCGGCGGCCAGCGCGGCCACGGACAGGCCGAGGGCCGCTCCCTTGCGGGCACGGCTGTTTCTGATCACGCGCATGAGGACAGGACTCCCTCTGCATCCCTACGACGGGAGATGACGGTCGGAAAACTGGACGGAGTGGTCAGCCGGCGAGCCCGGCCACCTTGCGGGCGCTGAGGTCGATGACGAAGGACCGGGTGTCGATCCACGGTCCGTTCCTGACCTTCGTCAGCAGCCGGACGCAGCGGTGGACGCCGCACTGGTCGAGGACGGCGGGCTGGGCGCCCGGCGAGGCGCGGTACACCATGCCGGCGAGCACCAGTTGGTCCGGCGAGGTGAGCTCCTTGCCGGTGGCGTCCTTGTAGTCCGCCTTCAGGCCCGCGCCCAGCGGGTCGCCGATCAGCAGTCGGGCCGCCTCGTCCTGCTCGGCGGCGCTCAGCGGCGGCTGGACGCCCCGCTGCGTGCCGGTGCTCTCGACCTTGCCGGTGTCGAGGTTGACGGTCCTGGTGACGAGGGTGTCGTTCTTGTAGTCGTAGAGGGTCACCTCGGCGCGCCGGGGCGCGTCCGGGTCGTCGACCTCGTCCGCCGCGGGATCGGCGAGATCCACGCTCAGGCGCTGCGGGCCGCGGTCGCCGTCGACGTCCTCGCCGGCGTCGAGGAGCCGCCGGTCGACCGCGAGGCCCTGGACCCGCGCGATCTCGTCGTCGGTGAGGGGGTCGCGGCCCTGGCCCTTCTCGCCCTCGGCCGGCGCCTCCTCGACGACTCCGGGCTCGACCGCGGCCGAGCCGCCCTGCTGCCCCGCGCCCTGTCCGGCCCGCTGCTGTCCGGCCGACCGGCCCGCGGCCTGTCCGGTTCCCCCTCCGGTTCCCTCCGCCCCCGCCGTGCCCGGCAGGGTGACCGCGATCATCGCTGCCGTAGCGGCCACCGCGACGGCCGTTCCCGCCACCACCTTGCCCAGGTGGCGGCGCACTGTCGTGCGCACATCTTCCCCCTGCTCCCCCATTGCCCCGGGAGTACGTGATTGCCCCATCTGGTCGGCACACGCCCGGTCGCGGCGTATGCACTGGTCGACGGGTAAGAGGGGCGTAAGTCACAGGTGGTTCCCTCACTTTCCTGGAGACTCGATGCCAAGGCACCCCCAGCGGGTCGGCACACCTGAAAGAGTCGTATCCATGCAGGTCTGGCCTGGAGAGGCATATCCCCTCGGCGCCACGTACGACGGCGCCGGTACGAACTTCGCGGTCTTCACGGAGGCCGCGGACCGAGTAGAGCTGTGTCTGCTGCACGACGACGGCTCCGAGACGGCGGTGGAACTTCGGGAGAGCGACGCGTTCGTGCGGCACGCGTACGTGCCGGGCATCATGCCGGGGCAGCGCTACGGCTTCCGGGTGCACGGCCCCTACGCACCCGAGCGGGGGCTGCGCTGCAACTCGGCGAAGCTGCTGCTCGACCCGTACGCGAAGGCGATCAGCGGCGCGGTCCGCTGGGGCGAGGAGGTGTACGGCTACCATTTCGGCGCCCCCGACCGGCGCAACGACCTGGACTCGGCGCCGCACACGATGACGTCGGTGGTGGTCAACCCGTACTTCGACTGGGGCGACGACCGGCGCCCGCGCACCGAGTACCACCACACGGTGATCTACGAGGCCCATGTGAAGGGCCTCACGATGCGTCATCCGGGACTGCCGGAGGAGCTGCGCGGCACCTACGCGGCGCTCGCCCACCCGGCGATCATCGAACACCTCACCGAACTGGGCGTCACGGCACTGGAGCTGATGCCCGTACACCAGTTCGTCAACGACCACCGGCTGGTCGACATGGGCCTGAACAACTACTGGGGCTACAACACCATCGGCTTCTTCGCCCCGCACAACGCCTACGCCTCCTGGGGCGACCGCGGGCAGCAGGTCCTGGAGTTCAAGTCGGCGGTGCGGGCGCTGCACGAGGCCGGGATCGAGGTCATCCTCGACGTGGTCTACAACCACACCGCCGAGGGCAACCACCTGGGACCGACGCTGTCCTTCCGGGGCCTGGACAATCCGTCGTACTACCGCCTGACGGACGACCCGCGGTACTACATGGACACCACCGGGACCGGGAACTCCCTGCTCATGCGGTCCCCGCACGTGCTCCAGCTGATCATGGACTCGCTGCGGTACTGGGTCACCGAGATGCACGTCGACGGGTTCCGCTTCGACCTCGCGGCGACCCTGGCCCGCCAGTTCCACGAGGTCGACCGGCTGTCGTCGTTCTTCGACCTGGTGCAGCAGGACCCGGTCGTCTCCCAGGTGAAGCTGATCGCCGAGCCGTGGGACGTCGGCGAGGGCGGCTACCAGGTCGGCAACTTCCCGCCGCTGTGGACCGAGTGGAACGGCAAGTACCGCGACACCGTCCGGGACCTGTGGCGGGGCGAGCCGCGCACGCTCGCGGAGTTCGCCTCCCGGCTGACCGGCTCGTCCGACCTCTACCAGGACGACGGCCGGCGCCCGCTGGCCTCGATCAACTTCGTCACCTGCCACGACGGTTTCACCCTGCACGACCTGGTGTCCTACGACCACAAGCACAACGAGGCCAACGGCGAGGACAACCGGGACGGCGAGAGCCACAACCGGTCCTGGAACTGCGGGGCGGAGGGCGACACCGACGATCCGGCGGTGCTGGAGCTGCGCGCCCGGCAGATGCGCAACTTCCTCGCCACCCTGATGCTGTCCCAGGGCGTGCCGATGATCAGTCACGGCGACGAGGTGGCGCGCACCCAGCGCGGCAACAACAACGCCTACTGCCAGGACAGCGAGCTGTCGTGGGTGGAGTGGCCCGAACCCGGGCAGGACGGCAGCGACCTGCTCGCGTTCACCCGCGCGCTGGTGCGGCTGCGCAGGGAGCACCCGGTCTTCCGCCGGCGCCGCTTCTTCCACGGACGGCCCGTGGAGGGCACCCACGACGAGCTGTCGGACATCGCCTGGTTCACCCCCGAGGGCAAGGAGATGACCCAGCGGGACTGGAACTCGGCGCAGGTCTCGGCGCTGGCGGTGTTCCTCAACGGCAACGCGATCTCCGAGCCCGGCGCGCGCGGGGAGCGGATCACCGACGACTCCTTCCTGCTGATGTTCAACGCCTCGCCCCGGCCGCTGGAGTTCGTGGTGCCGGTCGACCACGGGCGGCAGTGGCAGGTGGTCGTGGACACGGCCGACCCGGAGACGGTGGCGCGGGGGGCGGGCCCCAAGGTCGCGGCCGGTGACCGGCTGACCCTGGTGGACCGGAGCATGACGGTGCTGCAGCGGCCGGCCTGACCCGGGGGGTCCGTCCACCTGGCGGGCCCGATGACACGAAAGGGGGCAGGGCGGGTACGTAGGTCTCCATGACCTCTGCGCGCCCCGCCCCCGTCGTGCCCACGGCCACCTACCGGCTCCAGCTGCAGCCCGCGTTCCCGTTCGCCGCCGCGGCGGCGGTCGTGCCGTACCTGGCCTCGCTCGGCGTGTCGCATCTGCACCTGTCCCCCGTCCTGGAGGCCGTGCCGGGCTCCCCGCACGGGTACGACGTGGTGGACCACGCGCGCGTGCGCGAGGAACTGGGCGGCGAGGAGGGGCTGCGGGCGCTGGCCCGCACCGCGCGGGAGCACGGGCTCGGGCTGGTCGTGGACATCGTGCCGAACCACATGGCGGCCGTCCCGCGGCACAACCGCGCCCTGTGGGAGGTGCTGCGGGAGGGCCCGGCGTCGGCGTACGCGCGCTGGTTCGACATCGACTGGGAGGCGCAAGGAGGCCAGGTGCTGCTGCCGGTGCTCGGCGGGCCGCTGGGCGAGGTGTCGGAGGACCTGCGCGTCGACGGGGACGTCCTGCGCTACCACGACCACGTCCTGCCGCTGCGCGAGGGCACCGGGGACCTGCCGCTGCCCCGGCTGCTGGACGCGCAGTGGTACCGGCCGGTGTGGTGGCGGCTGGCCCGTACCGAGCTGAACTACCGGCGGTTCTTCAGCATCTCGGAGCTGATCGGGGTGCGGGTGGAGGACCCCGAGGTGTTCGAGGCCACGCACGCGAAGATCCTCCAGCTGCTGCACGAGGGCGTGGTGGACGGCCTGCGCGTCGACCACCCCGACGGCCTCGCCGACCCCGGCGCCTACCTGGAACGGCTGCACGAGGCGAGCGGGGGCCGCTGGACGGTCGTCGAGAAGATCCTGGCGGACGGGGAGCGCCTGCCGGACGCCTGGCCGGTGGCCGGCACCACCGGCTACGACGCCCTGCGCCACGTCGACGGCCTCTTCCTCGACCCGGAGGGCGCGGGCCGGCTGCGGGAGCTGTACGGGCGTTTCGCGGCCCCGCAGGCGGACCGGGGCGGGGACTGGGCGGCGACCGCGCGGCGGGCGGCGTACGGAGTGCTCTCGCACGAGCTGGCCACCGAGCTCGACCGGCTGACCCGGGCGGCGGTCCGGGTGTGCGCCGCCTCGCCGGACCCGGCGCTGCGCGACCGGGCGCCCTGGGCGCTGCGCACGGCGCTGGAGGAGCTGCTGGTGCGGATGGAGGTGTACCGGCCGTACACCGCGGACGACGCGGCCGCCGTCGTCACCGCGGAGGCGGCCGGGGAGGCGCGGCAGGCCTTCGCCGTCCCGCAGGAGGCGGGGGCGGTCGACGTGGTGCGCGCTCTGGTGCTGGGGCGGGACCCGGGGCCGGCGGCCGTGGAGTTCCGCACGCGGTTCGCGCAGACGGCGTCCGCGCTGCGGGCCAAGGCGGTGGAGGACACGGCGTTCTACCGGTACGTGCCGCTGCTGTCGGCGAACGAGGTGGGCGGCGATCCGGGCCGGCCGGGGGTGTCCCCGGACGCGTTCCACGCCTACTGCGCGCGCGTGCAGCGGGACTGGCCGGTGAGCGGGACGGTCGTGTCGACGCACGACACCAAGCGCAGCGCCGACGTGCGGGCCGCGCTGGCCGTGCTGTCGGAGTGCCCGGGGCGCTGGGCGGAGGTGCTGGCGCAGGTGTCGCGGGCCGGGGAGGCCGTGCCGGACGGGCAGACGGCGTGGGCGGCCTGGCAGACCGTGTTCGGGCTCGGGCCGGCGGCCCCGGAGCGGGTGCGGGAGGCGCTGCTCAAGCATGTGCGCGAGGCGGGGCTGTTCACGAGCTGGACGGAGCAGGAGCCGCCGTACGAGGAGGCGGTGGCCGCGTTCCTCGCGGCGGGGCCGTGCGGGACGCCCGGCGAGCGGGTGGCCGCGCTGCGGGACGCGCTGGAGCCGCACGTCCGGGCCAACGTGCTGGGCACGGCGCTGGTCCACCTGACGATGCCGGGCGTGCCGGACGTCTACCAGGGCACGGAGGGCGAGTACCGGGCCCTGGTCGACCCGGACAACCGGCGGCCGGTGCGGTTCCCGCCGGTGGACCCCGGCGCGAAGGGCGAGGTGACGGCGGCGGCGCTGCGGCTGCGCCGGCGGCGGCCGGACGTCTTCGGGGCGGCGGCCGCGTACGAGCCGCTGGCCGCCGAGGGGCCGGCCGCCGGCCACTGTCTGGCGTTCGCGCGCTCCGGCGAGGTCGTCACGGCGGTGACACGGCTGTCGCTGCGGCTGGCGGAGGCGGGCGGCTGGCGGGAGACCCTGCTGGCGCTGCCGCCGGGGAGGTGGGCCGACGTCCTGGACGGGGAGCGGGAGTTCACCGGGCACGTGCGCGTGGCGGAACTGTTCGGACGGCTGCCGGTGGCGCTGCTGGAGCGGGTGGGTCCGGTGCGCTGACCGCGCCCCCGGCTCCGGGCGTGCCCCCGGGTGCCCCCGGAAGGCTCCCCGGTCGCGTTCTTGACAGGGCGTGGCGTCCGTGGGGTACTGCGGATTGCGAAGGCCGGGCGGACGTGACGGGGGTGAGTCTCCTGCCGGAGCAGCGCTACCCCTCGGTGACCGAACTGACGCTCTCCGCCCGGGCGCTGGTCGCGCTCCAGCCCGCCCTGTGCGCGCTGCGGCAGGTGGGGCTGTCCCGTGCGGGACGGCCCCTGCACCTGCTCTCGGTGGGCCGTGCCCGGCGGGCCGTGCTGGTGGTCGCCGGGGCCCACGCGAACGAGCCGACCGGCGGGCCGACGCTCCTCGCCCTGGCCGAACGGGTGCTGCACGAGCGGGAGCTGCGGGACGGGACGTCCTGGCACTTCCTGCTGTGCGCGGACCCCGACGGGGCGAGTCTGCACACGGCCCCGGCGCCGCGCAGCCTGCTCGAGTACCACCTCGGCTTCTTCCGGCCGGCCGGCCCGGAGCAGCCGGAGTGGTCGCCCGCCGTCCTGCCCCCGGACCGGCTGCCGCCCGAGACGCGTGCGCTGACCCGGGTCATCGACGAGCTGCGGCCCTACCTCCAGGTGACGCTGCACGGCACCGAGCTGGGCGGCAGCTGGGTGCAGCTGACGAGGGACGTCCCGGGTCTCGCCGAACCGTTCGCCAAGTCGGCCGCCCAGCTGCACATCCCGGTGGAGACGGGCGCCTCCGACGCGGCGGGCTGGCCGGCCTCGGGACCGGGCGTGCACGTGATGCCGGGGCCGGGGGTGAGGGCGGCGTACCCGAGCATGCCGGACGACGCGCGGCACAGCACCTGGTACCACGCCCACCGCTACGGCGGCCTGACCGCGGTCGTCGAGGTGCCGATGTGGGCGAGCGACATGGTGGACGATCCCGCCCCGCACCCCGCTCCGGCCGCGGCGATCCGGCGGCTGGCGCGCCGGCTGCTGCGGGACACGGGGGAGGTGGAGCGGGTGCTGGCGGAGGCGCTGCCGCGGCTGGAGGGGGCCGACGGGCCGCTGCTGAGAGCGGCCCGGTGGGGGCTGGAGCTGGTGCCGGGCCTGGCCGCGGACCTGACCCACATCCCGCCGGCCGACACCACGAGGGCGTACGTCGGCAGCGTGGACGCCTTCGCCCGGCGGCTGCCGCTGCGGGCGGCGTCGATGCTGCGGCGGGTCCTCCAGGACCACGACGACCGTGCGGCCCCCCGGCTGGAGCGGCTCGTCGAGACCTGGAGCGAGGCCTTCGCCGAACGCTTCCGCGCCCGCTGGGTGCCCGTGGAGCACCAGGTGGAGCACCAGTCCCGCACGGTCGTGGCGGCGGCGCTGCACGCACGCGAGGGGACGGCGTAGGCCCCGCGCCGCCGGTGTCAGCGCCCGGGCGGGACGGTCCGGACCGGCGGCTCCGGGCGCTCCGGCCCTCGCACGTCGTCCAGGGCGAAGACGGCGCCCGTCCGGGCGCGCATCACGCAGGCGTTGGCGAAGGTCTCGGTGTAGGCGACGGGGCGGCCGTTCCACCGGCCGGCGGCCTGTGCGGTCACCGGGGCGTACACGAGGGCGCAGATGCCGTCCTGCGGGGGGACGGCGCGGATGTCGCCGTCCGCCGCCGCGAGGTCCGCGCAGGCCTCCGCGGCGTGGGGGTGGCCGCCCTGCGGCGGGTCGCACAGCAGCAGGGTGGCGCGGGCGCCGCCGGCCGGGGAGTCGCCCGCGGTGAGCGAGAGCCGGAGCCAGTCGCCGGGGGCGGGGAGGTGCGGCGCGGCGGCCCGCGCGGGTACGACGGCGGCGAGGAGGAGCGCGGCCGCGGCCGGGAGGGCGACGAGGAGGCGGGGGGTGGGGAATCGCGTCATGCCCGGTGCATCGGCACGGCCGGCCGCGTTCCCCAGTCCGGCTCACCCGATCGTGCGCCGGGGCGGGGCGCCCGGCCGGTTCGGACGCGGCGGGCACGCCTCGCGCCGGGTGCTCCGCCCGGCGGACGGCCGGGGCGCCGGCGAGGCCGGGGCGGAGCAGGAGGCGGTCGGCGGCGGGGCGGACGGGCGGGCCGTGCCGGGGCCGCCGGGGAGCCGGCGCCGCACGCGCGCGAGGAGGCGTTCCAGGACGCGGGCGGTGCGCCATCGCGCAGGGGCACGTCGACACCGCCCCGGGACGGCGGACTCGACCGGCGATCAGTTGGCGGAGAGCCGGAAGGCCATCCTCCCGAAGGCGACCTGGTCGCCCTCGCGGACGACGGCCGCGCCGATGACCCGGCGCCCGTTGACGGTCGTGCCGTTGGTCGAGCCGAGGTCGCGCAGCACCCACGTGCCGCCCTGGCGGCGGAGTTCCGCGTGCACGCGCGAGACGCTCTCGTGGGTCAGCCTGAGGCCGTTGGCGGGGTCCCGGCCGATGCGCAGGGGGTGGTCGGTGCCGGGGTGCGGCAGCAGCAGCTTGGGCAGCCGTTCGGCCTGCCAGGCCCGACGCAGCCGGACGGTGAAGCCGGAGACCGCCTCGACGGTGCCGAAGACGGCACGGGAGAAGCGGTTCTCCTGGGGCAGGTCGGCGGTGAGCGCGGCGAGTTCGTCGGAGCGGCGGGCGGCGAGCGCCAGCTCCATGCGCCGGATGAACGTGTCGTGCGACAGGCGGCCCATGGCGACGCCGTCGTGGAGCACCTTCAGCGCCCGGTCGCGTTCCGCGTCGGACAACCGCGCGGGGTACGTGTGGAACTCGAAAGACGACGTCACGCTGGTGATTGTCGGTCAGTGAACCGTGAGTGTCCAGAAAACGGGAAATCCGTGCTCGTCACGCGCGTGCCCGGGTGTTCCCCGGCGGATCGGTCCCGTTTGGAGCACGATGGGACGGACTACCTCACGGTGAGCAGACGAAGGGGAACCGTCCGTGCAGTTCGAGGTGTGGGCACCGCAGGCCGAACGAGTGTCGCTCCGGTGCGACGGCGTCACGCGCGCGTTGGAACGTGATCCCGGGCGAGCGGGGTGGTGGACCGGGGAGGCGGAGGCCGCCGACGGGTCGCGGTACGGCTTCGCGGTGGACGACGGCCCGGTCCTGCCCGACCCGCGCTCGCGCCGCCAGCCGGACGGCCCCGACGGCCTGAGCGCGGTCGTCGACCAGGCCCGGTACGCGTGGCGTGCGCCGTGGCCCGGGCGGCCGCTGCAGGGCGCGGTCCTGTACGAGCTGCACGTGGGCACGTACACGCCCGGGGGCACGCTGGACGCGGCCGCCGAGCGGCTCGGTCACCTCGCCGAACTGGGGATCACCCACGTCGAGTTGATGCCGCTGTGCCCGTTTCCCGGCCGGCACGGCTGGGGGTACGAGGGCGTCTCGCTGTGGGCGGTGCACGAGCCGTACGGCGGTCCCGAGGCGCTGAAGCGGTTCGTCGACCGGGCCCACGAGCTGGGACTCGGCGTCGTCCTGGACGTCGTGCACAACCATCTCGGCCCGTCCGGCAACCATCTGCCCGCGTTCGGCCCGTACTTCACGGACACGCACCACACGCCGTGGGGGTCCGCCGTCAACCTGGACGCGCCCGGCTCGGACGAGGTGCGCGCGTACCTGCTGGGCAGCGCGCTGGCCTGGCTGCGCGACTACCGGCTGGACGGGCTGCGCCTGGACGCGGTGCACGCGCTGGCCGACACGCGCGCGTACCCGTTCCTGGAGGAGCTGTCCGCGGCCGTGGACGCGCTCGCCGCGGAGACGGGCCGGCCTCTGTTCCTGATCGCCGAGTCCGACCTGAACGACCCGCGGCTCGTCACGCCCCGCCGGGAGGGCGGCCTGGGGCTGCACGGGCAGTGGAACGACGACTTCCACCACGCCCTGCACACCGCCCTCACCGGTGAGTCCCAGGGCTACTACGCCGACTTCGCGCGCGACCCGTTCGCCGCCCTGGCCAAGACCCTGACCGGCGGCTTCTTCCACGACGGCACGTACTCCAGCTTCCGGGGCCGCCGCCACGGACGCCCGCTGGACCGCGCGCGGCTGCCCGCGCACCGGCTCCTCGGCTACAGCCAGACCCACGACCAGGTCGGCAACCGCGCGCAGGGCGACCGCCTGGCCGCCGCCCTCTCCCCCGGCCTGCTGGCCTGCGCGGCCACCCTGACGCTGACCTCCCCGTTCACGCCGATGCTGTTCATGGGCGAGGAGTGGGCCGCCGGCACCCCCTGGCAGTTCTTCACCGACCACACCGACCCCGAGCTCGCGGAGGCGGTACGGCGCGGCAGGCGGCGCGAGTTCGCCGCGCACGGCTGGGCGGAGGAGGACGTGCCCGATCCGCAGGACCCGGCGACGCGCGAACGCTCCTGCCTGGACTGGTCCGAGCCGCGGCGCGAGCCCCACGCGCGCGTGCTGGACTGGTACCGCCGGCTGATCGCGCTGCGGCACGACCGGGCCGACCTCACCGACCCCGACCTCGCCGACCTCAGGGTCGCCCACGACGCACAGGCCCGCTGGCTGGCCTTCCGGCGCGGCGACGTCCGGGTGGCCGTCAACCTCGGCAAGGCAGCGGCGGCGATCCCCCTCGGCCCGCGGCCGGCGCGCGTGCTGGCCGCCTGGGAGCCGGTTCAGGCCCCCGGGCCGGACGGACTCCTGCACCTGCCCGGGGAGGCGTGCGTCGTCCTGGAACAGGAGTGAGCGGGGCCGTCCCGCGCCGGCGCGGGACGGCACTCGGCGCGCCTACCCGTCCGCCCCGTCCTCCCGGAACTCCGTGACCCGTTCCAGCAGGATCGTCTCCCAGGCCCGTCGCAGCCGGGTGCGCAGGAGGGTCAGGGGGTCGGCGCCGCGGCCGTCCAGGCGGTCGGCGAGGCGGACGACGGTGTCGCAGCGGGCGAGCCAGAGGCCGCGCAGGCAGGGGCGGGCGCCGTAGCCGGCGAGGGTGGCGGCGCGGACGGCGGCGCCGGAGCCCACGGCGAGCGCGAGGCCGGCGATGTCCTCGGCGGGATCGCCGACGACCGCCCCGGTCCAGTCGAGGACACCGCGCACCCGGCCGTCGGCGCTGAGAACGAGGTGCTCGCCCCGCAGGGCGTGGTGGACGAGGACGGCGGGGACGGGCCGCGCGGCGAGCTGGGCCGCGCCGGGCGGGGTGAGCTGGTGCAGGCGGGCCGGGTCGAACTCGTCGGCGGCGGCGAGGCGTTCGGCGGCGGCCACGGCCATGCGGCGCAGCGCCTCCAGGGAGCGGGGCGCGGCGCGCGGCACGCCGAGGGTCTCGGCCCGGCGGACCGGCACCTCGCGCAGTCCGCCGAGCAGTCCGGCCAGGTCGGCCTCGCCGAGGGCGGACACGTCGTGCTCCTCGCCGGTACCGCCCGGCACCCGGGTGTCCAGGGTGTAGCCCAGGCCCGGCGACCACTCGCCGTGCGCGACGCTCGTCGGCACCGCGACCGGGACGTGCAGGCGGACGAGGTCGCGCAGCCGCAGTTCCCGGCGCTGCCGGAGGGTCGCCTCCCGGTCGGGGGCGAGCCGCAGCACGTGGCGGGCGCCGACCCACCACGTGCACCGCCCGGCGTCGTCCTCGCGGACGGGCCGTACGTCGGATCCGGCGCCGCCCCCGGTGCCGTCCTCGCCCTCCTCGAGGAGCGCACGGACCAGTCTGCGGACGGTGTCCGCGGTGGGGGTGGGTGCCTGGGTCATGGTCGCGCCGTTGCCGTTCGGGAGGGGTGCCGGGGACTCCACGGAATGCCTCAGTCCACTATGACCATCTCGCGGGTGGTGTCGTTGAGGCGTCGGCCGCCGTCCTGGGTCACCGTGACGATGTCCTCGATGCGCACGCCGAAACGACCGGGCAGGTAGACGCCGGGCTCCACGGAGAAGCACATGCCGGGCACGAGGGGCTGCTCCTCGCCCTCGATCATGTACGGCGGCTCGTGCGTGGTGACGCCGATGCCGTGGCCGGTGCGGTGCACGAAGTACTCGCCGTAGCCGGCGCCGGCGATGACCGCGCGGGCCGCCCGGTCGACCTCCTGGCAGGCGACGCCGGGCCGCACGGCCCGGAAGCCGGCCTCCTGGGCCTCGCGCACCAGGTCGTGGACCCGGCGCTCCTCGTCGGTGGGTTCGCCGACGTGGACGGTGCGGGAGGTGTCGGAGCCGTAGCCGTCCTTCAGGCCGCCGAAGTCGAGGACCACCATGTCGCCCCGCTCGATGACGCGGTCGCCGACCTCGTGGTGCGGGTCGGCGCCGTTGGGTCCGGAGGCGACGATGGTGAAGTCGACCTGCGAGTGGCCGAAGCGCCGCAGCAGACCGGCGAGGTCGGCGCCCACCTCGGACTCCCGGCGGCCGGCGAAGGGCACCTTCCGGATCTCCTCGAACGTCCGGTCCGCGGCCGCCCCCGCGGCGGCCATCAGCTCCAGCTCCGCCGCGTCCTTGACGGCCCGCAGCATCGGCAGGGCCTCGGTGAGGGAGGCGTAGGAGCTGCCGGGCACGGCCTTCTGCAGGCCCAGCAGGTGCATCGCCCAGGCGTTGTCGCTGACGCCGAACCGCCCGCCCGCCTCCAGGAGGCCCGCCGCGACGGCGTACGGGTCCTTGCCGTCGGTCCAGTCCCGCAGGGTCAGCACCGGGGCGCCGGCCGCCTTCGCGGCGTCGGGGGCCTCCAGGGTGGGGACGACCAGGACGGGTTCCCGGCCGGGGGCGAGGACGAGCAGGGTGAGCCGTTCGGTGACGGCGGGGGGCGCGTAGCCGGTGAGCCACACGAGGTCCGGGCCGGGTGCCACCAGGAGGCCGGCCAGTCCCGCGTCGCCGGCCTCCCGCGCGGCCCGTTCCATGCGGGCCCGGTAGTCCTCCGCGGTGAAGGGCGCGGGCGTGCTGCCGGTCATCCGGTCCTCCCTGACGGGCGTCTGCGGGACGTGATGGCTACGGGCAGCATCCTGCCCGGACTGCGGGGGCGGCGCGAGCCGATTGACGGGTGTTAATGGTCGGGGATCTTCGGACCGTTAGGTCTGACGTCCGTGTCCGGTGACGGCGTCAGCCACCTCGCCGGAAGGCACACCGCCGCGCTCGTCCTCGCCCGCATCGGCGATCCGCCCGTGGACGGCGGCGCCAGGGCCACCGAGCGCGCCGAACGGGTGCGCGACCGCCTCGGGAGCGGGGACGGACCACGTCCGGCGGGACGGGAGAAGCGGCCCCCGCGGTCTCCCGTCCCCTGGGCCCGGCACCCCGGCGGGGGCGGGCGGCCCGGCCCCGGTGAGGCGTCAGCCCGCCCGCAGGGCGGCGGTGCCCGGCGCCGCGGGAACGCCCGGCGGCACCGGCCCGCCGGGCGGCTTCGGGACGCCTGCCGGCGCCGGGCTCGCCGACAGCGTCGGGGCGGCCGGCGGGCGGTCCGGGAGGAAGCCGTGGGCGCGGCGGGCCAGGTGGGCGGGCTTGTAGCGGTCCACCCGGCGGTGCCAGTTCAGGATGCCCGCCAGCCAGTTCCGGAGGTCGGCGACGTATCCGCGCATGGCCTCGCGGCCCTCGGCCGACAGGTCGAAGTCGTCGTAGAGAACGGGCAGTTCGTGCGCGACGACATGCTCGAACTGCTGCATGCGCCGGGTCATCAGGTCGTGGACGACGCCCAGCGCGGTCGGGTAGTCGCAGCCGAAGAAGTGCTGCACGACGAGGATCGCGTTGTGCATCTCGCCCTCGTACTCGATCTCCTTCTGGTACGAGAAGACGTCGTTGACCAGGCACGCGTAGTCCATGGCCGCGTTCTCCAGGGAGCGGACCGGGCCGCTGCGGTGGATCTCCGGCGGGACGGCGGGGCCGTGGCCCATGCGGCACAGGCTCAGGGTGAGGTCGGAGCCGAAGGTGGCGCGCCGCATCTCCAGGTAGTCGACCGGGTCGGGGATGCGGTTCTGGAGCTGGTTGGACAGCTCCCACACCCAGCTCTCGGTCATCACGTCGACCGCGTCGCGCAGGGTGCGCCGCTGGCCGGGGGTCATGGGGGCGGTGGTCCGCCGCCACAGGTCGACGAGGCCGCGTTCCATGGCGTCGGCGGGGGCGGGCGGCTCCTCCCCGTCGACGGGCATGCAGGCCGACAGGCGGGCCGTGGTCAGGCGGGCGGCGGCGAGGTCGCGCCGGTGGCCGAAGACGAGGGGGTAGTAGTCGTCGCCGTAGGTGCCCCAGGCGAGCCACTGGGAGCTGAGGTCGAGTTGCTCCGGGGTGGCGTCCGGGTCGAGGCCGGCCGCGCACAACGGGAGGTCGGCCGCCGCGAGCCGGTCCTCGTCCCAGACGCCCTCCCGCAGGATGCCCATCCGGTGGGCCCAGTCGGTGAGGCGTCCCCGGGCGCCGTCCAGGTGCGGGCACAGCTCCACCTGGAAGGGCATGAGGAAGTCGGGCAGCAGGGAGGGGCCGACCTTCCGGTAGGGCACGTGCGTGTGGGCGCGCAGGCGTTCGGCGGCGGCCGCGGCGAGCAGCGCGCCCACGTCGGAGGCGGAGGTGCCGGGGCCGGCCGGTTTCCGCCAGGGCGCCACGGAGACGGCGCCCTGGTTCATGTACCGGCTGGAGCGCAGGTGCCATTCGTGGCCGCCGGACTGCCAGTCCTGGAGTCCCTTGGTGTAGGCGGCGACGGCGGCCACCTCGTCGGGCCGCAGTCCCTTCTCCAGGGCGAGCGCGGGCACTTCGGTGAGGGCCGTGTGCTCGAACTGGTGCAGGCGCGAGGTGAGGATGTCGTTGACGGTGTCGGCGGCCTCCTGGGTGGTGCAGCCGAAGAAGGTCTCCAGGACCAGCACGCCGTTGCTGTTCTCGCCCTCGTCCTCGACCTCGCGCTGGTAGGAGAAGAGGTCGTTGCGCAGGTGGACGGCGTCCGAGAAGGTCTCCGTCAGCACCCGCAGCGGCCTCGAACCGGCCACGGACGCGGGGACTTCGGCGGTGGCGTACTCCACGAGCCCGGCCGACCAGGGGGCGCCGCCCACCTTGCGGCGCATCTCGATGTACTCGACGGGGTTGGCGATCCGCCCGGAGTCGATGTTGGACAGCTCCCACATCGACTCGTTGAGCAGGTGCTCGGTGGCGACGGCGAAGCGGCGGCGCCAGTCGGCGGACATCGCCGGCACGGTGCGCGCCCACAGGTCGGCGAGGCCCGCCTCGACCGGGTTCCGCGGCTCGGGCACGGGAGTCGACGGGTCCAGCGGCATGAACAGCGGCAGCCGGTCCAGGTGCGCCTTGCCGGCGGAGCGGTCCGGGACGCGCTTGAACATGTCGAGGAAGTGGTCGTCGAAGAAGAACACCCACACGTACCAGTCGGTGATCAGCGAGAGGGCCGGGCCGTCGCAGTCGGGGTGGGTGTAGGCGCACAGCAGTCCGTAGTCGTGCGCCTCCAGGTCGGACCGGTCCCAGATCCCGGACCCCTCCAGCATGCCCATCTCGCGCGCCCACGCGGTCGAGTGGGCGCGGGCCTCCTCGACGTGCGGGTTCAGCCGCGCGGGATACGGCATGTAGAAGTGCGGGAGTTCGAACGGCTGCGTCATGGCCGGGCCCTACCCGGGGCCGCCGGCGGCCATCCACCGGGCGGCCCGTGATCACACCATCGCGTGAACCGGGCGGGAACCGTACGATGCGCGCGCCCTTGCCGGGTCGTCGGTCACCGGCCACCGTGGTCGCATGACCTCCTTCGTGCTCCCTCATGAGCTGCACGGCGACGGCGCCCACAAGGTGTTCGCGGTGCACGGCTGGTTCGCGGACCGGTCCGCGTTCGCACCGGTGCTGCCCGACCTCGACCGCACGGCGTTCCAGTACGCGCCGGTCGACCTGCGCGGCTACGGCGCCGCCCGGGACGCCGACGGCCCGTACGGCACGGCTCAGGCCGCCCGGGACCTCGTCGCGCTGGCCGACCGGCTCGGCTGGGAGCGGTTCTCCGTCGTCGGGCACTCGATGGGCGGCGCGGTGGGCCAGCGGCTGCTCGCGGACGCCCCGCACCGGTTGCGCCGGCTGGTCGGCGTCTCCCCCGTGCCCGCCTCGGGGCTGGCGCTGCCGCCGGAGCAGTGGGAGCTGTTCGCGGACGCGGCGCACCGGCCGGAGAACCGGCGCGTCATCCTCGACGTCACGACGGGCGGCCGCCGTCCGGCCGCCTGGCTGGACCGGATGGTCGCCCGCTCCCTGGAGGTCAGCGACCCCAAGGCGTTCCGTGCCTGGCTGGACTCCTGGGCCGGGGAGGACTTCCACGAGCGGGCGGAGGGGGCGACGGTGCCCGCCCTCGCCGTGACCGGGGCCCTCGACCCGGCGCTGCCGGCGGACCTCCTGCGCGGGACGTGGCTGCGCTGGTACCCGCGCGCCGAGCTCCACGAGTTGCCGGCCGCCGGGCACTACGCGATGGACGAGACGCCGCTCGAGCTGATCCGGGTGGTGGAGGACTTCCTCCGGGAGGACGGCGGACCGTCCTGACCGTGTCCGGGGCAGCGCCCGTCCGTGCCCTCGGCGGTACGCCGGCGTCGGTGCCGTGACCCGCCGGGCGCGGACGTCACCTCCTCACCTGGATCAGCGCGTGCGTGCCGCTCGTCCGCCAGCGCTGCCCCTCGGCGGCGGCCAGCGCGGCCTCGGTGTCCGCCGTCAAGCCGGTGACGACGTCCGACTTCAGGGTGCGCAGGGCGGCGACCGGGCCGGGGAAGTACGCGGTGACGTCGCTGAAGGGGGTCGTCGGCGGCCAGGGCCGGTCGCCCACGAGACGACGGTAGTTGAGGTCGCCCTTCACGATCGTGAGGGTGGCCGCGGCGAACTCGGCGCGCAGGTCGTCCGGCATGTCCGCGTACGGCAGCGGTGCGGCGGCGAAGGGGTGGGCGCGGACCGTGAGGGTGCCGTCGGCCATCGCCGCCCAGAGCCGCCGGCCGTACGCGGCGGCCTCGCCCGGCGCGGCCGTCAGCCGGCGCAGGGCGTCGACGACGTCGGCCGTCGTGGCGTCGGAGACGTAGTACGGGCAGGGCTTGACGTGCAGGACGACCCGGCCGGTCCGGCCGTGGGCGAGGAGGTGGGCGGCCAGCAGGAGGTCGGGGATCAGCTCGCGGCCCGCGTTGTCGGCGACCAGGCACAGGGTGCCGGTGGCGGACCGCGTGTCCGGCAGCAGCGACCAGAGGGCGTCGGTGTCGTCGGCGACCAGTCCCGGTACGGCGGCCCGGCCCTCCGCCGTGGCGTCGGACAGCCGGAAGCCGAGGTCCGCGCGGTTGCCCCACAGCGAGCCGTGCAGCAGGGCGTGGGCCCGTTCCCCGGCGGGGCGGGCGGCGAGGTCGTCGAGGGCGGCGAGTTCCTCGTCGGTCGCGGGGGCGTCGAGTTCGGCGAGCTTGAAGGGGCGGAAGGGGTCGATGCCCTGCCAGGGGCCGGGCGCGAAGTAGCCGACGGCGTGCAGGAGACGGCGGTAGAAGTAGCTCTCCGCCCACAGCCACGGCACCTCGGACCAGGGCCGGCCCGCGTGGTCGTCGAGGCCCCAGGCCCGCCACCGGTCCCGGTCGTGGGCGTCGGCCGGGAGCGCCTCGATCACCCCCCGGGTGCAGCTCGTCAGCAGCTCGTCCAGGGCGCGGTGGATGTCGGGTCCGTACGGGAAGGCGTCCCGCACCTGCCGGATGATCGCGGGGTGCCGCTCGGCCAGGACGGCGTGCGGGAAGGAGCCGGGCCGGTCGCCGACGAGCACGGGCGGGGCGGGGGTGTCGGGCATGCGGCTCACCGTATCGCGGGGGTGCGGGGCGGCTCCGGCAGGCGGCGCACGCCGGCTCCCCCGGTTTCCCGGCCGCGCTCCCCGTCTCACACCACCGCCATGACCTCCCGTTCCAGCCGGGCCGCGAGGCTCAGGTAGCGCGGCCGGCGGGGCACCGGGACCAGTCCGCGGATCAGGACGTGCCACATCTCGGCCATGCGGCGCGGCAGGCGCGCGTGCGGCTCGCGGGAGCGGCCCACCACGCGGGTGCCGACGAAGAAGCAGACCAGGGAGTGGGCGACCGCGTCGACGTCGACGTCCGGATGGATGTCGGACTCCTTGACCGCGGCCGTCAGCCGCCGGGACACCAGGTCCAGCCACTCGGTGAAGGGGTGCGGGACGGGTGTCCGCGGCGGGGCCGCGCCGGTGGCGAGCCGCAGCCCCGCGCGGGCGATGGGCCCCTCGACGGACAGCCGGGTGATGCCGAAGGTGAGGCGCATCAGGGCTTCGAGGGAGGGGTAGCCCCGGTCCTCGATCTCGCCGGCCACCCGCCGGGAGGCTTCGGACTGCAACTCCATGATCGCGTGGGCCAGGTCCTCCTTGGCCGCGAAGTGGAAGTAGAGGGCGCCCTTGGTGACATGGGCGTGCTCGACGATGTCGCTGAGACTGGTCGACTCGTAACCGTGCCGGTCGAACAGGTCGGCCGCAGCCGTGATGATCGTCGCGCGGGTCTGTTCGGCGCGTAACTGCCTCGCCATCGACTGGACTCTCCCGGGCCGCCGGTAAAGAACGGGTCGTGCCGTTTGTTTCTGACCCCTCGTACACCATAGCTCACCGTCGGGCGGTATCCACCAGGCACTCGAAGACTGCCGACTCCCCTTGAACTCCCCGCACCCGTACATCGGTTCCGTGGCCGTCCTGCGCCTCGAACCAGACGGGTTCGTCCAGTTCGGCGTACCGGTGGAAGTGCGCGCGGTACGCGACCGGCGCCCGTCCGCCGCCCGTCCGCAGCCGTGCCGCCTGGCGGGCGCCCTCCAGCAGGAGCATGCCGGGCACGTGGTCGAGCGGGTGGTCGAAGAAAACGGGGTGTGCGGTATCTACTCTCAGCTGCCAGCGGGCGGGGCGGTCGGTGGCGGCGAGGACGACGTCGGAGGCGAGGGCGCGGTCGACGGAGGCGGCGGGCAGGCCGGGCGGGACGGGCACGGCGGTCACCGTGTCCGGGGTGCGGCCGCCGCGCAGCCTGCGGTAGACGGGCCCGCTGACGCAGGTGAAGGCGACGTCCGCGGTCGCCACGCGGTCGCCCTCGCGCAGGACGTGCGCGGTGTAGCGGGCGGCGGCCGGACGGCGGCCGCGGTACTGGAGGTCGGTGAAGACCAGGTCGACCTCCGGCTCGGCCGGCAGCGGGCCGACGCCCAGCCGCCCCAAGGCCGTGCGGACGTGGAACTCCTGGAGCACGAACTGGTGGTCCAGGGGCACGTCGTACTCTGCGTGGGTGATCAGGGTGCCGCTCTGCCGGATCGTCTCGACGACGAGCAGCGGGTCGTACGAGGACCAGTCCTGCGACACGTGTAAACCGTGCGCCCGGGGCCACTGGGCGGAGACCGTGAAGCGGTCGGTCCCGGTGCGCCGCCAGCCGGTGAGGAGGGTTTCGGCGACGGCGGCGCGGTGGACGAGCTGGCGTGGCACGGTTGCCGTCAGGGTCGGAGCATCGGCAAGCTGCCGCGGTCGAGTCATCTCTCTCCCTACGGTCCCCCGAAGGCCACGGCAGACGGAGAACCGTCCGCTCCGGTGAGCGTTAGAGTACGAGGCGACCGGTTTGTTTTCAATGAGATCAGTCGACGGCATCCTATGATCGGGCCGCACCCGCTCACGATCGCGGGTACGGGCCGACTCGGTGCCGTGAAGGGGCTCTTATGGCGAAACAGGAGCGCGCGATCAGGACGCGCAGGGCGATCCTGGAGGCGGCCGGCGCGGTCTTCGACGAGCACGGCTACACGTCCACCACCATCGCCATGGTTCTGGAGCGCGCCGAGGTCACCAAAGGCGCCCTGTACTTCCACTTCCCGTCGAAGGAGTCCCTCGCGCAGGCGGTGCTCAACGAGCAGGTGCCCTTCGGGGCGGTCCCGCCGCAGCCGTGCAAGCTCCAGGAGATCGTCGACATGACGTTCGTGGTGGGCCAGCGGCTGCTGAGCAACGCGCTGCTGCGGGGCAGCGTGCGGCTGGCGGTGGACCAGGAGACGCCGTCCGGCGTCGATCACGGCGAGCCGTTCCGGCAGTGGGCGCAGCGGCTCACGGAGCTGCTGGAGGCGGCCCGCGAGCGGGGCGAGTTGCTGCCGACGGTGAAGCCGTCGGAGACGGTGGAGCTGCTGGTGGGCGCCTTCGCCGGGATCCAGTTGATGTCACGGGCGCTGACCGGCCGGGGGGACCTCGCCGACCGGCTGTCGGTCATGTGGGCGCACGTCCTGCCCAGCGTCGCCGTCCCGGGCCTGCTGCCCGGCCTCGACGCCCGGGCCGACCGCGGGGAGCGCGTCCTGGCGTCGCTGGAGCGCGCCGCCTCCTAGGACACCGGCGACGATGCGCGCCCTGACCGCGTCCTCGGCGGGGGCGACGGCCCACGCGCTTCGGCCCGCTCCTGCGGCGTCCCGCTCGCGAAGCCGTCTCCGCCGCACGCGCGGCGGGCCGGCCGGTGTCCATCCGCACCGGCCGGCCCGCCCGTTCGCACGGGAGTCCCGGCTCCCTCAGGCGTACGGCTCCGTCAGCCGTTCGCGCTCGCTCAGAAGGTCGGCTTCCAGCGGTTGAGCCGGCCCGTGTCCTGGACGGCCACGTCCTGGACGCGCAGCTTCCAGGTGCCGTTGGCGACCTCGCCGGAGGCGTTCACCGTGTAGGTGGTGTTGACGTCGTCCGCGGAGTCCGAGGTGCTGGAGGACTTCAGGCGGTACGTCGAACCGTCCGGCGCGACCAGGTCGATGACCAGGTCGCCGCGGTAGGTGTGGGTGATGTCCACGCCGGCCTGGAGGGCCGGGGGCGCGTTGCCGGTGCGGCCGGTCACCGCGAGGGAGGACTCGATCGCCGAGCCGTCGTCCGGGACGGACACGACGGTGGTGCTGGTGAAGGTGGCGCCCCCCGTGGAGCCGCCGGAGCCCGCGGTCACCGCCCGCACCGTCCTCGCCGCGTCCGCCGGACCCGCGCCGCAGCCGCCGGAGCAGGCGCCGGGCGGGGCGGAGCGGCGGTCGATTCGCTTCGTCGTCGAAGCGGCGGGGGGTGAATCGAGGAGCAACGCGAGGGCCGGCCAGGCGCGGTGCCGACCCCTGGGGTCACCTGTGGGTCAGCCGTGGTGGAACGACAGGCAGAGGAACAGCCGTGCGAATACAGGGGAAACCCTCGGTCCGGCCGGAAACCCACCCTTGACGGCGGGCGTTCGCCGGCGATCGTCCCGCTTTGCTCATGTGACGCCGGGTGCGGGAGACGACTGAACGCGCCGGGCCGGCGGTCCGTACTGGACGGAAGACCGTTCCCGCGCCGGCCGAGGAGACGTCCCCGATGCCCCGCACCACCGCACGCTCCGCCCCCGCACGCCGCACCACCGCCCTGGCGGCCACCGCGGCCGCGGCCCTCGCCCCGCTCCTGCTGGGCCTGTGGGCCGCGGGACCCGCCGAGGCGCACGGCGCGCCCACGGATCCGGTCAGCCGGGTGTACGCCTGCTCCCCCGACGGCGGCGCGCCGTCCCGGTCCGCGGCCTGCCGGGCCGCCGTGGCGGCCAACGGCGGCGCCTTCACCGCCTGGGACAATCTGCGCGTCGCGAACGTGAACGGCCGCGACCGGCAGGTCGTTCCCGACGGGCAGCTGTGCAGCGGCGGCCTGCCCGCCTACCGGGGCCTCGACCTCGCCCGCGCCGACTGGCCCTCGACCCGGCTGGCGCCGGGCGGGACGCTGCGGATGCGGTACGTCTCGACGATCCCGCACACCGGCACGTTCAAGCTGTACCTGACGAAGCAGGGCTACGACCCCTCGCGGCCGCTGACCTGGTCCGACCTGCCCGCGCGCCCCTTCGCCGAGATCAGGGACCCGGTGCTGACCGACGGCGCCTACCGCATCACGGCGAGACTGCCCGCGGACCGGACCGGGCGGCAGGTGCTGTACACGATCTGGCAGAACAGCAGTACGCCGGACACCTATTACTCGTGCTCGGACGTGGTGTTCCCGAAGGCGCCGGCGAAGGCGTCCGCGCCGTCGGCGGCCGCGGCGACCACGACGCCGCAACCGCCGACGGGCGGCGCCCCGGTCACGGCCACGTCCGCCGCGCCCGGTACGCCCACGACGGCCGGGGCGGCCGCGGCGGCCGCCTCACCCGCCCCGGCCGCCCCGGCCACGCCCGTGAGCAGCCCGGTGGCGTCCACGGCCGGAGCCGGCGCCGGGCCGTCCGCGCCCGTGGTGGCGGGCGGCGCCGCCGCGGTCCTGGTGCTGACCGGCGGCGCCGCCCTGGTGCTGCGCCTGCGACGGCGCTGATCGGTGTCGTCCTTTCGCTCAGTTGACCGTGACGGGCAGTCCGCCGCTGGTCACCGGGGCGTACTTGGCGCTGAAGTAGGCGTTGGCGAAGCAGAGCGACGAGCCGGACAGCTTGGTGAACGGCTGGTTGGCGAAGGCGATGCTGTTGTCGGCGTTGCTCGTCGTACCGGCCAGGGCGGGACCCTCGTAGATGCAGTTGACGCTGCCCAGCAGCGTGCGCAGGACGACCGTCGTGCGGATCTTGGAGCCGGCGGGCGGCGACACGGTGATGCCGGCGCCGGAGGTGACGGCCGCCGCGTACGGGAGGTTGTTGACCGTGATGCTGGTGACGCCGAGCACGCCGAGGACGTTGGAGGTGCAGTTGGCGAAGGTCTGCGCGGTGAGCGACTCGGTGGCGGTGCCGGGCGCGGCGGGGTTGGCGGTGACGGTGGCCGAGAAGCTGGACGACGCGCACGAGACGCCGCTGGTGCCGGTGGCGCTGGAGTAGAACGTGGCGGCGGTGCCGCCGGCCAGGGACGCGACGAGCTGGTCCCCGACGGCGACGTCGCCGTTCGCCGTGGTGAGGACCGCGGGGCCGGCCGCGGAGGCCGGGGTGACGGCCGCCAGCGAGAGGGCGGTGACGGTGCCGGCGGCGGCGAGGAGTGAACGGATGCGCATGCGGGTGCCTCTTTCCTGAAGTGGGGGGAACTGCTGGGGAGTCGTGCTTCATGTGGGGAGACCAGCGGGGTGCGTCCCGATGTCGCCGGCGCCGGCCCGTGACGCCTTCTCCGTACGTGACGGACCGGCAGCGGAAGCGGCGTCGTGCCGAACGGCAGGGGCATGCGGTCCTGGACGGCGCCGTGGAGAAACGCGAACTCGGGCGCAGGACGGCCCGTGCTGGATGCCCGGGCAGGTGTACCCGTACTGGCGGGGGTCCGGCCGCCGACTGGCGACGGCCGGACCGGGTCCGGGAGCGCGGACAACGGTCACCGCGCGGCGGATCCGGCGCCACGGATCCGGGCTGAACCACGAGATTTGTAGACCCGTGTATCAGTCAACGTCAAGGAGCTGTAAGGAAGTTGATGCGGCAACAGATAAATGCGACGGGCCGGTGAACCGGCCGGGGCGCAGGCCGCACACCATGGACACCGTTTTTCCACACCTCCCTTGACCCCCCGGTGTAACCATCGGTAACTTCCTCGTTGGCTACTGCCGCGTAACGTGAAAGCCCTTCCGGCTTCCGGGAGCCGTGAGGAGGCGTACGCGGCAGCCGCTGTCCGCGCCAGGACAACGCGCCGCTGAAGCCCAACCCGCATGACTATGCCCCTGGGAGCAGACATGGCCTCGTCCTCGGACGTCTCGTCGTCCGCCGAGAACACCCCCGAGAACCCGGAAAGCGGTTCCGTGGAAAGACGCGGCCGGGTCCGGCTGCGCCGGGCCGCCGTGATGGCGGTCCCCGCGACCCTCGCCGCCGCGGGACTCGCGGTCCTCACCGCCCAGGGAGCGCTGGGCGTGCAGTTCGCGATCTCCGGAATGCCGTTCGTGGTCACCGCCGACAAGCTCGAGGGCGACGGCTTCGCACAGTTCGGCTCCCTGGACCACATGATCGAGGACAGCCCCAACCAGGGCGACACCGGCGGTCAGGTGCTGGTCGTCACCTCGGTGGTGAAGTCCGGGAAGCTCACCAACCTCTGCCAGAGCGTCGACCTCGGCGGCATCCAGCTCGTCCTCACCGCCGGCAACAAGGGCACCAAGGTGGGCGTCGAGAACCTCGCCATCGACTCCGACGAGATCACCGGCAACGCCGACTTCAACAACATCGAGATCGGCCGTGACGCCAGCACCTTCGACAAGGTCGGCACGCGGGGCCTGCCGGGCGTCTACGGACAGCAGGCCGACAAGGTCGTCATCACCGACCTGTACCAGCACAACTACGCCGCCACCGCGGCCGTCTTCAAGCTGCCCGACCTGCGCATGAGCTTCGACAGCAAGGGCTGCTCGAAGTGAACGGCTTCCGCCGGTGGAGCGCGCGCCGCCCCTTCCCGGGCGGCCTGCTGCTCGTCCTCGGCGGGACGGAGATCCTGGTGACCATGAAGGCGCCGCTGCCGGTCATCCTGCACATCGGCATGCAGGGCCTGGCCGGTTACCTCCTGCCGACCCTGATGGTGCTGATCGGGCTGCTGATCCTGTTCAACCCGTCGCAGCGCCTGTTCTACTCGATCATCGGCGTCCTGCTCTCGCTGGGCACCTGGCTCACCTCGAACCTCGGGGGCTTCCTCATCGGGCTGCTCCTCGGGACCGTGGGCAGCTGCCTCGCCTTCGGCTGGCTCCCCGATCAGGATCCGCGGCGAAGCCGCCGCCGGCGGCGCAAGGAGGCACGGGCGGCCGCGGAGCCGCTGTCCCTGTCGAAGGCGGAGAAGCCCGCCTGAGCGCGACCGCGCGCCGGACCGAGTCCGGTGCCGGGGCCGGGACGACCACGGACGACGGGTCGTGCCCGGCCCCGACGCCGCGGGCACGCACCCCCTGACACGCGGTCCCGCGCGGGGCGGAAGCCGGTCAGGCGCGGAAGGACGGCCGACGCGGTGCGGCACGGGAGCCGGCCCAGGACCGGCGGAACCACGGAACAGCGGCGTCCGGATGACGTTCCCTCACCTCACCAGCACCGACGGCCTGCTCCGGTCCGCCGCTGAAGGCCAACATCACAATGCGGCAGCAGCACCTCACCCCAAGTGGTTGTTCACTTGACTACCAGCGGTCACACAAGGTTGGCTCCGAGCCAGCGACGCCGCAGCCGGTGCACACCCCTCGTGCCGACGGCGCTCGCCCCGTCCTCCTGCTCTGCCGCACATCGAGGTGCCGCCCTCCGTGAACACTCCCCTCCCCGCTCACCCGTCCCCCGGTTCCCTGAGATCCGCCCGCCTGACCGCCCTGGCCGCCGTCTGCTGCCTCCTCGTCGCCGGCTGCTCGGGCGCCGAGGCGTCCGGCCCGGACACGGACGAGGCGGGCCGGGCGGACGGCCGGCTCAGGATCGCCCTGGTCACCCACGGCGGGGAGGGCGACGCGTTCTGGGAACTGGTGCGCAAGGGCGCCGAGGCCGCCGCCGCCAAGGACGGGGTCGACCTGACCTACGCGAGCGACGCCGACGCCGCCGGGCAGGCCGAGCTGGTGCGGGACGCGATCCGCGACCGGGTCGACGGGATCGCGGTGACCCTGGCCAAGCCGCAGGCCATGAAGGGTCCGGTGGCCGCGGCCAAGGCGGCCGGCATCCCCGTCGTCGGCCTCAACTCCGGCATCGACGCCTGGCGGTCGACGGGCCTCCTGGAGTACTTCGGCCAGGACGAGAGCGTCGCGGGCCGCGCCGTCGGCGACAAGCTCGACGGCCTCGGCGCGCGGCACGCCCTGTGCGTCATCCACGAGCGGGGCAACGTGGCCCTGGAGGCACGCTGCGCGGGCGTGAAGAAGACCTTCGCCGGCGAGACCGAGATGCTCTACGTCGACGGCACCGACATGGACGCGACGACCGACGCCGTGCGGGCGCGCCTCCAGCAGGAACCCGGCATCGACGAGGTCGTCACCAACGGCGCGCAGTTCGCGAAGGCCGCGGTGGAGGCGGTCGGAAAGGCGGGCAGCGACGCCGAGGTCGCCACCTTCGACCTCGACGGGGAACTGGTCGGCGCCGTCCGCGACGGCAGCGTGCAGTTCGCGGTGGACCAGCAGCCGTACCTCCAGGGCTACCTCGCCGTGGACGCGCTCTGGCTCTACGAGACCAACGGCAACCTCAGCGGCGGAGGCGTGGCCCCCGTCCTGACCGGCCCGGCCTTCGTCACGAAGACCAACGTCGCCGAGGTCGCCCGGTTCGCCGCCGACGGCACGCGCTGACCGCGCGGCTCCCCGCCGGCCGGCTCCCCCTCGCGCCCCGGCCCGCCGCTCGCCCCCGCCCCGCCTCCCCGCTGATCGCCCTAGGACGACGATGTCTTCACGGACAGGTGCCCGACACCGCTCCCTCGGCTCCCTCCGTCTCTCCCTGATCCTCCTGGCGCTGGTCCCCGGCGTCACCCTCACCGCCATGTGGGGCGTGACGACGATCCAGATGTTCTCGGAGGGGCTGCGCCTGCGCGCGCAGACCGAACTGAGCCGGTCGACCGGCGCCATGGGCACCGAGACGACCCTCGCGCTGCAACGGGAGCGCAGCCTGTCGGCCGTGTGGCTGGCGACGCCCGGCGGTTCCCGCGCCCCGCTGGAGGCACAGCGCGGGAAGACGGACGCGGCGGTCGCCCGGCTGGTCGCCCGGGCCGACGACATCCAGCAGGCGCCCGCCCGCGTCCGGGAGCGGCTGTACTCCGTCGTCGCCTCGGTGGGCAGTCTGGAGTACTACCGCGGCCAGGTGGACGACCCCACCGACATCACCGCCGCGCAGGCGCTGGACCAGTACACCTCGGTCATCGACGACCAGATCCACGCCTTCCGCGAGCTGTCCCAGGTCGACGACGGCGACCTCACCTCGCGGGCCGGCCCGCTGGTCGCGCTGGAGCACGCGGCAGAACTGGTCTCCGAGGAGGACCTGTACCTCACCCTGGCCTGGCCCGGGCGGCGGCTGGACGAGAAGGAGTGGGCCGCGTTCACGCAGAGGGTGAACACGCGCCGCTGGCTCGTGCAGGACCAGATCCTGCCCGCGCTCACCGGCTCGGCGAAGACGCGGACCGAAAGGATTCTGCAGAGCGAGGAGTGGCGGACCCTGGAGTCGGTCGAGGACAAGGTGCTCGCGGCCCGGGCGAAGCGGAGCGAGCACGGCGCCGTCCCGCTGCCCGACATGCGGGAGCAGTGGCGGACCGCGCTCGTGGAGGTCTCGGACGCGTACTCGGTGCTGATCCGGCAGCAGACCGCGGAGCTGCTGGAGGACAGCGCGGAGGAAGCACGCGGGTTGCTGGTCAAGGCCGCCCTGCTGAGCGCGGGGGGCCTCGTCGCCCTGCTGCTGTGCGTCGTCATGTCCTGGCGGATCACCCGCTCGCTGTCCCGGCGGCTGCGCGGACTGCGGATGGCCACGCTGAGTCTGGCGCACGAACGGCTCCCGGAGGTGGTCAGCCGGCTGGACCGGGGAGAGACTGTCGACGTGGACTCGGCGACTCCGCCGCTGGACTACGGCGACGACGAACTCGGCCAGGTGGCCGAGGCGTTCAACACGGCGCAGCGCACCGCCGTGCACACCGCGGTCGAACTCGCCGACACCCGGCGCGGTTTCCAGAAGGTCATCCTGGGCATCGCCCGGCAGAGCCAGAACCTGGTCAACCTCCAGCTGAGCAAGCTCGACGCGCTGGAGCGCGCGCACCAGGACCCGGACGTCCTCAAGGGCCTGTACGAACTGGACTCGACCGCCAGCCAGTTGCGCCGGTACGAGGAGAACCTCGTCATCATCAGCGGCGGCCGGCCCGGGCGCAGCTGGTCGCGGCCGGTGGCGCTGATCGACATCCTGCACGGCGCCGTGGGCGAGGTCGCCGAGTACCGGCGGGTGGAGGTGCACACCGAGGAGGAGGTGTCCATCGCGCCTCCCGCCGTGGCGGACGTGATCCACCTGCTGGCCGAACTCCTCGACAACGCGACCTCGTACTCGCCGGCGCCGAGCCCGGTCGCCGTGCGGGCGGCCATGGTGGTCAAGGGCCTGGCGATCGAGGTCGAGGACCGCGGCCTCGGCCTGTCCGAGGAGGACTACGCCTCGTTCAACGCGCAGTTGGCGGCGCCTCCGCAGTTCGACGTGGTGGCGCTCGCCGGCGACCTGCGGCTGGGCATGTTCGTGATCGCCCGGCTGGCCACCCGGCACGGCATCGCCGTGACCCTGCGGCCCTCGCCGTACGGCGGCACGACGGCGATCGTGCTGCTCCCGCACGACATCGTGGTCCGCGAGGCGCCCGACTCCCTCTCCCCGGAGGCCGGGACCTTCCGGGCGCAGCCGAGCGCCGGTTCCGCCGAGCCGCAGGCACGGCTCGCGCCGGCCGGGCGGGCCGGGTCCCGGACGCCGCCGGAGGCGTCCGGCGCCGGGCAGGTCGCGGCCCTCCCGAAGCGGAAGACGTCCCTCGCGGCGCGGGACACCGCCGATCCGGCGCACGACGCGTCCCCCGCCGAGGACGGCGCTCACGGTGCCCGCCCCGACGACTCCGCGGCCCCCGCCCGCCCCGGCGGCCTCGTTCCCCTGCCCCGCAGGATCCCGCAGACCAGCCTCGCCACCGAACTGCGCGAGGATCCGGCGTCCGTCGCGGAGGACGCCTTCCCCGGCGACTTCACCGCGGAGCGGGCGGCCTCCTCCCTCGCCGGCTTCCAGCGCGGCACGCTGCGCGCACGCCACGACGACGGAGCACCGCCGTCCGGCTCCGGGGACGACACGGACGCCGTGCCGGCCCCCGGTCCGCCGCCCGCCACCCCGACCACCACCCCGCCCGCCGACCGCTCGTGAAGGACACCGCCATGACGCACTCGATCCCCGCCACCGACACCCAGCTCGACCAGTTGCTCTCCGGCCTCGTGGACCGGGTCGCCGACGTGAACCAGGCCGTCGTGCTCTCCGAGGACGGGCTGGTGGTCAGCAAGTCGATCGGGTTCCTGCGGGAGGACGCCGAGCGGCTGGCGGCGACCGCGGCCGGCCTGATGAGCCTCAGCAAGGGCGTCAGCATGGACTTCCGCGGCGGGCCGGTGCGCCAGGCGCTCATCGAGATGGCCCACAGCTACCTGATCCTCAGCTCGGCCGGCCCGGGCGCCCACCTCGTCGTGCTGACCGGTCCGAACGCGGACGTCGGCGTGGTGGCGTACCAGATGAACATGCTGGTGAAGAAGATCGGCGAGCACCTCAGCGCGGCGCCGAGGACCGGGGTCGGTCCCGCCGCGCGCACCCACGGGGGGTGAGGTGAGCGGAGGCGACGAAGCGGGCCGGCTCGTGCGGCCGTTCACCCTCACCGGTGGGCGGACCCGGCCCGGCCGCGCCGACTTCACGCTCATCACGACGGTGACCGCGGTGGAGCCGCCGCCCGGGCGGGCCGTGCGGCCGCAGCCGGAACACACCCGGATCCTGCGGCTGTGCGCCCGGCCGCTCGCCGTGGCGGAGCTCGCGGCCCGGCTCGACCTGCCGGTGAGCGTGGTCGTCATCATGCTCTGCGACCTGCTGGACGCGGGCCTGATCACGGCCCGGCCGCCGCGTTCCGTCGCCGGCGCCCCGGACCTGGAGCTGCTGCAGAAAGTGAGGGACGGCCTTGGCCGGATCTGATCCCACCGCCACGCCGGCCGCGGGGCCCGACACGGTGAAGATCCTCGTCGCCGGCGGCTTCGGCGTCGGCAAGACCACCATGGTCGGCTCGGTCAGCGAGATCGCGCCGCTGCGCACGGAGGAGCCGCTGACCGTCGCCGGGCTGGGCGTCGACGACCTGCGGGGCATCGAGGAGAAACGGGCCACCACCGTGGCCCTCGACTTCGGGCGGATCACCGTCAGCGACGATCTGGTGCTGTACCTCTTCGGCACCCCCGGCCAGCAGCGGTTCTGGTTCATGTGGAACGACCTGGCCCTCGGGGCGCTGGGGGCGGTGGTGCTGCTCGACGTGCGCCGGCCGGAGACCAGTTTCGCCGCGATCGACTTCTTCGAGCGCCGGGGCATCCCGTTCGTGGTCGCGGTCAACGGCTTCCACGGACATCACCCCTATCCACCGGAGGAGATCAGGGAGTCGCTGGCGCTGCCGGAGGACGTACCGGTGCTGCTGTGCGACGCGCGGGAGCGGGAGTCGTGCCGGGACGTCCTGATCGCGTTGATCGACCGGCTGATCGCCCGGGTCGCCGGCTGACGGGCTGACGGGCTGACGGCCGGATCAGCGGGCTCCCGCGGCCCGCAGCACGGCGGCCGTCCGCGGGTGCGGTCCCGCCGCCGCCCACTGGAGCGGTGTCCACCCGGTGCCGTGGTCCTCCCGGAGAGCGGGGTCGGCGCCGTGGGCGAGGAGCACGCGGACCGTCTCGACGTGGCCCCAGCAGGCGGCCGCGCACAGGGGTGTCCCCTCGGCGCCGGGGCCGGCGCTCTCGGCGTCGGGCGGGGCGCCGGCCGCGAGCAGCTTGCGGGCGATGCCGTCGGCGCCCTGGACGCAGGCCGCGTACAAGGGAGTCGTGCCGTCGGCGTCGGGGGCCGCCGGGTCGGCTCCGGCCCGCAGCAGCCGGTCGACCAGGCGGTCCTCTTCGCACATCGCCGCCGCGACGAGGCTCTTCGCCAGCTTCTTGCGCCGTCTTCTGTTCACGGTCGCCGAGCCTAGGGCCTGTCCGGCGTGTGATCGCCGTGTTTTCCCGTGGCCGGCGCACGGCTGGACGGCGGGAAACCGCCAAGCGTGTCCCAGTGATTGACCTGTTCCCGTCACACCCCTACGGTCTGACCGATTCATCGAACCTCGTTCGGGATATCGAATCCCGGATGTCCGTCCGCACCCCGCCGTGCGCCCAACGGCCCCCGCACCCCGTGGAGAGCACATGACCCCCACCCCGTCCCGCCGCCTCTTCCTCGGCGCGGCAGCATCCGTCCCCCTGGCGCTGACCCTCGGCGCCCCGGCCGCCCGCGCGGCCGACTCGGCGTACGTGATGGCGTACTTCACCGAGTCGACCAGCCTGGGGCTCGGCACCGACTACGGCCTCCATCTCGCCGTCAGCACGGACGGGCTGGAGTGGATGCCGCTGAACCAGAACAACCCGGTGGTCACGCCCACCCAGGGGGCCGGCGGTCTGCGCGACCCGTTCGTCCTGCGCAAGCAGGACGGCACCTTCGTGGTGCTGGCCACCGACCTCAAGGGCACCGACTGGAGCTACAACAGCCAGTACATCCACGTCTGGAACTCGGCCGACCTGCGCACCTTCACCGGCTACCACCGCCTGAAGCTGCACGACATGGTCACCCACAGCTGGGCCCCGGAGGCGTTCTGGGACGCGGGGCGCGGCCAGTACGGGATCCTCTACTCGTCGGTGAACTCCAGCGGCCACAACGTGATCATGGTGAACTACACCACCGACTTCGTCACCGTCTCCGCGCCCCAGGTCTTCTTCGACCCCGGCTACGACGTCATCGACGGCAATCTGACGGTCGGGGTCAACGGGGTCAACTACCTGTACTTCAAGAGGGACCAGGGTCTGGTCGGCGCCCGTTCCACCTCCCTCGCCCCGGGCAGCTTCACCCCCTTCAGCACGCCGGCCGCGCACGGCGGCACCGAGGCGCCGACCGTGGTGAAGTCCCTGACGTCCACCACCTGGTACCTGTGGGGGGACACCTACACCCCCAACGGCGTCTTCTACGCCTGGCAGAGCACCGACCTGGCGTCCGGCACCTGGACGGCGCTCGACCAGCGCCGGTACACCCAGCCGGTCAACTCCAAGCACTGCGGCATCCAGCCGATCACCTCGACGGTGTACGACAACCTGGTCGCGAAGTGGGGCGCGCCGGCCTGGAACCGGCTCAAGTCGTACAACTACCCGGCGCGGTACGTCCGCCACGCGAACTACGTGGGCCGCATCGACGCCTACCCCTTCGACCTGTACACCGACGCGCAGTGGAAGCTGGTGCCGGGCCTGGCGGACGCCTCCGGCGTCTCCTTCCAGTCGGTGAACTTCCCGACCCGCTACCTGCGCCACTACGACTACGAGCTGCGGCTGGACGCCAACGACGGCACGTCGGCGTTCGCCGCGGACGCCACCTTCCACCGCACGGCGGGACTGGCGGACGCGAGCTGGTCGTCGTTCCGGTCGTACAACAACCCGACCCGCTACCTCCGGCACGCGAACTACGTGCTGCGCATCGACCCCGTCTCGACGGCGACCGAGCGGCAGGACGCCACGTTCCACGTCGGCTACTGAGCCGGGGTCCGCCCGGTCACAGCTCGGCGAGCACCGGCAACAGGCCGGCGGCGGCCGCCACGTCCCCCGTCAGCGGGCGGTCGTCGACACCGCCCGGCAGGGCGGCGTCCGCCACGGTGAAGGCGGCCACCCGCGGCGCCGCGGGGTGCAGGCGCAGCGCCCGTACGGCGGTGACGAGTTCGCAGGCCAGGACGGTCGTGTAGGCGTCCGTGGCGCGCAGGGTCTGGCGGGCCGCCTGGCCGGCGAAGCTGGCGGCCTCCTCCAGGCCGTGCGAGAGGACGGCGTGCCCGCAGGAGGCGGGGGCCGCGCCGGCGCGCAGTTCCGCGAGCGCGGAGTGGGCGGTGTACTCCAGGATCATCGTGCCGGAGCTGCTCGCGGGGCCCGCGGCGAGGAAGGCGGGCAGGCCGGTCAGCCCGGGGTCGCCGAGCGCGGCCAGCCGGGCGGTGGAGAGCTGGGCGGTCTGGAGCAGGGCGAGGTTCGCGGCTTCCAGGGCGTGGCCGAGGGGCGCGGCGAAGAAGCCGCCGTGGTGGTAGGCCTCGGTGCCGCCGGGCAGCACGACGGGGTTCTCCGAGGGGCAGTTGATCTCCACCTCGACGACCTCGCGCAGCCGCTCGGCGGCGTCGAGGGCACAGCCGTGGACCTGGGGGAAGGCCCGGAAGCCGTAGGGGTCCTGGATGCGGCGGCCGGGGGCGGACGGCCGGTCGGGCAGTCCGAGCAGCCGCCGCACCTCACCGGCCGCGCGGGCCGCGCCGGGGTAGGGCCGCAGGGCGTGCACCGGCGCGGCGTACGCCTCCGGCGAGCCGGAGACCGCGGCGAGGGACAGCGCGGCCACCGCGTGCGTGGCCCGCAGCAGCACGTCGAGCGCGGACCGGCCCAGCGCGGCCTGCGCGAGCGCGAGGGCGTTGCTGCTGAGCAGGGCGAGGGCGTCACCGGGCCGCAGGACGACGGGCGCGGGGAGGCGGCCGGACCGGACGCGGACGGCCGGGCCGGCGTCCCCGCGGCCGCCGTCCGCCCGGTTGTCCAGCCAGTCGTACAGCCCGGCGGTCCCCCGGCCGTCCACGAGACCGTCCCCGCCGGGACGCACGGCCGGCGGGGCTCCGGACCGGGGCGCCGCCCCGCCGGCCGGACCGGCGTCGGCGCCCGGTCCGTCCGCGGTGCGGCCGCCCTCGCCCCCGGCGGGCCCGGGGTGCGGGCCCGGGTCGCGCCCGCCGGGGCGTGCCGCGGCCGGGCGGTCGTCGAGCCAGGGGCGTTCGCCGATCAGGGTCAGGCCGGTCTGGGCGAGGGCGGTCAGGTCGCCGGTGCCGAGGCCTCCGTACTCGTTGACGGCGGGGTGGACGCCCAGGCGGAGGGCCTCGGTGAGGGCGTCGACGAAGTCGGGATGGATGCCGGAGCCGCCGGCCAGGAGCTGGTTGGCGCGGATCGCGAGCATCGCGCGGACCTGGCGGGCGGGCAGGAGGGCGCCCGCGCCGCCGGCGTGGCTGCGCAGCAGCCGCAGGCCGTGGGCGGTCTCGTCGTCGCGGTCGACGGTCACCGCGCGGTGGGCGCCGACGCCGGTGCCGCGGCCGTACAGCCGGCCGCCCGCGGCCAGGCGCCGGGCGGTTCGCCAGGAGCGTACGGCCCGTTCGCGGGCCTCGGGGTCCACGGCGGGCACGGCGACGCCGTCGGCGAGCGCGATCAGCTCGCCGACGGTGAGGGTGGTGCCGTTCAGGACGATCCGGGTGGCCTCCGGGGCGGGAGGCACCTGGGCCGGTCCGGGTGCTGTCGTGTCCAACCCGGGAACGTCAGCCGAGGCCGACCGACTTCAGCCACGCCTTGGCGACGTCCAGCGGGTCCTTGCTCTCCAGCTGCACCTGGTAGTCCAGGTCCAGGAGCGTCTTCGTGTCGAGCTTGGCGGAGACCGCGTTGAGCGCGTCGACGCCCTCCTGGGGGAGCCCGCTCTTGTAGACCAGCGGGGTCACGTTGGCGAAGCCGAAGAGGTTCTGCGGGTCGTTCAGGACGACGAACTTCTCCTTGGTGATGGTCGGGTCGGTGGTGAAGATGTCCGCCGCCTGCACGGTGTTCTTCTTCAGCGCCGCCTGGGTCAGCGGGCCGCCGGCGTCGAGGGCCTTGAAGGACTTGAACTTCACGCCGTAGACCTTCTCCAGGCCGACCATGCCCTGCTGGCGGGTCTGGAACTCGGGCGAACCGCCGAGGACCAGCTCCGGGGCGACGTCCTTGAGGTCGGCGAGGGTCGACTCGGCCGTGAGGCCGTACTTCTTCGCGGTCTCCTGGTTGACGGCGACGGAGTCCTTGTCCTCGGCGGGCGAGGACTCCAGCAGCGTCAGCTTGGCGTCGAGCTTGGCCTTCGCGGCCGCGTTGACCGCCTCGGCGGACTTCTGCTCGGCCTTGGGGTCGAGGTAGGCGAGCAACGAGCCGTTGTACTCCGGCAGGACGGTGAGGGAACCGTTCTTGAGCAGGCCGTACGTGGTCTCGCGGCTGCCGATGTTCGGCTTGTAGGACACCTTGATGCCCTTGGCCTTGAGGGCCTCGCCGTAGATGTCGGCGAGCAGGATGCTCTCGGCGAAGTTGTTGGAGCCGACGACGACCGTGCCGCCGTCCGCCTTGTCCCCGGCGAGCGGGTCGGACGCGTCGTCGGAGGAGGAACATCCCGCCAGCAGGGCCGTCGTGGCGGCGAGCACGACGGCCGCCGCACCGGGGTGGTTCCTGAGGGACCTGCTGCTGTGGGCGTTGGAAGTCACGGTTCCCGTTCCGGGCTCTGGAGGTCGATGAGGGAGGAGCAGAGGGAGGGGGCGGCAACCGGAGCCGAGAACCCCCGACCTGATCCAATCCACCCTCTTCTCGATGCGTCAAGTGCCACCGGGTCACCGATTGGCTTCTATTCGTGACCGGTTGTGTTCTGATGGGGCTGCGCTTCGTAATGGATTCTTGACGTGGGGCCACGCCCATCACCGCACAAAGAAGCGATATCGTCACGGCAGTTGACGTCGGTCACACAGCGCGCACGCTGCAACACCCCGATGAAGGAGGCCCGGTGTCCACGAACCCGGTGGACGCGCCCGCCCGCCCGGCAGCCGCGTCCGCCCGCCGGGGACTGCGGGGCTTCGCCGACCGGTGGCCTTTCCAGCGCAAGCTCAACGTTCTCGTCGGCGTCCCGCTGACGGTGATCGCCCTGCTCCTGACGTACCTCATCGTCGACCTGGTGCAGGAGTCGAACCGCGCGGAGTCGGCCGCCCGGCTGGTGCGGGACAGCGCCCACGTCGCCGAACTGGTCGCGGCGGTGCAGGCCGAACACCAGCAGGCCATCCTGCTGTCGGTGCGGCACGAGGCGTCCTTCGACGGCGGCACGCCCTCCTCCTCCACGTACCGGGTGGCCCAGCTCGACGTCGACAGCCGGGTCCAGAAGGTGCGCGACGCCTTCGGCGACCGGCTGCCGGCCGGTGAGGCGCAGGCCCTGCGCGAGGTCGAGGGTCTCGCCGGCCTGCGCAGCACCATCGAGCAGGGCTACCTCCCCGCCGACAACATCGACCCGGCGTACGCCGGCGTCGCCGAGGGCCTGATCGACGGACTCGGGCTGGACCACAACTCCGCGCTCGCCACCACCTTCACCGGCAACCTGCTCGACTCGCTGCTGCGCGCCGACGCCGCCCACGGTGCCTTCGAGACCGGGGTGTTCTCCGCCCGGACCGGCGACAGCAACGCGCTCATCGAGTTCATGGGCGCGATCGGCTCCCGGAAGGTGTACACCTACCAGTCGGAGCGCTTCACCCGGTTCGCGACCGAGGCGCAGGGCGAGGAGCTCGGCGGCGTCGAGCACAACTCCGCGATGGCGACGATCGGCCAGCACTACGCCGAACTCGCCGTCGACTCCAGCATCCTCCAGTCCGGGTCCCCGGCGCAGATCCGCACGACGTTCCGCGCGGCGCTCGACTCGTACCACCTCTACAACGAGCAGGCGGAGACCCGGCTGGAGATCACCGGGTCGCTCATCGGCCAGATCGCCGACCGGGCCGACGAGGCCGCGTCCAGCGCCGAGTGGCGGGCGAGCCTGCTGCTGAACGTGGCACTGCTCGGCTTCGCCTTCTGGATCGCCTTCGCCGTGCTGGTGCGCCGCTCCGTCGTCCGCCCGGTGCTGGCCCTGACCGGCGCCGCGCAGGAGGTCGCCGACGTCGCCGGGCGCGAGCTGGCCCGCGTGGCCGACGACGACGCCGAGGAGAGCGGGCCGCCGCGGCTGCGCGAGCTGCCGGTCACCGCCGACGACGAGATCGGTGAGCTCGCCGAGGCCTTCAACAACGTCCAGACCACGGCGGTCGCGCTGCTGAAGCGCCAGGTGCTGAGCCGGCGCAACGTCGCCGAGATGTTCGGCAACGTCGGGCGCCGCGTGAGCAACCTGACGAGCCGCCAGCTCTCGCTGATCGACGCCGTGGAGCGCGGCGAGACCGACCCGGCGCTGCTCGAACGCCTCTACTCCATCGACCACATCGCGGTCCGGCTGCGCCGCAACGCCGACAGCCTGATGCTGCTGGCCGGCATCCGCGAGACCGTCCTGGACTCCGGACCGACCGCGCTGACCAACGTGGTGCGCGCCGCGCTCGGCCAGATCGAGGGCTTCCAGCGGGTACGGCTGCACGCCGGGACCGAGGTCATGGTGGAGCCCGACATCATCGGCGACCTCACGCTGATGTTCGCCGAACTCCTGGAGAACGCGGTGTCGTTCTCGCCCGAGGACAGCCCCGTCGAGGTCGGGGTCGACGCCGGCGACGACGGAGCGACGGTCACCGTCGCCGACCACGGCCTGGGCATGAGCGCCGAGCGCCTCGCCGAGGAGAACGCCCGCCTGGTCCGCCGTGAACGCCTCGACCTCGTTCCGACGAAGGTGCTCGGCCTGTTCGTGGTCGGCGCGCTGGCCCGCCGCTGGGACGTCGACGTCACCCTGTCCCGTACGCCGGGCGGCGGTGTGACGGCGGAGGTGTCGATCCCGTCGGCGCTGCTGCTGACGCCGAGCGGGATGGGCGTGCCCGGCGCCGGTGCGGGGTCGGGGACCTCGCCGGCCCGCGACGCGCTGCCGTCCCCGGCGGCGCCGGACGCGCGGTCCGCCGCCGGCACCGCCTCCGCCGGCCCGTCGCCGTCGGTCTCCGTACCGTCCTGGGCGGTGGACGCCCGGGAACCGGGACCGCTCCCCCGCCGGGTCCCCCGGCGCGAGCCGGCCCCGGCCGAGGAGACGGGTGCGCCGCGCATCCCGGGACAGCGCACGGAGGAGCCGCCGGCCCACGCCCGGAGCGAGACGGACGCCGGGCAGCCCGGTTCCCCGGCCCGTACCCGGACGGAACCGTCGCTCGGCACCGGCGCCGACGCGGGAGCCCCCGCGACCGACCACGCCGGGACCACCGCGTCCGGAGAGGCCGTCGAGCCCGCCGGGACGCACACCGAACGACCGGCCGACCGAGACGGGACGGACGCGGGAGCGCCCGCGCCGCACGACCGCACCGCCGCGGGCGACCCGGGCACCGGAGCGCCCGGCGGCCGGGGCGAGGCGGACGCCGGAGAGCCCGCACCGGACGACCGCCCCGCCGCGGGCACCCCGGGCAGCCCCGGCATCCGGCCGGCCGCCGCCGTCCACGCCGAGACGGGCCCCGAAGCGCCCGCGCCGCACCACCGCACCGCCGCGGGCGACCCGGGTGCCGGAGCGCCCGGCACCCGGCCGGCCGCCGGCGGCCGGGGCGAGGCGGACGCCGGGGAAGCCGCGCCGCGCTCCCGCCCCACCGCGGGCGCCCCCGACGCCCGGCCGACCGCCGAGCGCCCCGTGGCCGGCGCCGGAGAGCCCGTGCGCGACGCCCACGGCACGGCCGTGCCCGGCGCCGCCGCCCCGGCCGACGGGGGGTCCCGGCCGCTGCGGCGCCGCGTCCGGGGAGCCACCCTGCGGACGACGGCCGACGCGGCCGCGCAGCAGGCCGCGCGCCGCGCCGTGCGCCCCGCCGACGCGGACGCCGTGCGCAGCGCGCTGGAGGAGTTCGAGGCGGCCGTGGAACGCGCCCACCGCGACACCGGCGGCGGCACGGGGGAGCATCCCCGTCCCTCCGCCCCCCGCACCACCGAGCAGGACGACCGGAACGACCACCGGCCCACGCAGTGCCAGAACCATCTCCCGGAAGGAGCCGAGCAGTGAGCACGTCGACAGGTGAGACTTCCCCGGGAGACACCACGCCGACCGACCTGCGGGCCGCCGCAGCCGACTTCACCTGGCTGCTCAACCGCTTCGCCACCGAGACCGCGGGGGTCGTGGACGCCATCGCGGTGTCCTCCGACGGCCTGCTGATCGCCGTGTCGGAGCTGCGCGAGCACGCCGACTCCGAGCGGCTGGCCGCGATCGTCTCCGGCATCACCAGCCTGGCGGCCGGCGCCTCCGGCAACTACGGCCTGGGCGGCCTGAACAAGGTCATCATCGATCTGGAGGGCGGTCACGTCCTGGTCTCCGCGATCGGCAGCGGCGCCGTGCTCGGCGTGGTCACCGACAAGGAGGCCAAGCTGGGCAACATCGCCTACGAGATGACCGTGTTCGCCAACCGCGCGGGCGCCGCGCTCAGCCCGCAGCTGGTACTGGAGCTGAAGAACAGCGTCGGCGCCACCAGATCGCGCTGACCCCCGGCGCCGTGGAGACCGACGGTCCAGAGAGGAAGCGAGCCACCGATGGCGGACGGCCGCACCCCGCACGGCCCCGGCGAGGACGGCGCCGTACCGGCCGGCCCGGCGTCCGCCGTCCGGCCCTTCCTGGTCACCGCCGGCCGGGTGGCGGGCGCGGGTGAGACCGCGTCCGGCCGGACGATGCCCGTCGAGACCCAGCTGGTGGCCACCGCCGCCGGGCTCGACGCGCTCGACCGGCTCTCCTTCGAGCAGCACGACATCGTCGCCGCCTGCCGGCAGCCGCAGTCCATCGCGGAGATCGCGGCCCGGCTGCGGCTGCACCTGAACGTGGTGCGGGTCCTCGCCGAGGACCTGCGCACCGCGGGGCACCTGTCGGTGCACGTGCCCGACACCGGCGCCACCCACGACGCGTCCGTGCTGCGCAGGCTCATCGATGGCCTCCGCGCCATCCCCGACTCCCGGGGGGTACTCCGTGACTCCGACTGAACCGCTCGTCCGGCCCGCCGGCGGGCAGCCCTCCGTACCGCCGCCGCTGCCGGTGAAGCTGGTGATCGCGGGCGGCTTCGGCGTGGGCAAGACCACCGCCGTCGGCGCGATATCCGAGATCGAGCCGCTGACCACCGAGGCCGCCATCACCGAGGTCGCGGCGGGGGTGGACGACCTGAGCCACACCCCGCGCAAGACGACCACCACGGTCGCGATGGACTTCGGCTGCATCACCATCGACCCGACCCTGAAGCTGTACCTGTTCGGCACGCCCGGCCAGGAGCGGTTCGGGTTCATGTGGGACGACATCGTGGAGGGCGCGGTCGGCGGGCTCGTCATCGTCGACACCCGCCGCCTCGACGACTGCTACGCCGCCGTCGACTACTTCGAGCACAGGCGGATCCCGTTCGCGGTCGCCGTGAACGCCTTCGACGGCCGTGTCGAGCACACGCTGGAGGAGGTCCGCTGGGCCCTCGACGTCTCCGAGGGCGTCCCGGTCCTGGTGTTCGACGCCCGGGAACGCGGCTCGGTCCGCGACGCCCTGCTGGTCGTGCTGGAGCAGGCGCTGGCCCGTACCGAGGGGTGAGGGGCTCCGTGCGCGGACCGGTGGACGCGGGGAACAGCCTCGGTCCGCGGGCCGGTGGGCACTGACACGCGTCGCGACGAGCGCACGATCACCGACCCGTCCGCCCCGCACGACCCCACGCCCTCCGGCTGCAGCCACACCCTCCCCGCACCCGGCGAACTCGTCCTCATCTCCGGGGTGGGACTCGGCCTCGAACACGTCGTCCGGCTGGGCTCGTTCGTCGTCGACCACGACCCCGGCAGGCCGGCGGCCCCCGGCAAGGCCGTGCACGCCCGGTCGGGCGAGCGTCTGCCGGCGCGGACGCTGAGCGGGGTGGACGCCGTGGCGGTCCGGCCGGCCTGATCCGAACGACAGACCCTAGTTGCTCCTGCGCACCCCCGCCGACACCGCGACCCGTCCGGCCGCCCAGAACAGCGCGAGCGTCACGAGGGCCAGCGCGGCGACCAGGGTGGCGCCGCCCACGACCTTCTCGTAGTCGCGCTGGTAGAGGCCGTCGACGATGTAGCGGCCGAGGCCGCCGAGGCTGACGTAGGCGGCGATGGTCGCCGTGGAGACGATCTGGATGGCGCCGGAGCGCAGGCCGCTGAGGACCAGCGGGAGCGCGGCGGGGAGTTCGACCCGGAAGAGGATGCCGGCCTCGCTCATGCCCATGCCCCGCGCGGCGTCCACCGGCGCCGGGTCGACGGAGCGCATCGCCTCGTAGGTGGTGACCAGGATCGGCGGGACGGCGAGGACGACCAGCGGGGTCATCACGTTCACCAGGCCGAACCCCAGCAGCAGGGTCATCAGCACCAGCAGGCCGAAGGTGGGCAGCGCCCGCCCGGCGACGGCGATCAGGGCGAGGGCGTTGCCGCCGCGCCCGTAGTGACCGGTGACGAGGCCGACCGGCAGGGCGATCGCGGCGGCGACGGCGAGCGCCTCCAGGGTGTACCGGACGTGCTCCCCCACGCGCGTGGGGATGCCGTCGTAGCCGTGCCAGTGGGCGCCGTCGCCGAAGAAGGCGCTGATGAAGTGGAGCAGGTTCACCGGGCTGCGTCCTTAAGGGCTGCGGCGGCCGGCTCGGGCCGGCCGGCCTTCGGTGTCTTGCCCGCCCGGCGCGGCATCCACGGCGTCAGGAGCACGCGGACGACGACCAGCAGGCCGTCGGCGAGGATCGCCAGGGCGGCCATGCTGAGCACGGCGTTCACCGCGAGTTCGGGCCGGTTGTAGATGTTCGCGTCGTTGATCAGGTTGCCGAGGGCGCCCTGGTTGCCGATGAGGGCGCCGATGCTGACCAGGCTGATGCTGGAGACGGTCGCCACCCGCAGCCCCGCGATGATGGCGGGCACCGAGATCGGCAACTGGACCTGGACGTACCGGCGTACGGGTCCGAAGCCCATGGCCGTCGCGGCGGCGAGGGTCTCCTGCGGGACCGAGCGGACGGCGTCGACGATCGCGGGGACCAGGACGACGAGGCTGTAGACGGTGAGCGGGATCATCACCGTGAGCTCGGTCTGGCCGGTGTAGTCGATGAGGAGGACGAAGAACGCCAGCGAGGGGACGGCGTACAGCACGGTCGTCACCCACAGCACCGGCGGGTACAGCCAGCGGAAGCGCACGCACAGCTGGGCGAGGGGCAGCGAGATCACCAGCCCGGCCAGCACCGGCAGCAGGGCCTCGCGCAGATGCAGCCCGACCAGGCCGAGCCAGCTGTGCTGGAGGTCGCTGGGGATGTCGAAGAAGCCGTCGAGGAAGCCGCTCATCCGAGGGCCTTCGTGGGCTCGCCGGGCCGGCTTCCCGCGGCGTGGGCGCCGCGGATCGCCTCGCCGATGGTCTGCTGGGAGACCACGCCGGTCACCCGCCCGCCGTCGTCGACGGCGACGGCCCAGCCGGTCGGCGACAGCACGGCGCAGTCGAGCGCGGACCGCAGCGAGTCGGCGCCGGCCACGAACGGCCGTCCGTACGGCAGCAGCCGGCCGGCGTCGATGCGGCCGGCGGTCAGGTCTGCCGGCTCGCCCCAGCCGAGGGGCTTGCCGTCGACGTCGGTGATGAGGAGGCAGGGGGCGTTCGCGGCGGCCCCGCGGGCGGCGATCTGCTCGGCGCTCGCGTCGATCGCGACGATCGGCGCGGTGAGCAGGTCCAGGCCGGCGGAGGAGAAGAAGGACAGTCTCCGGATGCCGCGGTCGGCGCCGAGGAAGTCCTCGACGAACGCGTCGGCGGGGTCGGACAGCAGCTCGGCGGGCGGCGCGAACTGGGCGAGCCGGCCGCCGGTGCGCAGGACGGCGACCATCGTGCCGAGCTTGACGGCCTCGTCGATGTCATGGGTGACGAAGACGATGGTCTTGCCCAGTTCGCCCTGGATGCGCAGGAGTTCGTCCTGCAGTCCCTTGCGGACGACGGGGTCGACCGCGGAGAACGGCTCGTCCATCAGCAGCACGGGCGGGTCGGCGGCGAGCGCCCGCGCGACGCCGACGCGCTGCTGCTGCCCGCCGGAGAGCTGGTAGGGGTAGCGCTGGGCGAGGGAGTCGTCGAGACCGACCCGCTTCATCAGCTCACGGGCCCGCGCGCGGGAGCGGTCCTTGCCCCAGCCGAGCAGGCGCGGCACGGTGGCGATGTTGTCGAGGATCGTGCGGTGCTGGAAGAGACCGGCGTTCTGGATGACGTATCCCATGGACCGGCGCAGGGTGTTGACCGGCTGCCGCTGGATGTCCGCGCCGTCGAGGAGGATCCGGCCCTCGCTGGGCTCGACCATCCGGTTGATCATGCGCAGGGTCGTCGTCTTGCCGCATCCCGAGGGGCCGACGAGGACGGTGATCGAACGGTCCGGGATCTCGAGGGAGAGCCGGTCGACCGCCACCGTGCCGTCCGGGTACCGCTTGGTGACTGAATCTATCCGTATCAAAACGCCGAATACCCTTCGGGTCTGGCAAGTTCTGCCCGCTCTGGGCCATGCACGTTCGGGCCGTTGCGGTTCGGGTCGTTGCGGGGAGAGTCTAGACCGCTTGTGTTGCGGGGGTCTTGACGGCCGAGGGCGGCGCGGACGTCCTCCGCCCGGCGTTCACCACGCGGTGCTCACCACCCGGTGTTCACCAGATCAGCAGCCCCCCGCCGAGCCGTCGGGCGTGACGCGCGCTCGCCTCGATGCGGTCCAGGCGTCCCGCGATGTGGTCGGCGTGCTGCTCGACCGTCCGGTCGGGGCGGCGGGTCTCCCGGGCGAGCTCCGTCAGGTGGGCCCGCACCAGGGCGACTTCGGCCAGGAAGGCGGGGATCTCGTCGGGGGCGACCACATCGCCGTGGTGGACGCTGACCAGGGCCGGGAGGAACCGGGCGCCGATCCGGCGGATCGACCGCGAACCCCACACCGCGGTCCGCCACGACTCGGGCCCGGCCAGGTCCATCCCGTCGGGCCGGCCGTCCCTCTCCCCGGTCAGGACGTCGATCTCGCCGTCCTCCCGCAGGAGGAAGACTTCACTGCTCAGGCTCATCGACGCAGTCGACCACACCCGCCCGCTCCCGGTCGACGCGCATGCGCCGGTGGACGTCCTGCGGGTCCGGCGGGTCGGGGGACCCGTGGGATCAGTCGCCCCCGCCGCCGCCCCCGCAGGACGAGCCGCCTCCGCAGGAGGAGCCCCCTCCGCAGCCGTACCCGCCGCCGTCCCCCCAGCCGCCCCGGCGCCGGCGCCGTGACCGCCTCCTGCTTCCGCACAGCGGCCCGACCACGAAGATCACGACGAGCGCGAACCCCACGATCATCAGGAATTCCATCTCTCCTGCCCCCGTTCCTCACGATGCGGATCCATGTGGCGGGGGAATGCCCCGCGGGGACGACGCGCCAATCACGACTTGAGGAACTCGAGAGCTTGGGCGCGGATCACGCCGCCGCGCCCTCCCCGGCGGCCGGGAAGCCCGGCGTGCGCAGCACGCCGCCGCCGGCGACCACCGCGAACACCTCGCAGCCCTCCCGGGACGCCGCCCACTCCGCGCCCTGGGCGCCCAGGGCGAAGGCGGCCGTGGCGACGGTGTCGGCCAGGGTGAGGGTCGGGGCGACGACGGTGAGGCTGTCGAGGCCGGTGGCGGGCAGCCCGGTGCGGCCGTCGAGGATGTGGTCGCCGCGCTCGTAGCGCGCGGAGGTGGCGACCGCCGCGTCGGTGAGCGAGAGGACGGCGCACAGCTTGTCGGCGGCGTGGGGGTGCCGTACGCCGACCCGCCAGGGCCCGCCCGCGACGACCACGTCACCGCCGGCGTTGAGGCAGAACCGGGTCAGGCCGGCCCCGGTCAGCAGTTCCGCCGCCCGCTGCACCGACCAGCCCTTGACCACCGCGCAGGGGTCGAGGCCGCGGCCGGGCAGCCGTACGTCGAAGGCGCCGCCGGTGGCGACGCGGTACTCCTCGCACAGGCCGAGCACCTCGGCGAGGTCGGCGCTCACCTCGTCGGCGGCCAGCTCGCCCCGGTCCAGCCGGGACACCTCGCTGCCCTCCTTGAAGGGGCTGAACCGCTCGTCGGTCTCGCGCAGCCAGGCGAAGACGGCGTCCGCGACGCCCTCCGGCACCCGCTCGTCGTCGACGCGCAGCGAGACCGGGAAGCCCATGACGTGCTCGACCCGGTGCACGTCAGGCGCCCTTCGCGTCGATCGCGGCCTGGAGCGACTCCCGGTAGCCGTCGCTCGTGACGGTCGCCCCGGACACCGTGTCGACGTCCGCGCTCTGCTCCTGGAGCGTCTGCGCGATCAGTTTCGGCACCGCCGCCGCCGTCTGCGGGTGGTCCGGCTGCTTCAGCATCTCGACGGCCGTGATCCTGTCGCCGTCGTAGGTGATCCGGACCTGGACGTCGCCCTTCTCGGTGGTCACGGTCGTCCCGGTGGACGTGGACGTCCCCGGGGAGGAGGCGGACGCGGACGGCGCCGGGGCGGCGACGGAGGTGGTGGTCGAGGCGCCGGTGGACGGCTCGTAGCGCCAGACGGGGATCAGCCCCGCCACGCTCAGCACCAGGACGGGTACGGCTCGCTTCACGATGTCTTCCTCATCCCGCCAGGCTGAAGCGTTCGAAGTGGATCTGGTGCTTGGGCACGTCCAGCTCGCGCAGGGTGTCCAGCACCGCCTTCATCATCGCCGGCGGACCGCACAGGAAGACGTCCCGGTCGGCGATGTCCGGGACGAGCGCGGCGAGTTCGCGCGGCGCCAGCCGGTCCGGCACCGGCGGCCCGGTGACCAGGTGCAGTTCGGCGCCCTTGGCGACGGCCAGGTCGCGCAGCTCGTCGTGGAGGACGGCGTCGCGCTCGCCGCCCACCCGGTGGATGACGACCGCGTGCCCGTCGATCTCCTCCAGCAGCGCCCGGATCGGCGTGACGCCGACGCCGCCGGCGATGAGGAGGGAGTCGGGGCGGGTGCGGTGCATCGCGGTGAAGGCGCCGTAGGGGCCCTCGGCGAAGACGCGGGTGCCGGGCTCGAGGTGCCTCAGGCCGGCGGAGCCGTCGCCGGCCGCCTTGGCGGTCAGGCGCAGCCGGGTGCCGTCGGGCGCGGCCGACAGGGAGAAGGGGTTCGCCTGCCACCAGCGGTCCCTGGTCAGGAACCGCCACAGGAAGAACTGGCCGGCCCGGGCGGGCAGCCGGTCCAGGTCGCGGCCGGTGATGTAGACGGACACGACGTCGTCCGACTCGGGGACGACCTTCTCGACGCGCAGCCGGTGGCGCCGGTTGCGCCACAGCGGCAGGACCGCCCGGCCCAGGACCAGCGAGCCGAGGGCGACGCCCCACAGGCCGTACCAGTACGCCGTGGCGGCCGGGGACGCGGTGAACGTCGTGCCGACGGCGACCTGGTGGGTGAAGGCCAGGACCACGGCGACGTAGGTGTAGAGGTGGAGGAAGTGCCAGGTCTCGTAGGCGAGCCGGCGGCGGGCCCAGCGGGCGGAGACACCGCCGACGACCAGCACGAGGCCGAACGCGACCACCGCGCGCAGCACGCCCTCGACGGTCCCCGCGAGGTCGACGAGCTGATCGACCGGGCCCGTCGAGGAGGACTCGGCGTAGCCGAAGGTGAGGAAAACCACGTGGCCGACCAGCGTCCACAGCAGGCCGAAGCCGGTCCAGCGGTGCCAGTTCGTCAGCCGGTCCATGCCGATCCGGCGGTCCAGCCAGGGCAGCCGGGCGACCAGCAGCAGCTGGAAGGCCATCAGCAGGGCGGCGTAGAGGCCGGCGAACCGGCCCAGCACGACCAGGGCGTTGGAGGCGAAGCCCGCCTGGACGGCGAGGAGGGTCACGACGGCCGCGTTCGCGGCCAGCACGGCGTACAGCCCGGTGCGGGCCACTGTTCGGGGACGTGTCGCCGTGGGGGGCGTGGGGGGCGGTTGGACGGTCGTCACGGACGGAAACTCCTCGATCGGGTCCTCAGGACACCGAGCTTCGCTGTCCGGAGCTGTCGAAATCCTGTCGTACAACTTTCAAGAGCGTATCGATCCGTCCGCGTGCGGGACCGGGGCCTTCCGCCGGGGGCCGGGTGCCGCAGTATGAGCGGGTGGAAAAAGTACGACTCCTCGTGGTGGACGACGACCCGCCGATCGCCGATCTCGTGGCGACGGTCGCCCGCTACGAGGGCTGGGAGGCGGTCACCGCGAACTCGGGTGAGGAGGCGCTGCGCCGCGCCGCCGAGTTCCGGCCGGACATCGTGGTGCTCGACCTGATGCTGCCCGACGTCGACGGCTTCGGCGTCCTGGACCGGCTGCGCCGCTCCGGGACGATGGTGCCGGTGGTGTTCCTCACGGCCCGCGACGGGGTCGCCGACCGGGTCGCGGGACTGACCCGGGGCGGCGACGACTACCTGGTGAAGCCGTTCGCCGTGGAGGAGCTGATGGCCCGGCTGCGGACCGTGCTGCGGCGCAGCACGGGCCCCGCCTTCCAGCGGTCGGTGCTGCGGACCGGGGACCTGACGATGGACGAGGACACCCGCGAGGTGCGGCGCGGCGAGAAGCTGCTCACCCTCACCCCCACCGAGTACGAGGTGCTGCGCTACCTGATGCGCAAGTCGCCGACCGTGCTGACCAAGGCGCAGATCCTCGACCACGTCTGGGAGTACGGCTTCGGCGGGCGTTCCAACGTCGTCGAGCTCGTCGTCAGCCGGCTGCGCCGCAAGCTGGACGCGGCGGGCGAGCCGCTGATCCACACCGTGCGCGGGTTCGGGTACGTGATACGGCAGGCGCCGGAGTGATCCGGCGGGCCGGACGGGCGTACCGCGGCATGCGGCTCGGCACCCGGCTGGCGCTGGGCCTCGGGGCGCTGGCGCTGGTCGTGTTCGCCGTCGTCGGCACCGCGCTGACGACGTCCATGCGCGACTACCTGTCGGCGCAGCTCGACACGCAGCTGGCGCAGGGCCAGATCGCCCAGTCCAAGAGCATCGCGGACCACGGCACGCTGTCGGGCAAGAAGTACTACAGCTGGTTCTACGCCGTGTACGACGTGTCGGACGGCACGCCCGTGCTGCGCGAGCCCGAGGACCCGGCCGACCTGCCGGAGGACGTCGACGACTTCACCGCCGTGGCCAGGGCCCGGACCGTCGCGGACACGGAGGTCGTGCGGACCGGGCACCTGACGGGAAAGGGCGCGTACCGGCTGCGCGCCTGTGAGGTGGAGCCGGGCGTCGTGCTGGTCAGCGCCGCGCCCATGGACGACATCGAGGACACCCTGGGCCGGCTGATCACGGTCCAGGTGGTCACCTTCGTCCTCGCGCTGCTGGCCCTGGTGGTGTTCGGCCGGGCCCTGCTGCGCCGCGGACTGAAGCCCCTGAGCGACATGGCGCACACCGCGCACGGCATCGCCTCGCACGACCTGACGGAGACGGCGGCGCGGCTGCCGCTGCGCGCCCCCCGGTCCGGCGGCGCCCCGGAGGTGGAGGAGCTGCGCACCGCGTTCAACACGATGCTGGAGCACATCGACGACTCCCTCGCCGTCCGCGCGGAGGCCGAGCAGCGGCTGCGCCGCTTCGTCGCGGACGCCTCGCACGAGCTGCGCACCCCGCTGATGTCGGTGCGCGGCTACGCGGACCTGTTCCAGTACGCGGCCGCCAACGCACCCGAGGAGCGCGACAGGCACCTGGCCCGGCTGCGGGCCGAGGCCGCGCGCATGGGCGTCCTCCTCGACGACCTCCTGCTGCTCGCCCGCCTGGACGCGGCGGAGGTCGAGACACCGCTGCGCAGGGAGGACACCGACCTGGTGGAGCTGGTCGAGCAGGCCGCCGACGCCTTCCGGGCGAGCCACCCCGGCCATCCGCTGGCGGTGGCGCCGGGGCCGTCGTCGGTCCGGCTGCGGCTCGACCCGCAGCGCGTCCGGCAGGTCCTGGACAACCTGCTCACCAACGCGGCCGTGCACACCCCGGCCGGCACGCCGGTGTCCGTCGCGGTGTCGGTCACCGCGGACACGGCGTGCGTCCGTGTCGCCGACCGGGGCCCCGGCATCCCGCCCGGCGACCGGGAGCGGGTCTTCGACCGTTTCTACCGCGTCGACAAGGCCCGCAGCCGCGACCGCGGGGGCAGCGGTCTGGGCCTGGCGGTGGCCCGCTCCCTCGTCGAGGCGCACGGCGGGACCCTCGCCCTGGACACCGCCGCCCCGGACGCCGCCCCGGCCCCGACGGTCTTCGTCCTGACCCTCCCACGGGAACCGGCCGTACGCGGATGACCGGCCGTACGCGGATGACCGGCCGTACGCGGATGACCGGCCGTACGCGGATGACCGGCCGTACGCGGATGACCGGCCGGGCCCCTCGGGCCGGCCGGGCTCACCACGGCGTCGCCCCGGCGGGATGAGCGGCGGGGGGCCGGGGCAGACATGTCACAGCGCCACCGCACCGCAGTCGCCCCTCCGCCCCCACACCGTCGGCCGCCGGACACCGCACCGTCACACCGGAGGGGAAGCTCTCCCCCTGTTCCTCCCCTGCCCAGGGCCGATCCGTCACCCCGCCGCCCGGCGGAGGCGACGCGAAAGGACGACGTGCGCCGTGCCCCCGCTGCCGCTCGACGGTCCCGCCGCCCCGCTCCCCCGCGCGGACGACCACCACCGGACCTCTCCCGCCCCCGCCGCCCCTGCCACGCCGGGCGCCCGCGCCGCTCCGGGCACCTCCCGCACCCCCCTGGCCTCCCCCACGGCCCGCCGTGCGCTGGTCCTGCTCCCGTTCCTGCTGCTCGGGATCTGGGCGGCGTTCGACTGGCGCGCCGTGCGCGACGGCACCGCCCGCCTCGCCACCGCGGACCCCTGGTGGCTGCTGGCCGGGCTGGTCTTCACCTGCCTCGGCTGGGTCGCCGCCGCCTGCGTCCGCCAGGGCGCGCTCCCCGACCGGCTGCCCAAGGGCCTGCTGCTGGCCTCGCAGATCGCCGCGGGCGCCGCGAACCACCTGCTGCCCGCGAGCATCGGCGCCCACGCGGTCACCGTCCGCTTCCTTCGCCGCCAGGGCGTCCCGCTTCCCCGGGCCACGGCCTCGATCGCCCTGTACTCCCTGGTCAGAGCACTGGCGAAGACACCTCTGCTGCTCGTCTTCCTGCTGGCCACCCCGACCGCCGTACCGCCCGTCGGCCTGCTGCCGCAGGGGCGGACACTGGCCCTGGCCGTCGCCGGCCTCCTGCTCGTCCCCGCGGCGGCCGCGGCCCTCCTCACCCTGGTCCGCCCGCTCCGGCGCCCCGCCCTGGACTTCGTCCGCACGGCCCTCACCGACGCACGGGACCTGCACACCCGCCCCAGCCGCTTCCTGCCCCTGTGGGGCGGCGCGGCCGCTGCCCCGCTGCTCCAGGCCTGTGTCGTCGCCTCGGTCGGCACGGCGCTCGGCGTCCCGCTCTCCTGGCCGCAACTCGTCTTCGCGTTCCTCGCCGCGAGCACCGCGGCGGGCGCCGTCCCCGCGCCCGGCGGCATCGGTCCGATCGACGCGGCCCTGGTGCTCACCCTGGCCGGCTACGGCACCCCCCTCGCCCTGGCCACGGCCACGGTCATCGGCTACCGCGCCCTGACGGTCTGGCTGCCGCTGCTGCCGGGGATGCTGGTGCTGTCGGCGCTGGTGCACCGCGAAGCCCTCTGAGCACACGGCCCCGGACGGGGAACGCACCCGGCGGGACCACCGCGTCCCGGGACGGCCGGCCGCCGGCGTACGGGCCGGTCGCGCGCGGGCCGGCCCTCCGCGGGCCGCCGGGTCCCCGCCACAGCGGCCTCGGGCCGCCGCGCCCGTCCGTCCGGCACCGGGCGCGGGCGCGGGCGGGACCACCGGCGCAGGCCGGTCCGGCTCCCGGCCGGAAGCCGGGAGCCGGACCGGCGCGCCTGATGCGGCGTCAGCCCTCGGCGGGCGTCAGCCGCAGCGAGATGCTGTTGATGCAGTACCGCTGGTCGGTGGGGGTCGGATACCCCTCACCCTCGAACACGTGCCCGAGGTGCGAGCCGCAGCGCGCACACCGCACCTCCGTGCGCACCATCCCGTGCGAGCGGTCCTCGATCAGCTCCACCGCGTCGCTGTCCTTCGGGTCGAAGAAGGACGGCCAGCCGCAGTGCGACTCGAACTTGGTGTCGGAGGTGAACAGTTCGGCGCCGCAGGCCCGGCAGGAGTACACGCCCTTCGCCTTGGTGTCGGTGTACTCACCGGTGAAGGCGGGCTCCGTCGCGGCCTGCCGCAGCACGGCGTACTCGGCCGGGGACAGCTCCGCCCGCCACTGCTCGTCGGGCTTTTCGACGTCGTACGACATGAAGGCCAACCCCTTACTCGGATCACGGCCGTGCGAGACGGCTACTGCTGGGCGAGACGGTCCAGGATGCGCGGACCGAGGTCGGTGACATCGCCCGCGCCCATGGTGAGAACGAGATCACCGGGCCGGGCCATTCCCGCGATCACGGACGGCACCTCGTCCTTGTCGTGCACGGGCGTCACCTGCGCGCCCGCCGCCCGGGCCGCGTCGATGACCAGCTCGCTGGTGACGCCCGGGACCGGGTCCTCGCGGGCCGGGTAGATGTCGAGGACGACGGAGGCGTCGGCGAGGGCCAGCGACTGCCCCATCTCCGTGCCCAGCTCCTGCGTCCGGGAGAACAGGTGGGGCTGGAAGACGACCAGGATGCGGGCGTCACCGGCCGCCGCGCGCATCGCCTCCAGGTCCGCCGTCATCTCCGTCGGGTGGTGCGCGTAGGAGTCGATGACCTGGACGCCGGCCTGCTCGCCCTTCAGCTGGAGACGCCGCTTGACGCCGGTGTAGGCGGCCAGGGCGGGCGCCAGCTCGTCGGCCGGGATGCCGAGGGCCACACCCGCCGCCAGCGCGGCGACCGCGTTGTGCGCGTAGTGCCGGCCGGGCACGGAGACCGTGAAGGTGAGCTCCCGGCCCTCCAGCAGCACGGTCACCCGGCTCTTCAGCCCCTGCGCCTCCACGGCCAGCACCCGCACGCCGGCGTCCTCGGCCTCGCCGTACGTCACCACCCGCACGCCCTCGACGCGCCGCGTCAGCTCCCGCGCGCCCTCGTGGTCGGCGGAGATCACCAGCGTGCCGCCGGGCACGATCTTCCCGGCGAACGTCTCGAAGGACTCGTAGATCTCGTCCATGGACGCGTAGTTGGCGTGGTGGTCCAGCTCCACGTTGAGGACGATGGCGACCTCGGGCGCGTACTTGTGGAAGCTGCGGTCCGACTCGTCCGCCTCGGCGACGAAGATCTCGCCCGTGCCGTGCAGCGCGTTGGAGCCGGGCGCGTCCAGGTCGCCGCCGATCGCGTACGAGGGGTTCAGCCCCAGCTCGCCCAGCGACACCGCGAGCATGGACGTCGTGGTGGTCTTGCCGTGCGTGCCGGCGACCGCGATCGGCCGCAGTCCGTCCATCAGCCGGGCGAGGGCGTCCGACCGGTGGACGACGGGGATCCCGAGCTCGGCCGCGCGGGCCAGCTCCGGGTTGTCCGCCCGGATCGCCGAGGACACCACGACGCAGCTCGCGTCGTCGGCCAGGTGCTCGGCGGCGTGGCCGATGTGCACGGTCGCCCCGAGGGCCCGCAGCGCCTGGGCGGTCTCGGACTCCTTGGCGTCGCTGCCCGCCACCTTGGCCCCGCGCTGGGCGAGGATCTTCGCGATCCCCGACATCCCGGCGCCGCCGATGCCGATGAAGTGCGGTCGGTCCATGGCGGTAGGGAGGCCGGGTGCCATGCGTGTTCTCCAGGGTGCGTACGACAGGGGATGAGCGCCCCCACCTTATTGCGCGGGGCCCGCCGGACCCAGCCAGGGGCACCGGACCGTACCGGTGTGCGGCTCCGCCGCGCGGGCGCGGCCTGCGCCGGCGCGCCCGCGCCGGGGGACGCGCCGCCCCCTCACGCCTTGCTGTGCGAGAACAGCTTCAGCACCGGCACCCCCACCTTGTGCCGCGCCCGGGACGCCCAGTCGCGGTGGAAGAACTCCTCCACGTAGTGCGGGTCGGTCAGCACGATCACCTCGTCCGCGCCCACCTCCTCGACGACGCCTCTGAGCGCGTCCAGCGGATGGTCCTCCACCAGCCGCCCCTGAGCCGCGCTCCCCGCGGAGCGCAGCGCGGTGAGGGACACCTCGAGCGCTCTCTCCCCCACGCTCTTGGCCTCCTCGCCCTCGGGCGTCTCCCCCTCGCGGACGGCCTCGTCGAGCTCGCCGAGGGCGATGTCGTCGATGGCCCGCAGCAACCGGTCCGCCTGGTCGCCGCGCGGCTGGAGCAGCACGTGGAAGGCGACCGGCTCGTCCCCGTGCAACGTGGTGACGAACTCCACGTCGGCGGACGTCAGGGCTTTCTCGATCATCAAAACACTGGTGAACACCGGCGCCCCATTCTCCTTCGAGGGCCCCCTGGCCCCCGGTCCTCCGTGGGCCGTGCCCGGCCCCGCGGTAACCGTCATCTTCCGCCGCACGGGGTGCGGCGGTCCTGATCTGCGCACCCCGAGCTAACCGGAACTACAGATTCCACCGTCGTCGGGACACGGGGTGTCGAGCCCGGATGCCCCCGATCCGGCGGATCACACGCGCCGTTCTTCCCCTCGGTCCCCGCCGTGCCTGCTGTACCTGCCATAGAGGAACCCGTCCTCCTCCAGCAAGGACACCAGGGTGAACCGGTGCGGAACGGTGACCGACGGGCCGCCCGCGATGCGCTGCGCGTCCCCCGCGGTGAGCAGCGGCGAGACGGTCAGGCACAGCTCGTCGAGCACCTCGGCGGCCACCAGCTGCCCGAGCAGCCGCGGGCCGCCCTCGGTCAGCAGCCGGGTGTGCCCGAGCCCGGCGAGGGCCCGTACGGCCCGCGCGGGCTCCACCCCCGCGCCGTCACCGGCGACCACCACCCGGGCGCCGGCCTTCTCCGCGGCCGCGATCCGGTCGGGGGCGGCCGAGGCGCCGGTCAGCAGCAGGGTCGGGACCAGCGGCGAGGTGAACAGCGGGAGCGAGAGGTCCAGGTCCAGGCTCGCCGTGACGATCGCGATCGCCGGGGCGGGCGCCTGTCCGGCCGCCCGTCGCCGCTCGGCGAACTCCGCACGCGCGCGTGCGGGCCGGTACCCCTCCTGCCGTACCGTTTCCGCACCGACGAGCACCACATCGGCGAGTCCGCGCAGGGTGCCGAAGATCCGCATGTCGGCGGCGTTGGAGATGGGCTGGGAGCGTCCGTCGTGCTGGGCGGCCCCGTCGAGCGTGGAGACCATGTTGGCCCGCAGCCAGGGGCGGACCCCGCCGGGCCCCGGGGCCGGATAGGCGTAGGCGTCGGCGATCTCGTCGAGGCTCCACTCACGAGCCTCCCGCTCCGCACGGATCCTCGGGGCCCCGTCGTCCCCGTCCGGGGTCCGGGCCGCTGTCTGGTCGGTCACAGGGAACAGGCGTCGCATGTCAGGCAGTCTGGCACGGCGCTTAGCATGGGGAACCGTGTCGTCCTCCTCCCCCGCCCCCGGCCTCGGCCCGACAGCCGACGCGGCCCCGCTGTCCCTGTGCGCCCGTGAGCCGTACGTCCCCGCGGACCGGCTGGTCGCCGAGATGGTGCCGCCGCCGCGCTTCGACTCGGTCCGCTTCAGCACGTACCTCCCGGATCCGAACCAGCCCAGCCAGACCGAGGCGGTCGGCGTCCTGGAGGGCTTCGCGACGGGGCTGGGCGGGGCGCACTCCGCCGGCGCCGCCAAGCGGGGGTTCCTCGGCTTCGGCAGGGCGAGGGCGCCCAAGGCCCCGGCCGGCCCGCGCGGCGTGTACCTCGACGGCGGTTACGGCGTCGGCAAGACCCACCTGCTGGCCTCCCTGTGGCACGCCACCCCGGCGGAACCCGCGCTCAAGGCGTTCGGCACCTTCGTGGAACTGACCAACCTGGTCGGCGCCCTCGGCTTCCAGCAGACGGTCCGGACCCTGTCCGGTCACCGTCTGCTGTGCATCGACGAGTTCGAGCTGGACGACCCCGGCGACACCGTCCTCGTCTCCACGCTGCTCGGCAAGCTGGTCGAGGCGGGCGTGGCGCTCGCCGCCACCTCCAACACGCTGCCGGGCAAGCTCGGCGAGGGCCGGTTCGCGGCGGCCGACTTCCTGCGCGAGATCCAGGGCCTGTCCGCGCACTTCCGCACCCTGCGCATCGACGGCGAGGACTACCGCCACCGCGGCCTGCCCGAGGCGCCGGCGCCGTACTCCGACGAACAGGTCACGAAGGCCGCGCACGCCACCGGGGGCGCCTCGCTCGACGACTTCCCGCACCTGCTGGAGCACCTCGCCAAGGTGCACCCCAGCCGCTACGGCGCCCTGACCGACGGCGTGCGGGCGGTCTGCCTCACCGACGTGCGGCCGGTCCCCGACCAGTCGACGGCGCTGCGGCTGGTCGTCCTCGCCGACCGGCTCTACGACCGCGAGGTCCCGGTGCTGGCCTCCGGACTCCCCTTCGACCGGCTGTTCAGCGAGGAGATGCTGAACGGCGGCTACCGCAAGAAGTACTTCCGGGCGATATCCCGCCTCACCGCGCTGGCCCGCGACGGCCGGCGCCTCGCCGAGCCCCGGTAGACGGCCCCTCCGGCCCGGGCCGGAGGACCGGATCGCGCCACGCACCCCTCGCTTTTGAGGCGCGCTTCGACTCGCCACGCCGAGTTGACCCTGCGGACGACTTCGCAGGGTTAACGTGTTTCTTGACCAGCCGTTGACCAACCGTTGGTCAGAACCAGAGGTACGTGTGGCGCGGAGGGGGGCGCATGTTCCGAGGCACGACAGTCCGGAGCCTGGTGTCGCTCCTCGCCGCCGTCCTGCTGGCCCTCCCGTTCCTCGCGTCCTCGCCCTCCTTCGCCCACGTGCCCACGGTCCGCCACACGGAGGCCGATACCCGGCCCGGGATCACGTCTTCCGGCAAGCCCCCGCAGGGCGAGACGGTCACCTCCCGCTCGTGCGGCCGGTCCGGGGCGCCCGGCGATCCCCTGCGCACCCGCGACCGCCACCGCGCCACCACGGCGGCCGGTTCCACGCCCCAGGAGCGCGTCCCGGCGGCACAGGATCCCGCGCCGGCCCACCGGCCGGGCGGCCCCGCCGCGCCGTACCACCACTCGTCGAGACACGTGGCGAGCCACTCTCCGGCGGCACTCCAGGTCTTCCGCTGCTGAGGGAGCGGAGCAGAACAGCGGTTCCCCCACCTGTCCTGTTTTCCTGCACGCCCGACGCGCCCCCCACGGCGCGCCAGGAGGAGTCACCACTCATGCAGCCCCTCATCGACAACGCCCGTGCCTTCGGACAGCGCCCTGAGGAGTTCGCCGGGCTCGCCGACGGCCAGTCCCCACAGGTCCTCTTCGTCACCTGCTCCGACTCGCGGGTCGTTCCCGCCCTGATCACGGGCGCCCGTCCCGGCGAGCTCTTCGAGCTGCGCACCGCGGGCAACATCGTGCCCCCCTACGGCTCCGAGCGCCCCACCGGCGAGGCCGCGACCATCGAGTACGCCGTCGAGGTGCTCGGCGTCCAGGACGTCGTCGTCTGCGGCCACTCGCACTGCGGCGCCGTCGGCGCGCTGGTGCGCGGCGACGACCTCGACGCCGTGCCCGCCGTCCGGGACTGGCTCGCGCACGCCGCGGACGAGCCCGCGGCCGCCGACCCCGACGACCCGACCGTGATGCGGGCGGTGCAGAACCACGTCCTCGCCCAGCTGCTGCGCCTGCGCTCCTACCCGTGCGTGGAGAAGCGGCTGGCGGACGGCCGGCTGCGGGTGCGCGGCTGGTACTACGAGGTGCACACCGGCGCCGTACGCGAACACCGGGTGGACACCGACACGTTCGAGGCGCTGTGAGCGCCGCGACGACCCGGGACCCGCAGCGGATATCCCGGTTCCCCCACCTCCGGCAGGACTTCGCCGCCTCGCTCGTCGTCTTCCTGGTCGCGCTCCCGCTGTGCGTGGGCGTGGCCGTGGCCTCCGGCGTGCCGGCCGAGCTCGGGCTCGTCACCGGCATCGTCGGCGGTGTCGTCACCGGCCTGATGCGGGGCAGCAGCCTTCAGGTGTCCGGCCCCGCGGCCGGGCTGACGGTGCTGGTCTTCGAGGCGGTGCGGGAGTTCGGGCTGCCCGTGCTCGGCGTGATCGTGCTCGTCACCGGCGTGCTCCAGATCACGATGGGCGTCCTGCGGCTGGGGCGTTGGTTCCGGGCCATCTCGATCTCCGTCGTCGAGGGCATGCTGGCCGGGATCGGTCTGGTGCTGATCGCCGGACAGCTGTACTCGGTCGTCGGCGCGAAGGCGCCGGACTCGGGCCCCGCGAAGCTGGCCGGGCTGCCGGGGGCGCTCGTGGACGCGCTCGGCGACACCGGAGCGCTGGCCTCCCTCGGGCTCGGGGCCGGCACCGTCGCGGTGCTGGTGCTGTGGAAGCGGATGCCGGCGAAGGTGCGCGCGGTGCCCGGCCCGCTGGCGGCGGTCGGGCTGGCGACGGCGGCCGCCTTCGTCCTCTCGCTGCCCGTGGCCACCGTCGAGGTGCGGGGGCTGCTCGGCTCGATCCAGCCGCCCTCCCTGGACGCCTTCGGTGAACTGGCGGGGTTCGGCCTGCTGGGCACGGTCGCCGCCTTCACGCTGATCGCGTCCGCCGAGTCGCTGTTCAGCGCGGCGGCGGTGGACCGGATGCACGACGGGCCGCGCACCGAGTACGACAGGGAACTGGTCGCGCAGGGCGCGGGCAACGCCGTCTGCGGCGCGCTCGGCGCGCTGCCGATGACCGCGGTCATCGTGCGCAGCTCGGCCAACGTCCAGGCGGGCGCCCGCACCAAGGCGTCCCGGGTGCTGCACGGCGTCTGGCTGCTGCTGTTCGCGGCCCTGCTGCCGAACGTGCTGGCGTACGTGCCCCTGCCGGCCCTCGCGGGCGTCCTCGTGCACGCCGGCGCCAAGCTCGTGCCGCTCCGCGCGCTCGCGGCGCTGTGGCGCGAGCACCGCGGCGAGGCGCTGATCCTGGTGGTCACGGCCGTGTCGATCGTCGCGGTGAGCATGTTCGAGGGCGTCCTCATCGGTCTGGCCCTCGCCGTCGTCAAGACGGCCTGGGAGGCCTCGCACGTCAGGCTGGAGGTCGTCGACAAGGGCGCCGGCCCCGTCCGGGCGTACCTGTCGGGCAACGCGACCTTCCTCAGGCTGCCGAAGATCCTCGACAGCCTGGAGGCCCTGCCGCAGGACCGCCCGGTCGAACTGGACCTGCGCGGCCTGCACCACCTCGACCACGCCTGCCGCACGGCGCTGGAGACGTGGGCCGAGCGGCACAGCGCGGCCGGCACCGAGCCGGTGAGGATGACGACGGCCGCCTGAACGGGGCGAGGCGCACTCCCGCCTCCGCGGTTCCGGTCCGTTGCCGGGTCCGGGCATGGCCCCGGACCCGGCAACGGACATATCGTTACAGCAGCAGACATTCCTGGCTCCTCATGCCTCGTGGAGGAGGTCGTCATGCTCGAGGAACTGCTGACGGCGGCCGTGGCGGTCGGCGTCGCGGGATTCGCGTACTTCGTGGCGGGCGCACGGGTGGTCAAGCAGTACGAGCGCGGGGTCGTCTTCCGGCTGGGCCGGGTGATCGGCGACGTCCGTCCGCCCGGCTTCACCATGGTGGTGCCTGCCGTCGACCGGATGCGCAAGGTCAACATGCAGATCGTGACGATGCCGGTGCCCGCCCAGGAGGGGATCACCCACGACAACGTGACCGTGCGCGTGGACGCGGTCGTCTACTTCCGGGTGGTGGACCCGACGGCGGCCGTCGTCAACGTCGAGGACTACCGGTTCGCGGTCTCGCAGATGGCGCAGACCTCGCTGCGGTCCATCATCGGCAAGAGCGAACTGGACGACCTGCTGTCGAACCGGGAGAAGCTCAACGAGGGCCTGGAGCTGATGATCGACAGCCCGGCGGTCGGCTGGGGCGTGCAGATCGACCGGGTCGAGATCAAGGACGTGTCGCTGCCCGACACGATGAAGCGCTCGATGGCCCGCCAGGCCGAGGCCGACCGTGAGCGGCGGGCCCGGATCATCAACGCGGACGCCGAGTTCCAGGCGTCGAAGAAGCTGGCCGAGGCGGCGCAGCAGATGGCCGACACCCCCTCCGCGCTGCAGTTGCGGCTGCTCCAGACGGTGATGGCGGTGGCGGCGGAGAAGAACTCCACGCTGGTGCTGCCGATCCCGGTGGAGCTGCTGCGCTTCCTGGAGAGGGCCCAGCAGCCCCAGCCCGTCCCGGGCCCGGCCCAGCAGACCGGACGGCACCCGTCACAGCCGCGGCCGCTCGACCAGCAACCGCCCCCGTCACCGCCGCGACCGCTCGACCAGAAGCCGTCCCCGTCGCAGTCGCCGCCGCGGGCCGTCACCCGGTGACGCGCGCTACGCGCGTTGTTCCCGAGGCGCGCGGCAAGTGGTAGACACAGCGGGACCACAGTTCCTGTCCGCCAGCAGGAAGGTTTCGCCATGTCGGAAATCCGTCAAGCGGCAACCCGCCGTCAGATCCTCGCCCGCACCGGCGCCGTCGGTGCGGGCATCGTGTTCTCCGGGGCCCTGTCCGAGCTCTTCACGGAGTCGGCCGCCGCCCGCGCCCTCGGCCACACCGGCTACGGCCCCCTCGTCCCCGATCCGCACGGCCTGCTCGACCTTCCGGAGGGCTTCCGCTACCGGGTCCTCTCCCGCGAGGGCGAGCGGCTGCGGTCCGGCGAGGGCCCGGTCCCCTCGAACCACGACGGCATGACGGCCCTCCCCGGCCGCCGGGGCCGCGTCCACCTGGTCCGCAACCACGAGAACCGCCACACCGCCGCGCACGGCGTGCCGACCGTCGAGGGCCTGACGTACGACCCGGCCGGCAAGGGCGGCTGTACGGCCCTGACGCTCGCCCCGGACAACGGGGTGCTCGACGAACGGGTGGCGATCGCCGGTACGGCCGTCAACTGCGCGGGCGGCCCCACCCCCTGGCACACCTGGCTGACCTGCGAGGAGACCGAGGACCGGGCCGGCACCAACGGGTACACCAAGGACCACGGCTTCATCTTCGAGGTCGACCCGTCCGACCCGCACCGCACCGGCGCCGTCCCGCTCACCGCGATGGGGCGCTTCCAGCACGAGGCGATCGCCGTCGACCCGCGGCGCGGGGTCGTCTACGAGACGGAGGACGCGTTCGAGAAGCCCTTCGGCCTGTTCTACCGCTTCCTGCCCGAGAAGCCGCTGGGCGGGGTGGGCTCGCTGCGGGCGGGCGGCCGGCTGCAGGCGATGCGCGTGCCGGGCGTCGCGGACCTGTCGTCGATCCGGGAGACGGGCGCGGCCTTCGACGGCGTCGAGTGGGTGGACGTGCCCGACCCGCTGGCCGCGCGGACCGCGATCCGCTTCCAGGACTTCGGCCCGAAGGGCATCACGCACGCGCAGAAGCTGGAGGGCTGCTACTGGGGCGGGCGGTGCGTCTACTTCGTGTCCTCGTTCGCGCGCGGCTCGGACGGCTCCGCCGCCGACCACTACGGCCAGATCTGGCGCTACGACCCGGAGCGCCGCCGGCTGACCCTGGTGATCGTCTTCGGCCCGGACACGGACGTGCGACTGCCCGGCGAGTCCCCGGACAACATCTGCCTCGCTCCCGGCGGCGGCCTGATGGTCTGCGAGGACGGCAACGGCGCCCAGCACGTCTTCGGCGTGACCCGGGGCGGCGAGGTGTACGCGATGGCCCGCGGCCGCCAGAACATCGGCACGCCCGAGGAACCGGAGTGGGGCGAGTTCGCCGGCGTGACCTTCTCCCCCGACGGCCGGACCATGTACGTCAACTGCTACACCCCCGGCACGACGTTCGCGGTGACGGGCCCCTGGCGCCGCTGATCCCCCCGCGACCGCCGGTCCGTCCGGCGGCGACGAGCCGCGGCCCGCCCGTCCCCCCGGCCGGGGGCCGGGCGGGTGACAGCGGATCGGACGCGCCTCCATATCCACAGACAAGCTGTTTTACGCCTCCTACCTTCATACGGTGATCGCTTCCGTACGCCGCCTCGCCGCCGTCTGCCTCCTCGGTGCCGCGCTCGCCGCCTGCGGCACGGACCAGCCACCCCGGCCCGCCCGCCCGGCGCCCGCGCCGCCCTCGCCCGCGGCGCCCCGGCCGCACACGCCGGCCCCCGGCCCGGACGGTCCGGCGCCCGTCTTCTCGCACGCCCTCCGCACCCGCGACCGGACCGTCGCCCTCACCTTCGACGCCGACATGACCGCCGACCAGGGACCGCGCGCGGCGGCGGGCGAGCGGTTCGACAACCCCGAGCTGATCGCGACGCTGCGGGCGCTGAAGGTCCCGGCCACCGTGTTCATGACGGGCCGGTGGGCCGAGGAGTACCCGCTCCAGGCCCGCGCCATCGGCCGTGACCCGCTGTTCGAGATCGCCAACCACTCCTACAGCCACTACGCCTTCACGGACGACTGCTACGGCCTGCCGACCCTGCCCGAGGACCGGATGCGGGCGGACGTGGAACGCGCGTACACGGCCTTCCGCGAGGCCGGCGTGCCGGACGCCAGGCCGTACTTCCGCTTCCCCGGCGGCTGTCACGACCGGCGCGCGCTGCGGGCGGTGAGCGGCGCCGGAGTGACCGTCGTGCAGTGGGACGTGGTGAGCGGGGACGCCTTCGCGACGGACGCGGACGCCGTGGCCCGGGACGTGCTGGAGGGCGTGCGGCCGGGCTCGGTGGTGGTCATGCACTGCACGCGCAGCGCCGCCCCGGCCACCGAGCGGGCGGTGCGCGCGATCGTGCCCGAGCTGCGCCGACGGGGCTACCGCTTGGTGAAGGTGTCCGAGCTGATCGCCGGCCGCGCGCGGCCGGCGGTGAGCGCGGCGCCCTCTCGTACGCTGGAACCATGAGCGACGACGCGGGCGACACCGACTCCTGCCTGACCGACGCGACCCGGCCGCCGAGGGCCGACGGGCCGCCGTACGCGGACTGCGTGCTGTGCCGGGAGCCCACGGAGTACCCGGAGTCGTACAAGGGGATCACGCTGTGCCCGGTGTGCGAGTGGCAGGAGGCGCAGCGCACCGCCTGCTCGGGGTGACGGGAGGGGGAGGTCCTCGCCCGTCCGGCGGTCGCGGGAGGTCCTCGCCGTTCGCGGGTCGAGTACCCTGCGCCACGTGAGTGAGAGTCCCTTCCAGACCGAGCCGAACCCCCGTGACCGGGCTCCGCAGTTCGTCCTGCCCCTCGTCGTCCGGATCGAGAAAGCCGACCCCCCGGCCCGTACCGACGCGCTGGAGACCGCCGCCCGGGCCGTGCTCGTGCTGCTGAGCGACGAGCGGTCCGCCGGGGACGGGGAGTGGGCGCGGGCCGTGCGGGACTGGCAGGACGCCCGGATCCGGAAGGTCGTGCGGCGGGCCCGGGGCGCCGAGTGGCGGCGGGCCGGGGCGCTGCCCGGGATCACGGTGACCGGGAAGGCCGCCGAGGTGCGGGTGTTCCCGCCGGTGCCGCTGGACGGCTGGCCGAAGGACCTGGCGAAGCTCCAGGTGTCGGGGACCGATCTCGACGATCCGCAGGGGCCGGCGGAGCCGGACCCGGGGCTGCCGGTGCTGTGGATGAGCCCGCAGGTCGAGATGTCGGCGGGCAAGGCGATGGCCCAGGCCGGGCACGGCGCGCAGCTCGCCTGGTGGGAGCTGTCGGACCAGGAGCGGGCGGCCTGGCGTGCCACGGGGTTCGCGCTCGCCGTGCGGACGGCGGAGCCGGACCGGTGGCGTGAGCTGACCGCGAGCGGGCTGCCGCTGGTGCGGGACGCGGGGTTCACCGAGATCGCGCCGGGGAGCTGCACGGTCGTCGCCGACCACCCGGCCCTGCGCCGGGCGTAGCCCGTCGGCCCGGAACCTCAAATGTTGCTCTGAAGGAGGGCGGCGGACGGTTCGCGCCGGAGCGGCGGGGTCATATCCCCGTCACCACGGAGGGGGCACGGAGGAGGGGGCCATGACACGACTCGGGACGGGAATCGGCTGGCGGCCGGAGATCGCGGACGCCGTGGAACGGATGCCGGGCATCGACTGGGTCGAGGTCGTGGCCGAGAACGTCTGCCCCGGCCACCTCCCCGACTCCCTGCTGCGGCTGCGCGAGCGCGGGGTCACGGTCGTCCCGCACGGCGTCTCGCTCGGGCTCGGCGGCGCGGACCGGCCCGACGAGGGACGGCTGACGGCGCTCGCCGAGCGGGCGCAGGCCCTGGGCTCCCCGCTGGTCACCGAGCACATCGCGTTCGTCCGGGCGGGCGGACCGCTGACCGCCTCCCCGCACCTGGAGGCCGGGCACCTGCTGCCGGTGCCGCGCACCCGCGACGCCCTCGACGTGCTGTGCGAGAACGTGCGCATCGCGCAGGCGGCGCTGCCCGTGCCGCTCGCCGTGGAGAACATCGCCGCGCTGTTCGCCTGGCCCGGCGAGGAGATGACCGAGGGCCAGTTCCTGTACGAACTGGCCGACCGCACCGGCGTGCGCCTGCTCATCGACGTCGCCAACCTGCACACCAACCACGTCAACCGGGGCGAGGACCCGGCCGAGGCGCTCGCCGAACTGCCGCTGGAGGCCCTCGCGTACGTCCATGTCGCGGGCGGCTTCGAACGGGACGGCGTCTGGCACGACAGCCACGCCCACCCGGTCCCGCGCCCGGTCCTCGACGTCCTGACCGACCTCGCGTCCCGGGTGTCGCCGCCCGGCGTGCTGCTGGAGCGCGACGAGAACTTCCCCGAACCGGCCGAGCTGGAGCGGGAGTTGACCTCGATCCGGCAGGCCGTGGCGGAGGGCGCGCGGACCCGGACCGCCCCGGTGGCCGCCGTGGCCGAGCCCGCGCGGCCGCAGAGCCCGGTCGCCGTGCCGGACGCGGCCCGTCAGCGCCTCGGCCTCGCCCAGGCCGCGCTGCTGTCCGCCCTGGTCGCCGGGACGCCCGCCCCCGAGGGCTTCGACCGGGTACGGCTCGGCGTCCAGGCGCGGGCCCTCGCGGCCAAGCGGGCGGACGTGGTGGCGAAGGTCGCCCCGGAACTGCCGCTGATCCTCGGCGGCGGGTACCGGTCCGCGTTCCTCGCGTACGCCCAGGGGCATCCGATGCGCGGCGGCTACCGGCAGGACGCCCTGGACTTCGCCGAGCAGGTGCTGCTCGGCGGGCGGCTGGCGGAGGAGCGGGCGGGGCGGGAGCTGCGCACGTGGTGGCTGGACCGGTCCGGGCCGGCGCCGCGGCCGCGGTCGCGGTGGGCCCGGATGGGGCGGTCGCTGATCGGCCGGTGAGGCCCGGGGGCGGGCGCAGGCCTTGCGGTCCCTCGCCTCGGCCGGGCCGGCGCGGCGCGATGCCCCTCTCCCCTGTGCTTCCCGCCCTGCGCCCTCCACCCGGACCTTCCCGTTCACCCGGAATACCCCTTACGCAACCCTTCGGTCCCGTAAGGCAGTCGGCGTGGCGGCCGCAGTAACATGCCAGTCCCGCACCCGATCCACACCGGCGTGCGGTGCCGTGAGCAGGAGGCACCATGCGACCGCGACCCCCGGTCAAGGGCAGAGGCATCTTCAGTGGCACCGGGCTCATCATCACGGGCCTGGCGGCGACCTTCGTGGCGCTGGCGTACCCGATCTGGTCGTACGAGGAGGAGCAGCCGCCGGCGAGCGCGGACGTCCTGAACGCGCAGACCGTGGCGACGCAGTACGGCCCGCTGTCCGGCCTCGACCGGGACTTCGTCACCAAGGTGCGGCTGGCCGGCCTGTGGGAGCTGCCGGCCGGCCGGTTGGCGCAGCGCAAGGGCACCACCGAGGCCGTGCGGACGGCGGGGCGGCACCTCGTCGAGGGGCACACCTTCCTGGACGAGCGGACACGGTCGGTCGCCGCACAGCTCGGGCTCGCGCTGCCGAACGAACCCGACGACCAGCAGAAGGGCTGGCTGGAGGAGCTGGACGCGGCACAGGGCGTGGAGTTCGACCGGAAGTTCGCCAACATCCTGCGGCTGGCGCACGGCCGGGTGTTCCCCGTCGTCGCCCAGGTGCGGGCGAGCACCGGCAACGCGCTGGTGCGCAACCTCGCCGACGACGCCAACACCACCGTGCTGGACCACATCACGGTCCTGGAGGCGACCGGGTACGTCGACTTCGACGCGATCGCCCGGGAGCTGGCGTCCACGGGCACCCCGTCGCCGGCCGGCTCCCCCGTCCCGGTGCGGCCGGCGGCCGGCCCCGGCGAGGTCGTGCCGGTCACCCCGTCGCCGCCCCCGGCCCCCTCCCTCCCGCCCGCCGTGTCGGGACCGCCGCCGCAGGACGGCACCTGACGGCGCCGCGCCGGAACGAAGACCACCGGAACGTCACATATCCACAACGCTCCGTCCGGATAGTGAACGAGGTATGGCGTTTCCCTGTGCGCCCGCATAGAAAAACGGCATGTTCTGGGTCCTCCTCCTGCTGCCGGCCTGGGCCGTCGCCGGCGTGGCGTGCACACGGCTGTGCCTGGCGGCCGTCCGTGCCGCGGCCGTGGACGCGGACGCGGGCCGGGGACACGACCTCACGCTCTACGAGGCGGCGTTCCTCTCCGGCGGCCCGCGCCGGGTCGCCGATCTGACCCTGGTGTCCATGGCGCGGCAGCGGCGGCTGCTGCTCGCCCACACCGGCTGGGCCACCGTCGTGGACCCGCGCGGGCGGGACGAGATCGAGCGGTCGGTCATCGGCGCCATCGGACCGGAGGGACAGTCCCGCATCGCACCGGTACGGGCCGCCGCGGCCGCGGCGGACGCGGTGCGCGGCCTCGCCGACCGGCTGGTCGGCGCCGGCCTCGCGGTGCCCGACGGGGCCCGCACCACGGTCGCGGCGGGGGTGCGGCAGGTGCGGGGCGCCGCCGTCGCCGTGCTCGTGCTGGGCGCCGTCGCGCTGCTGATGCCCACCCCCTCGGACATGCCGCGCACCCTGATGGCCCTCTGGTTCGCGCTGCCCCTCGCGCTCACCCTGAGCTGCCTGGCCATCGCCCGCGTCGAGGTGCACCCGTACGCGCGCTGGGCCTCCCCGGCCGGGCAGCGGCTGCTCGGCGCACTGATCCGGCACGCCGGCGGCGACGGCGACCGGGACGACCGCGCCTACCTGACGTCCGTCGCCGTGCACGGGATCCGGGCCGTCGGCGAGCCGGAGCTGCGGGCGGCCTTCGCGCACCGCGAGCCGTACGTCCGCGGCTGAGGAACCGCCGCGGACGCTTCCCGGTTCGGGGCGAGCCGCCTCCCGCGCGCGTCGCGGCCGGAGAACGCGTCCCGGTTCCCGGGGCGCGTCCAGGTTCCGAGGGGCGCACACGGGGCATTGGCGCCGACACCCTCGGGCGGTGCTTGCCTTCCTCGACGGCCACACCAAACATCCCTTTTGTCGCCGCCGCGCACCGAAGGGACACCCGATGAGAGCCGCCGCCCTCTACCCGGCCGCCGGAGCCCTGCTCCTGACCACCCTCTCCGCCCCCGCGGACGCCGCCCCGGGCTCCGGCGTCGCGCTCGCCGCCGCGCGCGCCGCGGAGCAGGGCATCGTCTTCGGCAAGTGCGCCGGCGCGCGGGGCCTGCCGGACGGGGTGCAGTGCGGCACGGTCTCCGTCCCACTCGACTACGCGCGGCCCAGGGGCAAGCAGATCCGGCTGACCGTCAGCCGGGTCCGCGCCACCCAGCGCGACCCGCGCAACAGCAAGCGCCGGGTGCCCCGGCAGGGCGCGCTGGTCTTCAACCCGGGCGGACCGGGCGCCTCCGGCCTGTACTTCCCGCAGGTCGGGCAGCTGCCCGAGTGGAAGCGCCTCGGGGCCGCGTACGACCTGGTCGGCTACGACCCGCGGGGCGTCGGCCGTTCGGCGCCGCTGTCCTGCCAGGACGCCGGGCACGTCAACACGGCGCCCTCGGCGGCGCCGACGCACCCCTCGGAGGCGTACAAGCGGGAGCGGATCACGCAGGCGAAGGCGTACGCGCGCGGCTGCGGCCGGCGGGCGGGCAGCGCCCTGCGGCACTACAACTCCCTCAACAACGCCCGCGACCTGGACGTCCTGCGGGCCGCGCTCGGGGAGGACCGGCTGACGTTCGTGGGCGCGTCGTACGGCACCTACATCGGGGCGGTGTACGCGACGCTGTTCCCCTCGCACGTGCGGCGGATGGTGTTCGACTCGGCCGTGAACCCGGACCCCGCGCAGATCTGGTACCGCAACAACCTGGCCCAGTCGGCGGCGTTCGAGGGCCGCTGGGCGGACTTCCGGGAATGGGTCGCCCGGCACGACCACGTGTACGAACTGGGCGACACCGCGGAGCGGGTGCTGCGCAGCTACGAGCGGGCGCGGACACGGCTGGCCACCGAGCCGGCCGGCGGGACCGTGGGACCCGGACAGCTGCAGGCCGCGTTCCTCCAGGCCGGGTACTACGACGACTACTGGCCGTCCCGGGCGCGGGCCCTGTCGGCCTACCTCCAGGGCGACCCGAAACCGCTCGTCGCGCTCGCCGCCCCGGACCGCGCGGCGGCGGCGGACGCGGAGAACGCGAGCGCCGTCTACACGGCCGTCGAGTGCAACGACGCGCCCTGGCCGACGGACTTCACGGTCTGGGACCGGGACAACACGCGGCTCGCGCGCGTCGCGCCGTTCGAGACGTGGGACAACGTGTGGACGAACCTGCCGTGCGCGTACTGGCCGGCGCCGCGGCAGAAGCCGCTGGACGTGCGGACCGGGCCGGGCGAACTGCCGCCGACGCTGGTCCTGGCCGCCGAGCGGGACGCGGCCGCACCGTACGCCGGGGCCCTGGAGATGCACCGGCGGCTGACGGGTTCGGTCCTGGTGACGGAGCGGGACGCCGGCACCCACGGCATCGCGGGCGGGCCGAACCGCTGCGTCAACGGCCACCTGGAGGCGTACCTGCTGGAAGGGCGGCTGCCGGCGCGGCGCGCCGCCTGCGCGCCGCGCCCGGAGCCGAGGCCGGCGGACCGCCCCGAGAAGGCGGCGGTCCGGGCGAAGGGCTGATCAGGCGAGGCCGGCGACCAGGTCGGCCACCGACTTGCGGCGCCCCGTGAAGAACGGGACCTCCTCGCGGACGTGCCGGCGGGCCTCGGAGCCGCGCAGGTGGCGCATGAGGTCGACGATGCGGTACAGCTCGTCGGCCTCGAACGCCAGGATCCACTCGTAGTCGCCCAGCGAGAACGAGGCGACCGTGTTGGCGCGGACGTCCGGGAAGCCGCGGGCCATCTTGCCGTGGTCGGCGAGCATGCGGCGGCGGTCCTCGTCGTCCAGCAGGTACCAGTCGTAGGACCGCACGAACGGGTACACGCTGACGTAGTCGCGGGGGGTCTCGTCGGCGAGGAACGCCGGGATGTGCGAGCGGTTGAACTCGGCGGGGCGGTGCAGCGCCATGTTCGACCAGACCGGCTCCAGCGCGCGGCCCAGCCTCGTGCGGCGGAAGAGGTTGTACGCCTCCTGGAGCTGGTCGCTGGTCTCGGCGTGCCACCAGATCATGACGTCGGCGTCGGCGCGCAGCCCGGACACGTCGTAGGTGCCGCGGACCGTCACGTCCTTCGCGGCGAGCTGGTCGAACAGCTCCTGGACCTCGTCGGCGTATCCGCCGCGCTCCTCGGGCAGCACGTCCTTCAGCTTGAAGACGGACCACAGCGTGTAGCGGATGACCTCGTTGAGGTCCTTGGCCAGCTTGCCCTTGTTCGGGATCCTGCCGGGCTCGGTGGTGGGGGCGTCGTCACTCATGGCTCTCATTCTCCCGCTCCGCCGTGCAGGCTCTGCACCGGGTGGGCGGTGAGCTCCTGCACAGCCCGCAGGTCGCCGCCGATCTGGTCGGCCGCCGCGTACGCGCTCGCGATGCAGGCGGGGATGCCGACCCCGTCGTACGCGGCGCCGCACACGGCGAGCCCGGGGAGCCCGGCGACGTGCTCGCGGATGCGGGCCACGCGCGCGTGGTGGCCGACCGGGTACTGGGGCAGGCCGTCCGTCCACCGGGTGACGAGGGTGTCCAGCGGCGTGGCGTCGAGGCCGGTGGCCGCCTTCAGGTCCCGCCGGGAGACGTCGACGAGGTGGGCGTCGTCACGCTGGAAGATCTCCGTCTCGCCGTACCGTCCGACGGAGGTGCGCACCACGAGCACGTCGGGGTTCTCCTCGGCGCTCCAGCGCCACTTCCGGGAGGAGAACGTGGACGCCTTGATGGTGCGGCCGTCGACGGGCGGGACGAGGAAGCCGCTGCCCTCGGGGAGGGAGGCGTCGGCGCGGCGGTAGGCGAGGGTGACCAGGGCCATCGAGGCGTACTCGACGGTGCGCAGTTCGGCGGCGGCCGCGGGGGACTCGGCGGCCAGCAGGTCGGCGGCCGCGGGCGCGGGAACGGCGACGACCACGGCGTCGGCGCGCAGGGCGAGGTCGCCGGCCGTCACGCGCCAGCCGCCGTGGGCGTCCCGGCGCAGCTCCGTCGCCGCACGGCCGTACAGGATCTCGCCGCCGTGCGCGGTGACGGAGTCGGCGACCGCCCGGGGCAGGGTGCCGACGCCGCCCTCGATGCCCGTGAACACGGGCCCGGTCCGCGGGTTCGCGGCGGCCTCGGCCTGGATGCCGCGGACGGCCTCGGTCAGCGAGTCGTGCCTGCGGGCGGCCTCGAAGAGCTGCGGGACCGCCGAACGCATCGAGATGCGGTAGGCGTCGCCGGCGTAGACGCCGCCGAGCAGGGGCTCGACGAGCCGGTCGACGACCTCGCGGCCGAGGCGCGCCGCCACGTACTCCCCGACCGCCACGTCCTCGCCGGTCTCCGTGCGGGGCAGGCCGGCGTCGCGTTCGATGCGGGCGAGGCCCTCGTCGGAGAGGACTCCGGCGACGGCGGCGGCGGTGCCGGGCACGCCCATCACGTGCCCCTTCGGCATGGGACGCAGGGCGCCGCGGGTCCAGATCGAGGCGGTGGCGGTGGCGGGCGGCTGGAGCCGGTCGGCGAGTCCCACCTCGCGCGCGAGGGCGACCGCCTCGGGACGGCGGGCCAGCATCGACTCGGCGCCCAGGTCGATCCGGACGCCCTCGACGCTGCCGACCCGCAGTTTGCCGCCGGCCCTGTCGGCCGCCTCCAGCACGGTGACGCGCGCCCCGCGCCGCACCAGCCGGTGGGCCGCGGCCAGTCCCGCGATGCCGGCCCCGACGACGACTACGTGGCCGGCGCGGTCCGGGCCCTCGTGTGATCCGCTCATGGCTCCACCCTCTCAGACACCGCAGGCAGCCGTGCCAGGGCCGTGTGGCCCTGCCGAGTCCCGACCGTGACCGCTTCGGAACCGGATCCGTCCAACGCCGCGGCCGGTCCCGGCGTCGAAGGAGCGACAGCCGTTCCACGACCCTCGGGGGGTACGCCCACATGCGCACACGACGTCCCGTACGGCCGCTGCACGCCCTGGCCGGGATCCTGCTCGCCGCCACCGTCGCGCTCACCGGATGCAGCGGCGCGGACGACGCGGCGGGCAGCGGTTCCGCCGCGAACGACAAGGCCGCCGCCGCGGACGCCGGCGCGGCCGGGCCCGCCCGGGAGGGCGCGGCCGCGAGCGGCGCGCAGCCGAGCGCGGCGCCGACGCCGCCCGTGAACCGCATCATCCGCACCGCGACCCTGACCGTGCAGGTCGAGGACGTGCCGAAGGCCCTCGACGAGGCCCGTGCCACCACCGAGAACGCGGGCGGCTACGTCGGCGACGAGACCACCACCCGCGACGAGGACGGCGCCGAGCACACCCGGGTCGTCCTGCGCGTGCCGGTGGAGAAGTACGACGACGTCCTCACCGGCCTCCAGGGCGCGGGCCGGCTGCTGGAGCGCACGGCGAAGGCGCAGGACGTCACCGACCAGGTCGTCGACGTCGAGAGCCGTATCGCGTCGCAGCGCGCCAGCGTCGCCCGGATCCGCGCGCTGATGGAGCAGGCCACCGAGCTGGACGACGTCGTCACCCTGGAGGGCGAGCTGAGCCGGCGGCAGGCCGACCTGGAGGCGCTGCTCGCCCGGCAGGCGTCCCTGAAGGACCGCACCAGCATGGCCACCGTCACGCTGACCCTGGCCGAGGAGCCGGTCGGGAAGAAGGCGGAGGAGGACGACGGGCCCGGGTTCCTGGACGCGCTCGCGGGCGGCTGGGACGCGTTCGTGGCGATGCTGCGCTGGATCGCCGTCGTGTTCGGCGCGGTGCTGCCGTTCGCCGCGGTGGCCCTCGTGCTCGTGCTGGTGTGGCTGCGGCTGCGGCGCGGCCGGCGCCGGACGGCGCCCGACGGGGCCGGGCAGGACCGAAGTGCCGCCCGCCCGTAGCGTGTTCGCATGAGCATGAGCGAGAGCGCGCGCCGGGGGAACGCCGGGCGGGAACGGCTGGTCGTGATCGGCGGGGACGCCGCGGGCATGTCCGCGGCATCCCAGGCCCGCAGGCTGAGGGGGACCGGGGAGCTGGAGATCGTGGCCTTCGAACGCGGCCACTTCACGTCCTACTCGGCCTGCGGCATCCCGTACTGGGTGGGCGGTGACGTCACCGACCGGGACGCGCTGGTCGCCCGCACCCCCGAGGAGCACCGCGCGCGCGGGATCGACCTGCGCCTGCGCACCGAGGTCACCGAGATCGACGTGGCGCGGCAGAGGGTGCGCACGCGTGACGTCGACTCGGGAGCGGAGTCCTGGACGCCGTACGACAAGCTCGTCGTCGCGACCGGGGCCCGTCCGATCCGGCCGGACATGCCGGGGGCCGACGCCGAGGGCGTGCACGGGGTGCAGACGCTGGACGACGGGCAGGAGCTCCTCGACACGCTCACGCGCGCGCGTGGACGGCGCGCCGTGGTGGTCGGCGCGGGCTACATCGGTGTGGAGATGGCCGAGGCGCTCATCAACCGGGGCTTCTCGGTGACGGTCGTCAACCGGGGCAGCGAGCCGATGTCGACCCTCGACCCGGACATGGGGCGCCTGGTGCACGGGGCCATGGAGGGCCTGGGCATCACCATGGTGAACGACGCCGAGGTCACCGAGCTGCTCACCCACGACGACGGCCGGGTCCGGGCGGTCCGCACCCGGGACGCCGACCACCCGGCGGACGTGGTGGTCCTCGGCATCGGCGTCCGCCCGGAGACCGCGCTCGCCGGGGCCGCCGGACTGCCCCTCGGCGCGCACGGCGGCCTGCTCACCGACCTGGCGATGCGGGTGCGCGGCCACGAGAACGTCTGGGCGGGCGGCGACTGCGTCGAGGTGCTCGACCTGGTCTCCGGCCAGCAGCGCCACATCCCCCTCGGCACCCACGCCAACAAGCACGGCCAGGTCATCGGCACCAACGTCGGCGGCGGCTACGCCACGTTCCCCGGTGTCGTCGGCACGGCCGTCAGCAAGGTCTGCGATCTCGAGATCGCCCGCACGGGCCTGCGCGAGAAGGACGCGCGCAGGGCGGGCCTGCAGTACGAGACGGTCACCGTCGAGTCCACCAGCCGCGCCGGCTACTACCCCGGCGCCTCCCCGATGACGGTCAAGATGCTCGCCGAGCGCCGGACGGGCCGGCTGCTGGGCGTGCAGATCGTGGGCAGGGAGGGCGCGGGCAAGCGGGTCGACATCGCGGCGGTCGCCCTGACCGCCGGCATGACGGTGGAACAGATGACGGCCCTGGACCTGGGGTACGCGCCGCCGTTCAGCCCGGTGTGGGATCCGGTGCTGGTGGCGGCCCGCAAGGCCGCGGCGAGGATACGGAACGCGTAGGGCGGCCGGCCCGGACCCGAAGGGGCGCGGGTCCGTGGCGACGGGCGGCTCCGCCGCGCGGGGCGCGACCCGTGCCCCGCGCCCCGTGGCGCCGCGGCCGGTCTACGCCGTCCCGCTGAGCCTCGGCAGCGTCGACACCGGAGCCGCGGCCGGTGTCTCCGTGGGCTTGGCGTGCGCGGCGGCCGCGGGCCGCGACCGCAGCCGGTGGCTGACGGCCTCGTCCAGCGTCACCGGCCGCTTCATCTGCGAGGCGAGCCGCCCGGCCTCCTGGCCGAGCCGTGCCACGTCCTCCCAGGGCAGCCGGACGACGAGGGAGAGTTCCGCCTCGCCGTCGGGCGTGGCGTGCATCGCAGCAGTGACCCGCTCGTTCATCGTCCGTCCCTCACGTCGTCCCCGCGGCCCGCCTTCCCCGGACCGCGGGTGGTTGCCGGTTCATACGCACCGGCGGCGGGGCGCGTTCACCGGTTCGCCCGGCGGATCGGGGGCAGTACTCCCTTGTGGTCATCCCCGTGCATGACGTGAACCCCGCGCGCCGTACCCCGGTGGTGACGTACGCGCTGATCGCCGCGAACGTCTTCGTGTTCCTCTTCATGCCCGGCCTGTCCGGTTCCGTGGCCGGCGACAGCGGCCTGGCGCAGACGTGCCACCTGCACGCGTTCCTGGAGCACTACGCGGCCGTGCCGCGGGAACTGATCCACGATCAGCTGCCCCGGCTGGTGCCCACGGGCGAGGTGCGGGACGGCGGCTGTCTGCTGGGCCCGCCCGGCTACGACAAGTCCCCGGCGCTGAGCGTGTTCACCGCGATGTTCCTGCACGGCGGCTGGCTGCACCTGCTGGGCAACATGCTGTTCCTGCTGATCTTCGGCAACAACATCGAGGACCGCATGGGCCACGTCCGCTTCGCGCTGTTCTACGTCGCCTGCGGCTACGCGGCGTCCTACGGCTTCGCGCTGGTGAACGCCGAGTCGACGGACCCCCTGATCGGCGCCTCGGGGGCGATAGCGGGGGTGCTCGGCGCCTACCTGGTGCTGTATCCGAAGGCCCGGGTGTGGGTCCTCGTGCCGTTCCTGGTCTTCCTGCCGCTGCGGCTGCCGGCCTGGCTGGTGCTGGGCTTCTGGTTCGTGCTCCAGGCGGTGTACTCCTCCGGCGAGGGCGTCTCCGCCGCGGGCACCGTCGCGTACGCGGCGCACGTCGTGGGCTTCCTCGCCGGCATGCTGCTCGCCTGGCCGCTCAAGCCGGGCACTCCCCCGCCGCCGGAGCCGGGCGGCCTGCTCTTCGGCAGGCGGGCCCGGCCCCGGCACACGTGGTGAGCGTCGCGGAGGGCTTCTAGCGGGCCGTCCGCGTGTGGACGTACTCCACGAGGCGGGTGAGCGCGTCCGGGTCGGTGGCGGGCATGACGCCGTGGCCGAGGTTGAAGACGTGGCCCTCCAGACCGGCGGCCGCGTCGAGCACCTCGCGGGTCCTGGCCTCGACGGCCTCGCGGGTGGAGAACAGCACGGTCGGGTCGAGGTTGCCCTGGAGCGCCCTGCCGGGGCCGACGCGGCGGGCGGCCTCGTCGAGCGGGACGCGCCAGTCGACGCCGACGACGTCCGCGCCGGCCTCGCCCATGAGCCCCAGCAGCTCGCCGGTGCCGACGCCGAAGTGGATGCGCGGGACGCCGTACCCGGCGACCGCGTCGAAGACCTTCGCGGAGGCGGGCATCACCGAGCGGCGGTAGTCGGCCGGGGCGAGGGCGCCGGCCCAGGAGTCGAAGAGCTGGACGGCGCTCGCGCCCGCCTCGATCTGCACCTTCAGGAAGGCGGCCGTGATGTCCGCGAGCCGGTCCAGCAGGTCGGCCCAGAGCTCGGGGTCGCCGTACATCATCGCCTTGGCGTTCTCGTACGTGCGCGACGGTCCGCCCTCGACGAGGTAGCTCGCGAGGGTGAACGGCGCACCCGCGAAGCCGATCAGGGGGGTGGAGCCGAGCTCGCCGGTCAGCAGGCCGATCGCCTCGGTGACGTAGGAGACGTCCTCGGGGGTGAGGTCGCGCAGCCGGGCGAGGTCGGCGCGGGTGCGGATCGGCTGTTCGACGACCGGGCCGACGCCCGGCTTGATGTCGAGGTCGAGGCCGATCGCCTTGAGCGGGACGACGATGTCGCTGAAGTAGATCGCCGCGTCCACGCCGTGCCGGCGCACCGGCTGGAGCGTGATCTCGGTGACCAGCTCGGGCCGCATGCAGGACTCGAGCATCGGGACGCCCTCGCGGACCTTGCGGTACTCCGGCAGGGAGCGTCCGGCCTGCCGCATGAACCAGACCGGCGTGTGGGGCACGGGCTCACGCCTGCACGCCTTCAGGAAGGGGCTGTCGTACGTCGCTGTCGGCGGCCGGCCCGCCGGGCTCTCGTTCACGCTCACGACGGCAAGTCTCGCACGCCGCCGCGGACGGTCGAGCCGCCCCCTGCCGGGCCCCGGCCCGTGCGCGTGTTCGCCCAGCGCGCACCCGCCGGGGCCCCGGCCACGGGTGTCTTGCCCTGCGCGAGGCCGCCGTTCCCTTTAATCTTCCCCGCATGGCTGCGGCTCAGGGACGACTGTCGGACGGCACGGGCGGAATGGACGACGAGGACGGGGAGGACCGGGGTGGGAACAGGTCGGCTCCGCTGCCCTTCCGGGCCGCCGTCGACGCGCTGAGGACCGCCCGGCTGCGACCACAGATCGAGGTGGAGCCGACACCGGCCCCGCAGCGGCTCGCCCCGTTCGCGTACGCCCTGGAGGCGGCGGTGGTGGACGGCGACGAGGACCTGGCGGACGGCCGGCTGGTGCTGCTGCACGACCCGGACGGGCACGAGGCCTGGCGGGGCGCCTTCCGGCTGGTGACCCTCATCCGGGCCGAGCTGGAGTCCGAGATGGCCGTCGACCCGCTGCTGCCGGAGGTGTGCTGGTCCTGGCTGACGGGCGCGCTCCAGGCGCGCGGGCTGACGTACGGCGAGCCGAGCGGGACCGTCACGCGCGCGAGTTCGCACTACTTCGGCGGGCTGTCGGAACGGCCCGCCGCCTCGCAGATCGAGATCCGGGCCTCCTGGACGCCCCGCGAGGGCCTGGGCGGGGTGCCGGACACGGCCGCGCACCTGGCGGCCTGGAGCGATCTGCTGGCCCAGGTCGCGGGACTGCCGCCGGCCGGGCCCGGCGACGCCTCGGTGGTGACGCTGCCGCAGCGGCGGGGGCCGCAGACCCGCTGATCTCCGTCCTCGGGGCGCCCGTGACCGTCACCGGTCACGGGCGCCTCCCTCGTTCGGCCCCCTCCATGACCGTCTCTTTGTCGATACGGCCACTTCCGGTCTCATACATCCCCCACTCAAACCGACTTGATCTTCGGGCGATCGCTCGCGTGTCCGAATTGCGCAGATTTTTACTCACTAGATCGTGATCATTTTCTAAAGGACCCCGGGTTCGCTGCCGAAGACGGATGTGACCTTGAAAGCACGGTTCGTCCCGGCTTCATCCCCACAAGCCGGCCCCGTCCCCCGACCCAGGAGGCCTGGTGTCCGTTCTCCTCGAGCAGCCCGCAAGCCTGGTCGCCTACCGCCCGAACAAGCCCACCGCCATGGTGGTCGTGGCCGATCCGCGCGTCCGTTCCACCGTCACCCGCCACCTGTGGGCGCTCGGTGTGCGCGACGTCATCGAGGCCTCGTCCATCGCGGAGGCTCGTCCCCGCATCGGCAACCCCCGCGACATCTGCGTCGCCGACGTCCATCTGCCCGACGGCTCGGGTCTCACCCTGCTGTCGGAAACCCGTGCCGCGGGCTGGCCCAACGGGCTCGCCCTGTCCGCCGCCGACGACATCGGCGCCGTGCGCAACGCCCTCGCGGGCGGCGTCAAGGGCTATGTCGTCACCGGCACCCGCACCAACGTCGGGCTCCCCACCCGGCCCGGTGCCGCCCCCATCGGCGCGGCCGCCGCCCGTCTCCACCGCCGCCCCCCGGGTGCCCCGAGCCACCCGGGCGGCTACCGCGAGCTGTCCGGTCGCGAGGTGGAGGTGCTGCGGCTGGTCGCCGAGGGCCAGTCGAACAAGGCGATCGGCGTCTCGATGGGCCTGTCCGCACTGACCGTCAAGAGCCACCTGGCCCGCATCGCCCGCAAGCTGGGCACGGGCGACCGGGCCGGCATGGTCGCGGTCGCCCTGCGGACCGGCATCATCCACTGACCCCCACCCGCACACCCGCCACGGGCCCGCCCGTCTCCCCGGACGCGGACCCGCACCCATCCCCGCACACGGACCCACGCCCACCCGTACCCCCGACCCGCCCGCACACCCCCTCACCCCACCCCGCCCGTACCTCTCCCACCGAACCGCCCGAACCGTGGCACCGGCCCACGGAGGGCGCGCCGGGACCGCACGCCCCGGCCCTCCCCCCGCCTGACTGGTTCACGACCCCGCGCTACCCGCCGACGGAACGTTCCGTCGGCGGGCGCCGTCCGCACACGGATACCCTTGACCGGTGACCGACGCCCAAGAAACCGCAGCAGCCAGTTCACTGCGAACCACCGGAGGCGCCCCTCCGGACGATGGCGGATCCACTGCTTCCGGGGCGCCGACACCTCTGCTCGAACCGCGCGAGGGCATTCCCCCCGTGATCGCCGACGAGGACTCGCTCGCCCGGGTGATCGCGGCGTTCGCCGCCGGCTCCGGCCCCGTCGCCGTCGACGCCGAGCGGGCCTCCGGCTACCGCTACGGCCAGCGCGCCTACCTGGTGCAGCTGCGCCGCCAGGGCGCGGGCAGCGCGCTGATCGACCCCGTGGCCTGCCCCGACCTCTCCGCCCTGGGCGACGCCCTGTCCGGCGTGGAGTGGGTGCTGCACGCCGCCACCCAGGACCTGCCCTGCCTGCGCGAGATAGGCATGGTGCCGACGCGGTTGTTCGACACCGAGCTGGCCGGACGGCTGGCCGGGTTCCCGCGGGTCGGTCTGGGCGCGATGGTCGAGGGCGTCCTCGGCTTCGTCCTGGAGAAGGGACACTCCGCCGTCGACTGGTCCACCCGGCCGCTGCCCGAGCCGTGGCTGCGCTACGCCGCCCTGGACGTCGAGCTGCTGGTCGATCTGCGCGACGCGCTGGAGAAGGAGCTGGACCGGCAGGGCAAGCTGGAGTGGGCCCGCCAGGAGTTCGACGCGATCGCCTCGGCCCCGCCGCCGGAGCCCCGCAAGGACCCCTGGCGCCGCACGTCCGGGATGCACAAGGTGCGCCGGCGGCGGCAGCTCGGCGTGGTGCGGGAACTGTGGCAGACGCGGGACCGGATCGCGCAGCGACGGGACGTGTCGCCGGGCAAGGTCCTGTCCGACGCGGCCATCGTGGAGGCCGCGCTCGCCCTCCCGGCCAACGTGCACGCGCTGGCCGCGCTGAACGGCTTCGGCCACCGGATGGGGCGGCGGCAGCTGGAGCAGTGGCAGGCGGCGGTCGACCGGGTGAAGGCGCTGAGCGAGTCCCAGCTGCCGCAGCCCGGGCAGCCGGTCGCCGGGCCCCCGCCGCCGCGGGCATGGGCCGACAAGGACCCGGTGGCGGCCGCACGGCTCAGTGCGGCGAGGGCCGCCGTCTCGGCGCTGGCCGAGGAGCTGGCCATGCCGCAGGAGAACCTCATCGCGCCGGACACGGTGCGGCGCGTGTGCTGGGAGCCGCCCGGCACCGTCGACGAGGAGTCCGTCGCGGCCCTGCTCGCGGGGTACGGGGCACGGCCCTGGCAGGTGGAACAGGTGACACCGGTCCTGGTGGCGGCGCTCTCGGCGAAGGGCGCCCCGTAGGGCTTCGCCGGGTTCCGGCTCCGTGGACCCGCGGGCTCGCCGGCACACGGCCGGGGCCCGCGAAACTCGCCGGCTCGCCGGCACGTGGCCGGGTCCCTCGAAAAGGGACCCGGCCGGCCGCCGGAACGGTCGCCCGGTCCGCGCGGGCAGACCCCACGTGTCCTGCCGGCGCGAGGGGAGCGCAGTGGGCGCACCGGACGCCCTTGCGCACGTCCCTTTCGTGCTCGACGGCACCCGGCTCCGCGGAAGTGTCACGGAGCCCTCCCGGCTCCCGCCCGCGAGCGGCCCGGATACAACCCTCGCGGCCCGTCGCGAGTCGGAGACGCCGTAATGAGGTGGGGGTCTTCGCACAACCGGGCCGCAGGAACGGCATGCGACGCGCGCGGCCCTCCTGAAGATCACGCAACAGGATGTGCACGTCATGCCAATCCGTGTCCCCTATCGTTCCCTTCGCGGCATGTCCGCCGTCGCCGCCCTGCTCGCGATCGGCGCGGTGGGATGCTCGGACGTCTCCGACGCCGTCGACAGCGCCAAGGAGGGCGCGAAGGAGGTGGCTCGCCAGCGCCCGGTGTCCTCGCTGGACATCGGCGATTGCTACAACCCGAACGGCAAGGCCGAGGGGACGGCGTACGCCGTCGAGATCGTGCCCTGCGACGAGGCGCACCAGGGCCAGGTCGTCGGCGAGTTCGCGATCGACGAGGGCGAGGAGTACCCCGGCGAGGACGGGATCTCGTCGATCGCCGACACCCGCTGCCCGGTCGAGGCACAGAAGTACACCCCGGACACCTGGGCGCTCCCCAAGGGCGTCGCCCTCTTCTACTACACCCCGACCAAGGAGAGCTGGGCGACGGGTGACCGCGCGGTGAGCTGCACCTACACCGCGGAGAAGGGCACGTTCAGCGGCTCGCTGAACACGGCGAAGTCCCTCAAGCCCGAGCAGACCACGTACCTCGAGGGTTCGAACGCGGTCTACGAGGCCCTGTGGGCGAACCAGCCCGAGAAGGACGCCGTCGAGGACGACCTGGCCGGCTACAAGGCGCAGGCCAAGGCCGTCGCGACCGCCCTCGACGCACACGTCGAGGGCCTGGACGGCATCGAGGGCACCGAGGTCGGCAAGCTCCGCGCGGCGCTGGCGGAGGCGGCCGGGAACTGGAGGAAGGCCGCGAACGCCGCCGACGCCGACGCGTTCTACATCGCCTACGACCCGGCGTTCACCGGCATCGACCCGAACAAGTCGGTCGCCGCCCGCAAGGAACTGGGTCTGGCCACCGCCGTCCCGGCCGACGAGGCCGAGGCCTGGGCGGCCTGACGCTCCGTCGGGTGCGCGGGGCCGTGTCCGTCGAGGGCCCGGCCCCGCTTCCCGGGATCCGTCCGGCCCCGACGCGCCGCCCGGGACACGGCCCCGCGACAGCCCGGGGCCGGTCGAGGTGCGAGGCGGTCCGGGCGGTGCGGATGACCACGCCGGCGTCGGTCCGGTCCCGCAGCCGCGCGATCTCCCCGGCCGGGCGGCGCAGCATGCCGTCGGTGACGGAGCCGGGGTCGTGGTGGACGCGCCCCGGCGCCGCCCCGGGCGAAGCGCCGCCCGGGGCCGGTCCCGCCCGCCCGGCCGCCGGCACGGCGCCCGCGGACGCCGCCGTCCCGCCGTGGCCGCGGGCCGGACGTCGGCCCACGGCGGCCGCGAACCGGGCGTCCGTCAGGGGCTCACCTGGACGCCCCCCGCATGAAGCCGTTGTAGACGTACTTCTGCAGGGCCAGGAAGACGATCAGGGTCGGCAGGATCACCAGGACCGCCCCCGCCGAGATCGTCTCCCAGTGGGCCGCGTAGGGGCCCTTGAAGCGGAACAGGGACGTCGAGATCACGCCGAGGTCCTGCGAGGGCATGTAGAGGAAGGGGATGTAGAAGTCGTTGTAGACGGCGACCCCCTTCACGATCACGACCGTCGCGATCGCCGGTTTCAGCAGCGGAAAGATGATCTTGCGGTAGACGGTGAAGGCGTTGGCCCCGTCGAGGCGGGCGGCCTCGTCCAGGGAGACCGGGATCGACCGGACGAACTGCAGGAAGATGTAGATCGACACGATGTCCGTGCCCATGTAGAGGGCGATCGGGGCCCAGCGGGTGTCGAACATGCCGAGGCTGTGGACGATCTGGAAGGTGGCCACCTGGGTGGTCACGCCGGGGACGAGGGCCGCGACCAGGAAGAGCGCAAGCACCAGTTTCCGGAAGCGGAACGTGAAGCGGTCGATGGCGTACGCCGTCATCGAGCCGATGAGGACCGTGCCGCCGATGGAGACCACCAGGATGAAGGCGGTGTTGCCGAACGCCGCCAGCATCTGCCCGTCCTGGAACGCGGTCACGTAGTTGTGCAGGTTGAACGGGTCGTGCGGGAGCGTGAGCGCCCCGCCGCCCCGCGCCGTCTCCTCCGGGGTCTTGAGCGAGGTCAGGAAGACGACGCCGAGCGGGAGCAGGACGACCACCGACGCGAGGACCAGCGACAGGTACACGAGGGTGCGGGCAACGGCTCGGCGTGTCATACCAGGTCCACCCTGTCGTCGGGGACGAGGCGTCGCTGCACCCAGGTCACCGCCAGGATGATCAGCAACAGCACCACCGCTGCCGCCGACGCGAGGCCCGTCTTGTTGAACTGGAAGGCCAGCTTCACGGTCTGGATCACGAAGGTCTCGGTGCCGGTCGCCCCGCCGGTCATGATGTACGGGATCTCGAAGGCGGAGAGCGAGCCGGAGACGGAGAGGATCACCGTCAGCGTCAGCACCGGTTTGATGCCGGGCGCGATGATGTGGCGGAACTGGTGCCAGCGGTTGGCCCCGTCCAGTTCGGCCGCCTCGTAGACCTCGCCGGGGACGGACTGGATCGCGCCGAGGAACAGGACGAAGTTCATGCCCAGGTGGCGCCAGACGGAGACGCTCGCGAGGGAGACGTTCGCGGAGACCGGGGTGCCCAGCCAGGCGTGGTCCGTGGGGTGGCCGAACAGGCCGAGCACCGTGTCGAGGGTGCCGCCGTCCTGGAAGAAGTAGAGGAAGACGAAGGCGATCGCGACGCTGTTGATCAGGGACGGGAAGAAGAGCACGCCCTTGAAGAAGTTCCGGAAGCGGACGCTGAAGCTGAGGACCGTCGCGAAGTAGAGCGCGACGGCGATCTGGACGGCGGAGGCGGCCAGGTAGTAGCCGCTGACGAAGAACACCTGGAAGAGGTCTTCCCTGGTGAAGATCTCGGCGTAGTTCTCGCCGCCCGTGTAGTGCAGTCCGGGGCTCACGCCGTCCCAGTCGGTGAAGCTGTACGCGACCATGTTGGCGATCGGCGCGTAGGTGAAGGTGACCAGCAGGGCGAGCGGGGCGAGCAGGAACAGCCAGGGGGTGAGCAGGCGCCACGCGCGCGCACGGCGCGGGGCCGGGGCGGGAACGGCCGCCCCCGTGGCCGGCACGGCCTCGGGGGTCGCCTTCTCGGTGGTGTCCGTCATCGGTCGCCCACGGTCTTCTGCGTCTCGGTCCACTTCTTGCCGAGGCCGGCGAGGAAGTCGTCCAGGCTGCCCTTCCTGGCGCCGCGCGCGAGGTCGACGAGGTCCTGGCGGTACTCGGGCTTGTTGATGCCGACCTCGGACTCGTCGTCGATCAGCTTGACCTCGGCGCCCGCCGAGTCGTCCAGTTCGATCAGCTTCACGCCCGCCTCCTCGTACGGCTTGAGGACGTCGGGCATGGGGGCGTCCTTGAGCGGGGAGATGGCGAGGTTGTCCTTGTCGTAGCCGGACTTGTCGGTGAACCAGTCGATCCAGGCGCGGGCCGCCTCCTTGTGTTTCGAGTGGACGTTGACGGCCTGGTGGTAGTCGGGGCCGATGGTCGAGCAGTACTTCCCGTCCGTCTGGGCCGGGAAGGGCATGAAGCCGATGTCGTCCGGGTTCACGCCGGCCTTCCTCGCCGCGTCCTGGAACTGGACGATGGCCCAGGTGCCGAGCCACTGCGTGGCGATCTCGCCCTTGGCCGTGCGGGGCTTGGACTCCTCCCAGTTGCTGGTCGTGGGGTCCTTCTCGGCAAGGCCCTGCTTGACGATGTCGTGCAGCAGCGTGTCGCCGACCCGCAGGTCGGAGCCCTCGGCCCACGGGTCGCCCTCGGCGAGCTTGGTGGTGGCCTGCGGGTCGCAGTGGACCGAGCCGTTGACGAAGGTCCAGGAGGTCAGCGGCCACTGGGCGGCGAAGTTGGTGTAGTAGGGGATCGCGTCGGTCTTCGCCTTGATCGCCTTGAGGTCGGCGAGGAACTCGGCCGGGGAGGTCGGCCACTCGGTGACCCCGGCCTCCTTCCAGATCCTCTTGTTGTAGACGAAGCCGGGCATCACGCCGACCGGGCTCTGCCCGTAGACCTTGCCGTCGACGGCTGTGAAGTCGGTGAAGCGGTACTTCTTGCCGCGTTCGGCCTCGGTGCCGAGGGAGGCGAAGAACTTCGGGTAGTCGCTCTTCTTGATGACCCCGGGGATCAGCAGGACGTCTCCGTAGTCCTCCGTGTTCATCCGGATCTTGATCTCGGCCTCGTAGTTGGTGAGGGCCTGGAACTCGACCTTCACCTCGGGGTACGTCTTGTTGAACTCGGCGGCGTACTTTTTCATCGTGCCGTCCTGCACCAGGTCGGTCCGCACGGTGAGGACCGTGATGTCGCCGCTCACCTTCGTCGGGTCGTCGGGCGCCTCGGCGTCCGCTCCCTCGGAGGTGCCTGCTGTACCGGTGCAGCCGGGGAGCAGCAGGGCGGCTCCCGCGATCAGGGCGAGGACTGTACGGCGGTTCATGTGCATCAGCTCCGTTCACGGGACGGACGAGCACTTGCGGGGTGGTCGAGCACGTACGGGTCGGTCGAGCCGTTCGGGTTGGCTGGTTCGGCACTCTGACAGCGCTTTCTCAACCGGTAAAGTCCCATTCCCGCCAAGGATGACGTGATGGCGCTCGACACTCGGGTGTACCGGTTTAGGGAGTGCGCATGCTGGAGGCGACACCGCTCACCGACGGATGGATCCTGCGGCACGAACAGGAGGCGCTGCCGGCGGCGGTGCCGGGCTGCGTGCACACCGACCTGCTCGCGGCGGGGGTGATCGCGGACCCGTTCCTCGGCCGGAACGAGACCGGGGCCGCGTGGGTGGGGCGGCGGGAGTGGACGTACGAGACCCGGCTGCCCGAGGGAGCCCTCGGGCACGAGCAGACCGACCTGGTCTTCGACGGGCTGGACACGGCCGCCGAGATCCTCGTGGGGGACCAACTCCTCGGCCGAGTGCGGAACATGCACCGTACGCACCGCTTCGACGTGACCGGGATGAACGGACCCCTGACCGTCCGGTTCCGGTCCGCCTACGCCGAGGCGGAGGCCGTGCGCGGACGGCTCGGCGAGCGGCCGGCCGCCTACGCCGAGCCGTACCAGTACATCCGCAAGATGGCCTGCTCCTTCGGCTGGGACTGGGGACCGACCCTGGTGACGGCCGGGATCTGGCGGCCGGTGCGGCTGGAGCGCTGGTCGACGGCGCGGATCGCCCGGGTGCGCCCGGTCGTCACCGTCGAGGAGGGCGCCGGCGTCGTGGAGCTGCACGTCGACGTGGAGCGGACCCGGGTGGAGGCCGCGCTCGCCCTGGAGGCCCGGGTGGGCGGCCGGCGGGTGCGGGCCGAGGTGTCGGGGACGTCCGGGGCCGTACGGGTGGAGGTGCCGGGGGCCGCGCTGTGGTGGCCGCGCGGGTACGGCGAACAGCCGCTGTACGAGGTCGAACTGACGCTGCGTCACGCGGACGTCCCGCTGGACGTCTGGCGGCGGCGGATCGGCTTCCGGACGGTGGAACTGGACACCTCGCCCGACGCGCACGGCACCGGCTTCACCCTCGTCGTCAACGGGGAGCGGCTGTTCGCGCGGGGCGTGAACTGGATCCCGGACGACGTGTTCCCGTCGCGGGTGACCCGCGAGCGCTACCGGACGCGGCTGCGGCAGGCGGCCGGCGCCGGGGTGGACCTGGTGCGGGTGTGGGGCGGCGGGATCTACGAGAGCGAGGACTTCTACGACGCCTGCGACGAGCTGGGCCTGCTGGTGTGGCAGGACTTCCCCTTCGCGTGCGCGGCCTACCCCGAGGAGCAGCCGCTGCGGGGCGAGGTGGAGGCGGAGGCCCGGGAGAACGTCGTACGGCTGATGCCGCATCCCTCGCTGGTGCTGTGGAACGGGAACAACGAGAACCTGTGGGGGTTCCGGGACTGGGGCTGGGAGGAGCGGCTCGCCGGGGACTCCTGGGGGGAGGGGTACTACCTGGGTCTGCTGCCGCGGGTGGTGGCCGAGCTGGACCCGACGCGGCCGTACACGGCGGGCAGTCCCTGGTCCGGGTCGTGGCGGCGGCATCCGAACGATCCGGCGCACGGGACGCACCACTCGTGGGAGGTGTGGAACCGGCAGGACTACGCCGACTACCGGCTCCACGTGCCGCGGTTCGTGGCCGAGTTCGGCTGGCAGGCGCCGCCCGCCCACGCCACGCTGCGGCGGGCGCTGCCCGGGGAGGAGCTCGCGGCCGACTCCCCCGGCATGCTGCACCACCAGAAGGCCGAGGACGGCAACGGCAAGCTCCGGCGGGGCCTGGAGCGGCACTTCGCCTTCCCCGAGGGGGACTTCGACCGCTGGCACTACCTCACCCAGGTCAACCAGGCGCGCGCGGTGGCCGCGGGGATCGAGCACTGGCGCTCGCACTGGCCGGTGTGCGCGGGCACGGTCGTCTGGCAGCTCAACGACTGCTGGCCGGTGACCTCCTGGGCGGCGATCGACGGCGACGGCCGGGAGAAGCCGCTGTACCACGAGCTGCGGCGGCTGTACGCCGACCGGTTGCTCACGCTGCGACGGCGCGACGGCCGCCTGGTGCTGGCGGCCGTCAACCAGTCCGCCGAGCGGTGGGCCGGGACCCTGTCGCTGCGGCGGATGTCCGTCGAGGGGGAGGTGCTCGCGGCGGCGGAGGCCGAACTCGCCGCCGGGGCCCGGGCGGTGGCCGAGGTGCGGGTGCCGGCGGAGCTGGAACCGGACGGGGCGAAGGAGTTCCTGGTGGCCGACGCGGCGGGGTCCGCGGAGGCGTCCCCCGGTCCGGGCGGGGCCGGGAGCGGGGAAGGGCTGCGGGCCGTGCACTTCCCGGTGCCCGACCGGGAGATCCCCTACCCCCGGCCGGAGTTCGACGTGACCGTCGTACCGGGGGGCGTCGAGGTGCGGGCCCGGACCCTCGTACGGGATCTGCTCCTGCAGGCCGACCGGCTGGATCCGCGGGCGCGGGCCGACCGCGGGCTCGTCACCCTGCTTCCCGGGGAACGGGTGACCATCGGCGTCGAGGGCTGGCAGACTCCGGATGCCGACGCCGCCCGTGCCGCGCTGTACTGCCAGGAGCCCGCTCGATGACAGCCTCCCCGTCGCCGTCCCCCCTCCCGCCCCCCTCGCCCCGCGTCACCATCAAGGACGTCGCCGCACGCGCCGGCGTCTCCAAGGGGGCGGTGTCGCTGGCGTTCAACCACAAGCCGGGGCTGGCGGAGGCGACCCGGGACCGCATCTTCGCGGCGGCCCGGGAGCTGGGCTGGGAACCGAACCTGACCGCGCGCTCGCTGTCGAGCTCGCGCGTGGACGTGGTGGGGCTCGCGATCTGCCGGCCGGCGCGGATGCTGGGCCTGGAGCCGTTCTACATGGAGTTCGTCTCCGGGGTGGAGAGCGTGCTGACCGAGCACTCCTGCTCGCTGCTGCTGCGGCTGGTGCGGAACCTGGACGAGGAGGTCGGGCTGCAGGAGTCGTGGTGGCGGGGGCGGCAGATCGGCGGTTCGATCCTGGTGGACTTCCGGGCCGACGATCCCCGGGTGGCGGCGGCCGAGCGGCTGGGCATGCCGGTGGTGGCCGTGGGGCACCCGTCGCTGACCGGGAGCCTGACGTCGGTGTGGACCGACGACGCCACCGCCGTGACGGAGGCCGTGCGGTACCTCGCCGCGCTGGGGCACCGCCGGATCGCCCGGGTCGGAGGCGCGGCGGCCCTCGGACACACCACGATGCGCACCGCCGCCTTCGACCAGGCGGCGCGGTCCCTGGGGCTCACCGGAGCGTGGCAGGTGGCGACGGACTACTCGGGCGAGGCGGGGGCGCGGGCGACCCGCACGATGCTGGCCGCCGCCCCGCCGGACCGGCCGACGGCCATCGTCTACGACAACGACATCATGGCCGTGGCGGGGCTGTCGGTGGCGGCCGAGATGGGCCTGTCGGTCCCCCGCGACGTGTCCCTGCTGGCCTGGGACGACTCCCAGCTGTGCCGGCTGACCCATCCCACCCTCTCCGCGATGAGCCACGACGTGTACGGCTTCGGCGCGGAGGCGGCCCGTACCCTGTTCGGAGTGATCACGGGGACGAACCCGGGCTCCCACCCGGTCCCCACCCCGGTCCTGACCCCGCGCGGCTCGACGGCGCCGCCGGGAGGGTGAGGACGGGGCCGTCGGGATGGGCCGTTCGGGGTGTGACATTCGCCGCTCCCCCCGGCAGGGGTGTGCAGCTACGTTACCCATAAGTAGCATGGGCCTGAGCGCGCGCTCAGCGCATCGCAGCAGTGCCATCCCGCACCCTGGAGGAGAGCCATCGTGCCTCGTACCGTCAGGGACGTCGTCTTCGTCGACGGCGTCCGCACCCCGTTCGGCAAGGCGGGCCCGAAGGGCATCTACCACGAGACTCGCGCCGACGACCTCGTCGTGAAGGCGATCCGGGAGCTGCTGCGCCGCAACCCCGGCCTCGACCCGAAGAAGATCGACGAGGTCGCCATCGCCGCGACCACGCAGATCGGCGACCAGGGCCTGACCATCGGCCGCACCGCCGGCATCCTGGCCGGTCTGCCGACCTCCGTGCCCGGTTACTCCATCGACCGCATGTGCGCCGGCGCGCTGACCGCCGTCACCACGGTCGCCGGTTCCGTGGCCTTCGGCGCCTACGACATCGCCGTCGCCGGCGGTGTCGAGCACATGGGCCGCCACCCCATGGGCGAGGGCGTGGACCCGAACCCGCGCTTCGTCTCCGAGAAGCTGGTCGACGAGTCCGCCCTGTTCATGGGCATGACCGCGGAGAACCTGCACGACCGCTACCCGCAGATCACCAAGCTGCGCGCGGACGAGTACGCGGTGCGCTCCCAGGAGAAGGCCGCCAAGGCGTACGCCAACGGCAAGATCCAGGCCGACCTGGTGCCGATCTCGGTGCGCCGGACGAACGCCGAGGCCGGTGAGACGGGCTGGGGCCTGGTCACCGCCGACGAGCCGATGCGCCCGGGCACGACCCTGGAGAACCTCTCCGGGCTGAAGACGCCGTTCCGCGTCCACGGCCGGGTCACCGCGGGCAACGCGGCCGGCCTGAACGACGGCGCCACCGCCTCCCTCATCGCCTCCGAGGACTTCGCCCGCGCGAACGGCCTCCCGGTGAAGATGCGCCTCGTCTCCTACGCCTTCGCCGGCGTGGAGCCCGAGGTCATGGGCTACGGCCCGATCCCGGCCACGGAGAAGGCCCTCGCGCAGGCGGGCCTGTCCATCTCCGACATCGGCCTGTTCGAGATCAACGAGGCGTTCGCCGTCCAGGTCCTGGCCTTCCTGGACCACTACGGCATCGCCGACGACGACGAGCGCGTCAACCAGTACGGCGGCGCGATCGCCTTCGGTCACCCGCTCGCCTCCTCCGGCGTCCGTCTGATGACGCAGCTGGCCCGCCAGTTCGAGGAGCAGCCGCACGTCCGCTACGGCCTGACCACCATGTGCGTCGGCTTCGGCATGGGCGCGACGGTCATCTGGGAGAACCCGCACTTCGAGGGGGACAAGTGAGCACCACCGCTGAACTGCTGAAGGGTGCGGCCGAGCTGTTCCCGGACGAGGTCGTCACGTCGGCGCACGTCCGCCACTTCGACCTTCCCCTGGGTGCGGGCCGCTTCGCCCTGATCACCCTGGACAACGGCCTGGACCACACCAAGCCGACCACCTTCGGCCCGCAGTCCCTCGCGAACCTCAACACCGCGATCGACCAGGTCGAGAAGGAGGCGGCGGCCGGCGAGATCGTCGCCGCGGGCGTCACCGGCAAGCCGTTCATCTTCGCGGTCGGCGCCGACCTCAAGGGCGTCGAGCTGCTGAAGGAGCACGAGCACGCGCTCGCCATCGGCAAGGGCGGCCACGAGGTCTTCAAGCGCCTCTCCGGCCTGGCCGTGCCGACCTTCGCGTACTACAACGGCGCGGCCATGGGCGGCGGCGTCGAGGTCGGCCTGCACTGCACCTACCGCACGGTGTCCGCGGCCCTGCCCGCCTTCTCGCTCCCCGAGGTCTTCCTCGGCCTGGTCCCCGGCTGGGGCGGCTGCACCCTGCTGCCGAACCTGATCGGCGCCGACAAGGCCGTCTCGGTGATCATCGAGAACAGCCTCAACCAGAACAAGCAACTCAAGGGCGCCCAGGTCTACGAACTGGGCATCGCCGACGCCCTGTTCGAGGGTGCGGACTTCCTGGAGCAGTCGCTGATCTGGACGGCGTCCGTCCTCAAGGGCGAGATCGTCGTCGACCGTCCGGTGATCGACCGCGGCGAGGCCTGGGACCAGGCCGTCGCCCGCGGCCGCTTCATCGCGGACAGCAAGGTGCACGGCGCGGCCCCGGCCGCCTACCGCGCCCTCGACATCATCGCCGCCGCCAAGAACGGCGACCTCCAGCAGGGCTACGACGCCGAGGACCAGGCGCTCGCCGACCTGATCATGGGTGGCGAACTGCGCGCCGGCATCTACGCCTTCAACCTGGTGCAGAAGCGCGGCAAGCGCCCGGCCGGCGCGCCGGACAAGAGCCTGGCCCGTCCGGTCACCAAGGTCGGTGTCGTGGGCGCCGGCCTGATGGCCAGCCAGCTCGCCCTGCTGTTCCTGCGCCGCCTGGAGGTGCCGGTCGTGCTGACCGACATCGACCAGGAGCGCGTCGACAAGGGCGTGGGCTACGTCCACGCCGAGATCGACAAGCTGCTCGGCAAGGGCCGGATCAACCAGGACAAGGCCAACCGCCTCAAGGCGCTGGTCTCCGGCGTCCTGGACAAGGCCGAGGGCTTCGCGGACGCGGACTTCGTCATCGAGGCCGTGTTCGAGGAGATCGGGGTCAAGCAGCAGGTGTTCGCGGAGGTCGAGGCGGTCGCCCCGGCGCACGCGATCCTGGCCACCAACACCTCGTCCCTCTCGGTCAGCGAGATGGCGTCGAAGCTCAAGCACCCCGAGCGGGTCGTGGGCTTCCACTTCTTCAACCCGGTCGCGGTCCTGCCGCTGCTGGAGATCGTCCGCGGTGAGAAGACCGACGACGCCTCCCTGGCCACGGCGTTCGCCGTCGCCAAGAAGCTGAAGAAGACGGCGGTGCTGACGAAGGACGCCCCGGCGTTCGTCGTGAACCGCATCCTGACCCGCTTCATGGGCGAGGTCCAGAACGTCATCGACGAGGGCACCCCGGTCGAGGTCGCCGAGAAGGCGGTCGAGCCGCTGGGCCTGCCGATGTCCCCGCTGGTCCTGCTGGAGCTGGTCGGCCCGGCCATCGGCCTGCACGTCTCCGAGACGCTCAACCGGGCGTTCCCGGACCGCTTCACGGTCTCCCCGAACCTCAAGGCGGTCGTCGAGGCGGGCAAGCGCGGCTTCTACGTCTACGACAGCGGCAAGCCCGAGCTGGACCCGGAGGTCGCCGCGCTGCTGAAGCAGGGCGACTCCGTCCTCACCGAGGAGCAGGTGCGGGCGCGCGTCCTGGACGCGGTGGCGCAGGAGATCGGGCTCATGCTCGACGAGGGCGTCGTCGCCGAGGCGCAGGACATCGACCTCTGCCTGATCACCGGTGCCGGCTGGCCCTTCCACCTGGGCGGCATCACGCCGTACCTGGACCGCGAGGGTGTGTCGGAGCGGGTGAACGGCAAGCGGTTCCTGGCTCCGGGCGTGGCGTCGGTACCGGCGTAACCCCCGTGAAGCAGTGAAGAGGGCCTCCGCGGCACGCGGGGGCCCTCTTTTCCGTCCGGCCCGCCGTGTCCCCGTGCCCGGGTCGGACACCGGGCGCCGGGCGGTCGGCAGGGGTGGCGTGGGCGCACGGCGGCCGCGCCGCCGCCTCACACCTCCTGCCACGCCCTCAGCGCCAGCCCCGGCTCGTCCTTGCGGCGGGTGACGAGGAGCCGGCCGGTCGACGGCGACAGGCTGGCCGCGACCACACGGTCCTCGTGGTCCTTGGTGAGCGCCACCACGGCGTCGTCCGGCAGCGGGGGCCCGGACTCGGTCCACCAGGCGCCCGCCGCCTCCTCCTCGGTGGGGTAGGCGGCGAAGGCGACGCGTCCGTTCGAGGAGCGCTGGGCGAGCAGGGTGCAGTCGTGGCCGTCGAGTTCGCAGCGCACGGCGGCCACCGGGCCGGGGCCGGCGGCGGCGAGCAGCGCGACGGGCTTGGCGCCGGGGCGCCACGCGCACACGTCGCCGGAGTCGTCGTCGGTGAAGAAGAGGGTGGTGTGCTCGGGGGAGGTGGCCAGGGCCCGCAGGGTGCCGGGGCGGACCGCCGCCTCCAGCGGCTCCTGGCGCACCGGAACGGTGCCCGGCTCCGTCTGCCGCCAGTACAGGACCGCGCCCTGGACGGCGGCGTACGCCTCGACGCAGCCGGACTCCCCCGTCACCGCGACCGGCGGGCCCTGCACGCCCTGCCCCTTCAGGTCGCGCCAGGGGTCCCAGCCGCCCTTCTCCTTCTGGGCGACCATGCTGATCCCGGTGCCGACGTTGCGCACGAAGACGTGCGCCCGCCCCCGGGAGTCCACGGCCACGGCGGGCGTGCCCGTGCGGTCGCCCTTCTTGTTGGGGTGGCCGATGGGCGTCCAGTCCAGGGCGGCGAGCAGGGGCCGGAAGTGCGCGGAGTGCATCAGGACCGCCTCCCCCGCCGCGGTCGGCCGCCAGGAGGCGAGGTGGGCGTACTCGTCGGCGCCCTGTCCCACGGCACTGTCCGGCCGCACCTTCTGGTCGCCGCCCACCGCCCGGGGCGGGCCCCAGGGACCGCCCCGGGTGCGCTCCGCCCGGCACAGGACGGTGTCGACCGACGTCAGGTAGACACTGAGCCGCCCGTCGCGGCCTCGTATGAGCCATTCGCCGTTCACCCGCTCACTGTATGTCGGCCGTCACGCGGCCATGTCGCTCGGGGCACGCACGGACCGGGGCCGTGCGACGCTGGCCCCATGGACCACGACTCCCCCCTGCTGGTGATCGTCGACGCGGCGAACGTCGTCGGATCGGTGCCGGACGGCTGGTGGCGCGACCGGCGCGGCGCGGCGGAACGGCTGCGCGACCGGCTGGCCGCGGAGGGGCTTCCGGGACGTTCCGGCGCCGAGGAGATCGTGCTCGTCGTGGAGGGCGCCGCACGCGGTGTCGCGTCGGTGCCCGGCGTCCGCGTGGAGTCGGCCCCCGGCAGCGGCGACGACCACATCGTCGGCCTGGTCGCCGCCGCCGGCGGCCGCTCCCGCCTGGTCGTGACGGCCGACCGCGAACTCCGCGCCCGGGTGACGGAACTGGGCGCGGAGGTCACCGGACCGCGGGCGGTGCGCGGGTGAGCCGCGTGCGCGGATGAGCGCGGCACCCGGGTGAGGGCGGCGGGGCCGGGCGGGCGGGGCGGTCAGTCGGTGCCCGGTTCCCCCCTGGCCACCTGGTCGGCCGTGGTCTCGTGGTGGCGGCCCAGCCGGCTGTGGGTGCGGCCGTAGAAGAAGTACACGACGATGCCGATCAGCATCCAGACGGCGAAACGGATCCACGTCTCGGTGGGCAGGTTGAGCATGAGCCAGAGGGAGGCGAGCACCGACAGGACCGGCAGGAACGGCACCCACGGGGTGCGGAAGGCGCGGTGCAGGTCGGGGCGGGTGCGGCGGAGGATGATCACGCCGATGGCGACGACCACGAAGGCGAAGAGCGTGCCGATGTTCACCAGCTCGGCGAGCTCGCTCAGGGGGGTGAAGCCGGCGACGACCGCGATGACCACACCGAGCAGGATGGTCGGCCGGTGCGGCGTCCTGAACCGCGGATGGACGTGCGAGAAGAAGCGCGGCAGCAGTCCGTCGCGGCTCATCGCGAAGAACACCCGGGTCTGGCCGAGCAGCAGGATCATGCAGACCGTGGTGAGGCCGACGGCGGCGCCGAAGCTGATGAAGCCCGCGAACCAGGGGTGTCCGGTGGCCTTGAAGGCGTCGGCGAGCGGGGCTTTGACGGACAGCTTGCTGTAGTGCTCCATGCCGGTCACGACGATCGACACCAGTACGTACAGCAGGGTGCAGATGAAGAGCGAGCCGAGGATGCCGCGGGGCATGTCCCGCTGCGGGTTCCTGGTCTCCTCCGCCGCCGTCGCGACGACGTCGAAACCGATGAAGGCGAAGAAGACGACCGAGGCGGCCGTGAAGATGCCCATCACGCCGAAGTTGGACGGCGCCCAGCCGAACATCAGCTGGACGAGCGGGGACTGGAGGCTGTCGCCCGCCGGCACCGGCTGCGACTTCGGGACGAACGGTTCGTAGTTCTTCCCGTCGATGAGGAAGGCGCCCGCGACGATCACCGTGAGGACGACGGTCACCTTGATGGCGACGACGATCGACGTGACGCGCGCCGAGAGCTTCGTGCCGAGCACCAGGATGCCGGTGAGCACCAGGACCAGCGCCGCGGCGAGGACGTCGAAGCCGAAGCCCTCGGCCCCGTCCCGGGTGCCGAGCACGGCCGGCAGGTGGACGCCCACGTTGTCCAGCAGCGAGTGGATGTACCCGGACCAGCCGACGGCGACCACCGCCGTGCCGAGCGCGAACTCCAGGACCAGGTCCCAGCCGATGATCCAGGCGGGCAGTTCCCCGAGGGAGGCGTACGAGAAGGTGTACGCGGAGCCCGCCACCGGAACGGTGGAGGCGAACTCGGCGTAGCAGAGCGCCGCGAGCGCGCAGACGACACCGGACACCACGAAGGCCAGGGCCACGGCCGGGCCCGCGTTGTTCTTGGCCACGGTGCCGGTCAGGACGAAGATCCCGGTGCCGATGATGACGCCGACGCCGAAGACCGTCAGGTCCAGCGCGGACAGGGATTTCTTGAGCGCGTGCTCTGGCTCCTCGGTGTCGAGGATGGACTGCTCGACCTTCTTCGTCCGGAAGAGGGTGCTGCTCACGGCCTTACCTCCACGCTTGTCGTCCTCGACATCCCGGCATGATCGAGAGGGCGCGTAGTGCGTATGCCCTGCGTGGGGCTGCCACGCGAAGGGGCCGGTCGCACCACTCCTCACAGTGGCACAACCGGCCCGTTCGGGCGCGTCAGCGTCGGCTAGTCGCGGGCGGGCTCCGCGGAGTCCACCGCCGTGCTGTCGTACCGTCCGTCCAGACGGGAGACCAGACCGGTGACCTGGCGGGCGATGTCGGGGGCGGTCAGGCCGATCTCGGCCAGGACCTCGGCGCGCGAGGCGTGGTCGAGGAACCGCGGCGGGATGCCGAAGTCGCGCAGCGGGACGTCGACGCCGGCGTCCCGCAGGGCCTGCGCGATCGCGGAGCCGACACCGCCGACGCGGGAGTTGTCCTCGACGGTGACGACCACGCGGTGCCGCTCGGCGAGCGGGGCCATGGCCTCGTCGACGGGCTTGACCCAGCGCGGGTCGACGACGGTGGTGGAGATGCCCTGCCGGTCGAGGAGCGCGGCGATCTCCAGGCACATCGGCGCCAGGGCGCCCACGGAGACGAGGAGGACGTCCGGCCGGTCCGTCCCGGGCTCCCGCAGCACGTCCATGCCGCCCACCCGGCCCACGGCCGGCACGGCGGGGCCGACGGCGCCCTTGGAGAAGCGGACGACGGTCGGCGCGTCGTCGACCTCGACGGCCTCCCGCAGCTGCGCGCGCACCTGGTCGGCGTCGCGCGGCGCGGCCAGCCTGAGGCCGGGGACGACCTGGAGGATCGACATGTCCCACATGCCGTTGTGGGAGGCGCCGTCGGTGCCGGTGACGCCGGCCCGGTCCAGGACGAAGGTCACCCCGCACTTGTGCAGGGCCACGTCCATCAGGACCTGGTCGAAGGCCCGGTTGAGGAAGGTGGCGTAGACGGCGAAGACGGGGTGCACGCCCGCGTGCGCCAGGCCCGCCGCGGAGACCGCGCCGTGCTGCTCGGCGATGCCGACGTCGTAGACCCGCTCGGGGAAGGCCTTGGCGAACCTGTCCAGGCCCACCGGCTGGAGCATGGCGGCCGTGATGGCGACGATGTCCTCGCGCTCCTCGCCGAGCCGGACCATCTCGTCGCCGAAGACGGAGGTCCAGTCGGCGCCGGAGGTGGAGATCGGCAGACCGGTGTCGGGGTGGATCTTTCCGACGGCGTGGAAGCGGTCCGCCTCGTCCTGGAGGGCGGGCTGGTAGCCGCGGCCCTTCTCGGTGAGGCAGTGCACGATCACCGGGCCGCCGAACCGCTTGGCGCGGGCCAGCGCCGACTCCAGGGCCTCGATGTCGTGTCCGTCGATCGGCCCGACGTACTTCAGCCCGAGGTCCTCGAACATGCCCTGCGGGGCGACCAAGTCCTTCAGGCCCTTCTTGGCGCCGTGCAGCGTCTCGTAGAGGGGCCGTCCGACGACCGGCGTGCGGTCGAGGATCTCCTTGGTCCGGGTGAGGAAGCGCTCGTAGCCGTCGGTCGTGCGCAGCGTCGCCAGGTGGTTGGCGAGACCGCCGATGGTCGGCGCGTACGACCGCTCGTTGTCGTTGACGACGATGACGAGCGGGCGGTCCTTGGCCTCGGCGATGTTGTTCAGCGCCTCCCAGGCCATACCGCCGGTCAGGGCGCCGTCACCGATGACGGCCACGACGTGGCTGTCGCGTTTCAGCAGCTGGTTGGCCTTGGCGATGCCGTCGGCCCAGCCCAGCACCGTGGAGGCGTGACTGTTCTCGATGACGTCGTGCTCGGACTCGGCCTGCGAGGGGTAGCCGGACAGGCCGCCCTTCATCTTCAGCTTCGAGAAGTCCTGCCGGCCGGTGAGCAGCTTGTGCACGTAGGACTGGTGGCCCGTGTCCCACAGCACCTTGTCCTTCGGCGACTCGAAGACCCGGTGCAGGGCGATCGTGAGCTCGACCACGCCGAGGTTGGGGCCGAGGTGGCCGCCGGTCTTGGAGACGGCGTCGACGAGGAAGGTCCGGATCTCCTCCGCCAGCCGGCCCAGCTCCTCCGGGCTGAGCCGGTCCAGATCGCGCGGTCCCCTGATGCGGGTCAGCAGCGGCACCCGTGCCTCCTTGCAGTAAAAGCTGTTCGAGCTGTTGCCGGGCTCGACGAGTCTAATGTTCCGCCGGGGCGGCCCCACTCCGCCCCTTGCGCAATGGTCATGCGTCGGCCGTACCCAGGACGGCGGTCACCTATGACACGGCTGTGCCCGGCACCGAGGAGGGTGCCGGGCACGAGGGGGCACTGCGGCGGGCCCGAAGGGGCGCGGGCGGTGTCGATGTGCGGCTCCGCCGCGTGGCCGCGACCGGCCACGACGGCGAGTCGGCCGCACGTCCCACCGCGCCCCGGACGGCGCTCCCGCGAACCGTCAGCCGCGACCCGCGGCCTTCTGGCTCTTGCGCGAGACGGAGTCGATGACGACCGCGCCGAGCAGAACACCACCGGTGATCATGTACTGGATCGAGGTGTTCATGTTCAGCAGGTCCAGGCCGGTCTGGATGGACTGGATGACCAGCATGCCCAGGAGGGCCGACCACACGGTGCCACGGCCGCCGAAGAGGCTCGTACCACCGATGACGGCCGCCGCGATGGCGAGCATCAGCGTGTTGCCGCCGCCCGCGGAGAGCGTGGCGCTGGCGGTCTGACCGGCGAAGAACATACCGCCGACCGCCGCGAAGCCGCCGGAGATGGCGAACACGGTGATACGGATCAGCGGCACGTTGATGCCGGCACGGCGGGCCGCCTCGATGCCGCCGCCGACCGCGAACACCTTGCGGCCGTAGGTGGTGCGGCGGAGCACGAAGTCCACGATCACCAGCGCGGCCAGGAAGATCACCAGCGCGTTGGAGACACCGGCCGCGTCGTTGAGGACGGCCGCGGCGACGAAGGACGCGACGGCGAGCGCGCCCACGCGCAGCAGGATCTCGCTGGTCTGCCGGAACGGCACACCCGCGGCCTTGCGGCGGCGCTGCTCGTTGAAGTTGCCGACGAGGGTCAGCACGACGCCGAGGCCGGCCAGCAGGTACGCGCCGATGATGGCCTGGTCCATGAAGAAGGAGCTCTGGCCGAGCAGGTGGACCGGACCCGATTCGGACGGGATGTTGATCGTGCCGCTGTCGCCCAGCAGCCACAGCATCAGGCCGTTCCAGCCGAGGAAGCCGGCCAGGGTGACGACGAACGCCGGTACGCCGATCTTGGCGAAGAACCATCCGTGCAGCGCGCCGATGGCGATGCCGGTGAGGATCGCCAGCACCAGCGCCAGCCACGAGTTCATGCCCTTGTTCACCGCCAGCACGGCGAACAGGGTGGAGGCCAGACCGCTGACCGAACCGACCGACAGGTCGATCTCGCCGAGCAGCAGCACGAACACCAGGCCGATGGCGAGCATGCCGGTGGCCGACAGGTAGTAGCTGATGTTCGAGAGGTTGTCGGCGCTCAGGAAGCGGTCGTTCTGCAGCTGGAAGATCGTCCAGATGACGATCAGTCCGATGACCACCGGCAGCGAGCCCAGCTCGCCGCCCTTCACCTTGCGCTTGAACTCGGTGAGGTAGCCCTTGAAGCCCTCTTCGCGGACCAGCAGGCGCGGGTCGACGACGGCGACGGGGGCGGCCGTGGGGTCGTCGGCGGGGGCGACGGTGGACTGCTCCTCGACCACGCCCTCGGTCTTCTCGACCTTGGTGGCCGTGGCGGCCGGCTCGGTCTTCTCGGTCTTCTCGGTCTTCTCGGTGTCGCTCACTTGGCCGCCTCCGCGGTGCGCCGCTCCGCGCGACGGGTCACGGCGTTGTCCGTGGCGCCCGTGATCGCGGCGATGATCTCTTCGTGGCTGGTGTCCTTCACGGAGAAGGAGCCGTTGTTCTTGCCCAGGCGCAGCACGGCGACGGTGTCCGCGACCGCCTTGACGTCGGCCATGTTGTGGCTGATGAGGATGACGCCGAGGTCACGCTCGCGCAGCCGCTCGACCAGGTCGAGGACCTGCGCGGTCTGCTCGACGCCCAGGGCGGCCGTGGGCTCGTCGAGGATGACGATCTTCGGGTCGCCGATCAGGGCGCGGGCGATGGCGACGACCTGGCGCTGACCGCCGGAGAGGCTCGCGATCGGGATGCGCACGCTCGGGATCCGGATGGAGAGCGTGGACAGCAGCTCGCGGGCGTTCTTCTCCATCGTCACCTCGTCGATGACGCCCCGGTGCAGCAGCTCGCGGCCGAGGTAGAGGTTGCCCACCACGTCGAGGTTGTCGCAGAGCGCGAGGTCCTGATAGACCGTCGCGACGCCGAGTCCCTGGGCGTCGTGCGGCTTGCTGATGCTGACCGGCTTGCCCTCCCACTCGATGACGCCCTCATCGATGGGGTGGACACCCGCGATCGTCTTGACCAGGGTCGACTTACCTGCGCCGTTGTCGCCCACCAGGGCGACCACTTCTCCGGCGTGGACCTCCAGATCGACATCGGTGAGTGCCTGGACCGCACCGAATCGCTTGGAGACTCCGCGCAACGCCAGCACGGGCGTAGCGGACACGTGAACCATCTCCTTCGCCGCCTGACCGGCGGGGATGCCGCGCTCGAAGGTGCGCGGAGGGACGTGCGGACGCGGCGGAAGGCCGCGCGGCGCACGAGGTTTACAGGATGAACATGCGCGAACCCGGTGCGCTTGGCAACGGTTCCGTCCGACGCCCGCCCCGGCAGCGGGGTGTGAAGGTGGGGCAGGCGTCGGCGGGGCTTCGCGGGACCGCTCGGCGGTCCGGTGCCCGAGCCCCGGTGCGGGGCTCGAGCCGGATCACACGGTGTGCGTGCGACTACTGGAGACCGGCGGCCTTGCAGGCGGCGGCGTACTCGGCGGTGCAGATGTCCTGGACCGACCACAGGCCGTCCTTGACGACCGTGTCCTTGATGTTGGCCTTGGTGACCGACACCGGGGTCAGCAGGCTCGCGGGCACCTTGTCACCGGAACCGCTGGTGACCTCGGCGGTGGCGAGGGACTTGATGTCCTTGCCCTGCAGCAGGTTGACCGCGAGCTCGGCGGCCGTGTCGGCCTCCGGCTTGTAGGCCTTGTAGACCGTGGCGGCCTGGGTGCCGGCGACGATCCGCTGGATGGCGGCGAGTTCGGCGTCCTGACCGGTCAGCGGGATGTTGCTGATCTTCGCGCCCTTGAGGGTGTTGGCGATGCCGCCGGCCATGCCGTCGTTGGCGGCGTAGACGCCGGCGATGTTCTTGGCGCCGAGCTGCGTGATCGCCGCGGACATCTTCTGGGCGGCGACGGTGTCCTTCCACAGGCCGGACTGCTCGTAGGCGATGTCGACCTTGCCGTCGAGGACCTTGTGGGCGCCTTCCTTGAACTGGCCGGCGTTCGGGTCGGCGTCGTCACCGTTGATCATGACGACCTTGGACTTGGCGGTCGCCTTGGCGCCGAGGGCGTCGAGCAGGGCCTGGCCCTGGAGCTCGCCGACCTTCACGTTGTCGAAGGAGACGTAGGCCGAGACCGGGCCCTGGGCGAGGCGGTCGTACGCGACGACCTTGACGCCCTTGTCGACCGCGGACTTGATCGAGGACTTGATCGCGGCGGAGTCCTGGGCGGAGACCACGATGACCTTGACACCCTTGGTCACCATGCTGCTCATCTGCTGGGCCTGCTTGGCCGGGTCCGCCGCCGCGTTCGCGTACTGGACGTCGCAGTCGGAGCAGAGCTCCTTGACCTTGGCCTCGAAGTACGGCTTGTCGAACTTCTCGTAGCGCGCGGTGACGGTGTCGGGGAGCAGCAGGCCGATGGACTTGCTGTCCGAGCCGCTGCCGGAGTCGCTGTCCTTGTCGTCGCCGGCCTTGCCGCACGCGGCAATCGACAGCGCCATGGACACGGCGGTGGCGCCGATCACGACTCTACGCATCGTTGCGTTCATTTGGGGTGTGCCTCCCTGACAGGGCCGCAACGCTGCGGCCGAGGTGGCAGGAAGTCAACTCGGCCACGCGTGCGACGTCAAGAAGTAAATACTTAACGAGATGGCAACGGGGTCATTCGTTCTCTAAGTGAAGGCGGGCGCGGCGGACGCGAGGGTGCCGTCCAAAAGGGTCGAATCCCCCATCTCGCTGAGCGCGAGGGCGAGCGCCCCGAGCACCTCCGCGCGGCCTCCAAGTGCCCCGGGAAGGACGGAGAGTTGGCGCGCCGCACTGGGGATGGCGTAGCGGCCGACGGACTCCCTGATGGGCCCCAGCACGAGTTCTCCGGCCTCGGCGAGGTCACCGCCGAGGACCACCCGGCTCGGGTTCAGCAGGTTGCAGAGATTGGCGACCCCGCTGCCGATGTGACGGCCGACGTCGGCGATCACCCGCCGGCAGCCCGGGTCTCCGTCCCGGGCCAGCCGCACCACGCCCTCCATCGTCAGGTCGGTGCCGTGACTGGGCTGCAGGAGCGGCAGCACGTAGCGCGCGGCCGTGAACGTCTCCAGGCAGCCGCGGTTTCCGCAGCGGCAGACCGGACCGGATTCGTCGAGCGTGATGTGCCCGATCTCCCCCGCCGTCCCGCCGGGACCGCGGTAGATCTTCCCCTCGATCACGAGGCCGGCTCCGACACCGCTCGCGACCTTGATGTAAGCAAGATCACGCACGCCTCTGCCGCTGCCCCAGACCATCTCGCCGAGGGCGCCGAGGTTGGCGTCGTTGTCCACGTGGACGGCCACTCCCAGGCGGCCGCGCAGCTCCTCGGCGGGGCGGGTGCCGATCCAGCCGGGCAGGATCGCGGAGGAGCCGAGCGTGCCGGACTCCAGGTCGATGGGGCCGGGCACGCCGAGCCCCACTCCGGCGATCTTCGACCGGTCCACCCCGGTGGCCTCGATCAGCCGGTTGACCAGTTGTTCCGCCCGGTCGAAGCCCTGGGAGGAGGAGGCGTCCACGTCCAGTGGCTCGGACTCCTCCGCGAGGACCTGGTGGGCGAGGTTGCCGACGGCGACGCGCAGGTGGGTGTGGCCGAAGTCGACCCCGATGACGATGCCGGCGTCGCCGCTGAGACTGACGCTCCGGGCCCTTCGCCCGCCCGCCGACGTGGGCGTGACCTCGACCGTTCCCCCGTCCTTCAGCTCACGCACGATGTTGGATACGGTCGCCGCGGACAGGCCTGTCGTCCGGGCGATCTCCGCCTGCGTGAGGGACCCGGCCAGACGCACGGCCCGAACGACTCGCTCCAGGTTGGCTCGGTGCAGCGACGACTGCGACCCCGGAGTCTCCACGACGACCTCCTGCGCGCGGGACCGCATCGATGAGGCCCCGTCCATGTCCAACTAGTGAACTCTAAGCTGAGCTGTTCGGGTCGCCTCCCGTCAAGAGGTTGAACGCCATCCGCAGGGTCGAACAAGGGATCGCCCTTCCCGGCGCTCCGGCGTCGCGGCGCGTGCCGGGGCGGTTGCGGAGGGTCGAGCCGGGGCTTCACGGGTTGTGGCGACGCCCCGCCGGAAGGGACGCCTCCGCGCGGGCCGACGGCCGGTGAGCGGGGGATTCGCGCGACGCCGACGACGGAGGCAGTCGGCTGACGGCCCGTCAACTCACCTGTCGTCGGGCCGGATGCGGAATACCGGGGGGTCCGGGGCCGCTGTGGCTGCCGGTGACGCCGGGGCACGGGGTACGGCCGCCGGCGGCGTACGGGACGCCGCCGCAAGCGTCATGAGCGGAAGGAGCGGCCCGGGGCCCCACGATCCGGACCCCCGCCGAGGACCGGCCGCCCGGACCGGCGCGCTCGCCGGCGGTCTGTGAGCAAGGTCGCGGCGGCGGCCCGCGGCGCACGGGAGGGGGCGCGGCTCACACCGCGGCGTGCGCCCGCACTTCCCGCAGATATTCGGCGATGGCGTCCCGGTTGCGGGTGAGGCAGGCGACGCGCTGGTTCATGCGGTCGAGCTCGGCCTCCAGCGTGGCGATCATCTCCGGCGTGGCCTCGGAGAAGACGATGTTCCGGGGTTTGTCGAGGCAGGGCAGGATCTGCTTGATGACGCGGGTCGGCAACCCGGCGTCGAGCAGTCCGCGGATCTGCAGGACGCGGTCCACGAACCGTTCGTCGTACGCGCGGTAGCCGTTCGCACAGCGCTCCGAGACGATGAGGCCCTGCTCCTCGTAGTAGCGCAGGAGCCGTCGGGAGACGCCGGTCCGCTCGGAGAGCTCCCCGATGCGCATGTGTTCCACCTCACGCAGTGCCAGGTTGACCTTCACACCGATGTGAAGGTCTGAGCATACCTGCCATGTCGACCGAGAGCACCGATCGATCCGTTGCCGCGCACCCGGCGAAGGGCAGCGAGAAGCTGCCGAGGGCGGCGCTGCCGGCACTGGCCACGGCCGTGTTCGTCACCAGCCTGACCGAGACCCTTCCCGCCGGAGTCCTCCCCGCCATGAGCGGGAGCCTCGGTGTCGGCGAGTCCGCCGCGGGTCAGACGGTGACGGTCTACGCCGTCGGCACCGCCCTGACGGCCGTCCCGCTGACCGCCGCCACCGCCAGATGGCGGCGCAAGCAGCTCCTGCTGACGGCCATGGCCGCGTTCGCCGTGGCCAACACCGTCACGGCCGTTTCCTCCGCCTACCCGCTGACCCTGGCCTCCCGGTTCGTCGCCGGCGTGGCCGCGGGACTGGCCTGGGCCCTGCTGGCCGGCTACGCCCGCCGCCTGGCGCCGGCCCGTCTCCAGGGCAAAGCGGTCGCCGTCGCCATGGTCGGCGTCCCCCTCGCCCTCTGCCTGGGAGTCCCCGCGGGCACCTACGTCGGCCGGGTGCTCGGCTGGCGGGTGGCCTTCCTGCTCGTGACGGGCCTCACCCTCGTCCTGCTCGGCTGGATCACCGCGGCCGTCCCGGACCGTGCGGGACAGCGCTCGCGGGAGCGCCTCCCGATGCCGCGGGCGCTCACCACTCCGGGCGTGGTCCCGGTCCTCTTCGTCACCTTCACCGTCGTCCTGGCCCACACCGTCGTCTACGCCTACGTCGCCGCCTTCCTCACCCACATCGGCATGGGCCGGTCGACCGACCTGTTCCTCCTGGTCTTCGGCACCGCCTCCCTGGTGAGCATCTGGTTCACCGGCGCCCACGTCGACCGGCGGCTGCGCGCTCTCACCCTCGGCAGCCTCCTCCTCGTCGGCATCGCGGCCGCCGTCCTCGCCGCGCCGGCCCGCACCGGCGCTCTCGTCCACCTGGCGGCCCTGCTGTGGGGGCTCGGCTGGGGAGGTGTCCCCACCCTGCTGCAGACGGCCGCCGCGGACGCCGCAGGAGCCGCCGCGGACACCGTTCAGGCGATGCTGGTCACCCTGTGGAACGCCGCCATGGCCGCCGGCGGCGTCATCGGCGGCATCCTGCTCGGCACACTCGGCGCGCCGTCCGTCCCCGCAAGCGTTCTCCTGTTCCTGCTGCCCGGCCTGATCACCGTCGTGGGCGCCCGGGTGCACGGCTTCCCGGCCGAGCGCCCGGGGACGGCCGGACGAAGCGGTCCGTGAGGCACGAACGAACCGGGGAGCCCCCGCCCGCAGCGGCCCGGCTCAGCCGGATCCCGGCACCGGCACCGGCACCGGCACCGGCACCACCCGCTCCTGGAAAGGACGTTGCCTCGCAGAGGGTGCGGGCGGTCGGCGGGGAGGAGGGAGGATCCATGAAGCAGCGCTCCGCCTCACCCGTTCCGCCGTCACGGGCCGGGCCGGGCGGAGGCTTTCCCGGTGAGGCCCCCTATTTCACCGCCCCCGCCGTCAGCCCCTGCACCACCTGCCGCTGGAAGACGACGTACGCCGCCAGGACCGGCAGCATCGCCATCACCAGGCCCGCGAAGAGCCCGGACCAGTCCCCCTTGTAGCCCTGGCTGACGGCGAGCTGGACCAGGCCCTGGGTGAGGACGCGCTTGTCGGGGTCCGTGTTGAGGACCGTGGGCAGCATGTACTGGTTCCACTGGCCCAGGAAGTTGAAGATGCCGACGCTGATCAGGCCGGGCCTGGCCATCGGCAGCATGATCTGGAAGAACGTACGGCTGTGGGAGGCGCCGTCGACGAAGGCCGCCTCCGCCACCGAGGTGGGCAGCGTGCGGAAGAACGCCGTCAGGAAGAACACCGTGAACGGCAGCGAGTACGCGATGTAGACCAGGATCAGGCCGTGGAGGGTGTTCAGCAGCCCCATGTTGTTCACGACGTAGAACAGCGGGACCAGCGCCAGCATGATCGGGAAGCTCATGCCGCCGATGAAGAGGTAGTAGACGAACCGGTTGCCCGGGAAGTCGAACCGGGCGAGGACGTACGCCGCCATCGAACCGAGGACCAGCGTGCCGACGAGCGAACCGCCCACCACCAGGACCGTGTTCAGGAAGTAGTCGCTCATGTGGGCCTCGGTCCACGCCCGCGACCAGTTGTCGAAGTGCAGCCTGTCCGGAAACGACCAGGGGGAGCCGAAGATGGAGCCGTCGTCCTTGAAGGAGGTCATCACCGCCCACAGCAGCGGCAGCACGACCATGACCGCCCAGACGACGAGGATGCCGTGCGAGAAGGCGTCGAGGACCTGTCCCTCCGGCTTGCGCGCGGGCCGCTTCCCGGCCGGCGGCGGTGACGTCTTCGTGACGGGCACGCCGGACTCGGCCGGGGGCACGGGGGCGGGGGATTCCGTGGTCTTCACGATCAGTACTCCAGCCGCTCGCGCCGCCCCAGCCGCATCACGACCGCGGCGAAGGCCAGCGTCACGATGAGCAGGGCGACGCCGATGGTGGTGGCGTAGGCGGCCTGCCCGTCACGGAACGCCTTCTGGTACACGTACAGGACCATGACGGTGGTCGAGTAGTCGGGGCCGCCGGGCCCGGTCGTCATGATCTGCACGACCGCGAACGACTCCGCGCCCAGCGCCAGGATGCCCAGGTAGACCCAGCCGGACTGCACGGTGTCCCACAGCAGCGGCAGGGTGACGCGGAAGAAGGTGGTGGCGCGGCCCGCGCCGTCGAGCAGGGCCGCCTCGTACAGGTCCGCGGGGATGGAGGCCATGCCCGCGGAGAACAGGACCACGAAGAAGCCGACCGTGGACCAGACGAGCACGGCCATCACGCACCACAGCGCCAGGTCCGGGTCGCCCAGCCACAGCGGCTGGACGCCGTCGAGGCCGATCCCCCGCAGCAGGGAGTTGATCGCGCCGCTGTCCGGGTTGTAGGCGAAGGCGAACAGCAGCGCGACGATCGCGATCGACAGCACCTGCGGGAAGAAATACACGATCTTGTAGAAGGAGGAGCCCCGGACTCCGGAGATCACCGGGCCGCCCCTCCTTCTGCGTCCGCCGACATTGATCATGAAGGCGAAGAACAGCGCCAGCCCGATCGTCACCAGCGGCAGCACGAGCGCGAACATCAAGCTGTGCCGCAAGGACTTCCAGAAGACGTCGTCGTCCAGCATCCTCCGGTAATTGTCCAGGCCGACCATCCTGAATTCGGGGCTGAGACCGGTCCAGTCCGTGAACGAGTAGTAGATGGACTGGAGGAACGGCCAGACCACGAAGAGCGCGTACAGTCCGAGGGGCAGCGCCAGGAACCCCACGATGAACCGGTACTTGCCGTGCCGCATCGCCACTCCGGTGCCGTGAGAATTCCGGTTACTGGTGCTTGTAGTGCTTGACCGAGGAGTCCTTCGCGGTCGCGTCGGCGAAGTTCTGGATCTTTTTCACGGCCTCGGCCGGGGTGAGCCGTCCGGCCATCATCTCGCCGAGACCGGACACCCCGATCTTCTCCTTCTGCAACTGCACGTACCAGTCCTGCAGTCGCGGGTTCACCACGTTCTCGCCGGCTTTCTCCAGCGCGGCGACGCCCGACTTCAGGCCGGGGGTGAGGGTGATGCCGTCGGTGCCGCCGTCGTAGGCGGTCAGCGACTTCACCTTGGAGGTGAAGTTCCTCGACGAGGCCTCGCCGAGCATGATGCGCAGCTGCTCCATGCCGCCCGCCGTGTTCCTCGCCCCGGCCGGCACGACGAACGGCTCGCCGCCGGACGCCCAGATCGTGCCGAACGGCATCTTGTCGGAGGCGTCGATGCCGGTGGGCGCGGAGACCGCGAGGTCGAAGTCGGCCGGGATGACGTTCGCCGACTCGTTCTCCACCCAGGAGCCGTTCGGGAGGAACAGGGCCTTGCCCTTGGCCCACGCGGTCTGCGACTGGATGTGGTCCAGGCCCGGGGTGCCCTTCAGGACGTAGCCCTTCCGGTAGAGCTCGTAGTACGCCTCGAAGCAGACCTTGACCGCGGGGTGCTCCCAGGCCTTGGGCTCCAGGTTGTCGATGGCGTCGAGGACGTCGCGGCCGCCGACCTTGCCGATCATCGGGTACAGCGAGAACGGGATGTAGTACGGGTACTTGCCCGCGTACGTCCAGCCCGCGATGCCCCTCTTCTTGGCCTTCTCGCAGACCGCGAGCATCTCGTCCCAGGTCTCCGGGTACGTGGCGTCGAGCGAGTCGAGGAGCTTCTGCGAGTACCAGACGCCGTAGACGGTGTAGGCGTAGTAGAGGATCCAGACGGGGTCGCCGTCGAACTGGCCCATCTCGACGATGCCGGGGCGCAGGGTGTCGCGGACCTTCTTGGCCGGGTCGTCGTAGGAGGGCGCGTCGAGCAGCGGGGTGAGGTCGGCGAGCTGCTTCTTGCCGACCAGGACGCCCATGTCCATCTGTTCGGCGCCGGAGTTGTCGATGAGGTCGGGCGGGGTGCCCTGGTTGAAGCGCGGCTGGAGCGTGGACTGGATCTTCTGGGTGGCGGAGAACTTCACCTCGGCTTCGGGAAAGTTCTTCTCGTAGATCTTCACCGCGTCCTCGGCGTACTCCTTGCCGAAACCGCCGTCGAAGAGGACGAATTCCATCCGCTCGGTGTCGTTGACGCCGAGCGGGTTCTTCCCGGTCTTCTTGCCGGCCTTCGCCTTGTCCTCGCCGCCGCCCCCGCTGCTGGCACAGGCGGACAGGAAACTCGCCGCGGGAATCGAGATCAGGCCGAGGGCCGCGGACCGTTTGATCAGATCACGGCGGCCGATACCCGCGGAGCCGTCGTTCCCGTACGCCGATGCGGAAGTGGATCCCATGCTCAAGTCCTCGCCTTCTCCAGGACGCAGGCGGTGAACGGGATCCTTCCCGGCACCGCGGTCAGGTCAAGCAGGGTCGTGCGCGGATCGGTGAATCGCCGACAGGTATAGTCCACTTCCGGCCGACGGAGCAAGATCGAATGCAAGGTTGACCGTGGGTCTTTTCCGAGTTGAGACCTCCCGGGAATGTCCGCCGCCGCGGGCCCCTCGCCGGAAAAACCCCCGTCGTGCGCTTCCGCGGCGCAATGGACGTCGCCGGCATCGCTCATCGGACGGCCGGCTGCGGACTCCCACCGTGTCATGATCCTGTAACCAAGGGCGATCGCGTGCCGGCTCTCCCGTCACGGCCGTTCCACAATGACCGGGCGCCCGGGGGACGTCGGGCGGTCCGGCACACGAGGGGGAACAACGGGATGGGCGTCATCGGCAGGGTCACGGGTCCGCTCGCGGGTGCGGCACTGGGGGCGGTGGCCCTGTTCGCCACCGCGGCTCCGGCGCAGGCGTACAGTCCGAACCCGGCGTTGCAGGCGTACTACTACGACACCGACGCCTGCCCGTGCAGCGGCGGCAACCTCACCGACCCGTTCGACGGCACGTCCTTCGCGAACGACGCGGGCGGCTACGCCGTGAAGATGGAGCTCGTCGACGCCGGAGCGTTCGTGGGCAAGGTGGAGTTCCACCCGAACGACGAGAAGCTGTGGGTGTACGACACCGCCAACGACGGCGACACGTACTACGTCAAGGTCGGTTACTCGTCCGGCGGGACGTACCACGACCTGGGCACCGTCAGCGCGCCCGGCACCTCGGCGGTCGTCGACAAGTCGGTCAAGGACTTCGACCTGCCCGAGGGCGCGACCGTGGACATCTCCGTCTACGACGACGCGGCCCTCACCGACCTCATCGGCGCCGCACGCGGAACCGGCGCGGCCGTCGCCTAGCAGGGCCGGGGTACGGGGGAGGAGACGTCGGGCCGGATCCGGCGGGCGTACGGCGCGTACGGCGCCGCGCCCGCCGGATCCGGCCCGGTGGCCGTGGCGCCTAACCCACCCGGCAGGGGAGGCTCGTGGCGGTGTCACCGCCGGAGCCCGTGACCACGTACCCGAACGTGGTGCTCTGACCCGGACTCAGCGAGCCGTTCCAGCCGGCGTTGTGGACCATCACGGCCTGTCCGCTGTAGGTGGCGGTGCCGCTCCACAGGCTGTCGACCTTCTGGCCCGCGGGCAGGGTCCAGTCGACCATCCAGCCGAGCATGGGGACCTCACCGGAGTTGGTGACGGTCACCTCGGACTGGTAGCCGCCGCTCCAGCTGCCGGTCGTCCTGCGGGTGGCCGTGCAGGTGCCGGGGACGGGCTCGCTGGGGTTGCCCGGCTCACGGATGCCCGTCACCTCGCCGTTGCCGCCGTCGAAGACGACGTCGGAGCAGGAGTAGAAGGTCTCCTGGCTGTCGGAGCGCTGCCAGACCATGTAGATGATGTGCCGGCCCGACTTGCCCGCCGGAAGCTTCCCGGTCCAGGAGTAGTTGGCCTCGACCGTGCCCGGGGAGCCGTTGAGCGGCGGGTGGTCGACGCTGAGGAAGGGCTGGTCCTCCATGTCGTTCCAGGTGAGGGTCTTGGTCGGGTCGAAGCCGTCCTTGGTGACGTAGACGTAGAACCAGCCCGGGTGCGCGGCCCAGGCGTTGTAGGAGAAGTCGACGGTCGCGCCGGAGGTGAGGTGGGTGAGCGGCCAGTCGTTGCGGGGCGCGTTGAAGCCGGTGAAGTTGGCGTTGCCGCCGCTGCACAGCTGTCCGTCGGGCACGAAGCCGCGGGTGCGGCCGGCGCCGTCGGAGCGCAGCACCGAGAACCAGTTGTAGAACGGCGTGGTTCCGCTGACCTGCTGTGCGTTCTTGCACGCCGGGTTGACCGGCTTGATCTCACCGGTGTCGGTCAGCCCGTCCTGCCAGCACAGGAAGGTGCGGCTGCCGGGCTTCATGGGGGTGCCGTGGGCCTCGGCCCGGCCGCCGGTGGTGACGATCAGGCCGAGGGCGGGGACGGTGGCCAGCAGGGCCAGGAGGACGAGGAGGAGGGCTCGGGCGCGTAACCCCGCCCTCCATTTTGTCATGATCATGACAGACGACATGGCGGAGTCCGTCCTTCCGTATACGGGCCGTGCGGGTGCGGGGGTTGGCCGTACGGGTGCGCGTGCGGGGTGAGCACGTGAGGTGGGAGCGGTCCGGTCATCCGGCCTCCGGCGGGTTCCGGTCCGCCGGCGATCTCGGATGGGAGCGCTCCCACCTCACCCTGTGGCGGAAGGTAGCGCCGTACGGCCCGTTTGTAAACGGGAACGCACGACGCTCTTGCGGCGACGTCAGGGCGTCAGCGGTGGGCGGGGGTGTCTTGGGGTGCCGACGCGGCACGGACGGGGAGATCGGGCGAGCGGGAGACGCATGCCGACCGGCGGCCATGGTCCTTTATCGGGATCGCCGCCAGCTGTCAAGCCCCGAATGTCAGCGGCATGACGTAATCCTTCCGCCAGGGCTTGCTGGATACATGGGCCCACGCCGAGCGGCCGGCCCACCCGCGTCGTCCGGAACGACCTTGGCGATGCGACGTACGGGACACGTGTCCCGCCGGAGGAGGGCCCGTCGACCGACAGGGCCGTCCAGCGAACCCCCGACCTTTCTCACCGGAGGAGAATTCCCATGCCCCACACCTCTCGGACGCAGCGCCTTCTGGTGGCCACCGCCTCGACCGCCCTGGCCGCAGGAGGCGCACTGATACCCACCAGTGCGTTCGCCGCCCCGGCGACGCCGCACGCCGGCACCACGACCACGGCCGCGGTCGACCACGGTGGCCACCGTGGTCACGGCGGCCACGGCAAGTACAAGAAAGACAACAAGCACGGCGATCAAAACCGCCGGGGCGGCAGCGACAAGGGCGGCAAGAACGGCCCCGTCATCGTCATCGTCGTCGGGAACAACAACACCGTCAACGGCAACGGGAACAACAACGGGAACGGCAACACTCTGAGCTGACGTCCACAGACGGCATCGAGTTCACACGGCCTGGCCGGGCGGCAATGCCCGGCCAGGCCGCCGCATGTCCGCAGGAAAGCTGCGGGTACGGGAGTTCGCGCACCCCTCCACGCCGTTTCACGCGCCTCCGCACGCCGTTTCACGCACCCCTGCACCGCGAGCGGCCTTGCACCGACAAGCGAGGTCGCCCGTCCCGGAACCACACGTACGTCCCCCTCGGGAATGTCGAGGTTTTCGATCATTCTCGAGAGCACGCAAAAAGGGAACGGAAATCCTCATGCACAGCAATGTCCGGACGCGTCGTCCGGTTTTCGCCGTCCGCGCCGTCGCCCATGCCGCGGTCACCGCCGTCACCAAGGGCCTCGGCGGTGACCGCGACAGCACCGGCACCCCTCCCGTCCTCACGGACAACGGACTTGACGGGTCCTCAGGGCCACTGGCTCCCTGCCGCACCCACCGGGACCCCGAACGGCCGTGGGTGCCCGGCGGTATTCCTCCCGGCTTCTACCCGACCGTCCACGACTCCGTCAAGTCCCGAGTCCTCGGAACATGACGACGCTTTACCGGTCAGGCCTAATTGAAGTGCGGGCCTCACCGAAAAGGAAATGAGACCGCACGGTGCGGAGAAAATCCTCGACGAGAATTCTCCTCTCATCGAATCGCTGGTCATCCCGGCGCGGCGGTCCCGGCCGGAACCGGTCCGCCGACCACCGCCCCGAATTCCCGGGGCAGGGCAGAAAACCCTCTCAGAAGGAGAAAACCCATGACCCACAGCATCCACACCCCCAACGCCCGCTCCCGCAGCGGCGCCAAGCCCAAGCGGCGGGGCTTCCGCTTCGCGATGGTCTTCACCTCGGCTGCTCTGATCACCGGAGGCATCGCCCTTCCGGCATCCGCCGCGACGGCGGCCCCGAGTCACTCCGCGATCGTCGGCGTCGTCACCGGCGGCGGCTCCGGCGGATCCGGCGGCGGCAGCGTCTTCGGCAACGGCGGAGCCGGTGGAGCCGGCGGCGACAGCGTCTTCGGCGGCGGTGGCGGCGGTGGCGGCGGTGGCGGCAGCGTCTTCGGCGACGGCGGCTCCGGCGGACCCGGCGGCGGCAGCGTCTTCGGCAACGGCGGCGACGGCGGCGGCGGCGGCGGCAGCGTCTTCGGCGACGGCGGCGACGGCGGACCCGGCGGCGGCAGCGTCTTCGGCAACGGCGGCGACGGCGGACCCGGCGGCTTCAGCTTCTTCTGATCACCACAGGCCATGACGGCCCCACCTCGGCGGGGTGGAGGTCTTCAAGACCTCCGCCCCGCCCCCCATCGATCACCGCGATCGGCCCCCGGCCGACCGGACACGGCGCCCGGGGGCCGGCGCCTGTGGTTGACACCCTCGTCCTGGAAACGGAGAACCCCGATGCCCAGAAGTCTCCGACAGCGTCCACTCATCCTGGCGATGGCCGCGTTGGCTCTCGCCACCGGCACCGCGTGCGCCGCCCAGGCGGCGCCGCATGCCCCGACAGGCACCAGCCACTCCGCCGATACCGGCAATCCCCCCGGCCGTCATTCGGACTGCGGCAAGGGCGGCAAGGGCGGCGAGCCCGGTCAGCCGGGTGAGCCCGGCAAGCCTGGTTGCTTCCGGTTCGACGACCTGCTGCCGGACGAGCCCGACGGGTCGAAACTCCGGGGGGCGGACAAGGTACGGATCGTGATGTCCGTGATGTCCGGACAGACGACGAGCGCCAGGGCCGCCGAGAAGTACGAGGTCTCGGTGGACGACATCGACACCTGGAAGCAGCAGTTCCTCGACGGCGACTGGTTCGCGTTGTTCGGCGGGAACGGGCAGGACGCGTTCCCCTTCTGCTCGTGACACACCACCGCCAGGAAGGCCGAGAGGCTGCGGACCGAGCTCGAGGAGGCGGGCTTCCCGCTGTGGATGCCGGTGATCGCATGGTGGCCGATCGGCCGCCTGGGCCCTGCCGCCCAGGCGGCCGATCCCTGCCCGCGGCGTCCCGGCCCGGGGCAGGAGCCGCTCGCCTCCACCAGGGCACGGGGGCAGTCGCCGGCAGTGCCCGCAACGTCGTCGGTGGCAGGGGCGAGCTCGTCACGGGGCCCTGCGGCTGGGGCGACACGGCTGGGAGCGTGTCTCGGGCGGGCGGGTCTCACGACATCCGACTTGCGCTTTCGCGTGATCCGGCCACCGCCGCACGGAACGTGCGCGGGCTACCCTGGAGAGGGGCTCTTCAACGCTCGCCAGGGGACTCCTACCGGGCCGTCCTGGAAGAGGAAGCGCCATGACGGGAGCGTACGAGGCCGCCGAGCGCGTGGTCGCCGGGCGCTACCAGCTCCTGCGTCGGCTCGGTACCGGCGGCAGGGGACGGGTGTGGCAGGCGTACGACCAGCGACTGGCGTGCGAGGTCGCGCTCAAGGAGATCGTCCTGCGGCCGGACATCCCGGAACAGGAGGTGAGCGCCCGGATCACGAGGGCCCGCGGCGAAGCGCAGCACGCTGCCCGGCTGCGCAACCACCCCCATGTGGTCACGGTGTACGACATCGTGGAGGCCGACGGCCTGCCGTGGATCGTCATGGAATTCGTCCCCGGCGCCATGGACCTGAACGCGGTGGTGCGCGAGCGGGGGCCGCTGCCGCCCGCCGACGTCGCCCGGATCGGGCTGGCGGTCCTCGACGCCCTGCAGGAGGGGCACCGGCTCGGCATCCTGCACCGGGACGTCAAACCGGCCAACGTCCTGCTGACCTGTCCAGGCCCTCGGCCCTCCCACCCCACGGAGGGCGGCCAGGTGCTGCTGATCGACTACGGCATCTCGCTGGAGCCGAGTTCCGGAGAGGCCCGCCTGACCGCCACCGCGGATCTCATCGGAACCCCGGGCTTCATGGCCCCGGAACGGGCCCACGGCGAACCCACCCCGGCCGGCGACCTGTTCTCACTCGGTGCCACCCTGTATTTCGCGCTCGAGGGAACCGGCCCCTTCGACCGCGACTCCGCCATCACCACGCTGAGCGCCGTGCTGTCCGAGTTTCCCGCCCCGCCGCGCCGGGCGGTGGAGCTGACTCCGGTCCTCCTCGGGCTGCTGGCCAAGGACCCCGCGCAGCGGATGAGCGGTGAGGAAGCCGCCGAGTTGCTCATCCCCATCGCCGCCCGGCCCCGCCCCTCCCCTTCGCAGCCACCGGGTCTTCCCCCGGTCATGCCGTCGGCCGAGCCGGAGCGACCGACCGGCCGGAAGCCGCCGTGCTCCCCGGAGCCGTCCCCGCCGACCGACCTCCTGCCACCGGCCGAGCCGGGGGAACCCACCGGCCCGCCCCTGGAACCGCCGCCGCCGCCCGAAGCCGACAAGGCCCGGCCACGGCTCGGAAGCCGACGAGCCAGGATCATCGCGGGGGTGGTGGCGGGGGTGCTGGCCGCGGGGGGCGTCGGCGTCTACCTGACACAGTCCGGCTCCTCGGGTCCTGAACCCGTGACCTCGATCCGGGTCGGCAACTCCCCGCAGGGGGTGGCGATGTCCCTGGACGGGCGCCGGGGCTACGTGGCCAACTTGAACTCGGGATCGGTGTCGGTGATCGACACCCTCACGAACCGCACCGAGGACCACCCCATCCCCGTGGGCAAGAACCCTCGGGACGTGGCGGTGTCCCCGGACAAGCGGCAGGTCTACGTGGCCAACTTGGGCTCGGACTCGGTGTCGGTGATCGACACCCTCACGGACCGCGTGGACCGCACCATCCCCGTCGGCTCCACCCCGGCGGGGGTGACGGTGTCCCGGGACGGACGCTGGGTCTACGTGGCCTTGAGCCGCCCGGGCTCGGTGGGATCGGTGTCGGTGATCGACACCGCGACGAACCGCGTGGCCCACACCATCCCCGTCGGCAAGGACCCGCAGGGGGTGACGGTGTCCCCGGACAAGCGCCGGGTCTACGTGACCAACTACGGCTCGGACTCGGTGTCGGTGATCGACACCGCGACGAACCGCGTGGACCGCACCATCCCCGTCGGCAAGGTTCCGACGGGGGTGACGGTGTCCCCGGACGAGCGCCGGGTCTACGTGACCAACTTCTACTCGGACTCGGTGTCGGTGATCGACACCGCGACGAACCGCGTGGCCCGCACCGTCCGCGTCGGTCACGGCCCACGGGGGGTGGCGGTGTCGCCGGACGGGCGCTGGGTCTACGTGGCCAACAACTACGAACGCTCGGTGTCGGTGATCGACACCGCGACGAACCGCGTGGCCCGCACCGTCCGCGTCGGCCAGGGCCCGCTGGGGGTGGCGGTGTCCCCGGACAGTGATCGGCTCCAGGTCTACGTGTCCAACCTCGCCTCGAACTCCGTGTCGGTGATCCCGTTCGAGAAGACGTCCGACACCTCGGGACTGCGCCCGGTCGATTCGGCGGGACCTGCGGTACGGCCGTCCGCCCGGAACGAGAACGTCTCCCTCAGGAGCGCGACCGACCCGCGCAGGCACGGGCGCGGTCGTTGTCCGGCGGCCTGCTCGGAGGCGGTCCCCGCACGGCGTTCCGCCGGGCGCGGGCCAGGGCCGTGACGGCCTGGGCCGGTTCGCTGTCCGCGGGCAGGGGCCCGTGTTCGGCGATGTCGGCGTGCAAGGGGTGCGCGAGGACCTCGGCGTCCGGGTGGCCGGGCGTTCTCGCGGCTCAGGGCGCAGCGGACGCGGTAGCGGGCAGCGGGTCGATCGCATGGACGGGGCGGCCGGTGGCGTGCAAGCGGGCCCCTCGTCCAGCGGCTGGCCGTCGGCACGGTGGTGCCGGCGGGAAACAGCTGACCGCACCAGGCCTGGGGAAAACGCGGGGTTCACGTCATGGCGGGGTGCAGCCCGGCGGATCCCAGACGAGGTTGCCGCCCTCGATGTGGTTGCCCGTACAGGGCTTGTAGGGTGCCGCCTTCGACGATTCCGCCGCGGCCTTCGTCGTCCGGGGTACTGCCTCGGCGCTTGCCAGGCCCACCGTTCCGGCGAGCAGCGCAGCCGCGCAGGACGCGCCGACGAGGTGTCGGGGGCGCCACCAGGCGCTTGTCTTCATGATGGTCTCCCTGGGGGGGCGGACGGGCGCTTACCCACCAGCGTGGGAGGTCGGCGACGACGGCGTCAACGACGGTGGAGGTCTTGTCACAGCATCGGGACATTCCGGGACATTGGAGACTTAGGACACACGTCCTGGCCCTGGAGGCCCCCGGGCCCCTCGACCTCGGCGTTTCGATCGGGGCCGGTGAGGCGCGGTTCACGGTCGACTTGCCGGCGGGTCCGGTCGAAGCCCACGGAACTGCCGCCGGACAGCCCCGGACCGTTCGGGAGCGCGACCGCCGAGCGGCGCAGGGCCGAGCGGGCCGGCCCGGCGGCCGGGCGTCGCCGTCACAGCCCGAGAGCGATGGCGAGCCGCATGAGGTCCGCCGTGCTGTTGATGTCGGACTTGGCCCGGATACGGCGCAGATAGGCGTCGACCGTGTGCCGGGAAAGCCCCATGCGGCGGGCCGTTTGAGCGTAGGTGCACCCTGCGGCGACGTGCCGCAGAACCTCCTGCTCACGCGGGGCCAGCGGGGCCGGGGCGGGTGCGGGGGCTTCGTTGTGCGGCGTGGATGTGGAGCTCATGGGATTACCGGGGCTTTCCTCCGACGGACCGGCTCGGTCATCACTGATCACCCACGCGAGAGCGGTTGATGTGTACCGAGATGTCGCTCTTGCCATAGTTCACGCGGAGAGCTCGGGATGCGGTTCCACGCCGTGTGCACTTTCTGAAGATTCTTCCGGGCCGCCCGGCGGGCGGGCGGGGCGGGGCAGCGCGCCGACCGGCTTCCTGCCACCTGGTTCGCCCGCAGGAGGCCCGGACCTCCCGTGACGGCGTTGCGTTGGTGCTGCGCGCCTCGCAGAACCATGCTTGTCAGTAGGGCCTTGTCCGCGCGGGTTCCCGTGGGGACCGCGGGGAAAGGATCTGGCGAGGGCGAGATGAGCGGCGATGGAGCGACTCCCCACACCTCCCGGTGAAGGGACCGACAGGGCGGACGGCGTCGGCGAGTCGGCGTACACGGCCGCGGCCACCGTCGATGCGCAGGGCATCGTCACGGGGTGGAGCGAGGGGGCGCGGCGGCTGCTCGGGTACGAGCCCCAGCAGGTCGTGGGGCGCCCCGCCGCCCACCTGCTCGCCGCCGCCCTCGGCGAGAGCGCGCGGCTGGACGCGCCAGGACGGGACAGGTGGAGCGGCAGCGTGGCGGTGCGGCACCGGAACGGCCGCCTGCTCCGGCTGCGGCTGCTCGCCAACCGGCGCACGCACGGCGGACGGGCCGACGAGTGGCTCGTGGTGTCCGCCGTGGCGGGCCGGCCCGACGGGCTCGGGGACGAGTCGCTGGGGGAATGGACGTTCACCCAGTCCCCCTGCGGCCTGGCGGTCTTCGACGCGGATCTGCGGCTGGTGCGGGCGAACGCCGCCATGGAACGCGCTCTCGGCTTCACGGAGACCGAGATGCGCGGGCTGCGGCTGCCGGACATCGCGCCGCGTCCCGTGAGCGAGGAGGCCGACAGGAGCATGCGCCTGGTCTTCGAGACCGGCGAGCCGCAGTACCTGCAGGCCGACATCCGCCCCGCGACGGCGCCGGGCCCGCAGCACGGCCGGCCGACCTTGCTGGCCCCGGTGAAGGACCCGGACGGCCAGGTGCGCGCCGTGTGCCTGGCGGCGCACCACAGGGCGCAGGAGCCGCCCGCCCGACAGCACGCGCTCCTGCAGGCGGACGTCGGCGCCCGCATCGGCACCACCCCGGACATCGCACGCACCGCGCAAGAGCTGGCCGACGCCGCCGTCCCCCGTCTCGCCGACTTCACCGTCGTCGACCTGCTCGACGACGAGGTGCCCTACGCCCCGCCGGCGGGGGTCGTCGCCCTGCGCCGCACCGCGGTGCGGTCGGTCCTCGACGAGCACCCCGAATCCATGGCCGCGGCGGGCGGGACGACCGTCTACCCCGCGCTGTCACCCGTGGCCGAATGTCTGGCCCAGGGCCGTGGCGCCCTGTACGCGACGGCTGACCTCGCCGTCGCCCGGTGGGTGGGCGAGGACCCCCAGGCCGCCCGGCTCCGCGAGGTGGGGACACACTCGCTGATGGTGGTGCCCCTGCGCTCGTCGGACACCACGGTCGGCGTGGCCCTCTTCGGCCGTCATCGGAGCCCGGAGCCCTTCACACCGGAGGACCTGTGGCTCGCCGAGCAGCTCACGACCCGGGCGGCCGTCGGCATCCACAGCGCCCGGCGACACATCCGCGAGCGCACCAGCACCATGACCCTGCAGCGCAGCCTGCTCCCGCAGACACTGCCCGACCAGGCCGCCCTCGAGATCGCCTCCCGCTACCTGCCCGCCGGCAACCGGGCCGGCGTGGGCGGCGACTGGTTCGACGTGATCCCCCTGTCCGGCGCGCGGGTGGCCCTCGTGGTGGGCGACGTGGTCGGCCACGGCATCCGCGCCTCGGCCACCATGGGCCGGCTGCGCACCGCGGTGCGCACCCTGGCCGACGTCGACCTGCCGCCCGATGAGCTGCTCACCCACCTCGACGACCTCGTCCTGCGCCTGTCCACCGACGAGGCCGTCCCCGGCGGCGCCGCCGAGACCGCCGGGGGCATCGGCACCACCTGCCTGTACGCCGTCTACGACCCGATCTCCCGCCGCTGCACCCTCGCCCGGGCCGGCCACCCCCCGCCCGCCGTGGTCACCCCAGGAGGCGCCGTGTACCTCCTCGACGTCCCCGCCGGCCCGCCGCTGGGCCTGGGCGGCCTGCCGTTCGAGACCAGCGAGACCGAACTGCCCGAAGGCAGCCTCCTCGCCCTCTACACCGACGGTCTGCTCGAAGCCCGTGACCGCGACATCGACGAGGCCCTGGACAAGATGTTCGCCGCCATCGCCCGACCCGCCCAGACACCGGAGTCGGCCTGCGACCAGGTCCTCACGGCCCTGCTGACCCACCTCCCGGACGACGACATCGCCCTGCTCATCGCCCGCACGCGGGCCCTCGCCCCCGACCGGGTCGCCGTCTGGGACCTGGCCTGCGACCCCGCCGACGTCGCCCGGGCCCGCCAGCTGGCCACCGGCCGGCTGGCGGCCTGGGGACTCACCGACGCCGTCTTCGTCACCGAACTGATGGTCAGCGAACTGGTCACCAACGCCATCCGCTACGGCCGGCCGCCCATCCAGCTCCGGCTGGTTCACGAGAAGAACACCCTGATCTGCGAAGTCTCCGACTCCGGCAGCACCACCCCGCACATGCGGCGTGCCCGGATCTTCGACGAGGGAGGGCGCGGCCTGCTGCTGGTCGCCCAGCTCGCCCGCCGCTGGGGCACCCGGCACTCCCCCACCGGCAAGACCGTCTGGGCCGAGCAGTCCCTGACCGGAAGCGAGTGAGGATGCACGTCTGCTGTGCACCGTTGCACCACTCGGATCAAGGGTGGAGAACCCGGCAGGAGTCGTCCGGCACCACGACGTCCTCCACCGTCGGCAACTCGATCGTGAACTCCGTGCGGCCCGGTTCGCTGTGTACGTCGATGCGACCGCCGTGGGCCGCGGTGATCGCGGCGGCGATGGCGAGCCCCAGGCCGGAGCCGGTGCCCTCGGTGGCGCGGGCGCGGGAGGCGTCGGCGCGGGTGAAGCGTTCGAAGACCGTGGGGAGAAGGTCGGGCGGGATGCCGGGGCCGTCGTCACGGACGCGGATCGTGCCCAGGCCGTCCCCGGCCTCCACCAGGGCCACGACCCGGGTGCCCGCCGGCGTGTGCACCCGCGCGTTGGCCAGCAGGTTGGCGACCACCTGGTGGAGGCGGGCCTCGTCACCGAGCACCAGGGACGGCGCGTCCAGGCGCAGCTCCAGCTGCCAGTCGTGGTCGCCGCCCGCCGCCCGCGCGTCCCACACCGCCTCGGCGACCAGCGCCGCCAGGTCCACCTCCGCGGAGTGCAGGGGCCGGCCCTCGTCGAGGCGGGCGAGCAGCAGCAGGTCCTCCACCAGGCCCGTCATCCGGGTGGACTCGGCGGAGACCCGGCGCCAGGCCAGCGCCGGCTCGATCCGGTCCGTGCCGCGGTTCATCAGTTCCGCGTACCCGGCGATGGAGGCGAGGGGGGTGCGCAGTTCGTGGCTGGCGTCGGCGAGGAAGCGGCGCATGCGGTCCTCACTGCGGCGGACCCGCTCCTCGCTGCGCTGGCGGGCGGCGAGCGAGGACTCGACGTGGTCGATCATGCGGTTGAGGGCGGCGCCGACCTGACCGGCCTCGCTGCCGGGGTCGGTGTCGCGCTCCGCCACCCGGGTCAGGCCGGTCACCTCGCCGTGGCACAGGGGTGCGCGGGAGACCTCGACGGCGGTGGCGGCGACCCGGCCCAGGGGGCGCAGCTGCCGTCGTATCACCACGGCGCACGCGCAGCCCGCGACCGTCAGGCCGGCCGCCGCGACCGCCGTCTCGACGGCCACCAGGCCGCTGATCATGTCCTGGACGTCGTCCATCGGCAGGCCGGCCAGGACGCGGACGCCGTCGGTGCCGCGTGCGGTGAGGCGGTAGGTGCCCAGGCCGGGGACCGTGCGGGTGTGCAGGGAGCCGTCTGGCTCGATGCCCGCGAGGGCGCTCGTCTGCGGGGCCGTCAGGTGCCGCGGCGGGGTGTTCTGGCCCACCGTCGCCGCCGCGAGGACCGTGCCGTCCGCGGCGAGGCGGGCGGCGAGCAGGCCGGCGGGGTGGCCGCTCTCGTGGAGGAAGGTCAGGTCGCCGGGCAGGTCCGGGTGGAGCGAGGCGCCGCCCAGGCTGCGCTCGGCGGCGTCGGCGACGCGGTCGTCGAGGTTGCCGAGCAGGTAGGCGCGCTGGGCGCAGACGGTGGTGAGGGCCATCGCCGCGCAGACGGCGACGAGGGTGGCGCCGATGAACAGCAGGAGGCGGGTGCGCAGGGAACCGCCTCCGCGCCCCGTCCGGGGGCTCATCTCCCGTCCCCCGCGGGCCTGATGGCGTAGCCCAGCCCGCGCACGGTGTGGATCATCGGTGCCCGGCCCCGGTCGATCTTGCGGCGCAGACCGGAGATGTACACCTCGACGAGGTTGCCGCCGCCGTCGAACGAGCCGGACCAGACGTGGTCGAGGATCTGCGCCTTGCTCAGCACCTGCCGCGGGTGCTCCATCAGCAGGCCGAGCAGGTCGAACTCCTTGGCGGTGAGGGGGATCCGGTCGCCGTCGCGGTGGACCTCGCGCGACGCGACGGCCAGGACCAGGTCGCCGAGGACGCGGACGGAGTCGTCGGTGCGGGACCGTCCGGCGCCGGACCGGCGCAGCAGCCCGCGCAGCCGCAGGACGACCTCCTCCAGCGAGAAGGGCTTGGTGACGTAGTCGTCGGCGCCGTTCTCCAGGCCGTCGAGGCGGCACTCCAGGGCGTCGCGGGCCGTGAGCATGAGGACGGGCAGCCCGGGGTCCTCGTGGCGCAGGCGGCGCAGGACCTGGATGCCGTCCAGATCGGGCAGCATCCCGTCGAGGACGACGGCGTGCGGGGGGCAGCCGCGGGCGATCCGCAGCGCGCTCCGTCCGTCGGGGGCCGGGTAGGGGCGCCAGCCGGCCTCGGTCACGGCCACGGAGAGGACTTCGGTGAGTGCGGGTTCGTCGTCGACGATCAGGACGCGGACGCGGCCGGTCGGGGACCTGGGGGCGGCAGTCATGTCCCGATCCTGTCCCGGCCGGCTGAGGGAACCCTGTGCTCCGTCTGAGGGTGGGTGATGACCCGGGAGGTACCGCCCGGTTCGGCGCACCCGCGCCGCGCACGGCGAAGGGCCGCACCCCCGTCACCGGGGATGCGGCCCTCGACCGCCTGGGCGGCGGCCCGCCCGGGTGCTTACTTCCGGATCAGGCTGCGCAGCACGTACTGCATGATGCCGCCGTTGCGGTAGTAGTCGGCCTCACCGGGGGTGTCGATGCGGACGACCGCGTCGAACTCGACGCCCGTGTCGGTGGTGACCTTGACCGTGCGCGGCGTGGTGCCGTTGTTCAGCTCCTCGACGCCGGTGAAGGAGAAGGTCTCCTCGCCGGTCAGGCCGAGGGAGGCGGCGGACTGGCCCTCCGGGAACTGGAGCGGCAGGACGCCCATGCCGATGAGGTTCGAGCGGTGGATGCGCTCGTACGACTCGGCGATGACGGCCTTGACGCCGAGGAGCGCGGTGCCCTTGGCGGCCCAGTCGCGGGACGAGCCGGAGCCGTACTCCTTGCCGGCCAGGACGACCAGCGGGATGCCCTGCTCGATGTAGTTGCGGGAGGCGTCGTAGATGAACGACACCGGACCGCCGTCCTGCGTGAAGTCGCGGGTGTAGCCGCCCTCGGTGCCCGGCGCGATCTGGTTGCGCAGGCGGATGTTGGCGAACGTACCGCGGATCATGACCTCGTGGTTGCCGCGGCGGGAGCCGTAGCTGTTGAAGTCGCGGCGCTCGACGCCGTGCTCCGTGAGGTACTGGCCGGCCGGGGTGTCGGCCTTGATCGCGCCGGCCGGGGAGATGTGGTCGGTGGTGACCGAGTCGCCCAGCTTGGCGAGCACGCGGGCGCCGGAGATGTCCTGGACCGGGGCCGGCTCCATCTGCATGCCCTCGAAGTACGGGGGCTTGCGCACGTAGGTGGACTCGGCGTCCCACTCGAAGGTGTCGCCGGTCGGGACCGGGAGGGACTGCCACTGGGCGTCGCCGGCGAAGACGTCGGAGTAGGACTTGCTGAACATGTCCTCGCCGATGGCGTTCGCCACGACGTCGTTGACCTCGGCCTCGGAGGGCCAGATGTCCTTCAGGAAGACCGGGTTGCCGTCCTGGTCGGTGCCCAGCGCGTCCTTGGTGATGTCCACCTTCATGGAGCCCGCGAGGGCGTACGCGACGACCAGCGGCGGGGAGGCCAGGTAGTTCATCTTGACGTCGGGGTTGATCCGGCCCTCGAAGTTCCGGTTGCCGGAGAGGACCGAGGTGACCGCGAGGTCGTGGTCGTTGACGGCCTTGGAGACCTCCTCCGGCAGCGGGCCGGAGTTGCCGATGCAGGTGGTGCAGCCGTAGCCGACGAGGTTGAAGCCGACCTTGTCGAGGTACGGGGTCAGGCCCGCCTTGTCGAAGTAGTCGGTGACGACCTTCGAACCCGGGGCGAGGGTGGTCTTGACCCACGGCTTGCGGGTCAGGCCCTTCTCCACGGCCTTCTTCGCGACGAGCGCGGCGGCGACCATGACGTACGGGTTGGAGGTGTTGGTGCAGGAGGTGATGGCCGCGACCGTCACCGCGCCGTGGTCCAGCTCGTAGGTGGTGCCGTCGGGGGCGGTCACCCGGACCGGGTTCGACGGGACGGAACCGGTGCCCTGGCCGTGCTGCGGGGCGCCGGCGCCGTTCTCCTCGTGGCCGTAGGCCGGGGCGTCGGAGGCCGGGAAGGACTCGGCGCTCGCCTCGTCGACCGGCGAGGCGGCGGCCTCCGGCGTCTGGCCGACGGGCGCCTCGACGTAGTTGAGGACGTCCTTGGCGAACTGCTGGGCGGCCTCGGCGAGGACGATGCGGTCCTGCGGGCGCTTCGGGCCGGCGATCGACGGGACGACCGTGGACAGGTCCAGCTCGAGCTTCTCGGAGAAGTCCGGCTCGGCCTGCGGGTCCAGCCACAGGCCCTGCTCCTTGGCGTACGCCTCGACGAGCGCGAGCTGCTGCTCGGAGCGGCCGGTGAGCTTGAGGTAGTTGATCGTCTCGGCGTCGATCGGGAAGATCGCGGCGGTCGAGCCGAACTCCGGCGACATGTTGCCGATGGTGGCGCGGTTGGCGAGCGAGGTGGCGGCCACGCCCTCGCCGTAGAACTCGACGAACTTGCCGACGACGCCGTGCTTGCGGAGCATCTCGGTGATGGTGAGCACCAGGTCGGTGGCGGTGGTGCCGGTGGGCAGCTCACCGGTCAGCTTGAAGCCGACGACGCGCGGGATGAGCATGGAGACCGGCTGGCCGAGCATCGCGGCCTCGGCCTCGATGCCGCCGACGCCCCAGCCCAGCACGCCGAGGCCGTTGACCATGGTGGTGTGCGAGTCGGTGCCGACCAGGGTGTCGGGGTAGGCCTGGCCGCCTCGGACCATGACCGTGCGCGCCAGGTGCTCGATGTTCACCTGGTGGACGATGCCGGTGCCCGGCGGGACGACCTTGAAGTCGTCGAAGGCGGTCTGGCCCCAGCGCAGGAACTGGTAGCGCTCCTTGTTGCGGCCGTACTCGAGGTCGACGTTCTGCTTGAAGGCGTCGTGGGTGCCGAACTTGTCGGCGATCACGGAGTGGTCGATGACCATCTCGGCCGGCGAGAGCGGGTTGACCTTCGCCGGGTCGCCGCCGAGGGCCTTGACGGCCTCGCGCATGGTGGCGAGGTCGACGACACAGGGAACGCCGGTGAAGTCCTGCATGATCACGCGGGCCGGCGTGAACTGGATCTCCTGGGACGGCTGGGCCTGCGAGTCCCAGGTGCCGAGGGCGCGGATGTGGTCGGCGGTGATGTTCGCGCCGTCCTCCGTGCGGAGCAGGTTCTCCAGCAGGACCTTGAGGCTGTACGGCAGGCGAGCGGAGCCCTCCACCTTGTCCAGCCGGAAGATCTCGTACGACTCGTCGCCCACCTGCAGCGTGCTGCGGGCGTCGAAGCTGTTCGCCGACACGACAGTCTCCTTCATTGATGTGCGCGTACCACCGCATCCTGCCGCCACGCAGGCCTCGCCGATCCGCTAAGGTAAGGCTAAGTTAGGTAACCCTTACTGCCAGACCGGTGATGCGTACGGCTGCGGTGCGCCTCGGCAGATATCTCGATGTCGAGATAACTCTAGTACATGGGGGCTGGTTGGTCATGCCCGGGTTCCCCGGCCGGGGCGCCCCACCGGGGGCCGCCCGCGCCCGTCGCCCGCGTCCGTCACCCGCCCTCCTCACCCGCGCCCGGGGACGGCCCGCCGGCAAGGGGCCGCTGAGCGGCGTCGAGGCCGGCGCCCCGCCGGGTCAAGTCCCCCGCGCGGCGGAGGCGTTGACGGCAGCAGTCGGCCATGCGGGCGGCGAGTCGGGGTAGACGGGAGCGGACGGGACATTCCCGGAGCGCCAGCCGACCACAGAAGGAGGCACGATGCCCCTCACCTTCCGCAAGAGCTTCCGCATCCTGCCCGGGGTGCGCCTGAACATCAACCGGCACTCCTGGTCCATCACCACCGGGGGCGACGGACACGGCCCGCGGCACACGCACAGCAGCACCGGACGCCGCACGACGTCGGTCGATCTGCCCGGACCCTTCGGGTGGCGTCGCACGCGGACGGCCAAGCGGCGTTGACGGGCCATCACCCGAATGGACCCCCCTGAGAGGTGCCATCTCATATCTGAGATAGCCTCAGCCCCATGGCAGACGATTACCTCGTACGCATCGGCAGGCTCATCCGTGACGCCCGGCAGCACCGGGGCTGGACACAGGCACAGCTGGCCGACGCACTCGGAACCAGCCAGAGCGCCGTCAACCGCATCGAGCGTGGCAACCAGAACATCAGCCTTGAGATGATCGCTCGGATCGGTGAGGCCCTGGACAGCGAGATCGTCTCGCTGGGCTACGCGGGACCCATGCACCTGCGGGTCGTGGGCCGCCGGCGGCTGTCCGGTTCCATCGACGTGAAGACGAGCAAGAACGCGTGCGTGGCCCTGCTGTGCGCCTCACTGCTCAACCAGGGGCGCACGGTGCTGCGCCGGGTCGCCCGCATCGAGGAGGTCTACCGCCTGCTGGAGGTGCTGAACTCGATCGGCGTGCGGACGCGGTGGATCAACGACGGCGTCGACCTCGAGATCGTGCCGCCGGCCCAGCTGGACATGGCGGCGATCGACGCCGAGGCCGCCGTCCGCACCCGCTCGATCATCATGTTCTTCGGTCCGCTGCTGCACCGCATGGACCACTTCAAGCTGCCGTACGCCGGCGGCTGCGACCTCGGCACGCGCACCATCGAACCGCACATGATCGCGCTGCGCCGGTTCGGGCTGGACATCGCGGCGACGGAGGGCCAGTACCACGCGCAGGTCGACCGCTCCGTCCGCCCGGACCGCCCGATCGTCCTGACCGAGCGCGGCGACACGGTCACCGAGAACGCGCTGCTGGCGGCCGCCCGGCACGACGGCGTCACGGTCATCCGCAACGCCTCCTCGAACTACATGGTCCAGGACCTGTGCTTCTTCCTGGAGGCGCTCGGCGTCAAGGTCGAGGGCGTCGGCACCACCACGCTCACCGTGCACGGCGTGCCGCACATCGCCGTCGACGTCGACTACTCCCCCTCCGAGGACCCGGTCGAGGCGATGAGCCTGCTGGCCGCCGCCGTCGTCACGGAGTCGGAGCTGACGGTGCGCCGGGTGCCGATCGAGTTCCTGGAGATCGAGCTGGCCGTGCTCGAGGAGATGGGCCTCGACCACGACCGCACGCCGGAGTACTTCGCCGACAACGGCCGCACGCGCCTGGTGGACCTGACCGTGCGCCCCTCCAAGCTGGAGGCGCCGATCGACAAGATCCACCCGATGCCGTTCCCCGGCCTGAACATCGACAACGTCCCCTTCTTCGCGGCCATCGCGGCGGTCGCCCAGGGCAAGACCCTGATCCACGACTGGGTCTACGACAACCGCGCCATCTACCTCACCGACCTCAACCGCCTCGGCGGCCGCCTCCAGCTCCTCGACCCGCACCGCGTCCTGGTCGAGGGCCCGACCCGCTGGCGCGCCGCCGAGATGATGTGCCCGCCGGCCCTGCGCCCCGCGGTCGTCGTCCTGCTGGCGATGATGGCGGCGGAGGGCACGTCCGTCCTGCGCAACGTGTACGTCATCAACCGGGGTTACGAGGACCTGGCCGAGCGGCTGAACTCGGTGGGGGCGCAGATCGAGACGTTCCGGGACATCTGACCGGCGGATGCCGCCGCGCCCCCTTCGGTCCGTGCTGATGCGGGTGGGGACGGGGCGCGGCGGCGTCTCCGGGACTTCTCGGTCCCCTGGCCGGCCCGCTCCGCTACGACGGTCAGGGGGGCGGCTTCGTCCTCGAGCGCGCCGTGTGTGCCGTGGCACCGGCGTCGTCAGCCGTTCGCCGCGTCCAGGGCGGACTGGAGTGACCGGCGGTATCCGTCGCTCGTGTACGTGGCGCCGGAGACCGTGTCGATGTCGGCGCTCTGCGCCTCCAGGGCTTCGGCCCTCAGCCGCGGGACGGCGTAGCTGTTGATCTCCTGGTCCCGTGGGTTCTCCGTGGGGTAGACGACCGCGGCCACCTCGGTGAGCTTGCCGCTCTCCAGGGTGACGCGGACCTGGACCGGGCCCCAACGGGTGTCCATCGAGTCGCCGGTGACGGTCCTGGCGCCCGTCCCCGTGTCCGCGCCGGCACCGCCGGACGGGGCGGTCACCGGGGCCTGCACGGCGGTGGCCTGCGGCGTCGTGTGCGGCTTCAGCGACAGCAGCAGCACCATCCCGGAGACGGTGGCGGCGCTCGCCGGCACGATGCGGCGCAGGGGGTGACTCTTCTTCAGTACGTGCACGTCCACGACCTCACAGCTCTCGGCATTCCCGCGGCTCCCGCGGCTCCCGCGGTCCTCGCGGCTCTCACAGTTCGAACGACTCGTGGTGGATGCGGCGGTCCGGCACCCCGGCGGTGCGCAGCGCCTCGTACACCTCCCGGGCGAAGCCGTGCGGGCCGCAGAGGTACACGTCGTGTCCGGCGAGGTCGGGTACGGCGTCCCGCAGGGAGGAGGCCGTCAGGCTCGGGCGTCGTCCGTCCGGCCCGTTGAGCGCGTACAGCACCCTCGCCCCGCGCCACCGGGCGATGGCCTCCAGCTCACCGCCCAGCGCCAGGTCCTCGGCCGTGCGTGCCCGGTAGAGGAGGGTGACCTCGCCGGGCAGCGTCTCGAACAGCGCCCGCAGCGGGGTGACGCCGACCCCGCCGGCGATCAGCAGGGACCTGTGCGCGGTGCGCCGGTCCGCGGTCAGCGAGCCGTACGGTCCCTCCGCCCACACCCGGGTGCCGGGCCGCAGCAGCGCCACGGCCGCGCTGTGGTCGCCGAGCGCCTTGACGGTGATGCGCATCCGGTCGGGGCGGGGCGGCGCCGACAGCGAGTACGGCGTCGAGGTCCGCGCCAGCCCCGCCCCGAGGAACCGCCAGCGGAAGAACTGCCCCGGCAGCGCGCCCAGCCGGTCCAGCCCGTGCCCGCGCACGACCACGGAGTACACGCCCGGCGCCTCCTCGTGCACGGACTCCACCCTCAGCTCGTGCCGGAGGTTGAGCCGTACGGGGGCGAGGATCCGGAACCACACCACCAGGGCGGCGACACCCACGTACAGCGCGTACCAGGCGGCCGTGGCCACCGGGTCGCCCGCGAGGTCGTTGCCGAGGGCCAGCTGGTGGCCGAAGGCGAGGAAGACGGCGGCGTAGGTGAGGAGGTGGACGTGGTACCAGAACTCGTGACTGGTCCGGCGGCGCACGGCACGCGCCGAGGTGACGCCGGCCGCGAGCAGGATCACCGTGCCGGCGGTGGCCTTCAGCATCTCCGGGTAGTCCAGGACGACGGTGGCCGTCTCGTGCCGGAGGGAGGCGTCGTCCTGGGCGGCGTACCCGGCGAGGACCAGCACGACGTGCGCGCTCAGCAGACAGACCGTGCAGCGGCCGGCCATCGCGTGCCAGCGCGCCACCCGGTCGGAGCCGATCCGCCGCTCCAGCAGCGGAACGCGGGCCATCAGGCCGACGAGCACGGCGCAGGCGTACCCGCTGAGCAGGCCGGCGATCCGCCCCGCTCCGGTCAGCCACCCCGCGGCGCCCACGCTGGACGCCGGCCGCCCCCTCCGGGCGCTGCCCGTCGACCTCACACGCCTCGTCCTCGACGCGGTGACGGACGCGCGGGCCGCGGGCCCCGCCCACCGCTGGGAGCTGGACCTCCCGGAAGTCCCCGTGACCGTCACCGGCGACGAACACCGCCTGCACCAGGTCGTGGCCAACCTGCTGGCCAACGCCCGTCTGCACACCCCCGCCGGCACCAAGGTGACGGTGACCCTGGAGGCGGACGGCACGGCGGCCGCGCTGAAGGTCCACGACGACGGCCCCGGCGTCCCCGAGGACGTCCGGCCCGGCGTCTTCGAACGCTTCACCCGCGCCGACCGCCACACCAAGGACGCGAGCGGCGGCGCGGGCCTCGGCCTGTCGATCGTCGCCGCGGTGGCCCAGGCACACGGCGGGAGCGTGAGCCTGGAGAGCGCGCCGGGGTCGACGACGTTCACGGTGCGGCTCCCGTGAACCGCCACCGCCGAGCAGGCCGACCGGGACCGGACGGCGACCGGCCCCGGTCCCCCTGCGGACGCTTCTGCGCACCGGCTCGGCAGAACCTCGATCGGTTTGTATAAGTCCAGTTATAATAGCTCGACCTATCAGAATCCCTCGAGGTGCGCCGTGGACAAGCCCGCTGAAATGTTCGACCGGCACTTCGAATGGGCCGAGCTGACCAGGTACGCCCACTACACGGGTTCCGAAGCCACCCTCGGTGTCGTGTCCGGGCGGAGGCGGCAGGGCAAGACCTTCCTCCTGGACGCGCTCACCAGGGCTTGTGGCGGCTTCATGTTCACCGCCACCGAGACCACCGAGGCCGACGCGTTGCGCCAGTTCGGTCACGCGCTGGCGGCCCACTGCGGCGAGAGCGTCCCGTTCCGCTTCGAGCACTGGGACGAGGCGGTCACGCGCCTGATGCGCATCGCCACGGACGGGCCGAAGGTCGTGGTCATCGACGAGTTCCCCTTTCTCGCCAAGGCCTCGCCCTCCCTGCCGTCCATCGTCCAGCGCGCCCTGGACCCGGGTGCGCGCCACGGGAACACTCCGGTACGGCTCCTGCTGTGCGGCTCGGCCCTGTCGTTCATGGGCAGGCTCCTCGCCGGTGACGCGCCGCTGCGCGGACGTGCCGGACTGGAACTGGTCGTGCCCACCCTGGAGTACCGGCTCGCCGCACGGTTCTGGGACATCACCGACCCGCGCACCGCCGCCCTCACGCACGCCGTCGTCGGGGGCACCCCGGCCTACCGCCGGGAATTCACCCAGGGCGACACGCCCTCCGGCCCCGAGGACTTCGACGACTGGGTGGTACGCGCCGTCCTCAACCCCGGGCGCCCCCTGTTCCGCGAGGCCCGGTACCTCCTCGCCGAGGAACCCGAACTCCACGACACCGCCCTCTACCACTCCGTACTGGCCGCCATCACCGCCGGCAACGCGTCCCGTGGCGGGATCGCCGACTACCTGGGCCGCAAGTCGACGGATCTCGCCCACCCCCTGCACGTACTCGAGGACGTCGGCCTGATCCGCCACGAGCCCGACGCCTTCCGCCGCAACCGCTCCTCCTACCGGATCGCCGAACCGCTCATCGCCTTCTACCACGCCGTCATGCGACCGCACTGGGGCGACCTCGAACGCCCCGGCCGTGCCACCGCCGTCTGGCGGCGTGCCCAGTCCACCTTCCGCAGCAAAGTCCTCGGGCCCCATTTCGAGACCCTGTGCCGCGAGTGGGCCCGCTGGCACGCCGCACCCGAGACGTACGGCGGCCATCCCTCGCGTGTCGCCTCCGGAACCGTCAACGACCCGTCGGCCAGGACCAGTCACGAGGTCGATGTCGCCGTCTTCGGCCGGACCGAGCACGAGACGACCGACCGCGAGATGCTCCTCGCCATCGGCGAGGCCAAGTGGAACGACACGATGGGTCTCGCCCACCTGGAACGCCTCCGACGCATCCGGCACCTGCTGGCCTCGCGTGCCACCGGCACCGGTGCCTCCGACCGGACCCGCCTGCTCTGCTTCAGCGGCGCCGGCTTCACCGACGACCTGCGCGGCATCGCGGACCGCGACCCGACCGTCCAACTGGTCGACCTGAACCGCCTCTACAGCGGCGAGTGACGGCACACCGCCCGGCCGGCCGGGCCCCCGACACCCGCCACCGCCGAGCAGGCCGACCGGGACCGGACGGCGACCGGCCCCGGTCCCCCTGCGGACACTTCTGCGCACCGGCTCGCGGCACGGTTCCGGCCCGGGCGGGTCTTCACAAGAACCACGCGCGCCTCGGCGCACGTCCTGCTCTACGGTGCCATCACGTCACCTACGACCAGGGAGGAACCGTGCAGCAGCGGAAGGCGGCGCTCGCCGAGCGCATCGCTGAGCGGAGGGAGGGAGGCGACGACCCTCGCGCGCTGGTCGGCGAGATGCGGCGCTCGGTCCTGCTGGTGCCGGTGGCCGACGGGGGTCTGTGGTCGGTGCGTTCGGGCGGGGTGCGGTGGATCTGCGGGTTCACCGACGAGGCCGCGCTGGCCCGGTTCGCCCTGCGTCACGGGCCCGGTGACCGGCCGTTGGACTACGCGGCCCTGCTGGGTGCGCGCATCGTGGACGAGATCGTGCCGGCCCTGGGCGAGCCCGCCGGCCTCGCCGTGGACATCGCCACCGAGGACGGGTCGATGTTCTTCCCGCCGGTCGTCGGCATCGTCCCGGACGCGGTCGCGGTCGACGCCGGCCGGACGCGGGAGGAGGGGGGCGGTCATGGGCGGTGACGGTCAGGACCTGCGGCTGGGCGAGGCGGCCGTCGCGAAGTTCACGCAGGGCGTGGGCGCGACCATCGACGAGCTCGGTGAACTGGGCGGCGCCACCGGCTCGGTGATGGGCAAGGGCTTCTCGGAGCTGGCGATGACGGGGATGGAGGCCGGACACCACGGCCTGTCGGTCGACTTCGAGGACTTCTGCGAGCGCTGGGAGTGGGGCGTGCGCGCCCTGGTGAGCGACGCCGGCGCGATCGCGAACCTCCTCGGCCTGGCGGCGGGCACCCAGTGGGAGCACGACCAGTACGTGGCGGGCTCGCTGAAGGTGGGCGTGAACGCCCTGATGGGCGGCAATCCGCACGCGTCGGAGGAGGAGATCGCCCAGCAGGACTGGGGTGATGTGTTCACGCCGGACTCCCTGGACCCGGACTGGAGCGCCGAGTCGTTCGACCAGGCCGGTCAGGACATCGAGCAGACCTGGAAGGACACCGGCCGCACGGTGCTCACCGAGGGCCAGGGCGGCCGGCGGTCACAGCTGCTCAACGACGCCTTCGGCATCTCCGACGACGAGTGGGACCAGGCGCTGGACGACACCTTCGGCCCGTCACCGGAGGAACGCGCCCAGCAGCAACAGCAGGGCGAGTCCGGGGGTAACTGACGGTGGGAATCGGCGACTTCATCAGTGACATCACGCCCGACTCGGTCGAGGACGCGGTCGAGGACGGTGTCGAGTGGGTCGGCAACCGGGTCGAGGACGTGGGCGGCTGGACCGCCGACCGGCTGGACGACGTCGGCTGGGAGTCCGGCGCGGACTGGGTGCGCGAGCAGTCCCGTTCGGTCGCCGACCGGATGGGCGCCGAGGTCGACGAGCTGGACCTCGGGCAGACCGAGGACAAGACCAAGCTGGTCTACGGCAGCCCGGACAAGATCCGCTCCACCGCCGGGAAGCTCCGCGCCTTCCAGAAGGCCTTCGACAGCGCCGGCGAGGGCCTCAAGGGCCTCGACTCCTCCCAGCTGAAGGGTGAGACGGCGGAGGCCGTGCGGAAGGCGGTGGGCACCCAGCCGCCCAAGTGGTTCACCGGCTCCGACGCCTGTGAGAAGGCGGCGGCCTCACTGGAGGCGTTCGCCGGCACGGTCACCTGGGCGCAGGAGCAGGCGCAGACGGCGATCGACAAGTGGAAGGACGGCGTCAAGGCCTCGGAGAAGGCTGCCGACGCCCACCGCAAGAGGGTCGACGACTACAACAGCGCCGTCGACCGCTACAACGCCCGGCCCGCCGACAAGCGCGACCCGTCCACGCTGCCCCCCTGCCCCGCGCCCACGTTCGACGACCCCGGCAAGAAGCTGATGCAGGAGGCGCAGGACATCCTCACCGAGGCCCGCAAGCAGCGGAACTCGGCGGCTCAGACCGCGCGTTCCGCGGTCCGGGCCGCCCGCGACCTGGCCCCGAAGAAGCCGTCCTACGCCGATCAGCTGGGCGACGGCGTCCAGGAACTGCAGATCATGGGCGACCACGTCGGCGGCGGCCTCGTCAAGGGCACGGCCGGCATCCTGAACTTCGTCCGGTCGGTCAACCCGATGGACCCGTACAACATCACGCACCCGGCCGAGTACGCCACCTCGCTCAACAGCCTGGCCGCCGGCCTGGTCGTCGCCGCCAACGACCCGGTCGGCACCGGCAAGCAGATGATCAGCGACTTCATGAAGGACCCGGCCGAAGGCTTCGGCCGACTGCTGCCCGACGTCGCACTGACCGTGGCCACCGGGGGCGGCGGCGCCGCGGTCAAGGGCGTGCGCATCGCCGAGGACGCCGCCGACGCCGCGCGGGTGCGCAGGCTGGTCGACGACGCCCCGGACGGCACCCACAACCGGCCCGACGGCGAACGCGTCACGGACGGCACCGACCCCGTCGACCTCGCCTCGGGCCGGATGTTCCTGCCGCAGACCGACGTGACGGTCCCCGGCGTCCTGCCGCTGGTCTTCACCCGCCGCACCGAGTCCGGCTGCACGGCCGGCCGCTTCCTGGGCCCCTCCTGGACGTCCACCGTCGACGAGCGCCTCCAGGTCGACGCCATCGGTGTCCTGCACGTCACCGCCGACGGACTCCTCGTGCCGTACCCGCACCCGGTCCCCGGCGTGCCCACCTCGCCCGAGTCGGGCAGGGCCCGCACCCTGCTGGCCCGCGAGACCGACGGCGACTACACGCTCACCGACCCCGACAGCGGCCTGGTCTTCCGCTTCACCGCCCCGCCCGGCACCGAACCGGGGGGCGACGGCACGGCCTGGCTGTCGACCGTCACCGAACGCAACGGCCACACGGTCACCGTCGACCGCGGCGAGGACGGCCTGCCGCTGGCCCTGGTCCACTCGGCGGGCCACCGGGTGGAACTGACCACCGCCGACGGCCTGGTCACCGCCCTGTCCCTGGCCGGCGCCGGCGAGGACGGCGCGGACCTTCCCCTGATGAGCTACGGCTACCAGGACGGCGACCTCACCACGGTCACCAGACCCTCGGGCGCCACCACCACCTTCCTCTACGACGACCGCCGCCGCGTCACCGCCTGGATCGACTCCAACGGCAGCCGCTACGACTACCTCTACGACGACCACGACCGCGTGGTCGCCGAAGGCGGCGAGGCCGGCCACGTCCAGATCACCCTGGCCTACACCGGACCCGACCCCGAGACGGGCCACCGCACCACCACCCTCACCACGGCCGAAGGCCACGCGACCCGCCACGTCGTCGACCGCCACTCCCGGGTGATCGCCACCACGGACCCGTTGGGCCGCACCACCCGGTTCACCCACGACGCGCGCGGCAACCTGCGGACCCGCACCGATCCGCTGGGCCTCACCACCGTCTTCCACTACGACGAGCACGACCGGGTCGTCTCCGCCACCCGCCCCGACGGAAGCGAACTGCACACCGTGCGCGGCCCGTTCGGCCTGCCGGTGGAGGTCGTCGGCCCGGACGGCACCCGCATGGTCCACGCGTACGACGGACGCGGGAACCGCACGTCGGTCACCGACCAGGCCGGCTCCACCACCCGCTACACCTACGACGACGCCGGCCGGCTCACCTCCGTCACCGACGCCCTCGGCGCGACGACCCGCGTGGTGTGCGACGCGGCCGGGCTGCCCGTGGAGGTGACCGCTCCCGGCGGCGCCGTCACCCGCACGGAGCGGGACGGCCTCGGCAGACCGGTCCGCACGACCGACCCGGCCGGCGGCGTGACCCTGCTGGAGTGGCACCCCGACGGCCGGCTCGCCCGGCGCACCGGTCCCGACGGCGCCACGGAGGCGTGGACCTACGACGGTGAGGGCAACTGCCTCACCCACACCGACGCGTCCGGCGGCGTCTCCCGCTACGAGTACACCCACTTCGACCTGCCGGTCGCCCGCACGCGGCCCGACGGCGCCCGCTACACGTTCGAGCACGACGCAGGGCTGCGCCTCACCCGCGTCACCGACCCGCGGGGGCTGACCTGGACCTACGAGTACGACGCCGCGGGCGACATCGTCTCCGAGACCGACTTCGACGGCCGCACCCTGACCTACCGCACGGACGCCGCGGGCCGGCTCGCCGCACGCGTCGACGCACTCGGCGGGACCGTCGCGTTCGAGCGCGACGAACTGGGCCAGGTGGTCCGCAAGGACGTCGACGGCCGCGTGACGCACTACGCGTACGACCGGGCGGGCCGCCTCGTGGAGGCGACGGGACCGGACGGTGAGCTGCGCTACCAGTACGATCGTCGCGGACTCACCAAGGCGGAACTCGTCGACGGCCGCCCGGTCCTGTACGCGTACGACGCCCTGGGCCGCCGTACGCGCCGCACCACGCCCACCGGCCACGTCACCACCTACTCCTACGGCACCGACGGGCTGCCGCAGCGCCTGACCAGCGGCGGTCACCGGATCGACTTCGCGCACGACGCCGCCGGCCGGGAGCTCACCCGGGTCTTCGGCGACGCGATCACCATGACCTCCGCCTGGGACGAGGCCGGGCGGCTCGCCTCGCAGCACGTCACCGCCGGCGGACGCGACGTCAACAGCCGCGCCTACGCCTACCGCTCCGACGGCCGGCTGACCTCCGTCGTGGACCGGCTGTCGGGCTCGCGCACCTTCGACCTCGACCGGGTGGGCCGCGTCACCGCCGTACACGCCCGGGGATGGACGGAGCGGTACGTCTACGACGACGCCGGCAACCAGACCTCCGCGTCCTGGCCGTCCGGCCACCCCGGCCGCGAGGCCACCGGACCGCGCGCCTACACCGGCACCACCCTCACCCGCGCCGGGGACGTCCGCTTCGAGCACGACGCCCTCGGCCGGGTCGTCCTGCGGCAGAAGACCCGTCTCTCCCGCAAGCCGGACACCTGGCGCTGCACGTGGGACACGGAGAACCGCCTCACCTCCGTGACCACCCCCGACGGGACCCGGTGGAGGTACCGCTACGACCCGCTCGGCCGCCGCACCGCGAAACAGCGCCTGGCGGCCGACGGCGAGAGCGTGGTCGAGGAGGTCCGGTTCACCTGGGACGGCCTGACCCTGTGCGAGCAGACCAGCCACCGGCCGGACGTCCCGCACGCGGTCGCCCTCACCTGGGACCACCGCGACGTCGTCCCCCTGGCCCAGACCGAGCGGATCCTCACGGCCGACGACCGGCAGGAGGAGATCGACCGGCGGTTCTTCGCCATCGCCACCGACCTGGTGGGCACGCCGACCGAGCTCGTCGACGAGAGCGGCGACATCGCCTGGCGCACCCGCAGCACGCTCTGGGGCACCACGGCCTGGTCCCGCGACAGCAGCGCGTACACCCCCCTGCGCTTCCCCGGCCAGTACTACGACCCCGAGACCGGCCTGCACTACAACCTGTTCCGCCACTACGACCCCGAGACCGGCCGCTACACCTCCCCCGACCCCCTCGGCCTCGCTCCCGCCCCGAACCCCGTCGCGTACGTGGACAACCCGCACAGCGGGTGCGACCCGCTGGGCCTCATGCCCAAGTACACGAAGGAGGAGCGGGCGCAGAAGCGGATCAACAAGGTCGTGGACGACATCGTCGAGAGAGCACAGGACGGCGGGTTCAGGAAGCGCCACGACTACCACGGGGACACCCGGCACGCCTTCAGCGACGAACGGGTCGTCGATATCCTCAAGAACCCGGACGCCGTGTACCACTCGACGGGCACGGCCGGGACGTTCACCTTCCGGCAGGGTGACGACATCGTGGTGATCGACGGCCTCGGCAACACCCAGGGCCAGGCCATCACGGCGTACGGTCCCTCGGGCATCAAGGGCGATTCCGGGGCCACGGCGCTCGGTGGGAAACCCACGGACCCCGGTGCCCCGGTGACACACGAGGACATCGTGAACGGCAGGATTCCCGCCAAGGACGGCCGCTTCCAGCCTCCGGCGGTGCAGATCAGATGAGGCAGTGATGACGACGAAACTGAAGTTCGACGGCGGCTGGTCCGCGACGGTGACGGACGAGCCGCTCGACCTGGTTCCCCGTCTCCTCGGCACTTCTCTGATCGTTTCCCCCTATGCGGACCGGGTGGAACGCGAGAAGTTCCTCGCGGAGACGTTCGGCAGCCAGGACCTGCTGTGGGACCTCCCCGACGTTTTCCGCTTCGCCCCGAGCGACCGACAGCTGGTCGGGGCTGAATTCCGAATTCCGGAAGAGTCCGCCTCAGCCGAGGACTCGGCCCGCCTTCCCGTCCAGTCCGAAGTACGTCCGGGCGGGCTCCGCGCGGACGAGGCAAAGGACTTCCGGCACGAGGCGTGCACGGTGCTGTGCCGCGCTCCCGGCGATGCCCTGCTGACCTGCCTGCGTGACCTCGACGTCCTCGACGAACCGCTGGACACCCGCATCGGCATCGCCCCCGACGTGGCACTCCTCGTCCAGCACGGCACCGTCGTCGGCTGGAGCCTCACCGACCCCGCCCGCTACCTGACCACCGGCTTCGCCACCCCCGACCCTGCTCCCCCCGTCCCGGCCACCCTCCGCCTGCTCACCGAATGCCTGGACCTGGTCACCACGCCGCTGGTCGACGACCTGGTCGACGGTGAACCGGCCGTCCTGGCCCGCCTCCAGGCCGCCGACAGGGCCCTGCGCGAGCAACGCGAGGACCGGCACCGGGCCGACGCCCTGCTCGAACTGATCGCCACCTACGTGGAGGACTACGGGAACGGGTGACGGCCGGCCGGGGAAACCCGGGCGCACCCGCCGCTCCCGGGAAGCACGCGCTCCACGTCCCCTCGGTGCGCGGCCGCGCCCGGTGCCGCGAGGTCGTCGCGTCGATGACGCGGGCCCGCTCTTCCGCGTCCTTGGTGCGCAGGACCTCGAACAGCGTGGCCGGCGGCGTCCGCCCGTCCATCCACGGCGTGGATGAGCCGGATACGGGATTCGGATCGCGCGGAGGATGGCGGTGGGCACTTCCGCCGCCCATAGTCGTGCCTACCCGCACGCCGCTGTCCGGCCGGCCTCCGGCGTGGGGCCGTCCGCGGCATGCCGTGTGCTCACGTCGCCACCGGTGACCGGCATGCCCGCTCCCTCGCACCGTTCTTGGAGTAGCCATGCCCGGTTCCGCCCCGCCGCCGTCCCCCACCGCGGCCGACGAGGCCGCCGCGTCCCCCGTCGCCGTCTCGGGCCCGGCCCATCTGCTGCGGGTGGGCCTGCTGATGGCGGGCAGCTGCCTGCCGATCCTCGGGGCGGTGCTGATCGCCCCGGTGCTGCCGAAGATGCAGGACCACTTCGACGCGGTGCCGGGGGCCGAGGCCCTGGTCCCCCTCGCGCTGACCGTCCCCGCGCTGGCGCTGGCCCTGCTGGCGCCGTTCGCGGGCGTGATCGTGGACCGGCTGGGCCGCAAGCGCCTGCTGGTCTTCGGCACGGTGCTGTACGCCCTGTTCGGGACGGCCCCGCTCTGGCTGGACTCCCTGGGCGGCATCATCGCCAGTCGCGCCCTGGTCGGGGTCGCCGAGGCCGCGATCATGACCTGCTGCACCACCCTGATCGGCGACTACTACACCGGCCGGCGGCGGGTGAGGTACCTCGCGCTGCAGACGATGTGCGCCTCCGCGTCGGCCACCGTCTTCTTCGTGCTCGGCGGCGCCGCCGGATCCGCCGGCTGGCGCGTGCCGTTCTGGGTGTACGCCGTGAGCCTGGTGCTCGCCCCGCTGATGGCCGCCGCCCTGCCCGGCCCGGCGCCCCGCGCGGCGGCCGAGGAGACCCCGGCCGGGGGCGGGACCCGGCGTCCGTTCCCGGTCCGGCGGCTGGCGGGCATCTGCGCCCTCACCTTCTTCGGGGCGATGGTCTTCTACACCGTCCCCGTGGAGATGTCGTACCTGCTCGACGACCTCGGGGTGGAGAACTCCGGGACGATCGGTCTGGCCACGGCGGTCGCCAGCGCGGCGACCATGGGCGGGGCGATCGCCTTCGCCCGGCTCGGGCGGGCTCCCGGCCCGATGCTGCCCGCCGTGCTCGCCGTCTGCGCGGCCGGGTTCGGGGTGATGTTCCTCGCGGGGAACGCTCCGCTGCTGGTCGCCGGGGCGGTGGTCAACTGCGTGGGCACGGGCATGCTGCTGCCCGCGCTGCTCACCAGCGCGATGTCCCGGCTGGAGTTCGAGGACCGCGGCCGCGGCACCGGTCTGTGGACGGCGGCCTTCTTCGGCGGCGAGTTCGTCTGCCCGCTCGTCCTGCTCGCCCTGAAGCCGGCGGCCGGCGGCCTCGCCGGCGCGGTGGGGGTGCTGGGCCTGGGCACGGCACTGGTCGCGGCGGGGCTGTGGACGGCCGCCCGGCGCCGGACGACGGCCGCCGGTCCGCGGCCGCTGCCGGAGCCGTCGGCCTGACGGCCGGACCGGAGCGCGCCCTGCCGCTCACCGGCGAACGGTGCGTGCACCGGATCGTCACCGGCCTCGGCGCCCCGGACGTCGCCCCCGAGGGCCTGGTGCCGGGGGACGCGCGCCGGACGTGACGGTCGAGGACGTCGTCGCCCGTACCGGCGCGCCGCTGGTCCCGGGGTCCTGAAGTCCGCCCGCGCCGTCTCGTCCACGGGCCCGTCCGCGACGAGGGGTGCGCCGGCGGGCCGCGGGGGGCGGGGGGGGGGCCCCCCCCCGGGGGGGGGGCCCCCCCGGGGGCGCGCGGGGGGGGGGGCCGGCCCCCCCCCCCCCGCGCCCGCACCACAAAGGGCA
>NZ_JBIRHK010000007.1:218679-265004 GCF_044328485.1 Streptomyces sp. NPDC017936 | reverse complement strand
CGCGCCGTCGGGGCCGGGGGCCGGGCGGCGCGGGGGGGGGGGCGGGGGGGCGGGGGGACCCGGGGGCGCCGCCCCCGGGGGGGCCGGCGACGACGTGTCCCGGGCGGCCGGGGCCGGTCAGCCCTCGGCCAGCGTGATCTCCTCCTCGTGCGAGGTGTGGAAGTAGGGCAGGGGCAGGAAGCCCTGCTGCCGGAACTCCATCACCGTGGCCTGGACCCGGGCCTCGCCCGGCTTCAGGGTGCCCGGCATGAGCCGGGAGGTGTTGGACCAGCGGTGCTCGGCGCCGTCGCACACCGCCCGGGTGCTGCCGACGCCGTACTGCACGTTCGGAGCGTCCTTGGCGGCGACCGAGGCGCTGACGTAGGCGGGGTGCGTGTTGCCGGTGCAGCGGTAGGTGCCGGAGAGGGTGACCGTGCCGTCCGCGGTGATCTTCCCGGTCTTGTCGACGGTGACCTTCTCGGACGCGTCGGCGCCGGCGGGCGACGCGGACGCGGTCAGCAGGAGCAGAGCGGCACCGGCGGCCGCGGTCAGGGCGGAGCGCAGGAACATGGAAGGACCTCCTGTTGTGTGGGGGGCCTCCACTGGTACCGGGCGGCGGCGCCCGAAGCCGTGACCGTCACCCCTTCGGTGGCGTGTTGCGCCCCCGGCGTCGGGGAACGGTCGTGGAGTTGTCCTGGTGCTGTCACGGTCCGCGCCCCCTGCTGGCGGGAGCGCCGCGGCGGGCGCATGGTCGGTTCACGGGGCCCGCCGCGGGGCCGGCCCCACCGACGTGGAGGTGCACCATGTGCGATCACCGGTCTCCCAGCGCCCGTGCCGACGCCGTGCACGTCGTCGCCGCCCGCCCCGAACAGGGCTGGAGCCTGCTCTGCGACGGCACGATCGTCTTCGACGACTCCGGCGAACTGCGGCCCGACGGCCGCGTCGTGGCCCCGCACCGGGTGACCACCGGGCCGCTGGCCGTCGCCGCCTGATCAGTCCCCCAGGACGGCGAACCCGTCGAGTTCGACGAGGGCCCGCTCGTCCCACAGCCGTACGATCCCCACGACCGCCATCGCCGGATAGTCCCGGCCCGCCAGCTTCCGCCAGACGCGGCCGAGTTCGGCGGCGCGGGCCCGGTACGCGGCGACGTCCGTGACGTAGACCGTGACGCGCGCCAGGTCCGAGGGCGTGCCGCCCGCCGCGGCGAGCGCCGCCAGCAGGTTGCCCAGCGCCCGTTCGAACTGTTCCGGCAGGCTCCGGCCCACCACCGTGCCGTCGGCGTCGAGCGCGGTCTGGCCGGCCAGGAACACCACCCGGGAGCCGGTGGCGACGACCGCGTGCGAGAAGCCCGTCGGCGGGGACAGCCCGGGCGGGTTGACCCGTTCGGCGGTCACCGGCCGGCCTCCGCGCCCGCGTACAGGTCCTTGGCGATGATGCCGCGCTGGACCTCGCTCGCCCCTTCGTAGATCCGTGGGGCGCGGACCTCCCGGTAGAGGTGCTCCAGCAGGTGCCCGCGGCGCAGCGCCCGTGCGCCGTGCAGCTGGACGGCCGCGTCGACGACGTACTGCGCGGTCTCGGTGGCGAGCAGCTTGGCCATCGCGGACCGGCGGGGCACGTCCGGGGCGCCGGTGTCGTGGGCCGTGGCCGCCGCGTAGACCATCAGCCGGGCCGCCTCGGTGCGCAGGGCCATCTCGGCGACCTGGTGGGCGACGGTCTGCAGGTCCCTCAGCTTGCCGCCGAAGGCGTCCCGGCGGGCGGTGTGGGCGAGGGTGGCGTCGAGGGCGGCCTGGGCCATGCCGACGGCGAAGGCGCCGACGCTGGGGCGGAAGAGGGTGAGGGTGCCCAGGGCGACCCGGAAGCCGCGGTCGGGCGCGCCGAGCACGTCGTCCGCGGTGACCGGGACGGCGTCGAAGCGGAGGGCGCCGACGGGGTGCGGGGCGAGCAGGTCGAGGGCGGAGCCGGTGAGGCCGGGGCGGTCGGCGGGGACCAGGAAGGCGGTGACGCCGCGGGCGCCGGTGCCCGCGGCGGTGCGGGCGAAGACGGTGTAGACGTCGGCCTCGGGGGCGTTGGAGATCCAGCACTTCTCGCCGGTCAGGCGCCAGCCGCGCCCGTCCGGTTCCGCGGCCAGGGAGAGGGCCGCGGCGTCCGAGCCGGCGTCCGGCTCGCTGAGCGCGAAGGCGGCGACCGCGCTGCCGTCGGCGACGCGGGGCAGCCAGCGCGCCCTCTGGGCGGGCGTGCCGTGGACGTGCACCGGGTGCGCGCCGAGGCCCTGGAGGGCGAGCGCGGTCTCCGCCTCGGTGCAGGCGTACGCCAGGGACTCGCGCATCAGGCAGAGGTCGACGGCGCCGGAGGTGAACAGGCGGGCCAGCAGTCCGAGCCGGCCGAGTTCGGCGACGAGGGAGCGGTTGACGCGGCCCGGTTCGCCCTGGTCCGCGAGCGGGCGCAGCCGGTCGGCGGCCAGGGCGCGCAGTTCGGCGCACCAGGCGGTCTGTTCCGGTTCGAGTGAGAATGCGGGCATCGCCGGGCCCCTCTCTCCGATGACCTCGCTCGGCCTCGTGCCGGCTCTCCCCCGACGGTATCGCGAGGCGTTGACTGTCGTCACCAACGCGATACGCTCGGTGCGCGAGCCCACCACGACGCCCGCCACGGCGCCCCGCAGGCGCCCACCAAGGCAAGGGGGCGACCCGCCATGAACGCCTCGGCCCACGTCGACACCTTCGCGCGCGACCACCTCCCGCCGCCCGACCAGTGGCCCGAGCTCCGGTTCGACCTGCCGGAGCTGCGCTACCCCCGACGGCTGAACTGCGCCGCCGAACTCCTCACCGGCCCCGATCCCGGCCGGCCCGTCTTCCACACCCCCGCCGGCCCCTCCTGGACCTACGGCGACCTGCGCGCCCGCGTCGACCGGCTCGCGCACCTGCTCACCGGCGACCTCGGCGTCGTCCCCGGCAACCGGGTGCTGCTGCGCGGGCCCACCACGCCCTGGCTGGCGGCCTGCTGGCTGGCGGTGCTCAAGGCGGGCGCGATCGCCGTGACCGTGCTGGACCGGCAGCGCCCGCTCGAGCTGCGCACGATGTGCGAGATCGCCCGGGTCCGGCACGCCCTGTGCGACGTCCGCGCCGTCGACGACCTCGCCGAGGCCGCGGTCCCCGGACTGCGGATCACGACGTACGGCGGTGACGCCCCCGGCGACCTGCTGCGCCGGCCCGCGCCGGACACGCCGTACCGGGCCGTGGACACCGCCGCCGACGACGTGGCGCTGATCGCGTTCACCTCCGGAACCACCGGGCGGCCGAAGGGGTGCCTGCACTTCCACCGGGACGTGCTGGCCGTCGCCGACACCTTCTCGCGGCACGTCCTCAAGCCGCGGCGGGACGACGTGTTCGCGGGCAGCCCCCCGCTCGGCTTCACCTTCGGCCTCGGCGGACTGCTCGTCTTCCCGATGCGGGCCGGCGCGAGCGCGCTGCTCCTGGAACAGGCGGGTCCCGGGCAGCTGCTGCCCGCCGTCGCGGAGCACCGGGTGTCCGTGCTGTTCACCGCCCCGACCGCCTACCGGGCGATGCTCGGCCACCTCGGCGGGCACGACCTGTCCTCGCTGCGGCGCTGCGTCTCCGCCGGCGAGAACCTGCCCGCGGCCACCTGGCGCGCCTGGCACGAGCGGACCGGGCTGCGCCTGATCAACGGCATCGGCGCCACCGAGCTGCTGCACATCTTCCTCTCCGCCGCCGACGAGCGGATCCGGCCCGGCACCACGGGCGTCCCCGTCCCCGGCTGGCACGCGCGCGTGCAGGACGAGGACGGCGAGCCCGTCCCCGACGGACAGCCCGGACTGCTCGCCGTGCGCGGCCCGGTCGGCTGCCGCTACCTCGCCGATCCCCGGCAGCGCGACTACGTGCGGGACGGGTGGAACATCACCGGCGACACCTACGTGCGCGAGGCCGACGGCTGCTTCCGGTACGTCGCCCGCGCCGACGACATGATCATCTCGGCGGGCTACAACATCGCCGGCCCCGAGGTCGAGGAGGCCCTGCTGCGGCATCCGGACGTGGTCGAGGCCGCGGTCGTCGGGCGGCCCGACGAGGCGCGCGGGCAGGTCGTCGTCGCGTACGCCGTGCTGCGCGCGGGGGCGCGGCGGGACGAGGACTCCCTGCGCGCCTTCGTCAAGGCGGAGCTGGCGCCGTACAAGTGCCCGCGCGAGATCGTCTTCCTGGACGCGCTGCCGCGCACCGCGACCGGCAAACTCCAGCGGTTCAGACTGCGCACCGGCGGTGAGGGCGATGCCGACACCGGGGGTGACCAGCAGTGATGCCGACGACCTAAGATGATCAACGTGTCCGACCAGCCCGCACCTCGGTCCCTCATCGTCACGCTCTACGGCGCCTACGGCCGCTTCGCGCCGGGCCCGGTGCCCGTCGCCGAGCTGATCCGGCTGCTCGCCGCGGTCGGCGTCGACGCGCCCTCCGTCCGCTCCTCGGTGTCCCGGCTGAAACGGCGGGGACTGCTCCTGCCGGCGCGCACGGCCCGGGGCGCCGCCGGATACGAACTGTCGGCCGAGGCACGGCAGTTGATGGAGGACGGCGACCGGCGGATCTACGCCACCGCACCGCCCGGGGACGAGGGTTGGGTGCTGGCGGTGTTCTCCGTGCCGGAGTCGGAGCGGCAGAAGCGGCACGTCCTGCGCTCCCGGCTGGCGGGCCTGGGCTTCGGCACGGCCGCCCCCGGCGTGTGGATCGCACCCGCCCGCCTGTACGAGGAGACCCGCAACACGCTGCGGCGGCTGCGCCTCGACCCGTACGTGGACTTCTTCCGCGGCGAGCACCTCGGCTTCGCGCCGACCGTCGACTCCGTCGCCCGCTGGTGGGACCTGGCGGCCGTCGCCGAGCAGCACGAGGCGTTCCTCGACCGCCACGAACACGTGCTGCGGGCCTGGGAGCGGCGCACGGACACGCCCGCGGAGGAGGCCTACCGCGACTACCTCCTCGCCCTCGACTCCTGGCGCCACCTCCCCTACGCCGACCCCGGACTGCCCGCCCCGCTGCTCCCCGGCGACTGGCCGGGCGCGCGCTCGGCGGACGTCTTCCGGGGACTGCACGAGCGGCTGCGGGACGCCGGCGCGGAGTTCGCCGGGGTGCCGCCGGCCGTCTGATCCGGTCGGCTCCCCAGCGACAGCCGGGGCCGGGGCGCGTCCGTGCGTCCGGTCCGCGGCGGCCGGCTGCCCGCCCGGTACGGCGCCGGCCAGACGGCGCCCGGGCCGTCGTAGCCCTGCTCGGCGGCCGCGTGCAGGGTCCAGTGCGGGTCGTACAGGTGCGGGCGGCCCAGGGCGCACAGGTCCGCGCGCCCGGCCAGGATCAGCGAGTTGACGTCGTCCCAGGAGGAGATCGCGCCGACCGCGATCACCGGGATCCCCGCCTCGTGCCGGATCCGGTCCGCGAACGGCGTCTGGTACGACCGCCCGAACTCCGGCGCCTCCTCGGCGACGACCTGGCCCGTGGAGACGTCGACGGCGTCGGCGCCGTGCGCGGCGAACGCGCGGGCGATCTCCACGGCGTCCTCGGCCGTGGTGCCGCCGTCGGCCCAGTCGGTGGCGGAGATCCGGACCGTCATGGGCCGCTCCTGCGGCCACACCGCGCGGACGGCGTCGAAGACCTCCAGCGGGAAGCGCAGCCGCCGCGCGAGCGAGCCGCCGTAGGCGTCGGCGCGGCGGTTGGTCAGGGGCGAGAGGAAGCCGGACAGCAGGTATCCGTGCGCGCAGTGGAGTTCGAGCAGGTCGAAGCCGGCCCGGGCGGCCCGCGCCGCGGCGGCCGTGAACTGTTCGCGGAGATCCGTGAGCTGGGCCCGGCCCAGTTCCCGGGGTGGCCGGCCGCCCGGCTTGTACGGCAGCGCGGAGGCGGCCACGAGGGGCCAGTTGCCGTCGGGCAGCGGTTCGTCCAGGCCCTCCCACATCGGCCGGGTCGAGCCCTTGCGCCCGCTGTGGCCGAGCTGGACGCCGATCGCGGTGCCCGGGGCCTGCGCGTGCACGAAGTCGGTGACGCGCCGCCACGCCTCGGCCTGGCGGGCGGTGTACAGGCCCGTGCAGCCGGGCGTGATGCGCCCCTCGGGCGACACGCACACCATCTCCGTCATCACCAGCCCGGCCCCGCCCAGGGCGCGGGCGCCGAGGTGGACCAGGTGGAAGTCGCCGGGCAGGCCGTCGGTCGCCGAGTACATGTCCATCGGGGAGACGACGACCCGGTTGCGCAGGGTCAGGCCGCGCATCCGGAAGGGGGTGAACATCGGGGGCGTTCCGGGCGGGCAGCCGAACTCCCGCTCCACGGAGCCGGTGAAGCCCGGGTCGCGCAGCCGCAGGTTGTCGTGGGTGACGCGGCGGCTGCGGGTCAGCAGGTTGAAGGCGAACCGGCGGGGCGGCTGCCCGGCGTACAGGGCGAGGTTCTCGAACCACTCCAGGCTGGCGCGGGCGGCGCGCTGCGTGGAGGCGACGACGGGCCTGCGCTCCTCCTCGTAGGCGCGCAGCGCCTCCTGGAGCGAGGGCTGTTCGTCCAGGCACGCGGCCAGCGCGAGGGCGTCCTCGACGGCGAGCTTGGTGCCGGAGCCGATGGAGAAGTGGGCGGTGTGGGCGGCGTCGCCCAGCAGCACGACGTTGCCGTGCGACCAGCGCTCGTTCGTCACCGTGCGGAAGGTGGTCCACGCGGACTCGTTGGACCTGAGCGGCCGTCCGCCGAGCGCGTCCGCGAAGATCTTGGCGCAGCGCCCGATCGACTCCCGCTCGTCCGGCTCGTCGAAGCCCGCCGCCCGCCACACCTCCTCGCGCATCTCGACGATCACCGTGGAGGAGCCGGCGGCGTAGGGGTAGCCGTGCAGCTGCATCACGCCGTGCTCGGTCTCGGCGGTCTCGAAGCGGAAGGCGTCGAAGGCGAAGTCGGCGGCGAGCCAGATGTAGCGGCAGCGGTGGCTGTCCACGCGGGGGCGGAAGGCGTGCGCGTAGGCCTCGCGGGTGGCGCTGTGCACCCCGTCGGCGGCGATGACGAGGTCGTACGACCCGGCGAGCCGCGCCGGGTCCGGGGCCTTCGTCCGCAGGCGCAGGTCCACGCCGAGGGAGCGGCAGCGCCCGTGCAGGATCTGCAGGAGCCGCTTCCTGCCCACGGCGGCGAAGCCGTGGCCTCCGGCGGTGTGGCGGGTTCCCCGGTGGACGATGTGGATGTCGTCCCAGCGGATGAACTCCCGTTCGAGGGCTGCGTGGACCACGGGGTCCGCGCTCTCGATGCCGCCGAGGGTCTCGTCGGAGAGGACGACGCCGAAGCCGAAGGTGTCGTCGGGGGCGTTGCGTTCCCAGAGGGTGACCTCGCGGTCGGCGTCCAGGCGTTTCAGGAGGGCCGCGGCGTAGAGGCCGCCGGGGCCTCCGCCGATGACCGCCACGCGCAGGGGACGGCCCCGCGCCCCTGCGGCCGGCGTCCTCCCGTCGGCCGCTCCGGCCGCCGGTCCCGGTCCCGGGGCCGGCGTCCTCGCGTCGGGTGCCGCGGTCACCGTCCGCGCCACTTCGGGGGCCTCTTCCCGGTGAAGGCCGCGTGGAACTCGGCGTAGTCCTCGCCGTTCATCAGGAGGGCCTGGGTGGCCGCGTCCAGTTCCACGGCTGCCGACAGCGGCATGTCGAGCTCGGCCGTGAGCAGGGCCTTCGTCTGGGCGTGGGCCAGGGCCGGGCCGTCGGCCAGGCGGCGGGCGAGAGCCTGTGCGGCCTCGTCGACCCGGCCCTCGTCCGTGAGTTCGCCGATCAGGCCGATCCGCTCGGCCTCCGGCGCCCGGACCGGCTCCCCCAGCATGAGGAGGCGGGTCGCGTGGCCGAGGCCCACGACCCTCGGGAGCAGGTAGGCGGCGCCCATGTCGCCGCCGGAGAGGCCGACCCGGGTGAAGAGGAACGCGAACCGGGCGGTGGGGTCGGCGACCCGGAAGTCCGCGGCGAGGGCGAGGACGGCGCCGGCGCCCGCGGCCACCCCGTGCACCGCGGCGATCACCGGGAACGGGCACTCCCGTACGGCCCGCACGACCTGCCCGGTCATCCGGTTGAAGTCGAGGAGCTGGGCGGTGTCCAGGGCGAGGGTGGCGCCGATGATCTCCTCGACGTCGCCGCCGGAGCAGAAGCCGCGGCCCTCGCCGGCCAGCACCAGGGCGCGGACGGACCGCTCCCGGGACAGTTCGGCGAGCAGGTCGCGCAGGTCGGCGTAGGCGCCGAAGGTGAGCGCGTTGAGCTTCTCGGGGCGGGTGAGGGTGACGGTGGCGACGCCGTCGGCGTGGGTGACGCGGAGGTGGTGCCAGTCGGAGGTGCGGGCGGCGGAGCCGGTGAAGGGACTCATGAGGGCGGCCTCCTCGACGAGCGGTCACTCCCGAAGTTATCACCCTTGTTTGACTGTCGTCAGGAGTGCGCGACAGGCGGGACGGGTATGCGACGAACGTGTCACTGCGTGCCCGGTCCGCGTCATACGCGTCACCGGTCGTCGACAACGCGGTAACGACGGGATCGGAGGTGCGAGCGGGCCCGTTGAGCCGGGTAGGCCGCCGGTGACGGGGCCGAGGGTCCCGGACGGCGACCGCCCGCGTCTCCGCCGGAGGGGCCGCCGTACCATTCCCAGAAGTTGAAAGCAGGACAGCCTGATGCCGAGGACAGGACCCTGCGCCATGAACGGACTCGCCTTGCACGAACGCCCCGCCTCCCCCGCCTCCTGGCGCATCGCGCTGCCGCACTCCGCCGCGGCCGTGCCGGTGGCCCGTGCACTGGTCCGTACGGCGCTGGCGGAGCGGGGCCACGGGGCGGACAGCGACACGGCGGAGCTGCTCACCGCCGAACTGGTGGCGAACGCCGTGGAGCACACCGCGGGGGACGCCCCGATAGAGCTGGTGGTGCAGCTGCTGCCGACCGGCTGCCAGGTCGAGGTGCACGACCCCGACCCGGTGCCGCCCGGCGACCTGACGCGTCCGGCGGGCGGGGAGCCCGACCCGTGGCAGGAGCACGGGCGCGGGCTGCTGCTGATCCGCGCCCTCAGCTCGTCCTGCGGTCACCGTCCCACGGAGTCGGGCAAGGCGGTCTGGTTCAGACTGGCTGCGGTTCCGCCGCAGTGGCGTCCGCGTCCCGCGTGACCCGCGTCAGACGGGAGGCGCGGCGCCCGTAGAGGGCGTACAGCGCCAGGCCGGCGGCGAGGAACAGGCCGAACTGGAGCCAGGTCGTCCAGCCCGTCTCGTACATCAGGTACAGGCAGAAGCCGACGCCGAGCAGCGGCACCAGGGGGAACAGCGGGACGCGGAAGGTGCGCGCCAGGTGCGGTTCGCGCCGGCGCAGGGCGATGACCGCGATGTTGACGACCGCCATGACGGCGAGGGTGCCGATGGTGCACAGGTTCATCACGGCGTCCAGGGAGGCGAAGGCCGCCGGGAGCGCGAAGACGACCGCCACGATGAGGGTGCCGGCGACGGGCGTGGCCGTGCGCGGGGAGACCTTCTCGAAGACGCGCGGGACGAGTCCGTCGCGGGCCATGGACAGCAGGATGCGGGTCTGGCCGTACATCACCGCGAGGACGACGGACGCGATGGCGACGACCGCGCCGAAGGCGATGATCCCGCCGCCCACGGAGGAGCCGGTGACCCGGTCGACCACGTAGGACAGGGCGGCCGGGCGGCCGGCGACCTCGTCGCCGCCGACGGCGCCGGTCGCGGCGAGCGCGACCGCGCAGTACAGCAGGGTGACCAGGCCCATGCAGACGAGGATCGCCACGGGGACGTCCCGGCGCGGGTTCTTCGCCTCCTCGCCGGCCGTGGTGATCGCGTCGAAGCCGATGTAGGAGAAGAAGGCGGCGGTGGTGCCGGCGCCGATGCCGCCGAGGCCGGCCGGGGAGAAGGGCGTGAGGTTGCCGTCCCGGAAGGCGCTGAGGCCGATCGCGCAGAAGGCGACGAGGATCGCGAGCTTGAGCACCGCCATGGCGGCGGTGGCGCGGGCGCTCTCGCGGACGCCGCGCACGAGGAGGACGGCGGCCATGGCGATGACGAGGACGGCGGGCAGGTTCACGACCCCGCCGTCACCGGGCCCGGCGGACAGGGCCGCGGGCAGCTGTCCGCCGGTGAGGCTCTCCAGCAGCTCGTTGACGTACTGGCTCCAGCCCACCGCGACGGCCGACACGGAGACGCCGTACTCCAGGAGCAGGCACCAGCCGACGAGGAAGGCCGTGGTCTCGCCGAGGCTCGCGTAGGCGAAGGAGTACGAGGAGCCGGAGACCGGGATCGCGCCGGCCAGCTCGGCGAACGCGAACGCGGTGAACACGCAGGTGATCGCGGCGAGGACGAAGGACAGGACGACGGCCGGGCCGGCCTGGGCGACCGAGTCGGAGAGACCGACGAAGATGCCGGTGCCGACGATCGCGCCGACGCCGAAGCAGACCAGCTGGAAGAGGCCCATCGTGCGGCGCAGGCCGTGGCCCTCCCGGTCGGCGCCGGATTCGGCCACGAGGAGGGCCGGGGACTTGATGCGGGGCATGCGGGTGGTGCTTGTTTCTGGTGGTGCGGGTGCGACGGGGTGTGTCGCGCGGCGACGCGGTCACGTCGCGCGGCGGCCACGGAAGGGGTGGCTCCGGGCCGCCGGACAGCATAGGGCCAGGTCGGTCAGGCGAGTGTGGCGACCAGCACAGCCTTGATGGTGTGCAGGCGGTTCTCCGCCTCGTCGAAGACGACCGAGTGGGCCGACTCGAAGACCTCGTCGGTCACCTCGAGGGACTCCAGGCCGTGGGTCTCGTGGATCTCGCGGCCGACCTCGGTGCCGAGGTCGTGGAAGGCCGGCAGGCAGTGCAGGAACTTCACGTCCGGGTTGCCGGTGGCGCGCAGGACGTCCATGGTCACGGCGTAGGGGCCGAGGGCGGCGATCCGCTCGTCCCAGACCTCCTTCGGCTCGCCCATGGACACCCACACGTCGGTGGCGACGAAGTCGGCGCCGAGGACGCCCTCCGTCAGGGACTCGGTGAGGGTGACGCGGGCCCCGCTGGCCCGCGCCAGCTCGCGGGCCCGGTCGACGACCTCCTGGGCGGGCCAGTAGGTCTTCGGGGCGACGATGCGCACGTCCATGCCGAGCAGGGCGCCGGTGACCAGGTAGGAGTTGCCCATGTTGAAGCGGGCGTCGCCGAGGTAGGCGAAGGCGGTCCGCTCCAGGGGCTTGCCGCTGTGCTCGGTCATGGTGAGCACGTCGGCGAGCATCTGGGTGGGGTGCCAGTCGTCGGTGAGGCCGTTGTAGACGGGCACGCCCGCGTACGCCGCGAGCTCCTCCACCTTGGCCTGGCTGTCCCCCCGGTACTCGATCCCGTCGTACATCCGGCCCAGCACCCGCGCCGTGTCCTTCACGGACTCCTTGTGGCCGATCTGCGAGCCGGACGGATCGAGGTACGTCGTCGAGGCTCCCTGGTCGGCGGCCGCGACCTCGAACGCGCAGCGGGTGCGCGTCGAGGTCTTCTCGAAGATCAGCGCGATGTTCCTGCCGCTCAGGTACCGCGTCTCCGTCCCGGCCTTCTTGGCGGCCTTCAGCTCGGCGGCCAGCTCGACGAGACCGCGGAACTCCTCGGGGGTGAAGTCCAGTTCCTTGAGGAAGTGGCGGCCGGCGAGGGCGGTCGGGACTGTCGCCATGGGGCGCTCCAGAGGTGCGGTGCTGAGATGCAGTGACAGGGACCCTTGGAAGTCTATACGACATTCAGCATTTCTATGCGGGAGATTCCCCCGCTCCCTCCGCGCCGCCCGCAGCGCCTTCCGCCCCGGACCACCTCGCCCCCGTCCGGACCGCCGACCGCTCGACCGGGCAGCTCATGCAGCGCGGCCCGCCCCGGCCCCGGCCCAGTTCGCTGCCGGGGATCTCGATCACCTCGATGCCCTGCTTGCGCAGGTGGGTGTTGGTGGTGGCGTTGCGCTCGTAGGCGATCACGACCCCCGGTTCGACGGCGAGGACGTTGCAGCCGTCGTCCCACTGCTCGCGCTCGGCCGCGTGCACGTCCTGGGTGGCGGTGAGCACCCGGATCTCGCTGAGGCCGAGGGCGGCGGCGATCGCGCGGTGCATGTGCTCCGGCGGGTGGTCGGTGACCTTCAGCTCCTTCTCGCCGACGCCCGGCTCGATCGTGTACGAGCGGAGCATGCCGAGGCCCGCGTACTGGGTGAAGGTGTCGCCGTCGACCATCGTCATCACGGTGTCGAGGTGCATGAACGCGCGCCGCTTCGGCATGTCGAGGGCCACGATCGTCCGGGCCGAGCCCGCGGCGAACAGCTTGTGGGCGAGCATCTCGACGGCCTGGGGCGTGGTGCGCTCGCTCATGCCGATCAGGACCGCGCCGTTGCCGATCACCAGGACGTCCCCGCCCTCGATGGTGGACGGGTAGTCGGCCTGGCCCTCGGACCAGACGTGGAACGTCTCCGCGCGGAAGAGCGGGTGGTGGCGGTAGATCGCCTCGAAGTGCACGGTCTCGCGCCGCCGGGCCGGCCGGCGCATCGCGTTGACGGCGACGCCGTCGTAGATCCAGGCGGAGGTGTCGCGGGTGAAGAGGTGGTTGGGGAGCGGGCCGAGGAGGAAGTCGTCGAGTTCCATGACGTGGAAGCGGACGGAGGTCGGCTCCGGGTGCGCCTCCAGGAACTCCCGCTTGGTGATGCCGCCGACGAGGAGTTCGGCGAGGTCGGGCGCGGGCAGCCCCTCGAAGGCGGCGCGGAGGTGGTCGGTGGCGAGCACCCCGTACTCCTTCTCGTCGAAGACCCGGTCCAGGACGAGCGTGCGGGCCGCCGGGATCTCCAGGGCCTCGGTGAGCAGGTCGCCGAAGAGGTGGACGGCGACACCGCGGTCGCGCAGCACGTCCGCGAAGCCGTCGTGCTCGGCGCGCGCCCGGCGCACCCACAGCACGTCGTCGAAGAGGAGGGCGTCCTTGTTGCTGGGGGTGAGCCTTTTGAGCTCGAGATCCGGCCGGTGCAGGATGACGCGGCGCAGCCGCCCGGCCTCGGAGTCGACGTGGAATCCCATGCCTTCATCCTGGCCACCGGGAGCCGCCTTCACCCGCCGCCGGACCGATTCCGCACACACCTGTTCTCGTCCCCTTGACGACAAGCGGCCCTCCGGATTATCGTCCCCTTGACGAGAATCGGGGACGCGGGACATCCGGGGGGACCCTTCATGGCCGACATCACCCGGCGCCTGGGCTGGCGCCATCTGCGGGGCGCGCCCACGGCACACGTCCGGCACCACCGCTCCGGCAGGCTGGTGCACGACGGGCCGGGGCTCAGCTTCTGGTTCCGCTCCCTGACCGCCGCGCTCTCCGAGGTCCCGGTCGACGACCGGGAGCTGGCGATGACCTTCCACGCCCGCACCGCGGACTTCCAGGACGTGACCGTGCAGGCCACGGTGACGTACCGCATCAGCGACCCGGCCGTCGCGGCCGCCCGCCTCGACTTCTCGATCGACCCGGACAGCGGCGCGTGGCGGGGCGCCCCCCTCGAACAGCTCGGCACCCTGCTGACGGAGACGGCCCAGCAGCACGCCCTGGACGTGCTGGCCCGCACACCGCTGTCGGCGGCGCTGGTCGACGGGGTGACGTCGGTGCGGGAGCGGGTCGCGGCGGGCCTGGCGGCGGAGCCGCGGCTGCCCGGCACCGGGATCGAGATCGTGGCCGTGCGGGTGGTGGCGCTGCGTCCGGAGCCCGAGGTGGAGCGCGCCCTGCGCACTCCGGCCCGCGAGCAGATCCAGCAGGAGGCCGACCGGGCGACGTACGAGCGGCGTGCGGTGGCCGTCGAACGGGAGCGCACGATCGCCGAGAACGAACTCGCCAGCAGGATCGAACTCGCCCGGCGCGAGGAGCGACTGGTCGAGCAGCGCGGTACGAACGCCCGCCGTGAGGCGGAGGAGAGCGCGGCCGCGGACAAGGTACGGGCCGAGGCGGAGGCCACGCGCACGGTCCGCCTGGCCGAGGCGGAGGCGGCCCGTTGCGTACGGCTCGCCCGCGCGGAGGCGGAGGCGGCGCGCGAGGTGGGCGAGGCGCGGGCGCAGGCGCAGGCCGCGTGGCTGCGCGTCCACGCCGACGTCGACGTGGCGACCCTGCACGCCCTGACCGGCACCCGGCTCGCGGAGAACCTGCCGCACATCGACAACGTGACGATCTCGCCGGACGTCCTGACCGGGCTCCTGGCGAAGCTCGGCGCCGGAGACCGCTCATGAGCCTGGCCCCGCGGGCCGTGCTGGTCCACCGCACCACGGAGTACGAGGAGCTGGTGGCCCGGCACGGCACGCACGGCCAGGCCGCCTTCTTCCTCTCCTCGCGGGGCCGGGACATCGAGGAGGTCGCCGCACGGCACCGCCGCACGCGGCGGGCGCTGGCGGAGGTGACGGCGGCGGTCCCGCTGACCTGGCGGCAGACCCGGGTGGAGCGGGCCGACCTGGACCGCTTCCTGTTCGCGCCGGAGGACGTGGTGGTCGTGGTGGGCCAGGACGGGCTGGTGGCGAACGTCGCCAAGTACCTGGCCGGACAGCCGGTGGTGGGCATCGACACCGATCCCGGCCGCAACCCGGGCGTCCTGGTGCGGCACCGGCCCTCGGACGCGGCGGGACTGCTGGCGGGCGCGGGCCGGGAGGCCGACGAGCTGACGATGGTCGAGGTCGTCGCCGACGACACCCAGCGCCTCGTGGCGCTCAACGAGATCTACCTGGGCGCCGCCGGTCACCGGACCGCCCGCTACCGCCTGGGCCTCGAGGACGACGGGGGTGTCGTCGAGGCCCAGGCCTCCTCCGGGGTGCTCGTGGGCACGGGGACGGGCGCCACCGGCTGGATCCGCTCGGTGTGGCAGGACCGCCGCGCGTCCCTGCGGCTCCCGTCCCCCACCGAGGACCGGCTCCTGTGGTTCGTCCGGGAGGCCTGGCCGTCCCCGGCGACCGGCACCTCGCTGGTCGCCGGGGAGCTGGCCGCCGCCGCCCGCCTCCGCCTCACCGTCGAGTCCGAGCGGCTGATCGCCTTCGGGGACGGCATGGAGACGGACGCCCTCGAACTCACCTGGGGGCAGACGGCCGAGATCGGCGTGTGCGAGCGGCGGCTACGCCTCGTGGGCTGAGCTCACAGCCGCGGGTCCACCGGCTCCGACTCCAGCGCCAGCACCCCGAACACCGCCTCGTGGACCCGCCACAGCGGCTCGCCCCCGGCCAGCCGGTCCAGGGCCTCCAGACCGAGCGTGTACTCGCGGATCGCGAGCGACCGCTTGTGGTTCAGGAACCGGCCGCGCAGCCGGGCGAGGTGGTCGGGGCGGGTGTACTCCGGCCCGTAGATGATCCGGAGGTACTCGCGGCCCCGGCACTTGATGCCGGGCTGGACCAGGCGGCCCTCCCCGTCGCGCACGACCGCCCCGACCGGCTTGACGACCATGCCCTCGCCGCCGCGGCCGGTCATCTCCAGCCACCAGTCGACACCGGCCCGCACCGACTCGGGGTCCGCGGTGTCGACGTACAGGCGCCGGGTGGTCTGCAGCAGGCCGGTGGCGTCGTTCTCCACCAGCCGGTCCAGCAGGGCCAGTTGGGCGTCGTGGGGCAGGCCGGCCAGGCTCTTGCCCTGGACCGCCAGGATCTGGAAGGGCGCCAGGCGGACGCCGTCCAGGCCGTCCGTCGTCCAGCAGTAGCGCCGGTACGCCTCCGTGAACGCGGCCGCGTCCGCGGCCCGTTCCCGCTGGCGGGACAGCAGGTCCGAGACGTCGACGCCCCTGGCCGCCGCGCCCTCCAGCGCGGCCAGCACGCCCGGGAAGGCGGCGCCGGACGCGGCGCCGACCGCCGCGTACTGCGAGCGCAGCAGGCCGGACGCCTTCAGCGACCACGGCATCAGTTCGGCGTCCAGCAGCAGCCAGTCCGTCTCCAGCTCGGCCCACAGACCGGCCTCGTCGACCGCCGCGCGCACCCGGCCGAGGATCTCCTCGGTCACCGCCCCGTCGTCGAAGAACGGGCGGCCCGTGCGGGTGTAGAGCGACCCCGTCGGACCGTCGACCCCGAAACGCCTGCGCGCGGTCTCCGTGTCGCGGCACACCAGGGCCACCGCCCGCGACCCCATGTGCTTCTCCTCACACACCACCCGCGCCACGCCGTCCGCCGCGTACTGGGCGAACGCCTCCGCCGGGTGCTCCAGGTAGCCGTCCACCCTGCTGGTCGCCGTCGGGGCCATCGTCGGCGGCAGGTACGGCAGCAGCCGCGGGTCCACCGCGAAGCGGCTCATGACCTCCAGGGCCGCGGCCGCGTTCTCCTCCCGGATCGAGACACGGCGCTGTCCGTCGTACCGGGTCTCCACGATCCGCCGGCCGCGGACGTCCGCCAGGTCCAGCGGACGCCCGTCGTGCCCGCCCGGGGCCTCGGTGCGCAGCGGCTTCGCCGGCTCGTACCAGACCCGCTCGGCCGGCACGTCGACCAGTTCCCGCTCCGGCCAGCGCAGCGCGGTCAGCTTGCCGCCGAAGACGGCGCCGGTGTCCAGGCAGATGGTGTTGTTGAGCCAGGTCGCCTCCGGGACGGGGGTGTGGCCGTAGACCACGGCCGCCCGGCCGCGGTAGTCCTCGGCCCACGGGTAGCGCACGGGCAGGCCGAACTCGTCGGTCTCCCCGGTGGTCTCGCCGTACAGCGCGTGCGAGCGGACCCGGCCGGAGGTGCGGCCGTGGTACTTCTCCGGCAGTCCCGCGTGGCAGACCACCAGCTTGCCGCCGTCGAGGACGTAGTGGCTGACGAGGCCGTCGAGGAACTCCCGCACCTCGGCGCGGAACTCCTCGCTCTCGCCCTCCATCTGCGCGATGGTCTCGGCGAGGCCGTGGGTGTGCTGGACGTTGCGGCCCCGCAGGTAGCGGCCGTACTTGTTCTCGTGGTTGCCGGGGACGCACAGGGCGTCGCCCGACTTGACCATCGCCATCACGCGGCGCAGCACGCCGGGGCTGTCCGGCCCGCGGTCGACGAGGTCGCCGACGAAGACGGCCTGCCGGCCGTCCGGGTGGACGCCGTCGACGTAGCCCAGCTTGCCCAGCAGCGACTCCAGTTCGGACGCGCAGCCGTGGATGTCGCCGATGACGTCGAAGGGGCCGGTGAGGTGGGTCAGGTCGTTGAAGCGCTTCTCGGTGACGACGGTGGCGTGCTCGACGTCCTCGACCCCGCGCAGGACGTGGACCTTCCTGAACCCCTCGCGCTCCAGGTGCCGCAGGGACCTGCGCAGTTCGCGGATGTGGCGCTGGATGACCCGGCGCGGCATGTCGGCGCGGTCGGTGCGGGCCGCGTTGCGCTCGGCGCACACCTCCTCCGGGACGTCCAGCACGATGGCTATGGGCAGCACGTCGTGCTGTCTGGCCAGGTCGATCAGCTGGCGGCGCGCCTCCGGCTGGACGCTGGTCGCGTCGACGACCGTGCGCCGGCCGGCCGCGAGCCGCTTGCCCGCGATGTAGTGCAGCACGTCGAAGGCGTCCCGCGTCGCGCTCTGGTCGTTCTCGTCGTCGGAGACCAGGCCGCGGCAGAAGTCGGAGGAGATCACCTCGGTGGGCGTGAAGTGCCGTCGTGCGAAGGTGGACTTGCCCGAGCCGGACGCGCCGACCAGCACGACGAGCGAGAGGTCGGTGACGGGCAGGACACGGCCCCGCCTCGGGGGGATTCCGGTCTCGGTCATGCCGCCTTCGCCTCCTTCTCGTCGCTGTCGCCGCCGGCCGCGCCCCTGACGAACACGGCCATCTGCGTGGGGGGTCCGACCTCGGGGTCGTCCGGGCCGACCGGCCGGAAGCCGACCGTGTAGCCGTGTCGTGCGGCCACCGCCTCCGCCCAGGCGCGGAACTCCTCACGGGTCCACTCGAAGCGGTGGTCGCCGTGCCGGACGTGGCCGGCCGGGAGGGTCTCCCAGCGGACGTTGTACTCGACGTTCGGGGTGGTCACCAGGACCGTGCGGGGGCGGGCCGCGCCGAACACCGCGTACTCCAGGGCGGGCAGCCGGGGCAGGTCGAGGTGCTCGATCACCTCGCTGAGCACGGCCGCGTCGTAGCCCTTGAGCCGGGTGTCGGTGTAGGCGAGCGAGCCCTGCAGCAGCGTGACGCGGGAGGCCTGCCGCTCGCCCATGCGGTCCAGCTTCAGCCGCCGGGAGGCGATGGTGAGCGCGCGCACCGACACGTCGACGCCGACGATCTCGGTGAACCGGGGGTCCTTCAGCAGCGCCTGCACCAGCTGGCCCTGTCCGCAGCCGAGGTCGAGCACCCGGGCGGCGCCGGACTCCCCCAGCGCCGCGACGATCGCGTCCCTGCGCCGCACGGCGAGCGGCGTCGGCTTCTCCTCGCTCTCGGCCTCCGCCCCGACCGCGTTGTCGATCTCCTCGACCTCGCTGTCGTCGGACTCGGCCAGCCGCACCAGCTCCAGCCGCTCCATCGCCTGCCGGGTCAGCGACCAGCGGCGCGACAGGTAGCGGCTGGTGATCAGCTTCTGCTCGGGGTGCGCCGGCAGCCAGCCCTCGCCGGCGCGCAGCAGCTTGTCGACCTCGTCGGAGGAGACCCAGTAGTGCTTGGCGTCGTCGAGGACCGGCAGCAGCACGTACAGGTGCCGCAGGGCCTCGGCGAGGGTCAGCTCCTCGGACTCCAGGACGAGACGCACGTACCGCGAGTCCCCCCACTCCGGGAACTCGGTGTCCAGCGCGACCGGTTCGGCGGTCACCGTCCAGCCGAGCGGCTCGAAGAGGCCGCGTACGAGGCCGGGTCCGCCGCGGGCGGGAAGCGCGGGCACCTCGACGCGCAACGGCCTTGCCTGCTCGGGGAGTTCGGGCTTGGCCGCGCAGACTCCGCGCATCGCGCTGGAGAACACGGCGCTCAGCGCGACCGCGAGCAGCGAGGAGGCCGCGTACGGGCGGTCGTTGACGTACTGGGCGAGCGCCGCGTCGGGCGCGCCGCCGCGTCCCTTGCCCTTGCCGCGCCGGACCAGCGCCACGGCGTCCACCTCCAGCAGCAGCGCCGCCGTGCAGCGCCGGGCGTCCGCCTCGGGGTAGAGGACGTGCGCCTTGCCGTAGGAGGTGGAGAACGCCTGCGCCTTGTCGGGATGCTTGTGCAGCAGGAAGCCGAGGTCGGTGGCGGGGCGTTCGGGGGTGCCTGTGGTGGTGATCGTCAGGAACACGGTGGGTTGCCTCGAAGGGTTTCGGAAGGAGCGAAAGCGCTGGTGGTGCGCCTGCGCGTGCCTCCAACGTACAGAGAACGGTGCGGGGGCACCCGGGATTTTCCGGGTTACCGCTCCGCCTGCGTCCACGGCCCGACCCCGAGCTTCCCGGTGGTCCCGAGGTCGAGGTGGGGCGTCACCGTCACCGGGTCGGCGCCGTCCTTCGCGCGCACCCGGACGTGGGGGACGTTCACGGGGTCGCCGAATTCGGTGGTGTTGCGCCACACCAGGGTCGCGGTGGCCTCCTCGCCCGGTTCCAGGGTGACCGGCCGGGGCGGCTCGTCGGCCCCGGTGCCGGTGGCGATCCCGCCGCCGCCGTGCAGGATCTTCACGCCGCCGACCGGCTCGCGGGCGTCGTCCAGGAGCTCCAGCAGCGGATAGCCGTTCACCGTGTAGGCGCGCGACCCGCAGTTCTCCAGGTGGAGTCCCACGACCCGCAGCCCCATGGCCGCGTCGCCCCGGTCGGCGAAGACGCGGATCCCGGACGGCGGGCACGTCCCCGCCTCGGACGGCGCCTCGTCCGCGGGGACCTTGGTCACCTCGGCGACCTTCACCCGCGTCACCGCGGGGGCTCCCGGCGGCAGCGCGCCGAGGGTGACGGTGCCCCGCACGGTCCGGCCGGCGCCGACCGAGCGCACGGTCTCCCGCTTGTTGTCCACGGCTCCGCCGGTGTCGGAGGCGAAGGTGAACAGGACCGTGTACGTCATCGCCTCCGTGCCGTGGTTGGTGACCTCGTAGGCGGCGGAGACCCCGGAGTCCGGCCAGGCGGTGGCGAGGGGCTCCGCGTGGACGCCGCCACCGCGCCCGCCGGGCGACGGGGAGGCGGTGGGGAGGGTCACCGCGGTGATCCGTACGCCGTCGGTCCCGGGATCCGTGACCGGGGTGCGGCCCGGCGGAACGGCCGCGCCCGGGCCGCCGTTCTGCGTGCCGGCGCGTTCCGATCCGCACGCCGTGAGCAGCAGGCACGCGGCGAGGGCCGGGAGGAGGAGGGGGGCGGGTGTGCGCATCCGGTCACCTCATCAGTCACCCGCTCCGGCGACTGTGACGGAAGCCACAGTTCCGGTCACAGGGCTGTCACAGCCGGGCGGGAGCGGGGCGCCGGTCCGGCCTCTCCCCGTGAAGGGGTCAGTGGACGGAGAAGCCGCCGTCGACGAAGATCGCCTGTCCGGTGACGTAGGCGGAGGCGCGGCTCGCCAGGAACACCGCCGCTCCCGCGAAGTCCTCGGCCAGGCCGTTGCGTCCGACCAGCGTGCGCGCGGCGAGCGCCGCCACCTTCTCCGGGTCGGACGACAGACGGGCGTTGAGCGCGGTCATGACGAACCCCGGCACGAGCGTGTTGCAGGTGACGCCGTGCGGCGACCACGCCTCGGCCTGTGAGCGGGCGAGCGACTCGAGCGCCCCCTTGGAGACGCCGTAGGCGCCGCTCCGGACGAACGCCCGGTGCGCCTGCTGGGAGGTGACGTGGATGATCCGTCCGAAGCCCCGCTCGGCCATGCCCGGCCCGAACCGCTGCCCCAGCAGGAAGGGCGCCTCGAGGTTCACCGCCATGGTGGTGTCCCAGACGTCCTCGTCGAGTTCGCCCATCGGCGGCCGCAGGTTGATCCCGGCGGAGTTGACGAGGACGTCGGGCTCCCCGAACGCCTCCACCGCCTTCTCGGCGGCCGCGCGCACGCCGTCGCGGGTGCTCAGATCGGCGCTCACCCAGGCCGCGCGGCAGCCGTCCGCCGTGAGCTCGTCGACGGCCGCGGCCAGCTCCGCCTCCCTGCGCGCCACGATCACGACGCGCGCTCCGGCGTGCGCGAGGGCCCCGGCGACGGCCCGGCCGATGCCGGAGCTGCCGCCGGTCACCACGGCGACCCGGTCGTCCAGGGAGAACAGTTCGGAGAGGTACGCCTGCGAGGTCATGTCCCGCACCCTAGGCGGCGCGGCGCCGGCGGCGGCGGGCAGGGTGGGCGCGGTCCGCCCGAGTGCCCTGGCTCCGGCCGCACTCGGGGGTTGCCGCCGGGCGCCGGTGAGGGGTGCGTCGGCGGCCCCGCGGACGGCGCCGGCCCCGGCCCCGGCCCCGGAACGACGGCGTCCGGGCCGGAGCGCGGGCTCCGGCCCGGACACGGCCGGCGTGCGGCGGGCGTCGCGCTACGGCAGCTGCGCCTGCACCTGGCCGGCGATCAGCTCCAGGTGGTCCAGGTCGTGCAGGTCGAGGATCTGGAGGTAGATCCGTCGGGAGCCGATCGCGGCGTAGCGGCCGATCTTGTCGACGACCTCGGCGGGGCTGCCGGCCAGTCCGTTGAGCTTGAGCTCGTCGACCTCGCGGCCGATCGCGGCGGCGCGGCGGGCGACCTCCTGGTCGTCCTTGCCGACGCAGGCCACGAGGGCGTTGGAGTACGTGATCGCGTCGGCCGCGCGGCCGGCCTCCTCGGCGGCGGCCCGGACGCGGCCGAACTGGCGCTCGCTGTCCTCGACGGAGCCGAACGGCATGTTGAACTCGTCGGCGAACCGGGCGGCGAGCCGCGGCGTGCGGCGGGCGCCGTTGCCGCCGATCAGCACCGGCACCTTCGCCTGCGCGGGCTTGGGCAGCGCGGGCGCGTCCCTCAGGTCGTAGTAGGCGCCGTGGAAGTCGTAGGTCTTGCCGGCCGCGGTGTTCCACAGGCCGGTGACGATCTCCAGCTGCTCCTCCAGCCGGCCGAACTTCTCCTTCGGGAAGGGGATGCCGTACGCGGTGTGCTCCTCCTCGAACCAGCCCGCTCCCAGGCCGAGTTCGACGCGGCCGCCGGACATCTGGTCCACCTGCGCGACCTGGATGGCGAGGACGCCGGGCAGCCGGAAGGTGGCGGCGGTCATCAGCGTGCCGAGGCGGATGCGCCGGGTCTCCCGGGCGAGGCCGGCGAGGGTGATCCAGGCGTCGGTGGGACCGGGGAGGCCGTCCACGTCGCCCATCTTGAGGTAGTGGTCGGAGCGGAAGAAGGCGTCGAACCCGAGGTCCTCGGTGGCCTTCGCCACGGTGAGGAGGGTGTCGTAGGTCGCCCCCTGCTGGGGCTCGGTGAAGATGCGCAGGTCCATACCTCCATCCTGCACTCCGGGCGCACCGTCGCCCCCACCGGTCCCCACCCGCCCCGCCCGCCCCGGCCGCCCGGGGCGGGCGGCGTCGGCGCCGGGCGGCCGGCGGCCGCCGCCGGTTCGTCGCGGCGGCCCTCATCTCTCCGGCAGGGCCCCCTCCCGCGCCGCGAGCTTGCGCAGCATCTCCAGGACCCGGTCCCTGGCCTCGTCCGCCGCGTCGATGGCCTCCATGCACTGCCAGTACGTGCCCTCGTCGTCCGCCGAGCTGGCGAGGCCCACGAGGGCGATGCCGACCTCGGCCAGCAGGCCGCCGAGGCACAGCAGGGCCTCGCGGGCGTCGTCCAGCTCGGTGAGCCGGGCGGCGCGCAGATCTCCCGGGTCGAGGTCCGGGGCGTCCAGCACACCGCAGCCCCGGCCCGCCAGTTCGGTCAGTCCCAGTGCCTCTCCGCGCAGTTCGGGCGGGCCGGACACGGCGAGGCGGCTGCCGATCGCCTGTGCCAGCGCCTGCGCCTGCCACACCTCCGCCAGTGTCCGAGGTCCGTCGTCGCTGCCTGCGAGAGCACGCCTGCTCGCCAGGATGAGCCGCACCGCATCCATGCGCCGCCCCCGTCCGTCCCGGCGTACGCCGCGCACGCCGGTCACTCGAACTCTCTTGTTCACTACCCAGAGTGAGGGTCCGTGGGGCGAAAAGCCAGAGGAAGGCGGAAATCTGTGGACAACAAATCGGTTTCGGACGACGGGACAACTTCGGAGAGTGATAACGGAAGGTGAGGCTCCCGCGGCGGGGGCGCGCCGGGGGCCGGCCCCGGGCGGGTGGCCCCCGGCCCGCCGCGCGGTGGAACGGTCCCGTCACCCGGCGTCGGGCATCCCCGCCACCCCGGGGGGCACGGCCCCGCTCACGGTGCCGGGAACCTCCGTTCGTTGCGGTCGATCTTGGCGTCCAGCGCGGTGAGCGGGTCGATCCCGAGGACCTCGCACAGTTGCAGGAGGTAGGCGAGGACGTCGGCGACCTCGTCCGTCACGCGGTGGGCGGTGTCCGGGTCGTCCATGACGCGGGCCGACTCCTCCGGCGTCAGCCACTGGAAGATCTCGACGAGTTCGGAGGCCTCCACGCTGAGCGCGGAGACGAGGTTCTTGGGGGTGTGGTACGGCTGCCAGTTCCGCGCGGCCGCGAAATCGGCCAGCCTGCGCTGCAGCTTCGCCACGTCGAGGTGTTCGGTCACGGCTCCAGGTGTACCACCGTGACCCCGTCGGTCCCGGCGGCCCAGGAGGCGTCGCTCACCGCCCCCACGCAGCGGATGTGCCCGCGCTCGCCCATCCGGACCGCGAGCCGCAGCAGGTGCAGGCGCTGCCGTGCGTCCAGCGCGCGGTCGAAGCCGTCGGCGAGGACGGTGAGGGCGCGCATCGCGTCGGGCACCTCGCCCGGCGGGTCGACGTCCAGGACGCCGGGGCCGGTCAGCAGGACCAGGGCGAGCGCGAGGTGGCGCAGCTCGCCGTCGCCGAGGCGGGCCAGCTCGGTGCGCGGGGCCGTGCCCCGGTCCAGCAGGGCGCGGACGGTGCCGTCGCCGAGGGGTTCGGCGAGCACGTCGCTCACCGTCCCGGCGCAGCCGTCCCGCACCGCGGCGACGAGGTGCGCGTGCCGGCGGGTGCACTCGGCCCGGGTGCGCCAGAGGACGTCGGCGAGGTTGTCGCAGCCGCCGAGCAGCCGGCCGGAGCCGGCGGGCACGGGGGCCCGCATCCGCTCGGGCCGCGGGTCGCAGGCGAAGACGGAGCGCAGGGCCACCAGCGTCTGTTCGGCCGCGGCGAGCACCTGCCGCTGGCCGTCGGTCTTGCCGGCCACGCGCAGCGGAAGCAGGGCGGTGCCCAGGCGGTCGTCGGGCAGCGGGGCGCGGGTGACCGGTGCGGAACCGGCGGTGTGCCAGGCGGCCTGCACCGTGCGGCGCCCCGGATCGCGCAGGGCCGTCTCCAGCAGCACCAGTCCGCCCGCGCTCAGCCGCTCCCCCACGACGCGCAGCTCGGGCTCGGCCTGGACGGCGAGGTCGAGCCGGACCGGCCCCGCGGGCCCGTCGGCGGTGCAGCCGATGCGGAAGCCGCGGCGGCGCTGGGCGTCGGGGCGCGCCCGTTCGGGCACGCAGGCGACCGGGTCCGGGAACGCCTCGGCGAGCCCGGCGCCGCCGGCGAGCCGGGCCAGCGCCTCGTACGCCCGCAGCGCGGTGGTCTTGCCGCTGCCGCTGGCCCCGGCGAGGAGGGTCACCGGCCCGAGCGGGAAGCCGGCCCGGCGGTGCCCCGCGAACGCCGACAGCCGCAGCTCGGTGAGACAGGGACGGGTGGGCCCCGGGCGGGCCGCGGGGGCGGGCGCCCCGTCCCCGGACGGGGTCCGGGCGGGTGCGGAGGGCGGTGAGGACGCGGAGGAAGCGAGCGGCGCGGGCATGCCCGGACGGTAGGACCCGGTGCGGGCGGCGAACCGTTCCGCCCCCGCGAGCTTCCTACGAACGGGCGAAGGCGGAGACGGACACGCACCGCGCGCCACCGCCCCCGGCAACGCGCCCCGGCTCCGGCAACGCGCTGCCGGCCCCGGCGGCCCACGCCCGGCCCAGGCAACCCACCCGGGTCCCGGCGGCACACCCCGGCCCTGGCAGCGCACGCCCAGGCACCCCACCCCGGCCCCGACAGCACACCCCGGCGCCCTGACAGCGCACGCCCAGGCGAACCACCCCGGCCCCAGCAGTCAGCGCCCGGCTCGGACAACCCAGCCGGGTCCCGACGGCACACCCCGGCCCTGGCAGCGCACGCCCAGGCACCCCACCCCGGCCCCGACAGCACACCCCGGCGCCCTGACAGCGCACGCCCAGGCGGACCACCCCGGCCCCAGCAGTCAGCGCCCGGCTCGGACAACCCAGCCGGGTCCCGGCGGCACACTCCGGTGCCCTGGCACCGCACGCCCAGGCAGCCCACGCCGATCCCGACGGCAGACGCCGGCACTGGCAGCCCACGCCCGGCCCCGACGGAACACCCCGGCGCCCTGACAGCGCACGCCCAGGCGGACCGCGCCGGCGCGGGCAGCCCGCGGCGGCCCCAGCGGCGGACGCCGGCCCCGGCAGCCGGCGTCCGGTCCGTGCGGGTGCCGGCTCACACGCCCGGCATTCCCGCGCCCTCCATGAGTCCGCTCACCTCGGTGCCCGGCGGGGTCAGCAGGAACACGTTCCGGTCGACCCGGTGCATCCCGCTGGCGAGGCCGAAGACGACCCCGGTGGAGAAGTCCAGGACGCGCTTGGCGACCTCGCTCTCCGCGCCGGTGAGGTCGAGGAGGACCGGGATGCCCGCCATCAGGGTCTCGGCGACCTCCCGCGCGTCCGCGAAGACGTTGACCCGCATGACGACGAAGCGGCGGCGGGTCTCCGTCTCCGCGTCCGGCAGCGCGCGGTGGCCCACCGCGGACGGCCAGGCGTCCCGGCCCCGCAGCGGAACGACCTGGGCGAGCCCCTCCCACTGTTCATCGGTGACGTCGTAACGGCTCACCGGCACCCCCCGGACTGACTCGCACTCATTGCCTGCACCAGCCAATTCTTACGCCATGTCACCCGTACGGCCCAATAACGACACGGACCGCGACAGCCGCGCCCGGCGCGGGCGGGCGGCCGGCGGGGGCGCGCCGGCCCCGGACCGGGCGGCGGGGGGCCGCCTGCCGCCGACGGGTCCGCGACGGCGTACGGCGTTGCCCCTGGGGGGAGGTGACGGTGCGTCAGCCACTCGCCGGCCGACCCGGGAGCTCCTCCGACGGCCGCCCGGCGCCCCGCCGCGCGCGGTCCGCGGTGTGGTTCACCTCAGTGCGGCGACGAACTTCCCGAGCCGGGCGATCCCCTCGTGGAGCTCGTCGGCCGACGCCGCGCAGGACAGCCGTACGTACATCCGCGCCGTGTGCGCGCCGAAGTCCCGGCCCGGGGTGAGGGCGACGTGCGCCTCCTGGAGCGCCCGCTCGCAGAACTGCCAGGAGGTCAGCCCGGTGCCGCTGACGTCGAAGTACGCGTAGAACGCGCCGTCGGGCGGGACGGGGACCGGCAGCCCGATCCGCTCCAGGCCGTCGAGGACGATCGCGCGCCGCTCGGCGAACTCGACGCGGCGGGCCTCGCAGACGGCGAGGGACTCGGGGGTGAAGCAGCTCAGGGCGGCGTGCTGCGCGGGGGCGGAGGCGCACAGGAAGTAGTTCTGGGCCAGGCGCTCCATCGCCGGTACGAGCGCTTCCGGGACGACGCACCAGCCCAGCCGCCAGCCGGTCATGCCGAAGTACTTCGAGAAGCTGTTGACGACGACGGCGTCGGGGTCGTACGACAGCGCGCTGCGCGGGGGCCTGCCCCGGTCGTCGTGGTCGCTGAGGTCGAGGTAGATCTCGTCGACGAGACGCCACGCCTCGCGTTCCCGGGCGAGGTCGCAGAGCGCGGCCAGCTCGCCGGCCGGGACCGAGGTGCCCGTCGGGTTCGACGGGGTGGCGATCATCAGACCGCGGGTGTCGTCCGTCCAGTGCGCCCGCACGGACGCCGCGTCCAGCTGGAAGCGGGTTTCGGCGGTGGCCGGCACCAGGGTGACGCGGGCGCCGAAGCTCTCCACGATCTGCCGGTTGCAGGGGTACGACGGGTCCGCGATGAGCACCTCGTCCCCCGGGTCGACCAGGGCGGCGGTGGCCAGCACCAGCGCGGCCGAGGCCCCGGCGGTCACGACCACCCGGGCGGGATCGACCTCGACGTCGTGCCGGTCGCGGTAGAACCCCGCGATCGCCTCCCTCAGGGCGGGCAGTCCGAGCGCCGCGGTGTAGGCCATGGGCCTGCCGTCCATGGCCTCGCGCAGGGCGTCCCGCACGGCCGGAGGCGCGCCGAAGTCGGGTTCGCCGAGGTTGAGCCTGACGACGTGGTGCCCCCGCGCCTCCAGCTCGGCGGCGTGCTTGCCGACCTCCATGGCGTAGAAGGGGGCGATGCCCCGGGCACGGTGCGAGATCCTCATGGCGCGACCTTCGGCTCGGTGGTGGACGGGTGTCGGACGGACGACGGGTGCCGGGCGGACCGGCGTGGGGACGGCCCGGCGGGTCCGGACCGCCCCTGCCATGGTGCACCGACGGCACCCGCCACCGGGCGGGCGGCCGGGCCGCTCCGCCACCGCGCGACGGCGAGACGCGTCACACCCTCCGGCGCCCCGCCGCGGCGAGCGGCGGGGACCGGCACCTGGGGCCCTACCGTGCCGTGTCCGCGGGCGTGACCTGCGTGAACGGCAGCACGAGCCGGGAGGGGTGCGCGGCGTCGCGGTAGATCTTGTGGGTGACGGGGCGGCCCACCGGCAGGTGGAAGGCGTCCGGCGGCAGCAGGGCGTTGTGCTCGTCGGCCAGGGGCTCCTCGTTCGACAGCTCCACGACCAGCCGGTGGCCGGGCGGGAAGGTCGCCGCGAACGGGTAGACACGCAGCACGTGCTCCTCGGTCTCCCCGGGTTCGACCGGCACCGCGCGGGTGTGCGGGTGGTGGGGGTCGCCCTCGGTGGTGCGCTCCTCGTCGAGCTCGCGGTGCGAGGCCTTGAGGTAGGCGGTGGTGATGAGCCGCCGTTTGCCGCCCGGGGCCTCGTCCCACAGGCGCAGGATGAAGTTGGTGTCGCTCTGGTCGATCTCCGCGAACAGGTGCGCCGCGCCCTGGCCGATCATCTCGGTGGGCTCGGTGAACGGCTCGGTCGACCAGCTGAGGATCTCCACCTTGTCGGTCACCGTCAGCGGCGCCTGGTGGAAGCCGTCCGGAGCGGCGTACTCCGCGTCCATGGGCTCGGGCTCGAAGGAGGGCTTGCGGCGCGGGCGGAGGTACAGCGACCGGTGCTCGACGTCCTTCGGCGGCCACTGCGCGCCGGTGACGGTCTCGCGCGAGCCCTCGACGTGGACGGTGACGGCGGGCTCGTCCATGATCCCGTTGTCGATGCCCTTGATCCAGTACTCGTACCAGCGGAACATCTTGTCGTGCTCCTCGACGAAGGGGCGCGACCGCATCGGCGGGTAGGGGCCGATGTCGAGCTTCTTCGGGCCCTTCAGCGACTTGTACGGCTCGATGGTGCCGTCCATGGTCCAGCCGCGGCCCTGGTCGATCTGGAGCCGGACCGGGATGTCGATGTCCGACGCGAGGGTGATCGGGTCGCGCTCCTCGTACCAGCCGTCGACCTCGTTCATCACGATGTCGAACCAGGCCTCGCGGTTCTTCGGGTGGTTCAGCACGTGGACCAGGTTGGGCCAGGCGGCCACGTCCGGGTCCTTCAGGCGTTCCGCGACCCGCTTCCTGATCTCCTCGGGCGAGTACGTCTCGAGCATGCGGGACTTGACGCCGTCGGTGAGGGCCCAGCCGGAGTCGCCGCCGCGTCCCTCGCGGGCGGCGCGCGGCATGAACCACATGACGCCGCCGTGGTAGGTGGTCTCGTAGAAATCGTAGTGGCCGCCGCTGACGAAGATCGTCTTGAGGCTCGGCGGACGCTCGGCCGCGGCCAGCACCTGCATCGAGCCGAAGCAGGAGATGCCGATCATGCCGACGTTGCCGTCGCACCACTGCTGCGCCGCTGATGTGTCGAAAGAGGAGAACAAGCAGCTCAAGACCCGGATCAGGGAGCTGGAAACGGAGCGGGGGATCCTGCGGAGGGCCGCGAAGCATTTCGTCGGCGAGACCAACTGGTGAGCCTTTCCGGTTCGCTGGACATCATCGCGACGCCTTCGGCGTCAAGCGGCTGTGCCGGGTCCTGGATGTCCCCCGGTCCGGGTTCTCCTGGTGGCTGAAGGCCGCCCCGGCCCGTCTGGCGCGGATCTCCGCTCCACCTGTTCCACGGAGTCCAGCGGGTGGCGGGGCTCAAGGACGAGCTGACGGCTCCGCGTGGCCGCGTCCGGCGGCAGCGGCTGCCGGGGAGGGGTCAGTTCGATCAGGAAGTCCTGGTCGGCGGCACCGGAGCAGCGGCCCTGGACAACTTCCGTTCCGCTCGTGGTGTCCTGGTCGCGCAGGCTCAGACACCAGTCGGTGCTGATCGGACGGATGCGGAAGTGGCTGACCGCCGACGGGCCGAAGGGCTCGATGCGGAACTGCTGGGCCCGGTCGGTGTCGGCGCAGTCGTCGCGGGGCTCAAGCAGGTTCCGCCCCGGGCCTGTCTGCATGACCGTCAGGCAGCCGACGCCGTACTTCGGATGGTGCCATTGGATCTGTACGAGGTCCTTGCCCACGGGTTCGAGGAAAACCTGGGGCACGACGGCATGGGCGCAGGGTCGTTGAACGGCGACAGCGGTCTCGTAACGACCGGTACGATCCCTGCCTTCGGTCACGCACAGCTCGGGTGTACGTGCGGGGTGGATACGGGCCCAACTGCCCACGGCCAGCATGCGCAGCCCGGTCACCGGAACGGCGGGCAGATCGGGCGACGGAGACGCGTCGCGAACCAGGCTGCAAGCCCCGAGTGTGCTGACGGCACCGATGCCCGCGGCGCTGAGCAGGCCGACCGCCCGGCGCCACCATCGCGGGGCGCGCGTCGGGGCGGCCTCACTGCCCACGGAGGCTTCGCCCTTGTCGCCGTCATGGTCATGGGTGGGTGCGGACTCGCCGGCGGCAATACGACGGTGTGCCTGGAGCCACTGACGTACCTCCTCCTCGCCGAGGCCGCAGGCTCGGACGAAGGTGTCGACGAACCGTTCGCGGGGCAGGGTCGCGCGGCCGAGCGTGGTCGCCACGGTGCTGGCCGGCAGGGTGTCGGCCAGTGCCGTGGCCTTGCTCTCGAGCTGCCGGTAGGTGAGTCCGGACCACATCCGCAACGCACGCAGCGCCGCGACGAACTCGACGGGAGTGCCGGCCTGTTCGGGCCGCGGCGGCTCGGGTAAGGCCCTGTCCGTCTCGGTCATGATCCCAGCATGACTCAGCGAGCGGTGACCGGACGACTGGGAAATCAGCCCTGTTCGAACACGTTCGGAACACGAAGAAGCACTGTTCCGAACGGACGTGAACGCTGCTTCTCCTTGTCGGCTCCCCGGCCGTGTGGACATCCTCGGTCTCGGCCGACCACTGGGGACAAGGCGGCGGCGCCCGCCCGGGCGCGATCACCGCGGGCGTCCGCCACCGCCGCGGAGGCTCCGTAGAACTCCGGCCTCGGCTGATCGGACTTCCCTCACGTCCTCACCGAAGGAGACAGCATGCGGCTGCGCAAAATCGGTACCGCCGCTGGAGTCGTCATGTCCGCAATGGCTGTTGCCGCCCTCACCAGCGGCACAGCTCACGCGGCCACGTACTCGGTCCTGTCCGGATATTCGTCACCGGGCGGCTACGGCAGGGCCGAAGTGTCGATGTCGGGCGGCTCGTACAAATTGGTGGCCTGCGACCTGGGCACGGCTGATGGCAACCGTGCCGTCGCGTCCATATGGAACAACAGCACGGGCTTCTACGACTACCGGCACGCCGCGAACGGCAGCGGGGTGTGCGTGACGGAGGGATGGGAGTACCTCCCCAGCCCGACGCCCGGGACTTACTACCTCGAGATATGCCTGCGCAACGGGGCCGGCGGAGCCGACTTCGCCTGTAGGACCACGTCGTTCTCCTACAACGGCCTCGGGTAAGGCCCGTACGACAGGCCCGACAGGTCATGCCGGGCCTGTCGCTCCATCTACGGAACAGAGGGAGAGATGACGAAAACGGTGTGTCGCTGGGTCCTCGCCTTCGATGCCTCCTGCGCCCTGTGCGAAGAAGTGTCGCGGCGGGTCGAACGGGCATCGGCGGGGCGCCTGGAAGTCCTGCCGCTCGGGCATCGTGACGTGCGGCGGTGGCGCGAGCAGGCCTTGGGTCCGGCCTCTTCCTGGGCGCCCACCCTGCTCAAGGTCGAGGGCACACGGGTGTGGGCCTGGAGCGGTGTCCGTATGGGTTCCCGGCTGGCCGTGCGACTGGGGCCTCGCCGGACCGTGCTGGTGCTGCGCGCGCTCGGTGATCCGGAGCGGGACAGGCCTGCGGACGGCAACCAGGCCGAGGGCACCCGCATCGGGCGGCGGGGGGTGTTCCGGCTGGGCGCCGGAGCAGGGGTCGCGGCGGCTCTGTTACTGAACGGCAAGGTGCCGGCGTTCGCGGCCGAGTCCCGGGAGCTGGCCGCCGGACGGAGCTGGGCCCGGGCGAACCAAACGCCGCGCGTCGGTCAGTACGACGAGCTGGCCAGGATCTCTGCGGCCCACAGGCCGGCCGTGTTCGCCGCCCTGTCACCGAGCGTCCGGAGCAGTCTCTGGGTCGAGCAGGTGAAACGCTACCGGCGAGCGCACTCCCACATGTCGGCCGGGCAGGCAGGTGTGCTGGACGAGTTCGAGGCGATCGTCGCGGATGAGGCGACCTACACCCGCGAGGACGCGGCCGTCCAGACCCGGATGAAGGAGATCGAGGAGAGGGGCATCGCCGCGTTCGGGCGCAGCGAGGCGTGCGCCCTCATGGCGACGCTCGGCTCTCTCGGTACCGCCGAGACCCACGCCACCGCCAGCGTCGAATCCGCGCCGGCCGCGACGTGCCAGTGCAACGTCGGAAGCGCCTGTTCCCCCGGCTGTAACTTCTCTTGTGCCTGCACCACGAGTTGGGGATGTGGCTGCGGTTGGATCTGGACCTGCAACGGCACGTACTGCGCCTGAGGGAGGCAGGGCGTGGCACAGCCGTGCGCCGGACCCCGGCCTCGAGTTCATTCCCTTCGGTCAGTTTCGGGTCCGGATGAGGATGCCCGCGAGGTGGAGTGCGGTCCGGTGGGCGAGCGCAGGCTCATCGGCAATGCTCCAAGTCCCTGCGGCCTAAAAATGAGTAGTCGGCCGGGCTGAAGGAAAAACATACAGCGCTCGTCGTATGGCACATCGCGTACCCGCATGCAGCGTGACCCCGACGACAACAGCAGGTGGATGGAGGCGCCAACTCCCAACGCCACACCCGTCATTCGGCGTCGCACCCTGGGGATTGCCGGCGTGACCCCGGGCGTCCACAACGGAATGCGGCAGTGGGGCACTTGTGCCCTCCAGGCGATCAGAACAGGACAGTCGGCGCCTCTCATGCTCGCTCTCGCACCGGAAGAGGCTTGATGCGAATTCAAAGACGGCTTGCGACTGCTTGCGCATTTAGCGCAATGGCGGTCCTCGCTCCCCACGCCGTGGCCCATGCCACGCCTACCACTACGACTCCTCTCCCGTCCTCGGTTTCTGCTCCGGAGCGCACCGTCGTCAATCGCACCGAGACATCCACGAGTTACCGACTCGCCGACGGGCGCTTCGTCACCGAACTGCATTCCGGTCCCGTCCGGGCCAAGCAGCAGGACGGCTCTTGGGCCGACATCGACACCGATCTGGTTCGAGACGGCTCCGGCTTCCGGCCCAGGGCAGCCGTGGGTGATGTCCGCTTCTCCGGCGGCGGCAAGGGCCCCTTCGCCGAGCTGCGCCGGAAGGCGGGTGACAGCATCCGGCTGAACTGGGACGGCGACTTGCCCAAGCCGCTCGTCCAGGGCAACAAGGCCACTTACCAGGGCGTCGTCGCCGATGGCGCCGGGGACTTGTCGGCCACTGCCCTGCCGTCCGGTCTACGGTTCGACGTGGTACTCAACCGGCGACCCAGCGGCCCGGTCGAGGTGAGGGTCCCTCTCACCGCAGAAGGGATGACGGTCGGGGAGGCCGCAGGCGACCGACTGACCATCGAGGATGGCGATACCGTGATCGCCGCCTCTTCCACCCCGGTGCTTTACGACTCCGCCGCTCCCCAGGCCTACCGACCCGGCAAGGGCAGCCAGAAGCGCGGTACCACCCACCACGGGAGCACCGGCGACATCGCCGCCTCCGTCAAGGACAGCAGCGGCGGCAAGACCCTGGTACTCAAGCCGTCGCACGCCTATCTGGCCGATCCGGACACCGCCTACCCCGTCACCATCGACCCGTCGGTGGTCCTGCCCCTGAGTGACGACACCGACGTCAACAGCGTCTTCGACGGAAACAACGTTTCAGGCGGCTATCTCAAGGTCGGCACCGAGACCGACGGTGAGAAGGGCCGCGCCTACCTGCGGTTCAACACGCAAGGCCTGAAGACTCCCACCAAGGCGGTGCTCAAACTCACCAACCTCGACGCGCCGTCCTGCGGTGCCGTCGTAGGTGAGGGTGTCCAGGTGCGACGGGTGACCGACTTCTGGGAAGCCACCGAGCAGACCTGGACTCCGCAACCTTCGAACACCACCGAAGACGCAGTGGTCTCCACCGAGGGCTCCCAGCTCGGCTCCTGCGGCAGCGGCACCATGGCATGGGACGTCACGCCCATGGTGGCCAAGTGGGCGGGAGGCACCCCCAACCACGGGTTGGTACTGCAGTCCCCCAGCGAAAGCGCCACCAGGAACTACCGGGTTTTTGCTGCCGCGGAGAATCCCGACGGCCTTGAGCCTCCCGTCCTCGAAGTCACCTCCGACGAGGTCATCACACCCGGTGAGGGCGAGGATCCGGCCGATCCCGGCCCTGCGCCGAAGGATCTGTGGCCCGGCCGCGCTGACACCCTCACTGGTGTGTGGATCACCGACGGCACCGACTTGGCTGATGACGGTCTGGTGACCACTCGCAGCCACAGCGCCGGGCAGCGAGCCGACAACGTCCTGCCCAACGAAAACGTGCTCGGCCCGAACTGGCGTTTCGAGCCGTTGGGCGACATGCTCGGTGACCGGCTGAAGGACTTCAGCGCCAACGGATACGTCCAGGTGAACCTGGCCAGCGGCACCGCCTCACGACGCTTTGAGGCCGATCCGCAGGCCTCCGGTCGCTTCGTGTCGGAAGACGGCTTCGTTCTGGTCAAGAACGCCAACGGCAGCTTCACCCAGACGGCCGGCCAGGCCGACGACCTCACCCACACCTGGACCCTGATCGGGAGCGAGTACCTGATCACAAGTGTGAAGAGCACCGACCTCGGCACCACCGTGATCTCCTACGACGGCAGCGGCCGCGTCACTCGCTTGGCCGTGCCCAAGACCCCCGAGACCGACTGCACCGTCGACGACGTCACCCAGTGCGCCGTAGCCACCTACCAGTACGCCACGGCCACCACGGCCACCGCCTCCGCCTTCGGCGACGTGGCCGGCCAACTGAAGACCGTCACCTACGACGCCACCGGCGACACCGCACCGGTCGTGGCCGCCGCCTACGCCTACGACACCGCCAAGCGCCTGCGTACCGTCACCGATGCCCGCCAGATCGACGGCGACCCAGTCGTGACCAGCAGTTACACCTACGACTCAAGCGGCAACATCACCCGACTGTCCACCCCCGAACGGGGCACCTGGAACCTGACCTACTCGACGGTGGGCAAGCTGGCCACGGCGACACAGGCCACAGCACCGGCCGGGACCCGGGCGCTGCAGCCTCAGTGCGTCTACGCCTCGCAGTACCTCTACGGGACCAACGGCTGCTGGGTCTCCGGCGGCGTCCCGATGGATTACGGCGGCCCCCTGTACAAGCAGTCGTGGAAAAAGACACCCGGCGGAAAGTCGGTTGTCGGCGTCACTTTCGACCACTGCACCTTCTCGGTGGACCGGCCCAACCCGGACATCGTGCGTGGCGGCTTCGACTTCACCAAGGCCTGCGACATGCACGACTACGGCTACGGCATCATCTATCTGAGCAAAACCGACCGATGGACCAAGAGCAAGAAGGGCGCGGTCGACTCCATCTTCTACACCACTTTGCGGGACCACACTTGCAACGCGTACCCCACCCGCGCCTACGCGGTGGACGGCGGGGCCAGAGTCAATCCCCGCGACATCTGCCGACGCAAGGCCTACATGTACTACCTGGGCGTCAAAAACCTCGGCGGTTGGGGCATGTAGCGGGCCCGCGCTCAGCACCGTGATCGAACAGGCGTGGCCGGGATGCCCGGCCACGTCTGCAGGGACAGCCCGCGTCCGTCGTCTCAGCGGCTTGGACCATTGCCAACCTTCACAGCGTGGTGCCGACAGGGCTGACGGTCCGTGGTCCCTGCGGTATGCCGACTGCATGAGGTATGCCCAGGGCGGTGATCTGGCCGCCAAACGCCGGGCTTTCCGCGAGAAGCCGCGGAGGGAGGCCGCCGAACGCTTCCCTCAGGGCGACGAGAACGCGGACATCGTGCACGGCCTGCGCGTCAGCGTCCGGTCGGTGCAGCGCCGGCGCAAGGCCTGGTCACGGGGCGGGCTGAGAGCTCCGGTTCCGAAGGAACCGGCGTCGCTGCCACTGCCGGGCGACGAGCTCTTGGCTTCTGACCGAACGCCCGAACACAGCCTTCAGCTTCGTCATCGAGCAGACTCTGCTCGAACGGCACATGGGCGGGCCAGAGGTGGCACGTCACCTGTTGGACCACCTGCTGAAGGAAGGCGTCCGAAGGAACGTCGAGATCCAGGTGATGCCCCTTCGTCAATACGATCACGCCGGGATCGACGGCCTGATGTACCTGGCGGAGACGCCTCAGCACGAGTGAGTGGGTCACTCCGAGGGCCAGCAGTCGAGCATTTTGATCACGTCGCCGAAAGACGTGAGCGCGATGCTCCAGCGCTATGGCGAGCTGCGCTCGCAGGCCCTCGGCCGTGAAGCCGCAGTAAGCCTGCTGGAGCAGATGCGAGGAGCACTGTGAGCACCACTGGACCGACCTGGTTCAAGAGCAGTTACAGCGGCAGTTCCGGCGACAACTGCATCGAGGTCGCCGTGCGCACCGAGGCCGTTCTCGTCCGGGACTCGAAGGACACGGACCGGCAGGCGCCGGCCGTGTCCCGCGGTGCCTGATCGGCGTTTACCGCGCTGGCGGCCGACTCTCGCATCTGAACTTCCGGCAGGGCAGCACGCGCTGCCCCGACCGCCCCGCCCCGGCGGGCGCGTCAGGTCTCCGTCTGGACGGCGCAGACGGTGGCCGCGCCGTTGAAGACGTCCCACGAGAGCGTCTGTCCGCCGGTGCGCTCGGGGCACCGGCCGCCGCGCAGCACCGCCGTGATCGCCATGACCGCGTTGTAGCCGCGCGGCACGTCCGTACGGTCGCAGCCCCACACGGTGAACAGGCGGCCCTCGCCGTTCAGGGACCCGTCGGCCTGTCTGTCCAGGATCGCGGGGAAGCACTGGCCCGTGGCGAACACGCGGTCCAGGCACAGGGCGATGAGCGATCCGTCGTCGTTGACGTGGCCCCAGGCCCGTCGGCCGGCGCCGTCGGGGCAGTTCGTGGCGGCCGTCGTCACCATGGTCACCTTCGAGTAGGCGAAGCCGGCGCCGCAGTCGACGGCGGACGGCCGTTCGTGGTTCAGCTCGCCCCAGCCGTCGTCGTACACGTTGAGGCAGGTGCCGACGCCGACGGACGCGAACGCCACGTCGTCCGGGTCCGGCGGGTCGGGGGACGGGGAGTCGCTGGGGGTGGGGCCGGTGGAGGGTTCCGGCTCCTCCGGTTCCTCGTCGTCCTCCCCGTCGGACGCCGGCCCCGGGTCCGGCGCGGTCGTGGCGGAGGACCCGCCGGGGGACTCCGATCCGATCGCGGCCCGCGTGCGGTCCCGTTCGCCGGTCGCGGCCGTCTCCTGCCACGGCTGCCACACGCCCACGAGGAGCACGAGGCCCACGAGGGCGGCGAGTGCCGCCGTCGAGGCACTGACGAAGTAGGTGCTGTTGACGTCACGGCCGGCCACGGTGACCCTGGACCGGTTGTCCGCCCGTGCGGTGATGTGGGTCCCACCGCCGTCGGCGCCGTCCTGGGTCTCTCCGGAGTTCAAGCGGTCACCTCTTGGTGATGGTGATGTCTCGTCCGGCCATGGTGACGCGTGACCGCCCCGACGCGTTCGCGGTCAGCCGGACGCCGCCGGACCGCGGGTCCTCCTCCTCGACCATGGGCAGCAACTCGTCGACCAGGCGGCGGAGTTCGGGCACCATCTCGGGGTGGGCGGCCAGGAGCCTGCGCAGCCGCCCCTGCCATTCGCCGACGAGTTCCCCCTCGGCCCGCTCGTCCCCGTTCCGCCGGGCGTCGAGCACGTCGGCGCGCGCCTCGCCCAGTTCGGCCAGCACCGTGTCCGCCCGCTCGGGGTGCGCCCGGCGCCACAGTTCGACCGTCGCCCGCCGCACGCTCTCCCACCCGGCCGTGGCCATGGCGCCGACCACCGTCGACGCGGCCAGCCGCGCCAGTTCCGCCAGTTCCGCTTCCATCGCCGTACTCCTCTGTCCGTCGTGTCTGTCGTGTCTGTCGTGTGTGCCGTGTCCGCCGGCGGGGGATCGCCGGGTGCCTCGCCCCGTCGGCGCGGTCAGCGCCGGGAGGCGATGACCAGGAGCAGGACCAGGACGCCCAGCACGAGCAGGCATCCGGAGCCGTCGAAGGACGAGCCCTTGCGGAACTCGGCCATCCCTCCCGGGAGAACGTTCGGATGGCGCCGGCCGTAATGGGCCTCGATCGCCTCCGCGCCCCGGGATTCGCTCCCCCAGGCGGTGCGGTGCCCGCACTCGCCGCACCGGTACCGGTAGCTGTCGGCCATGGCTGTCTCCTTCTGGTGGGTTCGGTTCGGTGGGTACGTGCGGCCGGCGGCCGACGGAGCCGTCGCGGGCCGGAGGGCCGTACGTCAGTCGTCGTCCCGCTCGGCACGGGCGAGGCGCTCGCCGAGGTGCTCACCGAGGCACTCACCGGCGTGCCCGGCGAGGCGCTCCGCCAGGGCGTGGAGGACACAGAGGTTCGGGATCCCGGAGGCGGCGGTGGCCCACACCTGCCAGCGGCCGGCGGCGCGGACGGCGACGGAGCCGTTGAGGACCTCGACGCGCTGGACCTGCGCCCAGCGCAGAGCCGTCCTCCCGGAGCCGACCTCGTCCGCGGTGATCCACACGGGGCCGAAGACCAGCCGTGCCCCCCGGTCCAGCGCGGCCAGGGCCCGTGGCACCTGGGCCTCGGTGACGGCCCGGCGGATGCCGGGCCACCACTCCCGCGGCCGGTCGAAGTCACCGTGGCGCAGCACGATCCGCCCGTCGTCGACGTCGACGAGCACCAGGGCGCGGGTGACGCCCCGCGGGGACAGCACCCGGCACCGGCGCACCACCGTGGTGTCGAAGCGGATGGCATGGATCCGCTTGCCGGTGGCGACCGTCATCCCGTGCTCGTACAGGTCGAGCCGCGCCCCCGCCCCGACGACCGGCCCGCCGCCGGGTCGCAGCAGGCGCCGCGCGACCGCGACCGCGGCGGCCCACCGGGCGCCCGGCTCGCCGGCCGGCGCCCGGTGGGTGGCGCGCCGCCTGCCGAGGTGCGCCCGGCCGGCGGCCGCGGAGATCCGCGCCAGCAGCAGTTCCTCGTCGCGTCCGCGGCCGACGGCTCCCCCGTTCACGCCGCGCCCGCCCGTCCGCGCCCGGTGCCGGCGTCGTCCCCGCGCAGGACCGCCCGCCGCGCCTGCAGCAGCTCGTCGCCCGGCGCCACCCCCAGGTCGTCGGCGAGGCGCCGGCCGGTGCGGTCGAAGACGGCCAGCGCCTCGGCCCGCCGGCCGCCGCGCCGCAGCGCGTGCATCAGCGTCGCGGCGACCGGCTCGTTCAGCGGCTCCTCCAGGGCCAGGGCGGACAGCTCGGCGATCGCCTCGGCGTGCCGGCCGAGCCTCAGCTGCCAGCCCGCCTTCCGCTGCGCCAGGGCGACCCTGCGCCGGGTGAGCCGCAGCCGCTCCGCCTCGGCCGACGGCCCGGGCAGTCCGGCCAGCGGCTCACCGCGGAACAGCTCCAGCGCCCGGGCGCACAGCCGCACGGCCTCGGACAGGTCACCGGCCCGTTCGGCCTCCCCGGCCCGGGTGGCGAGGTCCTCCATGCACAGCACGTCCACCTCGGCGACGCCGCGGACCAGTCCGTAGCCGTACCGGTCGCGCCGGATCACCGAGTCCGGGCGCTCCCCGAGACGCAGGCTCTTGCGCAGCCGGTACACGTAGACGGGTACGACGTTCCCGTCCGGCATCTCCCTGCCCCACACGTCCTCCAGCAGCTGCCGCCGGCTGACGGAACGGCCCGGGCTCAGCGCCAGCGCCGCCAGCACGGCCTGCTGGCGCAGGGGGCCGACGTCCACGGGCCGCCCCGCGAGCCTCGTCCGCAACGGGCCGAGCAGCGACACCCGGAGCCAGGGACCGGAGGCGGCGCCCGTCCGCCGGTCGGCGGTGGTCCCCGGCGCCCGCGCCGGCCTGCGCGGGCCCTGGCCCGGGACGACCAGACCGCAGTCGAAGGCGTGCACGATGGCGGCGGCCCGGTCGCTCAGCCCGAGCTTCCCCAGGACGCCGGCGAGCCGCTCGGCCACCACACGTTCGGGCAGGGCGAGGACGCCGGCGATCTCGGCGTCCCCCAGGCCGCACCCGAGCGCGTAGAGCACCTCGCGTTCCTCCGCGGTGAGGACCGTGCCGCCCGGGACGCCCCGGGCCGCGGTCGTCGTCGGCATGGCGACTCCCCGTTCTCCGGACCGGTCGATCCGCTCGCCCGGTCGATCACGTCGATGCCGTCGAGACTGGCCGCGGTGCAGGAAATGTGGACAGAGCATTGAACCGGTCATATGTGACCGGTGGCCGCGCTAGAGTCCCCACCTGCGGAAACACGGACGACTCAGGGGGAAGGCCGTGACTTGTGGCCAGTGATTTCGGCAGGGTCCTGCGGCGGCTGCGCGAGAAGGCGGGGCTGACCCAGGAGGAACTGGAACGGCGTTCCGAGGTCAGCGTGGCCACCATCCGCGGCCTGGAGAACGGCAGGCGCGCCAACCCGCGGATGACCACGGTGCGGAAGCTGGCCGACGCGCTCGCCCTGCGGAGCGAGGACCGCGAGGAGTTACTGCGCGCCGCCGTCCCGGGGCAACCGGACGGCGGCACGGACGCCGCCGGTGAACCGGGGCCGGGGGAAGAGGCGTCCGGTCCGTCCGCCGCGCGGCAGCCGGCCGGTGAACCGGGGCCCGGGGAACCGGCTTCCGAACCGTCCGCCGCTCCCCCGCCGGCACCACCGCCGGCATCGGCGTCGCAGACCGCGCTGGCGGACGCGGCCGAACAACTCGCGAAGGCGGTGGCGGCCCGCTGGCAGCGCGAGGAGGAACACCGGCGGATCCACGATCCCTATCCGCTGCCGGTCCGCTGGAAGGCCGCCGACGGGACGCTCACCGACCACTGGGCCAACATCCGCCGCCTCCCGCCGGGAGCCGCGAGCGAGCCCCTGGACCTGAGCGGCCGGCTGGAGGACATCGCGCGGACCTACCGGGCCGTCCCCTCCGGGCGGCTGGTGGTCCTCGGCAGGTCCGGGTCCGGCAAGACGGTCCTGACCCTGCGCTTCGTCCTCGACCACCTGAGGACGCGGACGCCCGCGGAACCCGTACCGGTGATCTTCAGCATCGGCGCCTGGAACCCCACCGCCGTCACCCTGCGCGACTGGCTGACCGAGCAGCTGACGCGCGACCACCCCGGTACGGCCGCCCGGGGGCCGGGCCGGGTGAGCCTGGCCGCCGCGCTGGTCGACTCCGGCCGCGTCCTGCCGGTGCTGGACGGCTTCGACGAGATGGCCGACGGGCTGCGGCGCCCCGCGCTCGAGGCCCTCAACGCCACCACCCTCCCCCTGCTGCTCACCAGCCGCCCCGACGAGTACGCCGCCGCGGTCGACGAGACCGACGTGCTGACCTCCGCCGCGCCGGTCGAACTCGCCGACCTCACCCTCGACGACCTGGACCACTACCTGCCCCGCACCACCCGCAAGACCGACCGCGCGGACCCCGCGGCGGGCGCCTGGGACACCGTGCTGAAGCACCTGCGCGCGCCGTCACCGGACGGGCCGCCGGCCCCACTCGCCACCGTCCTGTCGACCCCGCTGATGGTCGCGCTCGCCCGCACCGTCTACAGCGACACCCCGGACCACGATCCGGCCTCCCTGCTCGACACCGGGAAGTTCGGCAGCGCGCGGGACCTGGAGGAGCACCTGCTCGACAACTTCCTGCCCACCGTCTACCGCGGCCGGCCCGGTCCGGGCGCGCGCGACTGGGACCCGGACCGCGCCCGGCGGTGGCTCGGCCACCTCGCCCACCACCTGACCCGGCTCGAAACCCCCGACCTGGCCTGGTGGCGGCTCGGCAACGGTCTGCGCGACTCCACCCGCAGCCTGGTCACCGCCCTCGTCACCGGACTGGCCATCGGACTCGTCGACGTCCTCGCCAGTGTCTTCCTCGTCGGCGCCCCCCTCGCCCTCGGCCTCCTGGACGGAACGGTCGTCGGGCTCCTCGCCGGCTGCCTGTTCGGGCTCGTGCACTGGCTCACGTACACGGTCACGGGCAAGGACGTCACGCCGTCCGCCGTACGCCTGCGGATCCGCGGCCGGCCCGGGACGACCACGTGGACGGCCGGTCCCCGGCTGGTGATCGGCACGCTGGGCGGCGCGCTCTTCGGCTTCGCCTACGGGTTCGCGGTCGGTCTGGTGCACGCGTACGGCTGGAACGCGGGGTGGTCGTCCGCGCTCCGCGTCGGGCTCGTGGACGGGATCGTCTTCGCCCTGACCTTCGGCGGCGGCGCCGGACTCACCTTCTGTCTCCTCGGCCTCCTCGAAACCCCGCTCGACATCGTCTCCGCCGTGAGCCCGCGCAGCGTCCTGCACGCCGACCGCAGGACGGCCGTCACCCAACTGGCCGTCTGGGCACCCGTGTTCGGCGCGACGGTCGGGCTCGGGGTGGAGGTGGTGGTCGACCTGCTGCAGGGGCACCTGGGCCGACTGGACATGAACCACGCGGTCAGCCTCACCATCGGCGTCATCAGCGGTCTCGGCGGCGCCCTCGGCTACACCCTGAGCATGACCGCCTGGGGCCAGTGGTGTGTGCTCTCCCGCGTGTGGCTGCCGTTGACCGGACGCCTGCCCTGGGCCGTCGTCGCCTTCCTCGACGACGCCTACCGGCGCGGCGTGCTGCGCCGGGCCGGCGCGGTCTACCAGTTCCGCCACGCCCGTCTGCAGGACCACCTCGCCCAGGCCCACCGGCGCGGATGAGCCGCCGCCGGGTCCGGATTCATCGCCGTGTCATCGCCGCTCCGTAGTGTCCGGCACCGGATCACCGACCACCCGCACGCCATCGACCCCGGGGGACACCCGATGCCGAAGACCAGCCGACTCGCGCGCCGCGCCAGGACCCTCGCCCTCGCGGCGGCGCTGACGGCCGCCGTCCTCACACCCGCCGTCGCCCACGCCGACGAGGCCCCGCACCACTACTACATCGAACTCGGCGGCACCGGCGCCGCGGCGGACGCGCCCGGCTGCACCATCACGTTCGGCTACGCCAACCAGCACCTGGACGGCGGCACACCCGTCCCCGTCTGCTACCCGGCCTCCGCCGGCCCCTGGCTCAACGGCCGCAACACGCCCGACCTGTTCGCGCCGAGCTACGACAGCAGCGTCGCGCAGGGCTACACCAACCTCCTGGCCGCCGTCGAGGAGACCCACCGCAAGGACCCGGCCGCACGGCTCACGATCGTCGGTTACTCCCAGGGCGCGCAGGCCGCCGACGCGGTGCTGGAGACCATCGCCTCCGGCGCCACGGACATCCCGCGGGAGCTGGTCAACGGCATGCTGTACGCCGACCCGAAGCAGCCCGGCACCGGCCTGTGGGCCAAGGTCCCGCAAGGAGTGGGCGCCCTCGGTTTCACGTCCGCGGGACCCGGCCCCGAGGAGTTCCCGGGCGTTCCGGTCGCCCGCTTCTGCATCCGCGGCGACCTGGCCTGTGACGCCACGACGCCCGTGGCCGCCTTCGACTTCTTCCTCACCCCCACGCACGGTCTCTACGTCCAGGACGGGAACGTCATGGCCCGGACCATCGCCCAGGACGGCCTCGACGGGACCTTCTGGTACGAGTCGTGACCCCGTCCGCCGACGAGGAGCCTCCCGGGAGCTCCGTCACGGGCACCGTGACGCGCTGTTCCCGCCCACCTCGCCCACCTCGCCGGCGCGCGCACGGGAGGCTCCTCGAGTCCGTTGCCGGGCACGGGGGCTGATGCGTCGGCGGTCCGCCGACGGCACGGCGGCCGGCCGTCGGGGGCCGCGCCGGCCGTTTCCGGTCCGGGGGCGCATGACCGCCGGGGCGGGGTGCCGCGGCTCCTCGGTCGCGCGCTCTCAGGCGTCCTCGTCGCCCCGGTCCCGGGGAGACCGCTCGTCGAGGACCGTGAGGAAGGCCGAGGCGACGAGGGCGACGGCGGGGTCGTCGTCGTGGGCCAGCCGGCGCAGGACCTCCCGCGCGGTGGTGCCCGGCAGCTCGACCAGCGCCTGGGTCAGGCGGATCCGCGTCGCGGAGTCCGCGGTGGGTGCGGCCAGTTCGTCGGTCAGCGCGGCCGTGATCCGGTCCGCGCACCGCGGGTCCCGGGACAGCGTTCCCAGGACCTCCGCCGCGTCGACGTCGTGGGAACCCTCGACCACCATGCCGACGAGGGCCGGTACGGTCGCGGTCACGCCGCGCCGGCCCAGGGCCAGAGCGGCATGGCCGCGCACCGTCGGGTCCGGGTCCCCGAGCGCGTCCGTGAGCAGCGCGGTCGCGCCCGGGGCCTCGGACATCGCGGTGACCGCCAGCACCGCGCGCCGCCGGACGCCGGCGTCCCGCGCGTGCACGCCGGCGGCCAGTGCCGCCACGCCGTCGCTCCCCGACCGGGCGAGCGCCCAGCGCAGGGCGCCGGCGACGTGGGGGTCGGATTCGGCCAGGACGGCCCCGGCCAGCACCTCGACGGGAACCGGCACGCCCTCGGGCTGGGTGAGGACGGCCTGCTGCCTGCGCGCGGCACTGGCCGAGTCGAGCCCCCGCAGGAGCGCGACGACACGCAGGACGTCCTGCCAGCCGGCCGGCGCCGACGCGTCGACGGCGCGGAGCCGCTCCAGCAGTTCCCGTTCCCGCTCCAGGCGGTCCTCCGTCCACCGGATGAGGTCGCCGACCAGGGCGGACGGCGTGAAGGCCGGGTCCTGCAGCGCGCGCTCGATCTGCTTGAGGGAGAGCCCGAGGGATCGCAGGCTCTCCACGTGGAAGATCCTGCGGACGTCGTCGGCGGAGTACTCACGGTAGCCGCCGACGGTGCGGCCCGTCGGCCGCACCAGTCCCAGGGCGTCGTAGTGCCGGAGCATCCGGGTGCTCACCCCCGAGCGACGGGCCACATCGCCGATCAGCATTCCGCGGCCTCCGCGGCGGCCTTCACGGCCCCGGCGGCCCCCGCCGCCGGTTCGGTCGTCCCCGCCGGTTCGGTCGTCCCCGCCGGTACGGTCGTCCCCGCCTGCCCGGCGGCCCCCGCGGCGACGGCGGCGGCTCGTTCCGGACCGAGGGCGGCGATCCGCTTCGCCTCCTCGACAGCCGCGTCGAAACCCGTCTCCGGGCCGTGCCGGAGCAGCTCGGTGGCACGGGCGTGCGTGGCCACCGCCGGGTCGGGGTGCGCCGCGGCCCGTTCCAAGGCGGGCCCGGTCACGTCCCCGAGGTCGACGAGGGCGCGGCTCAGGCTCAGCCGCACCTCGCGGTCCCCGCGGCCGAGGTGCCCGACCAGTTCGTCGGCCAGGTCCTTTCTCCCGTCCTCGGGCACGAGGACGACCGCGGCCCGCCACGCGGTCCGCGCGACCTCGTCGTCGGCGTCGTGCAGCAGGGCGCGCGTGATCCAGGGCCACGCTCGCCCGTCGCCGATCTTGGAGAGGGTGTGCAGCGCCTGGCTGCGGGCCTGGGCGCGCCCGGAGGCGAGTTCCCGACGCATCCGGGGCAGGGTGATCTCCGGCGGGAGGCGGGTCAACGCCCAGGACAGCATGTCCCGCACGAAGAAGTCCGGCTCGACCGCGCACCGTTCGACGAGCGCCTCCAGGAAGCCGGGGTCGGGGGCCGATCCGGCCGCCAGGGCCGCCTGGAGCCGGACCGACGGGTCCTCGGCGCTCAGGGCATCGGTCACGCGGGCGTTCTGCGGAGTTCCGTTCACCGGGTTGATCGCAACCACCTCCTGCACCCAGGGGACACCTTGTCACCGTGTCAAGGTCAAGTCCCTCCCCACGGGAACCCGCGGCCCTCCGGCCGCGGCGGCACGGCTCCCGGTCGAGCCGTCCGGTCCCGCGGTGATCGTCGCGGGCACGCAGCCCTCCTCCGTCGGGTGTTCCGCTTCGGGCGTCTCGGCCTGCGGTCCGGCATGACAGAGGCCGCCGGTCCCTGTCGGGGAGCGGCGGCCCTCTCGGCGGACCGGCGCGGTGGACCCGTCGGCGGGTCCACCGCGCCGGTGGCGTTCAGCGCAGCCACCGGTGGTCGCGGACGAACGGGAGCCGGGCCCACAGCCGTCCCAGGCCCAGGGCGTCTCCCGCGGAGACGGCGGCGAGGGCGACGAGCAGCACGGCGTAGACGAGGTGGTAGTCGACGAACGGGTTCGTCGACATGCTCGGCGAGCCGTCCGACAGGTGCTGGGCGGGTGGCCACTCGGCCATCCACATCAGCGCCATCATCACGGTGCCCGCGAGGGCCGTCAGCCGCAGCGCCACCCCGGCGGTCAGGGCGAGGCCGATGCCGAGCAGGCCGAGCATGAACAGCCAGTCCGCCCAGGCGGCGCCGGCCCAGGAGTGGAAGGTGGACTCCATCGGCCCGACGGCGACGTGACCGAGGAAGCCCTCGGTGGGCGAGGCGCCGTCGATCCAGCCCTTGCCGGAGGGGGTGGCGTAGCCGAAGCCGAACGTCTTGTCGAGGAAGGCCCACAGGAAGACGAAGCCCATCAGCACGCGGGCCGAGGCGAAGGCGTAGGCCCGTGCGGTGTGCGCGTCGGTGCGGGCCGGCACGGCGGCCCCGGGTGCGGAGGCGGTCCGGTCGCCGCGCGGGGACGGCAGGTGGAAGCCGGTCTTCGGATGCGTGTGCTGGTGCACGGCCATGACGGTGATCCCTTCGGTGACGTCCGTCCGGTGACGTCCGTTCGGCTCTGACACCCCTCACTCTCCCGGCCGGCGCCGGGCCGCGCCGGATGCCGATGGTCCGCCGCGGCGGGCTGAACGTCCTTTCGTCCGCGGGACGTTCGGCACGCCGGCGGCCAGGGGCCGTCCGGAGCCGGGCAGGGCCGTGCGGCCCCTCGCCCGTGCGCGGCGGGCGACACGGGGAGCCGCCCCCGGCGGCGCTGCGGAAACGGTGGCGAGGACGTGGTCGTGGCTCTGCCACCCGGGGTTCCGGGGGGCAGAGCC
>NZ_JBIRHK010000007.1:0-218669 GCF_044328485.1 Streptomyces sp. NPDC017936 | reverse complement strand
GGCCCGCGGGGCGCGCGCCCCCCGCGCGCCCCCCCCCCCGGCCCCCCCCCCCTGACCCCCGGCCCCGCCGAAGGTCCAGAGGTCGTCGCTCCGGACCGCGGTCAGTCGTGCGGGACCACCGCCACCGGAGCGGCGGAATGGTGCAGCAGGGCCTGGACCACCGGCCCGATGTGCGTGCCGACCGCCGCCCGGCGGATCTGCCGGCCCACGACCACCAGCGACGCGTCGTGGGAGGCGTCGACGAGGTGGCGGCCCGCTCCGCCGACCGTGGTCTGCGCGCCGGTCTCCACGGCGGGGTACTTCTCCTGCCACGGTCGCAGCACGCCGGACAGTTCGCGTCGCACCCGCGCCGCCATCTCCTCGTTCAGGTCGGGCATGAGCTCGCCGCCGTGGTGGTAGGGCGGCGGCGTCCAGCCGTGGACGATCCGCAGGCGCGCCGAGCGCCGCGAAGCCGCGTCGAACGCGAAGCCGATCACCGTGCTGTCGGGCTTGCTCAGGTCGAGGCCGAGAACGACGTCGCGGTGGTCGGTGGCGGCGGGCGGTCCGGGGGCCGGGCGCTCCGGCGACGGCTCCTCCTCACCGTGCTCGGCGGAGCGCACGAGGACCACCGGCCGCTCGCACCGGGCGAGGACGGCGAGGGAGACGGAACCGGCCAGGAATCCGGTGACCCGGCCCGGACCGCGGGACCCCAGGACCAGCAGCTCGGCGTCCTCGGCGGCCTTCAGCAGGGCCGCGACGGGCGTCCCGGACAGCTCCTCCACGTCGGTCCGCAGGTCGGGGCGGTGGCGGGCGACACGGGTCCGTGCCTCGTCCAGCAGGCGCCGCGCCGCCGTGCGCTGGAGGTCGGCCGGCGGCACCGGCACGCCGAGCCCGGCCGTCGGGGCGTAGGCGGGGGGCTGCCACTGCCAGGCGTTCACCAGCCGCAGGGGCAGGTCGCGCAGCTGTGCTTCGCGGGCGGCCCAGTCGGCGGCGGCGAGGCTCGCCGGCGAGCCGTCCAGTCCGGCGGTGACGGTGCGGGTCATGGGGAGGACCTCCTTCAGGATGCCTCCAGTCTTCGTCGCGCACGGCCGTGACGGCAGGGGTCACCGGTCCCGGTCCGGCGGCCGATGGTCCTCTCGGCGTCCGGCCCACCGGCCCGCGGCCGAAGGGCCTTACCACCGTGGCGAGTTCAGGTCCCGTGAAGGTCCCGAGGCCCCGTGGACGACGGCGTGCGCGGCGTCGAGGGCGCCGACGGCGGCCGGACCGCCGGCCGGACCGCCGGTGTCGCGGCCGGCCGTGACCGGGACGCCTCCGCCGCCGGGGCGGCGGCCGGCCTTCAGCCGCCCTGCTGCCGCAGCCGGTCCTGTACCTGGGTGGCGATGACGGCGGCCTGGACGCGCCGTTCGACGCCGAGCTTGGCCAGCAGGCGGGAGATGTGGTTCTTCACCGTCTTCTCGGCGAGGTAGAGCCGCTGACCGATCTGACGGTTCGTCATTCCCTCGCCGATCAGGGCCAGGATCTCCCGCTCGCGTTCCGTCAGTCCCGGCAGGGCGTCCGGCTCCTCCTCCTTCTGCTGCCCGCCGCGCAGGCGCGCCATCAGCCTGGTGGTGGCGCTCGCGTCGAGCAGGGACTGGCCCCGGGCCACCGTGCGGACGGCCGACACCAGGTCGGTGCCCTGGATCTGCTTCAGCACGTACCCGGACGCGCCCGCCATGATCGAGTCCAGGAGGGCCTCCTCGTCGTCGAACGAGGTCAGCATCAGGCAGGCCAGGTCGGGCATGTGGGAGCGCAGTTCACGGCAGACGGTCACGCCGTCGCCGTCCGGCAGGCGCACGTCGAGGACCGCGACCTGCGGGCGCAGCGCGGGCACGCGCACCAGCGCCTGCTCGACCGTGCCGGCCTCGCCGACCACGGTGATGTCCGGTTCGTCGTTCAGCAGGTCGCGCACCCCGCGCCGTACCACCTCGTGGTCGTCCAGCAGGAAGACCCGGATCGGATCGCCGGGGCCGGACCGCTCGTTGTCCGCCATGTCATGCTCCTCGTCCCGTGTTCGTGCCGGTGCCCGTCCCCGGGCCCGACCGGCGTACGGCTCGGCCCTCTTCCCGCCTCGGGGCCGGAAGCCCGGGCCGTTCGGCCCTGGCATCCTCCATGATCCCTGCTGCCGGCGGCCACCCTGGTGCGGCGGGAACGGGCCGGTGCGGCCGGTCCGTCGGCGCCGGCACGCGACGCGCCGCCGGACCGCCGGAGACCGCGGCCCGGGCGGGGTCCCTCCCTCCACCGGCGACAGGTCGAACCGTGGCCGTCGCCGGGGAACCACGGGCCGCGGGCCCGGTCGGGCCGGCTCCGGAATCGCCGCGCGCTCCCCGTGCGAAGCCACCGGGAGGACGCGCGACCGGTCCCCGCGGGGCACCCCCGGATCAGGTCCTGTTCCCGGGCCCTCCGGCCAGGCCCTGCGGGGCGACGGGCGTCACGCGTTCGCTCAGGCCCGCCCCGCGCCGGACGTCGGGCCGGTCGTGCCCGCCTTCGAAGGTGCCGCCGGACACCGGCGGGATCAAGCCGCGCGCCTCGCCGTCCGGGGCGGACTCCCCGTCCGGCCCGGGGGTCCGCGGGCCGTTACCGGTCGGTGGACCCGGTTTCAAATCTTGAGCACAAATTCCACACATCCCTCTCTTCATACTGGCCCCGATGGTCTAGATTGACCGTGCTTCAGCTGTTCGGACACGAGGCGACCGTTAATGATCAATAGGTCCGACGTCAGGGAAAGCCAGCAGTCACGTCCCCGGCGCCGACGTGGGGGTGATCGGTTCTCGGAGCCCGACAGGGGCCTCGGATGCGGGGAGCACCCGGGGTCCGACGAGTTCCCGCACACCTCGGGAGTCCGGCCGGACGTGCGAGTCCGCTGCCGCCGGGGCGAGTTGTTCGCGTAGCTCCGGCACAGCCGGGATGTCATGCGTGCGCGGGGGGCGGGGGCCTCCCGCGCAGAGGAACAGCGCGGCGCGGGGGGCGGGGGCCTCCCGAGGGGAGGAACAGTGCGGGAGGCGGGGGCCTCCCGGGGGGAGGGACAGTGTTAGGCGAAGCACGTCGAACCACTGGGGACCTGGGGGGTTCTGTGCGGCAAGGGGGGTTGGTCAGCCCTGCCCCGCCGACGCGCGGGCGTCCGGCGAACGGGGCGGTCGTCCGGCCCGCGAGCGACTGGGAGCAGCGGTACCGCCGTACCGTGATCACCAGCGATGCCCTGGCCACCGCCTTCGTGGTGGCGGCGATCGGCAACTTCTTCGGGGCCCGGGACGCGGCCAACTGGCACGAGAAGTGGGGGATCCTCGCCTTCGGCACCTGGCTGCTGGTGCTGGGGGCGCTCGCGGTGAGCCGGGCGTGGGCTCCGGCCGTGCTCGGCCAGGGCGCGGAGGAGTTCCGCCGGCTCGGACGCTCCCTGTTCGCGGCGACCGTCGTCCTGGCGCTCGGCGGGATCGCCCTCACGTCCCGCAACATCAAACTCTGGATCTTCGTCGCGATCCCCGCGATCGCGCTCGTCACCATGACCGCGCGGTACCTGCTGCGCCTCTCGCTGCACAACCAGCGGAAGGAAGGGCGGTGCCTGCGGCCGGTGCTCGCCGCCGGGAGCCCGGCCACCGTGCGCGACCTGATCACCCGGACCCGCAAGTTCCCGCACCTCGGCTGGCGGGTGGACGCGGTGTGCACGACGGACGGTCCCGGGCTCGACGGCGACCGGCTGGACGGAGTGCCGGTCGTCGGCCGGCTGGCGGACGTCGCGGGCCACGTCCGCCGCGACGGCTACCGCGTCGTCGCGGTCACCCCCGACCCGCACTGGTCACCGGACCGGCTGCAGCGGCTGGCCTGGAACCTCGAGGGCAGCGACGCCGAGATGGTCGTGGCCCCCGTGCTGATGGAGGTGGCCGGCCCCCGGCTGCACGTCGACGCGGTGCTCGGGATCCCGCTGCTGCGGGTCAGCATGCCGGCCTTCACCGGCGGCCGCCGCGCGGTCAAAGGGGTCGTCGACCGGATGGGCGCAACGATTCTGCTGATGCTGTTCGCGCCGCTGATGGTGCTCGTCGGGCTGCTCGTGCTGATGGACAGCCGGGGCGGGGCGTTCTACCGCCAGCGCAGGGTCGGCAAGGACGGCCGCGAGTTCACCATGCTCAAGTTCCGCACCATGGTCGCCGGGGCCGACCGGGCGCGTGCCGAACTGGCCGACCTCAACGAGGGCGCCGGCCCGCTGTTCAAGCTCCGCCGGGACCCGCGGGTGACCCGGGTGGGAACGGTGCTGCGCCGGTACTCGATCGACGAGCTCCCGCAGCTCTTCAACGTCCTCACCGGATCGATGTCGCTCGTCGGTCCGCGGCCTCCGTTACCGGAGGAGTGCGCCGCGTACGGCCCGGACATGCGGCGCCGGCTGCTGGTCAAGCCCGGACTCACCGGCCTGTGGCAGATCAGCGGACGCAGCGACCTGTCGTGGGAGGAGGCGGTCCGGCTGGACCTGCGGTACGTGGAGGACTGGTCGCTCGCCCTGGACACAGTGATCTTGTGGAAGACGCTGCGTGCGGTGCTCCACGGCCAGGGGGCCTACTGATGCGCCGGGGACCGCGACTCGACGGTCCCGCCGGCGCGCGGACCGCAGGCCACGAGGGCCTGCGTGGGGGGAGGAACGGGTCATGAGAGTCAGTGTTTTCGGGCTCGGCTACGTGGGCTGCGTGTCGGCCGCGTGCCTGGCCAGCATGGGCCACGAGGTCATCGGGGTGGACGTGAACCAGGTGAAGGTCGACCTGGTCAACGACGGCAGGGCCCCGGTGGTCGAGGAACGGATCGGCGAGCTCATAGCCGAGGTCGTGCGGACCGGAGCGTTACGCGCCACCGACGACGTCCGCGAGGCGATCGCGGGCAGCGAGATCTCGCTGGTCTGCGTGGGCACGCCGTCGGAACCCAACGGCAGCCTGTGCACCACGTACCTGGAGCGGGTCACCGAGCAGATCGGCGCCGCGCTGGCCGAGCGGGGCGGGCGGCACACCGTCGTGTTCCGCAGCACCATGCTCCCGGGCACCTGCCTGAACCTGCTGGTGCCGATCCTGGAGAAGCACGTCGGCGGCACGGCCGGGGTGGACCTCGGGGTCGCGGTCAACCCGGAGTTCCTGCGCGAGGGCACGAGCGTGCGGGACTTCTTCGACCCGCCCAAGACCGTCATCGGCGAGCTCGACCCGGCGAGCGGCGACGCGGTGCTCGCGCTGTACGACGGTCTGCCCGGCGAGGTGTTCCGGGTGCCCGTCCCGACGGCCGAGGCGATCAAGTACGCGGACAACGCGTTCCACGGCCTCAAGATCGGCTTCGCGAACGAACTGGGCGCGGTGTACCGGGCGCTCGGGGTGGACTCGCACCAGGTGATGGACGTGTTCCTGGCCGACCGCAAGCTCAACATCAGCCCCGCCTACCTGCGGCCCGGCTTCGCCTTCGGCGGGTCCTGCCTCCCCAAGGACCTGCGCAGCCTGGTCCACGCGGCGCAACGGGCCGACGTCTCGGTGCCCATCCTCGCCCACGTGCTGCCCTCCAACACCGACCACCTGCAGCGCGCGGTGGAGCTGGTCGAGCGCACCGGCAAGCGCCGGGCGGGCCTGTTCGGCCTGTCCTTCAAACCCGGCACCGACGACCTCCGCGAGAGCCCGCTCGTCGAGCTGGCGGAGAGGCTCTTCGGCAAGGGCTACGACCTGAAGATCTACGACGCCAACGTGAGCCTCTCCCGGCTGCTCGGCGCGAACCGCGAGTACATCGAGACCCGGCTGCCGCACCTCGCGCAGCTGCTCGCGGACTCCGTCGACGAGGTGCTCGACCACGCCGAGGTGTGCCTGGTCGGGACCAGGGACCCGGACGTGCTGTCGGCGCTGCCCCGTGGCGGCGACGGCCCGGTGATCGTCGACCTCGTCCGCCTTCCCGACGCCGAGGCGCGCCGGGCCGAACCGGGATACATGGGCCTTGCTTGGTGACACATCGTTCGGTGACACGGCCGGCGGAGACCGGCCGGGCCGGCGCGCGCTGATCCTGGTGGAGAACCTGTCGGTGCCGTTCGACCGGCGGGTGTGGCAGGAGTGCACGACGCTGCGCGACGCGGGCTGGGAGGTGCACGTCATCTGCCCCCGGGGGAGCAAGCGGGACACGGAGGCGGAGGCGGTGATCGACGGGGTGCGCATCCACCGCTACCCGCTGCGCGCGGCCACCGGAGGGCCGGCCGGCTACCTGCGGGAGTACGGATCGGCGCTGTGGCACACGGTCCGGCTGGCCCGGAAGGTCGGCCCGGTCGACGTGGTCCACGCCTGCAACCCGCCCGACCTGCTGTTCCTGCCGGCGCTGTGGATGAAGCGGCGCGGGGCGCGGTTCGTCTTCGACCAGCACGACCTGGTGCCCGAGCTGTACCTCTCCCGGTTCGGCCGCGGCCAGGACCTGCTCTACCGCGGCGTGTGCGCGCTGGAACGCATGACCTACCGGGCCGCGGACGTCGTGCTCGCCACGAACGAGAGCTACCGGGACGTCGCGGTGCGCCGCGGCGGCCGGCGGCCGGCGGACGTCTTCGTGGTGCGCAGCGCGCCCCAGACCGACCGGTTCCGACCGGTGCCGCCCGAGCCGGAGTTGAAGCGCGGCAAGCCTCATCTGCTGTGCTACCTCGGTGTCATGGGCCCTCAGGACGGCGTCGACTACGCCCTGCGGGCCCTGGCGAAGCTGCGCGACGAGCTCGGGCGGACCGACTGGCACGCGGTGTTCGTCGGCGCCGGCGACGCCTTCGACGCGATGGTGGAGCTGTCCCGGCGGCTCGGGCTCTCCGAACAGGTGCAGTTCACCGGGCGCGTCCCGGACGCCGACCTGGTGCGCTACCTGTCCACCGCGGACGTGTGCCTCTCCCCCGACCCGCGCAATCCGCTCAACGACGTGTCGACCATGAACAAGGTCCTGGAGTACATGGCGATGGGCCGGCCGATCGTCTCGTTCGACCTGAAGGAGGCGCGGGTCTCCGCCGGCGACGCCGCCGTCTACGCGCCCGCCGATGACGAGGCCGAGTTCGCCGGGCTCATCGCGCTGCTGCTGGACGATCCGGAGAAAAGGGCCCACATGGGCAAGATCGGCCAGGAGCGGATCAACGGGCCGCTCTCCTGGCGGAACTCGCAAGCGTCGCTGCTCGCCGCCTACACCGCTGCCTGCCGTGACCACGCTCCGGCGCCGAAGGGCGGCCCGGACCGGGCACGGAGGAGGCCGCGCCGTTGAGCGATGACACGATACGCCTGGTCACGATCGGGCGGATTGTCCGTCGGCGCCGGCGGCTCCTCACCGTTCTCACCCTGGTGGGCGCGCTGGTCGGCTACGGCACCTCGCTGCTCGTTCCACCGCGGTACACGACGTCGGCGTCGGTGCTGCTGCCGGGGGCGTGGGAGGAGCGCGAGCTGCTGACCCAGACGGAGATCGCGACCAGTTCGGTGGTGGTCGACCGCGCGGCCGCCACGCTCGGCTGGACCGGGGTCGGCGGCAGCGAGCTGCGGGACCGGGTGAGCGCCAGGACCACCGACGGGAACATCATCAAGATCTCGGGCACGGCCGACACCCCGGAGCGTGCGCAGCGGCTCTCCGACCAGGTGGCCCAGCAGTACGTCGCCTTCGCCGCGCGGCTCGCGGGCGACGACCCCGAAGCGACGGCCGGGCCCGAGGAACTGCGCAAGAGGGTGGAGCAGACCAACCGCCACATCACCGACCTGGCCGAGGCGGCCGATCCGGGGCGGACCGTGGAGAGCGTGCAGGCCCGCACCGAGCTCGAGAAGCTGCGTACCGCGCTGCAGGAGGCCATGAAGAGGCTGGACGAGGCCGACCCGGCGACCGACCGGGCCGACTTGGTCGTCATGGGGCCGGCGGCCCGGCCGGCCGGCGAGGCACCGCCGACGAGGACGCAGCTCGTCGTCGCCGGGGCGCTGCTGTTCTTCCTGCTCACGGTCGTCGGTCATCTCGCCGCCGCGCGGATGAGTCGCCGGCTGCGCACCGAACCGGAGATCGCCGCGGCGCTGGGCTCGGTGCTGCTGGGGACCGTCGACGTGCCGGGGGAACGGCCCGCGCGCCGGCCGGAGGGCCGCGGCCCGCGGGCCCGGATCCGCCGGCTGCTGGGCGTCGACGTCCGGTGGGACACACCGACCCCGCAGACGTCCGGCGACGAGGCCGGCCGGCAGATCCGCTACCGGCGGATGTGCGCCCGCCTCCGGGACCGGCTGCCGGCCCCCCGGCGGCTGCTGGTCGTCGTCCCGGACGGCGACGAGACCGCCCGCCGGGCCGCCGGGCAGCTCGCCACCGAGGCCGGGAGCGATCCGCTGCTGCGGGTGACGGAGGTCTCGGTCTCCCGGCCGATGGTGCCGGACCGCGCCGACGAGTCCGGCGCCCTGGTCGTGCTCAGCGCGGGCAGCTGGACCGCGGGGGAGCTCGCCGGCATCGCCGAGGCGTGCGCGGACGCGGGGCACGACGTCGTCGGCGCCGTCGTCGCCGGCACGGTCCGGGACCGCCCGAAACGGTCCGCCGCCCCTCCTCCCGACGAGGACGCTCCGGCGCTCGCGGTGCGCGGCCACGCGACGGGAGGTCCGGTGTGACGACGAGCAGGACTTCGGAGCCGTCGGCCGCCGCTCCTCCGCTGCTGGACCTGCAGGCGCTGGTGGTGGCGGTGCGCAGGCGCCGTCGCCTCTGGTGCTCCCTGGCACTGCTGGGACTGCTGGCCGGCGCGGCGGTGGCGGTCCTGCTGCCGCCGCCGCCGACCGCGACGACCAAGGTGCTGGTGGCGCACCAGGAGGACCAGCCGAACGACACCGGAACGCTGATCCGCACCGACGTCGCGCTGCTGCAGACCACGCGGATCGCCGGCAAGGCCCTGCAGGCCCTCGGGTCCCGGGAGGAACCGGAGGACTTCATGGAGGACTACGGGGGGATCGGCTTGACCAACAACCTGCTGCAGATCCATGCGACAGGTGACAGCGACGCGGAAGCGGTGGCCCGCGCCGAGGCGCTGGCCGACGCGTTCGTCGCGGACCACGTGAGGCGGATACAGGAAGGCGCGAACGCCGAGGCCAAGAGCCTGCTCGACCAGCGTGACCGCATGCGGAAAGAACTCGCCCAGGTCAACGCGGCGATCGGGGACGGACCGCCGGAGAGCGACCCGACGGCGTCGGCGGACCTCGAGTCGCTCTTCGCCCGCCGGGCCGAACTCACCTCGCGGATCGCCGATTTCGACCAGCGTGCCGCGGAGGCGCGCATGGGCACGCCCCGGCTCGTCGCCGGCACGCAGATCGTGGACGCACCGCGCGCGGTACGGCACTCCCTGCCCAGGACCGCCGCCACCGACGCCGCGATCGGGCTCGTCCTCGGGCTCGCCCTCGGGCTCGCGGTCGCCGCGGTCTCCGCGGTGGTGGCGGACCGCCCCGTGCTGCGCCGGGAGATCGCGGCGAACCTCGGCGCCTCGGTCATCGCGGAACTGCCCCGCAGGTCGCCCTGGCTGTGGCGGCGCCGGCAGGTCCGGGCGGCACGGACACGGCTCACCGCGTCCCTGGCCCGCACCGTGCGCGGCTCCGCGGAACCGGTGTCGCTGCTGGAACTGGGCTGTGCGCGCAGCGCGAGCGTGATCGCCCTGGACCTCGCCGGGGCGCTGGCGGCTCAGGGGCCGGTGGTCGTCGTCGACGGTCTGCCCGGCCGGCAGCTCGCCGAGCGCCGCCCGCAGCCGGGGGACCTCACCGTGGTCAGCGACGTGGATGCCGCCGCGGCCGTGTCGCCCCGGGCACGTCGGCTCGGCGTCGGCTCGGTGGCGCCCGGCACCGCGTGGACCGACCTCCAGTACCTCGGCACCCGGACCGTGCTCGTCGTGCGGGCCGGGCACGGCAGCGCCGCCTGGCTGCACACCGTGGCGCGGCAGCTCGCGGAACAGAGCATCCCGGTGATCGGCGTGGTGCTGATCGACCCCGATCCGCGGGACCGGACCGACGGCACGCTGTGGGACGGGCCGCGCACCGCGCTGCGCGGCCAGGGCGAGCGGCCGGCCCGAAGGAACGGTGGGGGCACCTCCCACGCCGTCCAGGCAGTGGGGGAGGACCGGCTGCGGACGGAGCGGCTGCCGACGCCGGCCGCACGGGTCCCGGACAGCGACCAGGAGGCGCGGTAGGACATGTGTGGCATCGCAGGAACGTACCGGTGGCCGGACGGGAAGGCCGTGACCGACCGGCTCACCGACACCCTCGCCCACCGCGGCCCGGACGGGGCGGGCCGGTACAGCCATCCCGCCGGTGACGGCGAGGTGCACCTCGGGCACCGCCGGCTGGCCATCGTCGACCTGTCCGGGACCGGCGCCCAGCCGATGGTCTCGGGCGGCCTCGTCCTGACGTACAACGGCGAGCTGTACAACGCGCCCGAGCTGCGCGCCGAGCTGGCGGCCGCCGGGGTGCGCTTCCGCGGCACCTCCGACACCGAGGTGCTGCTGGAGGCCTGGCGGCGCTGGGGCACGGACTGCCTGCCCCGGCTGCGCGGCATGTTCGCGTTCGGGATCTTCGACGAGCGCACCGGTGAGCTGGTGCTCGCCCGCGACCAGCTCGGCGTCAAGCCGCTGTTCCTGCTCCGGCGCGGCGAGGGCCTGGTGTTCGCCTCCGAGCTCAAGGCGCTCGCCGCCGTGACCGGCGGGTCGCTGGAGGTGGACCACGCGGCGCTGGTGGCCTCGCTGCTGTACTACTGGGTGCCGGACTCGCGGTGCGCGTTCCGCGAGGCGGAGAAGCTGCCGCCGGGAAGCTGGCTGCGGTGCCGGCCCGACGGCCGGGTGGAGCGCGGCCGGTTCTGGAACCTGAGGGACGTCGCCGCCGAGGGGCGGGAGCGGGCCCGGGCCGGCGAGCGGCCGGACCTCGCCGCCGTCGTCGAGGAGTCGACCCGACGGCACCTGCTGTCGGACGTCCCCGTGGCGACCTTCCTCTCCGGCGGTCTCGACTCCAGCTACCTGACCGCGCTGGCGGCCCGTCACCGGCCCGGGATCTCCGCCTACACGATCGGGTTCCGCGCCGAGGACGCCCGGTTCGAGGCGATGCCGGACGACCTGCGCCACGCCCGGCGGGTGGCCGAGCGGTTCGGCGTCGACCTGCACGAGATCGAGATCGCCCCGGACGTGCTCGACCTGCTGCCGCGGATGACGTACCACCTGGACGAGCCGATCGGGGACCCCGCCGCGATCAACACGTTCCTGATCTGTTCGGCCGCCCGGGAGGCCGGGGTCAAGGTGATGCTCTCGGGGATGGGCGCCGACGAGCTGTTCGCCGGTTACCGCAAGCACCTGGCCAACCTGCTCGCGCTGCGCTACCAGCGCGTCCCGCGGCCCCTGCGGCGCGGGGTGTCCGCGGCCGTGGACCGGCTGCCGGTCGCCACGAGCCGCCGGGGGTACCGGTCGGTGCGCTTCGCGAAGCGGTTCCTGTCCTTCGCCGACCTGCCGGAGGAGACCGCGTTCCGGCGCAGCTACACCCTGTACGACCGGGAGGAGCTGCTGGGCCTGGTCGATCCGGACCTGGCCCCGGCGGTCGAGGACGTGCTGACCGAGCACGCGGACGTCTACCGGGACAACGACCTCGACGACTTCGTCAACCGCATGTGCCTGGGCGACGCCCGGATGTTCCTGCCGGGCCTGAACCTCGCGTACACGGACCGCTCCAGCATGGCCGCGTCGACCGAGGTGCGGGTGCCGTACGTGGACGTCGAGGTGGTCAGGGCGGCGTTCGCCGTGCCCGGCGACCGCAAGATCGTCGGACGGCAGGGCAAGGCCGTCCTCAAGGAGGCGGCCTGCTCGGTCCTGCCCCGGGAGATCGTGTACCGGCCCAAGGGCCTGTTCAGCGCCCCGCTGCGGGCCTGGATGAGCCGGGACCTGGCGCCGCTGGTGCGCGAGGTGATCCACGACGGCGCGCTCGTCGGTTCCGGGCTCCTGCGCCGCGACGCGCTGGCGCGCATGGTCGCCGAGGACGCCGCCGGGCAGCGGGACTTCTCCAAACATCTGTGGCACGTGCTGACCCTCGAGTACTGGTACCGCGGCGCGACGTCCGGGTCCGGCCAGAACTCCCTGACGGCGTAGAGACAAGAGGACTTCGGTGAAACAGGTCGTACAGAACTACAAGAGCGGCGAGCTGGCCCTGCTCGACGTGCCGGTGCCGGGGTGCAAGCCGGGCGGTGTGCTGGTCCGCAGCGCCTACTCGCTGATCTCCACCGGGACCGAGCTCATGAAGGTGTCCGAGGCCGGCATGTCGATGGTGGGCAAGGCCCGCTCCCGGCCGGACCAGGTGGCCAAGGTCGTGCAGAGCGTGGCCACCAACGGGCTGCCCGCCACCTACCGCAAGGTGATGGGCAAGCTGGACTCCTACACGCCGCTGGGCTACTCGCTGTGCGGGGTGGTCGAGCAGGTCGGCGCCGGCATCGACGACGTGAAGGCCGGCGACCTCGTGGCCTGCGCGGGCAACGAGCACGCGCTGCACGCCGAGCTGAACTGGGTGCCGAAGAACCTCTGCTCCCCCGTCCCCGACGGGCTCGCGCCTCGGCACGCGGCCTTCGGCACCGTCGGGTCCATCGCGCTGCAGGGCGTCCGCCAGGGCGAGCCGCAGCTGGGCGAGGTGGCGCTGGTCATCGGTCTCGGACTGATCGGGCAGCTGGTGGTGCAGCTCCTCGTCGCCTCGGGAGCCCGCGTCGTGGGCGCCGACCCCGACCCGGCGCGCTGCGGACTCGCCGAGCGCCTGGGCGCCGCGGCCTGCGGCGACCCCGCCTCCGCGGCCGTGGAGAGTGCCGTCGCCGAACTCACCGGCGGGCACGGCGTGGACCAGGTGTACCTGGCCGCCGGCGGCGGCAGCAACCAGCCCGTCGAGCTGGCCGCCCGGCTCTGCCGGGACCGCGGCCGGGTCGTCGACATCGGCAAGTGCCGTCTGGACCTGCCGTGGAACGCGTACTACGAGAAGGAGCTCGACGTCCGGTTCTCGCGTTCGTACGGCCCCGGGCGCTACGACCCGTCGTACGAGCTCGAGGGGCGCGACTACCCGATCGGCTACGTGCGCTGGACCGAGCGCCGCAACCTCACGTGCTTCCTCGATCTCCTCGCCCGCGGCAGCGTCGACGTGGAACCCCTGATCTCGCACATCGCCGACTTCGACGACGCCGTCGAGACGTACCGGAGCCTGAAGGACGGCGACCTGAAGGCCGTGGCCGTGCTGTTCCGGTACCCCGGACACACGGCGGAGGCGGAGGAACCGGCGGCTCCGTCGGTGGCCGTGCCCGCGGTCGACGTGCAGACCGCTCCGGCCCGGCTCGCCAAGTCGCCCGTGCGGCTCGCGTTCGTCGGCGCGGGCAACTACGCGACGTCGATGCTGCTGCCGCACCTGGCGCAGCGCGACGGCGTCGAGCTGTCGACCGTCGTCACCACGACGGCGCTGTCCGCGGCCAACGCGCAGCGGAAGTTCGGCTTCGCCCGGGCGACCACCGACCTCGACGCCGTGCTCGGCGACGAGTCCGTCGACGCGGTGTTCGTGGTCACCCGGCACAGCTCGCACGCCGAGCTGACCCGCAAGGCGCTGCTCGCGGGCAAGACCGTGTTCGTGGAGAAGCCCCTCGCCCTCACCGAGGACGAACTGGCCGGCGTGCTCGCGGCGGTGGAGGAGTCCGGCAACGACCGGCTGCAGGTGGGCTTCAACCGCCGGTTCGCACCGCTGCTGCAGGAGGCCAGGCAGCGCTTCGGCGCCCGGAGCGGCCCGGCCAACCTCCGCTACCTGGTCAACGCGGGACGCCTGGACCACGGCAGCTGGTACCTCCGGCAGGGCACCGAGGGATCGCGGTTCGCCGGTGAGGGCGGACACTTCATCGACACGGCGAGCTGGCTGCTCGACGCCGACCCGGTGTCCGTGTACGCGACCGCCCCGTCCGGCAACGAGGACCTGCAGATCGTGCTGCGCTACCCGGACGGGTCCACCGCCACCATCAGCTACGTCACCTCCGGCCCGTCCGGCTTCCCGAAGGAGACGCTGGACCTGATCGCGGACGGCCGTGCGCTGCGGCTCGACGACTTCGTGCGTGCCTCGGTGTACGGCCGGAAGCGCTGGGTCAGTTCACGGCTGCCCAGGGCCCGGGACAAGGGCCAGAACGCCGAACTGGCCGCGTTCGTCAAGGCCGTGCGGACCGGCGGGCCGATGCCGGTGCCGCTCCGGTCGCTGGTCGCCACCACGGCGGCCACCCTCGCCGTGCAGGCCGGCCTGGCCTCCGGCGCGCCGGTGACGCTGGCGGAGGCGCGATGACCGCGAGCTCGGGGAGTCCGGGCTGGTACCTGCGGCGGCTGTCCCGGATGGGGCCGCGGGAGGTCGGCGGCCGGACGGTCGACGCGGTGCGCAGGCGGCGGTGGCGGTCGGCGCCACCGCCGAAGTGCCCGGACGTGACCGGCGCCCGGTTCACCGCGGTACTGCCCGCGGGGACGCTCGCCGCGGTGCCGCCGGACGCCGCGAAACGCCTCGTCGCCGAGGCGGACCGGCTCATGGACGGGCACGCCGAGTACTTCGGCGTGGTCCGCGACGACCTGGCCGACCCGGACTGGTTCCGCGACCCGAGGACCGGGCGCCGCGCTCCGTCGGGCTACGCCTTCGACGTGCCGTACCGCGACGAGGACGCGGTCGGGGACATCAAGCAGATCTGGGAGCCGTCCCGGCACCAGTACCTCACCGTGCTCGCCGCCGCCTACGCGGTCACCGGGGACGAGCGGTACGCCGAGCGGGTGGCCGGGCACCTGCGGTCGTGGTGGGCGGCCGACCCGCCGCTGCGCGGGGTGCACTGGACCAGCGGCATCGAGCTGGGGATCCGGCTGCTGTCCTGGGTGTGGATCCGCCGGCTGCTCGACGGCTGGCCGGGCGCGGCCCCTCTGTTCGAGGGCAACCCGGTGGCGCTGCACCAGATCTGGCACCACCAGCGCTGGCTGGCCGCCTTCCCCAGCCGGGGGTCCTCGGCGAACAACCACGTCATCGCCGAGTCCGCCGGGCAGTTCGCCGCGGCCTGCGCGTTCGGGTGGTTCCCCGCCTCGGGACGCTGGCGGGCCGACGCGCTGCGGTCGTTGGACCGGCACCTGCGCGGTAACACCTACCTCTCCGGTCTCAACCGTGAGCTGGCCACCGAGTACCACGGGCTGGTCCTCGAACTGGGCCTTGCGGCCGTGGCCGAGGCGGACGCCGCCGACGTACCGGTCCCCGCGTCGACCCGCCTGGTGCTGCTGCGGATGACCGACGCGCTCGCGGCCGTCGTGGACAACCGGTTACGGCCGCCGCGCCAGGGGGACGCGGACGACGGGCACGGTCTGGTCGTGGACGGCGCGGGCACCGACCGCTGGGCCTCGCTGCTGGCCACCGGGGACGCCGTGTTCGGCCGGCTCGCCTGGTGGCCGGCGGTGACCGGCACCGATGTGCGCACCCCGCTGCTGGCCGCGCTCATCCGGCCGTACGCGAGGAACGGGACCGCGCCGGCCGTGTCCCGCCCGGCGAGCCGGCCGGCCCACTTCGCCGACGCGGGGCTCACCGTCCTGCGCGGTCCGGAGGAGATCTGGTGCCGCTGCGACGGCGGTCCGCACGGCTTCCTGTCCATCGCCGCGCACGCCCACGCGGACGCGCTGTCCGTGGAGGTCCGGCACGACGGGGTCGACGTGCTCGCCGACCCGGGGACGTTCTGCTACCACGGGCAGCCCGAGTGGCGGAGGTACTTCCGGTCGACCCTCGGCCACAACACCCTGGAACTCGACGGCGGCGACCAGTCCGTCTCCGGCGGCCCGTTCCTGTGGACCCGGCACGCCGAGAGCCGGGTCCTGGCCGTGGACGCGTCCGGCGCCTCGGCCGGGGGGACGGCCCGCTGGTGCGCCGAGCACGACGGCTACCGGCCCTCCGTGCACCGCCGCCGGGTGGAGCTGACGGCCGCGAGCCGGGAGCTGAGGGTGGTCGACGAGGTGCGCGGCCCGCGCCGGGAGGTGCGGCTGGCGTTCCACCTCGGCCCGGCGATCACCGCGGACCTGGTGGGCGACCGGGCGGTGCTCACCTGGACCCGGGACGGCGAGGACCGCTCCGCGGCGCTCGACCTGCCCGGGCAGCTGACCTGGCGGGCGCACCGCGGCGAGAGCGACCCGCCGCTGGGCTGGTACTCCGCCGGCTTCGGCCGCAAGGAACCCGCCACCGTGCTGGTCGGCACCGGCTTCACCGGCGGCGCGGAGGGGTTCACCACCGTGCTCAGGTTCCGCGGCTAGGGGGGCGCGTGGGGATCAAGTGGCGGCGCTGGGCGCTGCCGGCGGCACCTCTGGTACTGGTCCTGCCGGCGGCGGCCGGCTGTACGGGCGCGCCGGACGCCCGGACGGAGCCGACCGGTGCGCCCTCCACGTCCCCGGCCGTGGCCCGGGTGTGCGCCGAGCCCGCGGCCGGGCCGGCGAAGGCGCCGGCGGGCGCGGTGACGGTCGACCCCGCGGTGGTCGGCGACCTGGCGGCGAAGACCGACAGCAGCCCTGCGAACACCACGTTCTGGCTCCGGCCGGGCAAGCACCGGCTCGCGCCGGCACGCTACGCCCAGGTCATCCCCAAGAAGGGCAACCGCTACCTCGGCGCGCCGGGCGCGGTGCTCGACGGCCAGGAGACCAACCAGTACGCGTTCGGCGGCAGTGCCCCCGACGTCACCATCAGCCACCTGACCGTGCAGCACTTCGTCGCGCCGCACGACGAGGGCGTGGTCAACCACGGCTCGGCCGACGGGTGGGTGATCGAGCACGCGACGATCCAGTACAACTCCGGCGGCGGGCTGATGGCAGGCAACCGCCAGCGGGTCCGCGCCAGTTGCCTGCGCGGCAACGGTCAGTACGGCCTGAACGCGTACAAGCCCACCGGCATCGGCGACCTGGTGGTCGAGGGCAACGAGATCGTGGACAACAACAGGGACGACTGGGAGAAGCGCCGGCCGGGCTGCGGCTGCACGGGAGGCGTCAAGTTCTGGGCCGTCGACGGCGCCGACGTACGCGGCAACTGGGTGCACGACAACCGCGGACCCGGGTTGTGGGCGGACACCAACAACAACGACTTCCGCATCGAGAACAACCTGCTCGAGGCCAACGACGGCGCCGCGCTGATCTACGAGATCAGCTACAACGCGGTCATCCGGAACAACACGATCCGGCGGAACAACTGGGTCGAGGGCCGCAGGTCCGCCGACCGCGGCGACACCTTCCCGTTCGGGACCGTCTACCTGTCCGAGGCCGGCGGCGAACCACGGGTCCGGGCCCGCACGGACGAGATCGAGATCTACCGGAACGTGCTGGAGGACAACTGGAACGGGATCACCCTGTGGGAGAACGCCGACCGGTTCTGCAACAGCCCGTCCAACACCTCGTCGGGCGACTGCACGTTGCTGGTGAAGGACGCCGACCGCTGCGCGCAGCCGGCGATCGCCACCGCACCGCTCCACTCCGACTGCCGGTGGAAGACCCAGCGGGTGGACATCCACGACAACCGCTTCGTGCTGGACAAGTCCGTCGTCGACTGCACGGTGAAGTGCGACCGCATGGCGGTGCTGGCCAACTACGGCACCTATCCGGACTGGTCTCCGTACAAGGGCGACCGGGTGGCCGAGGCGATCACCCTCGAGCAGCACAACCGCTGGCACGACAACGTCTACCGCGGGCCGTGGGAATTCGTCGTCCGGGACCCGAGCCGAGTGCTCGCCCCGGGGCAGTGGCAGGGCGCGCCGTACCAGCAGGACGCGGGCAGCACCTTCCAGCCGCAAGGCGGTGGTTGAGGTGGGCGGGGACCCCATGCCGAAGACCGTCGGGATCGTCTGGGGGCTGCTGGCCCTCAACACCCTCGGCTCCGCCGGGGCCAGGACCATCGTCCCGCTGCCCCGTTCCCTCATCCAGATGGTCACCATGGGCGCGCTGGCCGCCGCCTTCGCGCTGGCGCTCGTGGTCAACCGCCGGCTGCGCATCCGAGCCAGCGCCTTCGTGTTCCTGCTCACCCTGCTGCTGGTGCCGAGCGTGATCTCCACCGCGGACCTGGAGTCCGGGTTCGGCGCGCTGTTCCGCTGCGCCCGGCTGGCCGTCTTCGTCGGCACGCTGTGGCTGCTCACCCGCTGGTGGGACGGCGGTCTGACGTTCGTCCGCCACCACATCCGGATGTACTTCGCGGTGCTCGTGTCGGTGGCCGCCGGCCTGGCCGTCTCACCGGGCGCGGCCATGCCCGAGCTCTACGGCGGACGCCTCGTCGGAGCGTTGTGGCCGCTCACCCCGCCGCAGATCGGACAGTACGCCGCGGTGATCATCGGACTCACCGTGCTGCTCCTGCTGGGCCGCCGGACCGACCGGGCCGGCGCTGCGATGATCATCGTTCCGTCGCTCGTCCTGCTCGCGCTCACCCACACCCGGACGGCCACGGTCGGCCTGCTCGTCGGGCTGGTGCTGGCGATCGGCTCGCTCGTCCTGACCAGCGCCGCCGCACGCCGGCTCTTCGCGTGGGCGGTGCTGGTCGCCACGGTGGCCGCCGTGGGGTTCGCCTCCGCGCTGCGCACGTGGTTCCTGCGCGGGCAGAGCCAGGAGAACTTCACCAGCCTCACCGGTCGGGCCAAGGTCTGGGACGCCCTGCTGGCAGCGCCCCGGACCACCTCGGAGCGACTGTTCGGCACGGGCCTGGGCGACAAGTCGTTCGACGGGCTGCCGATCGACAACAGCTGGCTGGCCGTCTACCACGAGCAGGGCCTGACCGGCACCGCCGTCGTGGCGGCGGTCCTCCTCGTGCTGGGCGGCATCGCGTTGCTGCGGCCGCCGTCGCTGCCGAGGGCCTGCGCGATCTTCCTGATCAGCTACGTCGCGATCTCGTCGTACACCGAGGCCGGACTGGGTGACGCCTCGCCGTACCTGCTGCACCTGGCCCTGGCCGCCTCGCTGCTCGCGGCACCCGCCGCGGACGCGCCGCCGGCGACGCCCGCAGTCCCCCAACGACGCATCCCGCGCTGGGCCCGGGATCGGGAGGTGAGCTGATCATGCACGTCCTCGTGGTGCACAACCGCTACTCCTCGGCGCAGCCGAGCGGGGAGAACAGGGTCGTCGACCAGGAGGTGGGGCTGCTGCGCGCGGCCGGCCACCGGGTCGAGGTGTTCGAGCGGCGCAGCGACGACATCGCCGCCCGGTCCCTGCTGGGCAAGGCCGCGGTGCCGCTGCTGGTGCCGTGGAACCCGGCGGTCCGCGCGGAGCTCGCCGCCCGGCTCCGCGCCGAGCGGCCGGACGTGGTGCACGTCCACAACGTCTTCCCGCTCCTGTCGCCCGCGGTACTGGCCGCCTGCGCCGACGCCGGGGTGCCCGCCGTCGCCACGCTGCACAACTACACCCAGGTCTGCCCGCCCGGCACGCTGCACCGGAACGGCCGGCTGTGCACCGAGTGCGTCGGGTCGGCGGCGTCGCTGCCCGCCGTCCGGCACGGCTGCTACCGCGACTCCCGGCTGGCGACGGTGCCGCTCGCGGTCAGCCTGTCGGTCAACCGGCGGCGGTGGTGGTCCGGCGTGGAGCGGTTCTTCTGCATCTCCGCGGCGCAGCGCGACGTCCTGGTGCGGTCCGGCATGCCGGCCGAGCGGCTGGCGGTGAAGCACAACTTCGTGCCCGACCCGGGCGCCTGCCGAGCGGGCGCCGGCGAGCACCTGCTCTTCCTCGGCCGGCTCGCGGAGGCCAAGGGCGTGCGGCTGCTCATGGCCGCGTGGGACGAGATCGCCGCGGACGGCGGTGCGGGCGTGCCGCTCGTGATCGCCGGCGCGGGACCGCTGGAGCACGAGGTGACCGCCTGGGCGGCGGGCCGGGACGACGTGCGGTACGTCGGCCTGTACGACGCGGCTCAGTGCCGGCAGGCCGTCGCGCGGTCGGTCGCCGTGGTGGCTCCCTCGATGGCCATGGAGACGTTCGGCCTGGTGGTCGCCGAGGCGATGGCGGCGGGGGTCCCGGCCGTCGCCGCCGGTCACGGCGCGTTCGTCGAGCTCGTCGAGGACGGGGTGACCGGGCTGCTGCACCGGCCGGGCGATCCCGCCTCGCTCGCGTCCTGCCTGCGCCGGATCACGGCCGGGCCGGACCTGGGCCGGGAGATGGGACGGGCGGCCCGGCGCCGTTACGAACAGGGCTTCAGCCCGGCCGTCGGGCTGGAGCGCCTGCTGGAGGGGTACCGCACCGCGATCGCGGGTCGGTCCGGCGGCGGGGACGGCCCGCCGCCCGTAGGGGAAACCAGCACTGGCTCGCGGCGGGGACACCCGCGCGAACAGGGGGATGGGGACAGTAGATGACACGATGCCGACTCTGCGGCTCGGAAGCGATGGCGAGCGTCGTCGATCTCGGGGCGACGCCGCCGTGTGAGAGCTTTCTCGCCGCGGACCAACTGGACCGGCCGGAGCCGGCGTACCCGCTGCACCTGCGGGTCTGCACCGACTGCTGGCTCGCGCAGATCCCTCCGCTGATCACGCCGGAGGACACGTTCAGCGAGTACGCGTACTTCTCCTCCTACTCGACGTCCTGGGTGGAGCACGCGCGCACGTTCGTCGACGGCGCCGCGACGCGGCTGGGTCTCGGCGCCGACGCCTTCGTGGTCGAGGTCGCGAGCAACGACGGGTACCTGCTGAAGCACGTGGTGGACCGCGGGATCCGCTGCCTGGGCGTCGAGCCCTCGGTGAACGTCGGCGCCGCGGCGCGGGACGCGGGCGTGCCCACGCTCACGGCGTTCCTGGACCCGGACACCGGCGCCGCCGTCCGCGCCGAGCACGGCCCGGCGGACCTGGTCGTGGCCAACAACGTGTACGCGCACATCCCCGACGTGGTCGGGTTCACCCGGGGGCTGCGCGCCCTGGTCGCCGACGACGGCTGGGTCTCGATCGAGGTGCAGCACCTGCTGACCCTGATCGAGGAGAACCAGTACGACACGATCTACCACGAGCACTTCCAGTACTACACGGTCGCGTCCGCGATCCGGGCGCTGGCCAGCGGCGGACTCGCGCTCGTGGACGTCGAGCTGCTGCCCACGCACGGCGGGTCCGTCCGGCTGTGGGCCCGGCCCGCCGAGGCGGCCGGCGAGCCGACGCAGCGGGTGGCCGACGTGCTGGCCCGGGAGAAGGCCGCCGGGCTGCAGGAGCTGTCCGGGTACGCCGAGTTCTCCGCCCGGGTGGCCAAGGTGCGCCGGGACCTGCTGAAGTTCCTCATCGAGGCGGCCGAGCGCGGCGAGACGGTCGTCGGCTACGGCGCCCCGGGCAAGGGCAACACCCTGCTGAACCACTGCGGCGTCCGGCCGGACCTGCTCCCGTACACGGTCGACCGCAACCCCTACAAGCACGGCAGGTTCACCCCCGGCACCCGCATCCCGGTCCTGCCGCCCGAGCGGATGGCCGCCGACCGGCCGGACTACGTCCTCGTCCTGCCGTGGAACCTGCGGGCCGAACTGGTCGAGCAGCTGTCCTTCGTGCACGAGTGGGGCGGCCGGCTGGTCTTCCCCATCCCGGAACTGAGCATTGTCGAGGTCACGCGATGAAGGTCGTCCTGTTCTGCGGCGGTTACGGGATGCGGATGCGCAACGGGTCCTCCGACGACGTGCCCAAGCCGATGGCGATGGTCGGCCCGCGACCGCTGATCTGGCACGTCATGCGCTACTACGCGCACTTCGGGCACACGGAGTTCATCCTGTGCCTCGGGTACGGGGCCCACCACATCAAGGACTTCTTCCTCACCTACGAGGAGACGACGTCCAACGACTTCGTGCTGCGCGGCGGGCGGACCGAGCTGCTGTCCACCGACATCTCGGACTGGACGATCACGTTCGCGCAGACCGGCATCGAGTCGCCGATCGGGGAGCGGCTGCGCCGGGTGCGGCACCACCTGGACGGCGACGAGATGTTCCTCGCCAACTACGCCGACGTGCTCACCGACGCCCCGCTGCCGGAGATGATCGACCGGTTCGCCCGGCGCGACGCCGGTGCGTCGATGATGGTGGTGCCGCCGCAGTCCTCGTTCCACTGCGTGGACCTGGGCGAGGACGGCCTGGTCGGGGGCATCACCCCGGTGAGCGAACTGCCGCTGTGGGAGAACGGCGGCTACTTCGTGCTCCGCCAGGAGGTCTTCGACCACATCCCGGAGGGCGGGGACCTGGTCGCCGACGGATGCGCCCGGCTGGCCAAGCAGGGCCGGCTGGTGGCGCACCGGCACCGCGGCTTCTGGAAGCCGACCGACACCGTCAAGGAGCGGGCCGCGCTCGACGCCGCCTACGCCCGGGGCGACCGCCCGTGGGCCGTGTGGGAACGGGACGGCGCGGAGGCCGGCGCCGCGGTGAGGACCGCGTGATCCGGCTCGGCGCCGGGCGCCTGGACCGGATCGTCGCGGTGGGCGCGCACTGCGACGACATCGCCATCGGCGCCGGCGGCACGCTGCTGACGCTGTGCCTCGCGCGGCCGGGTCTGCGCGTCGACGCGCTGGTGCTCTCCGGCGGCGGCGGCGAGCGGGAGCAGGAGGAGCAGGCCGCGCTCGCCGCCTTCTGCCCGGGCGCCGACCTGCGGCTGACCGTGCACAAGCTGCCGGACGGCCGGCTGCCCGTGCACTGGGACGAGGCCAAGGCCGCGGTCGAGGAACTGCGCGGGCGGACCGACCCGGACCTGGTCCTGGCCCCGCGCACCGACGACGCGCACCAGGACCACCGCGGCCTGGCGAAGCTGGTGCCCACCGCGTTCCGCGACCACCTCGTGCTCGGCTACGAGATCGTCAAGTGGGACGGCGATCTCGGCCGCATGGCGGCGTACCAGCCGCTGTCACCGGAGATCGCCGAGCGGAAGGTGCGGCTGCTGCAGGAGCACTACCCCTCGCAGCGGCACCGGCCCTGGTACGACCGGGAGGCCTTCCTCGGTCTCGCACGGATCCGCGGCATCGAATGCCACACGCGCTACGCCGAGGCGTTCGCCGTCACCAAACTCACTCTGAACCTGGGGGATTGACCTGTGCGCGTACTGCTGACCGGACACCAGGGCTACCTGGGCACCGTGATGGCCCCGGTGCTCGCGGCCGCCGGGCACGAGGTCGTCGGCCTCGACTCCGGCCTGTTCGCCGACTGCGTGCTGGGCCCGGCGCCCGCGGACCCGCCGGGGCACCGGGTGGACCTGCGCGACGTCACGGCCGAGCACGTGGCCGGGGTGGACGCCGTGATCCACCTGGCCGCGCTCTCCAACGACCCGCTGGGATCGCTGGCGCCGGAGCTCACCTACGACATCAACCACCACGCGTCCGTGCGCCTGGCCCGGCTGGCCCGCGACGCCGGGGTGCGGCGCTTCCTGTACGCGTCGACCTGCTCGGTCTACGGCGCCGCCGGCGGCGACGACCTGGTGACCGAGGACGCCCCGCTGCGCCCGGTGACGCCGTACGCGGAGTCCAAGGTGCGGGTGGAGGACGACCTGCACGCGCTGGCCGACGGCGACTTCACCCCGGTCTGCATGCGCAACGCCACCGCCTTCGGCTTCTCGCCCCGGCTGCGCGCCGACATCGTGCTGAACAACCTCGTGGGCCACGCGCTGCTGACCGGCGAGGTCCTGGTGCTCTCCGACGGCACCCCCTGGCGCCCGCTGGTGCACGCCGCCGACATCGCCCGCGCCTTCACGGCCGCGCTGACCGCGCCGCGGGACGCGGTGCACGACCGGGCGTTCAACATCGGCAGCGAGACCAACAACGTCACGGTCGCCGAGATCGCCGGGCAGGTCGCCGAGGCGGTGTCCGGCTCCAAGGTGGTGATCACCGGGGAGACCGGCGCCGACCCGCGGTCGTACCGGGTGGACTTCTCCCGGTTCCGCGCCGCGATCCCCGGCTTCGACTGCGCGTGGACGGTGCAGCGGGGCGCGCTCGAACTCGCCGACGCCTACCGCGCGCACGGGCTGACCCAGGAGGACTTCGAGCGGCGCTTCACCCGCCTCGCCGTGCTGCGCGCGGCGTCCGGGGCCGGCGCCGTCGACGACACCCTGCGGTGGCGCCGGTGACCGAGGTCGGGGAGGAGATGTACGCGCTGGTGGAGCGGCTGTACCCGCTGTGCCGGAGCATCACCGGCGACGGCGTGCGCGCCACCCTGGACATCGTCGGCGAGTACGTCCCGCTCCAGGTGCACGAGGTGCCGACCGGGACCCAGGTGCTCGACTGGACGGTGCCGCAGGAGTGGAACATCCGGGACGCGTACATCGCCGACTCCACCGGCAAGAGGGTCGTCGACTTCGCCGCGTCCAGCCTGCACGTGCTCGGCTACAGCGTGCCGGTGTCGGCGACCATGCCGCTGGCCGAGCTGCGCGGACACCTGCACACCCTGCCGGAGCACCCGTCCTGGGTGCCGTACCGCACCAGCTACTACCGGCCGGAATGGGGGTTCTGCCTGGCCCAGGAGACCCTGGACGCGCTGCCGGACGGCGAGTACGAGGTGCGTATCGACTCCACCCTCGCCGACGGCCACCTCACCTACGCCGAGCACGTGGTCCCCGGGCAGGTCGCCGACGAGGTGATCGTCTCCTGTCACGTCTGCCACCCGTCGCTGGCCAACGACAACCTGGCCGGCATCGCGGTGGCGGTCTTCCTGGCGCGGGCGCTGGCGGAGCAGAGTCCCCACTACACCTACCGGTTCGTCTTCGCCCCCGGCACCATCGGGGCGATCACCTGGCTGGCCCGCAACAGGGAGCGGGTGGAACGGGTCAAGCACGGGCTGGTGCTGGCCTGCGCCGGCGACCCGGGCCGGCTGACGTACAAGCGGAGCAGGCGCGGCGACGCGGAGATCGACCGGGTGATGGCGCACGTCCTTCGCGTCTCCGAACGCCCGCACCGGGTCAAGGAGTTCACCCCGTACGGCTACGACGAGCGGCAGTACTGCTCGCCCGGGTTCGACCTCGGCGTGGGCTCGCTCAGCCGGACCCCGTACGCCGGTTACCCCGAGTACCACACCTCGGCGGACGACCTGGACCTCGTCTCCCCCGAGGCGATGGCGGACACGCTCGCCGTCTGCCGCGAGGCCTTCTCCGTGCTGGACCGCAACCGGCGGTACGTCAACCTCAGCCCCTACGGCGAACCGCAGCTGGGCCGGCGCGGGCTGTACGACGCGCTCGGCGGCCGCAGCGACACCCAGCAGGCCCAGATGGCCATGCTCTGGGTGCTCAGCCTCTCCGACGGCGAGCACGGTCTGCTGGACGTCGCCGAACGCTCCGGGCTGCCGTTCGACACCGTCGCCGCCGCGGCCGGCGCCCTGCACGGCGCCGGGCTGGTCAAGGCATGACGCCGATGACCGGGGAGGGGGAGAGGACGACGGCACCGGCGGCCCCGGGCACGGACGCCCGGCGGTCCGCCCGGCGGGCCGTCGTCGGCCGGCTGTCCTGGGGGCTGGCCGACCAGGCGGCCTCCAGCATGACCAACTTCGCGGTGGGCGTCTACGTGGCCCGCTCGCTGGGGGTGACCGCGTTCGGCGTGTTCAGCCTCGCCTGGGTGACCTACGGCGTGGTGCTCAACGTCTCCCGCGGGCTGGCCACCGACCCGCTCGTGGTGCGCTTCAGCGGAGCGCCGGACGCGTCCTGGCGCGGGGCGGTGGCCCGGTCGTCGGGCACCGCGCTCGGCGCCGGCGCCGCCCTCGGCGCGGCGTCCTTGGTGACCGGGCTCGCTCTCGGCGGCCGCGTGGGGTCCGCGTTCGCCTGCCTCGGCGTCGTCCTGCCGGGGCTGCTGCTGCAGGACGCGTGGCGGTTCGCGTTCTTCGCCGCCGGCACCGGGCGGAAGGCGTTCGTCAACGACCTCGTGTGGGGCGTCGCGCTCGTCCCGGCCATGGTGGTGGCGGCCCGCGTGGGCAGCGTGGCCGCCTTCGTGCTCGCCTGGGGCGGGTCCGCCGCGGTGGCCGCGGTGTACGGCTGCGTCCAGTCCGGGATCCGGCCCCGGCCGGCCGGTGCGCGCGAGTGGCTCCGCACGCACCGCGATCTCGGCTACCGGTACCTGGTCGAGAACGTCAGCAACAGCGGCGCGAGCCAGCTGCGGGCGTACGGGCTCGGCGCGATCGTCGGGGTCGGCGCGGTGGGCGTGATCCGGGGCGCCGAGCTGCTGCTCGGCCCGTTCCTCGCGCTGCTGATGGGGCTTTCGCTGGTCACCGTCGCGGAGGCGGCGCGGGTGGTGCGGCGGGCCCCGCAGCGGCTCGGCGGGTTCTGCCTCCTGCTCGGCGGCGGGCAGGCCGCCGCCGCGCTGCTCTGGGGCGGGGCCCTGCTGCTGGTGCCGGACCGGCTCGGCGAGCTCGTGCTCGGCGGCGTCTGGAGCTCTGCCGCGGAGCTCGTCGTGCCGGTCACGCTCGGCGTCGCGGGCGCGGGACTCGGCACCGGCGCGGCGGCCGGGCTGCGCGCGCTCGGCGCGGCCCGGCGCAGCCTGCGCAGCCAGCTGTTCGCCTCCGCCTGTTACGTCACCGGCGGGCTCGGCGGCGCGGCCGTGGCCGGCACGGCCGGCTCGGCCTGGGGCGTCGCCGCCGCGACCGTCGGCAGCTCGGCCGTGTGGTGGCTGCACCTGCGGTCCGCCCTGCGCGAGCACCACCAGAACACCATCCGCGAAGTGAGGACGTCATGACCGCCCATCCCCGGCTGAGCATCGGCCTGCCCGTGTACAACGGCGAGGAGTACCTGGCCGAGTCGCTCGACGCCCTGCTCGGCCAGACCTACGAGGACTTCGAGCTGGTCGTCTCCGACAACGCCTCGACGGACGGGACCCAGGACATCTGCCGCACGTACGCGGCCCGGGACTCCCGCATCCGGTACATCCGGCTGCCCCGGAACATCGGCGCCGCGCCGAACCACAACCACGTGTTCACCCAGTGCCGCGGCGAGCTGTTCAAGTGGGCCTCGCACGACGACCTGTACGCCCGGGACCTGCTGCGGCGCTGCGTTCAGGCGCTGGACGAGCGGCCCGACGTGATCCTCGCGCACGCCGACCAGGCGGTCATCGACGAGGACGGGAAGGTGAAGGTGCCGTACGCGTACACGCTCGCCACCGCCTCGCCGCACGCGCCGGAGCGCTTCCGCAGCATGCTGTTCGAGCCCGGCGGCGACGACTTCTACGGGGTGATGCGGGCCGACGTGCTGCGCCGGGTGAAGCCGCACGACAGCTACCACCACGCGGACCGCACGTTCGTCGCCGAGATCGGCCTGCACGGGCCCTTCCACCAGGTGCCGGAGCTGCTGTACTTCCGCCGCGACCACCCCACCCGCGCCGAGCGGGCGAACCCGTCCAAGCGCTCCCGGTGCGTCAACCTCGACCCGCGCCGGGCCGGCCTGCTGCACCCGACGCCCCGGCTGCTCGCCGAGTACGTCTGGGGCTTCGTCTCGGCGATCCGGCGGGCGCCGTTGTCCTCGGCCGACCGGCGCGCGTGCTACCGCCACCTGGCCGCGTGGATGACCAGCCGGGCCCGGCCGGGCGCCGGCGAGCGGGTCGAGGACCGCGCACCGGTCGACCCGGCCGAGCTCACCGTCTCCGTCGACGCCCTCGTCGCCGGCCGTGAGGGGAGGCGGCCGTGACCGCTGCCCGCGTCGGGGTGTTCGGCCTGCTCGGCTCCGGCAACCTCGGCAACGACGGGTCGCTCGAGGCCGTCCTCGGCTACCTCCGCACCGCGCACCCGGAGGCGGTCGTGGACGCGCTGTGCGGCGGGCCCGAGGTCGTCACGGCCCGGTACGGGATCCCCGCGACGCGGCTGCACTGGTACCGCGGGGAGTACCGGACCGCGTCGCGGGCGGGCGCGATCGCGGGGAAGGGGCTGGGCAAACTCGTCGACGTCTTCCGCACCGCCGCCTGGGTGCGCCGGCACGACGTGGTGATCGTGCCGGGCATGGGCGTCCTGGAGGCCACGCTGCCGCTGCGGCCGTGGGGCTTCCCGTACGCGCTGTTCCTGCTCTGCGCGAGCGGCAGGCTGCTCGGCACCAAGGTGGCGCTGGTCGGCGTCGGCGCCGCCGCGATCGGCAGCCGGCCGACCCGGACCCTGGTGCGCTGGTCGGCGCGGCTGGCCGCCCACCGGTCGTACCGGGACGACCTGTCCCGCGACGCGATGCGGGCGATGGGCGTGGACACCGCGCGCGACGAGGTCCACCCGGACCTCGCGTTCGCCCTGCCGGCGCCGCCGGCGGGCGCGCCCCCGGGCCCGCCCGGCCTGGTCTGCGTCGGCGTCATGGACTTCCACGGCGGCGACGACGACCGCGCCCGGGCCGAGGAGATCCACCGCCGCTACCTCGACGGGACGACCCGGTTCGTCCGCGCGCTGGTCGACGACGGCAGGCCGGTCCGGCTGCTCACCGGCGACGCCTGCGACGCGCCGGTGGCCGACGCGATCCTCGACGCGGTGGACTCGCCGCTGGTCACCGCCGCCGAGGCGGCCTCGCTGGCCGACCTGATGAAGGAGACGGCGGCCGCCGACACCGTGGTGGCGACCCGGTACCACAACCTGGTCTGCGCGCTGAAGGCCGGCACGCCCACGCTCGCGCTCAGCTACGCCGCGAAGAGCGACGCGCTCATGGCGCGGATGGGGCTGGCCGCGTACTGCCACCCGGCGCGCGAGGTCGACGCCGACCGGTTGCTGGAGCAGTTCCGGGCGCTGGAGGAGCGGTCCGCCGGGCTGCGGCGGACCCTGACCGAGCGCAACCGCGTCACCACCGAGCAACTCGACCGCCAGTTCACCGCGTTGACGGCGGCCCTGTTCCCGGCGACCGACCGCACCCACGCCGTACGGGAGACACCTTGAAGGCGACCGAAGTCCCGGCGATCGCCGGCGCGTACCTGTTCGAGCCGACGCCGTACGCCGACGAGCGCGGCTTCTTCTGCCGCACCTTCGACGCCGAGGTCGTGCGCTCCGTGGGCCTCGACCCGGACGCCTTCGTCCAGGACAGCCTGTCCCGCTCGGTCCGGGGCGTGCTGCGCGGGCTGCACCTGCGCTCCGGCGCCGGCGAGGCCAAGCTGGTGCGGTGCTCGTACGGGAGGATCTTCGACGTCGTCGTGGACCTGCGGCCGGACTCGCCGACGTACCTGGGCCTGGCCTCCTTCGAGCTGTCCGGCGAGACGCAGGCGACCCTGTACGTCCCGGCGGGGTGCGCGCACGGCTTCCAGGCGCTGACCGGGACCGCCGACACCTCGTACCGGATCGACCGCCCGCACGACCCGGCCGAGGACGTGACGATTCGCTACGACGACCCGGAGCTCGCCGTCCCCTGGCCGCTGCCGGTCACCTCGATGTCCCGGCGGGACCGGGAGGCGCCGAGCCTCGCCGAGGTCCTGAAGCACCTGGAGAAGTGAGGCCGCAGTGACCACCGAAGAGTTCGAACTGCCCCGCTCGCGGGAGGCGAACGAGCGGCTGCACGCCCTGGTCCCCGGGGGCGCGCACACCTACGCCAAGGGCGACGACCAGTACCCCGAGGGCCTGGCCCCCGTCATCAGCCACGGCCGCGGCGCCCACGTCTGGGACGTCGACGGCAACCGCTACGTCGAGTACGGCTCCGGCCTGCGGTCGGTCAGCCTCGGCCACGCCCACCCGCGCGTGGTCGAGGCGGTGCGGCGGGAACTCGACCGCGGCAGCAACTTCGTCCGGCCGTCCGTCGTGGAGGTCGAGGCCGCGGAACGCTTCCTGGCCACGGTGCCGACCGCCGAGATGGTGAAGTTCGCGAAGAACGGCTCCGACGCCACCACCGCCGCGGTGCGCCTCGCCCGCGCCGCCACCGGGCGCCCGCGGGTGGCCCTCTGCGCCGACCACCCGTTCTTCTCCGTCGACGACTGGTTCATCGGCACCACGCCGATGTCCGCCGGCATCCCGGCGGAGACCACCGAGCTCACCGTGGCGTTCCCCTACGGCGACCTGGCCGCCGCGGAGGAGCTGCTCACCCGGTACGAGGGCGAGGTCGCCTGTCTGATCCTCGAGCCCGCCACCCACACCGAGCCGCCGCCCGGGTACCTCAAGGGACTCCGCGAGCTGGCCGACCGGCACGGCTGCGTGCTCGTCTTCGACGAGATGATCACCGGCTTCCGCTGGTCCGAGGCGGGCGCCCAGGGCCTGTACGGAGTCGTCCCCGACCTCTCCACGTTCGGCAAGGCGCTGGGCAACGGGTTCGCCGTCTCCGCGCTGGCCGGGCGCCGCGACCTGATGGAGCGGGGCGGGCTGCGTCACTCCGGCGACCGGGTGTTCCTGCTGTCCACCACGCACGGTGCGGAGACGCACGCGCTGGCCGCCGCGATGGCCGTGCAGGCCACCTACACCGAGGAGGGCGTCACCGCGCGGCTGCACGCCCTCGGCGGGAAGCTGGCCGCCGGTGTCCGCGACGCCGCGGCCGCGATGGGCGTCGGCGACCACGTCGTCGTCCGGGGCCGGGCCAGCAACCTGGTCTTCGCCACCCTCGACGGGAACGGGCAGCCGTCGCAGGAGTACCGCACCCTGTTCCTGCGCCGGCTCCTCGCGGGCGGGGTGCTGGCCCCGTCGTTCGTGGTGAGCAGCGCGCTCGACGACGCCGACATCGATCACACCGTCGACGTGGTGGCCCAGGCGTGCGCGGTGTACCGGAAGGCACTGGACGCCGGCGACCCCACCCCCTGGCTGGGCGGGCGACCGGTGAAGCCCGTGTTCCGCCGCCTGGCGTGACGAGACGTCATATGACGTGACGTCAGCGGCGCGCCCGCCGACCGGCGTCGGCCGTCCGGGCGGTCGTCCGGGCGGCCAGCCGGCCGGCCGTCCGGTCGACCAGCCACGCGGTCGCCGGCACCACCGCCAGCGCGGTGCACCAGCCGCCGAGGGCGTCGGTCGGGTAGTGCGCGCCCAGGGCGACCTGCGCCCAGCCCATGGCGGCGCCGGCGACCAGCGCCGCGGCGAGCACGAGTGACGTGCCGGCCGCCCTGCCGAGGCCGAGCCGGCCGGTGACGAGCAGCGCCACCACGAGGGCGAGCGCGGTGAGGAAGGCGGTGTGCCCGCTCGGGTACGACAGGTTGCCGGCGCCGTGGATGGTGCGTCCCACCAGGGACTTGAGCAGCGTCGCCGTCACCACGGCGAGGCCGGTGCCGGCGACGGCGAACACCGCCGCGCGAGGACGCCGCAGCAGCAGGCAGCCCGCCACGGTGGCCAGGACCAGCGCCGCCGCTCCCGCGGGCTCCCCCAGGAAGTCCGTGGCCAGGGCGACGTTCCGCCACGGCGGCCCCGCCCCGTCCACCGCCGCCAGGATCCGCGCGTCCACCCTGCCGGGCCCGCCGTCGCCGGCGTACCGGACCCCGAGCACGACGACCACCAGCGCGGCGAGGCCGGCGATCGGCCCGAGCCGTCCGCGCAGCGCCGGCGGCATCACCACGGCCCCCGTCCGGCCGGTCACACGGCCACCGCGTCCGGTCCGACGCCGGTCGGCGTGGCCTTCGGCTTCCGCCGGTGCCAACTCCCCGTCACCGAGCCCCCCGTCGTAGCCCCTCGCCACCCTAACCAACAACGCGGTCACGGCGCACCGCCGCCGGAAAGTCCGCGGACCCGGCGGTCGTCGTCTCCGAGGGGCGGGCCGCACGCGTTCCGGCGACGCCGGACGTCAGGCGGAACAGGCGGTACCTCTTGTGGTGATCAGAACGCGCGGGGAGTACGGAGACAGGACGGGGGTACACCGAGGCGGCCATGGACCGTGACACGGGCAGGCACCTGACCCGTGACCCTGCCTGATCCGAAGGGACACCGATGCACAGACGAACCTCCCGCGCCCGCCTGCTGCTGACGCTCGCGGCCCTGCTGGGATTGTCGCTCGGCACCGCGCCCGCGGCGCAGGCCGCACCGACGGACGAGGGCACCGCGCTGCCGATCGCGTACCACTGCGATCTCGCAGTGGATCCGCTCCACGAGCGGGTGTTCGTCTCCGACTACGTCACAGGCAGTGTCCTGGTGGCCGACTACCAGGGCCGCCTGCTCCGCACGATCGAGAACCTGCCGGGAGTGTGCGACCTGGAGTTGTCCGCCGACTCCCGCACGCTCTACGCGCCGCTCGCCCTCGACGACGCCATCAGCGTCATCGACACCGGTACCGCCCGGCAGCGAGCCCGCCACGCCACCGGCGTCGGCACCGCACCGTTCCACGTGGCGCTGAGCGGCCGAACGCTGTTCTTCGGCTACGGAGAACAGTGGGAGGCGAGCATCGGTTCGCTCGCCCTCGGCACCTCCACCCCGAAGGTGCGTCTGGGGCTCGTCCCCGAGGGCGACTTCAGCGGTGCGCCGCTCCTGGCGACCTCCCCCGCGGCACCGGGAACTCTCGTCGCCGGAGACCAGAACACCTCTCCCGGGCAGCTCTCGGTGTACGACGTCTCCGGGGAGAACCCCGTCCTCCGGGCGACGGTGCGCGGGCCCGGCGGCAGTTCCAACTTCAGCGACCTGGCCATCGCTCCGGACGGCAGGACACTGCTGACCGCGTCCGGGGCGCCCTACCACCACCCCTCGTTCCGGCTCCCGGACCTGGCCGAGGAGCACACGTACGCGAGCACGTCGTATCCCGACGCCGTCGCGGTCTCCTCGCGCGGCGACGTCGCAGCCGGGGTGAACAGCATCGAACCCGACCCGGACGTGTACCTGTACCGGGCCGGGGCCGACTCCCCCTACCGCACGGTCTCCCTCGCTCCCGCCACCGGGTTCGACGCCGGCCACCTGCGGCCCCGTGGCCTCGCGTGGACACCGGACGGAACCCGCCTGTTCGCGATCAGCGGGCACAACGACGAGGAGAACCTGAGGCTCGTGGTCATCCCGTCGGCGCACCGGCCGACGGCCGGCTGACACTCCGTGGCGGCCGGGCGGCGCCGTTGCGACGGCGCCGCCCGCGCGTGTCACACGACCTGCATGGAAGCCGCCGAGCCGGGCAAACGGTCCGCCTGGGACTTGGAGGATGCCATGACGACGACGGAGCCGCCGGCCGCAAAGACGGGGGAGGACGCCGCCTGCTGCGGACACGCCCACGGGCACGGCCCGGGATCCGGCGCCGAAGCACCGGAGACACCGCGTGAACGGGTCAACCGCCGCTGGAACGAGATACTCCAGGAGACCCGGGTCACCCAGACGGGCGTGCAGATCCTCTTCGGGTTCCTGCTCAGCGTCGCCTTCACCCCCACGTTCAGGCAGCTGGAGACGCTGGACCGCGGCATCTACGTCACCACCGTGGTGCTCGGCGCGGCAGCCACCGCATCACTCATAGCGCCGGTCTCCATCCACCGCTTCCTGTCCGGGCAGCGCATGAAGGACGAGGTCGTGGAGGCCGCCGGCCGGCTGATGATGTGCGGCATGGTCCTCCTCGCCCTGACCATCGGCTGCACGCTCCTGCTGATCCTCCGGTTCGTGGTCCCCGGCGTCCTCGCCGAAGTGCTCGTCGGCACGGTCATGCTGTGGTTCGGCCTGTGCTGGTACGCGCTGCCGCTGCGCCTGCGCCGCCGCGCCGACCGCCGCTCCCGCACCGCCCGCGACGCGTAGCACGGCCCGGAACCCCCTCCTCCGCCCGGCCCCTCCCCATGATCGCGCCCGGTGGGCCGGCCCCGCCGGCGTCGGCCCTACGGGCGTGGGGGCGTGGTCCCGCGCAGCCGGTCCAGGCGCGCCACGACCGGCCCGGCCGTGACACCGTGCAGGACGACGGAGGCGAGCACGGTGAACGTCACCACCGCCCACAGCTCCCGCGCCGGTACCGGGAAGCTGTGCTGCCCGAGGGCGTAGGCGAGGTAGTAGAGCGAGCCGATGCCCCGGATGCCGTAGGCCGCGGCCACCCAGCGCTCGCTGCGCCGCATGCGTGAGCCGAGCAGCCCGATCCCCCCGGACAGCGGCCGGATCACGAACAACAGCACCAGCCCGGCGACGAGCCCCCGCCACGTCAGCGGGGCCAGACCGCCCAGGGCGACGAAGGCGCCGAGCAGGAACAGCAGCACGGCGGTGAACAGACGCTCGACTTGTTCCACGAAGTCGTGCAGGACGTTGTGGAAGCCGTGAGCGCGTTCCGCCGCCCGGATCGAACAGGCCGTGACGAACACGGCGAAGAAGCCGTAGCCGTGGAGCAGCTCGGTCACGCCGTAGGCCAGGAAGGTGGCGCCCAGGGCGACGAATCCCTCCCGGTGTTCGGACAACCGCAGCACCGGGGAGCGGACCTGGAAGAACAGCCAGCCCAGCAGCCGGCCGACCAGCCAGCCGCTCAGCAGACCGATCGCGCACTTGAGGGCGACGTCCTTCAGCACCCACCCGCCGATCCACTCCGTCGACCAGTCGCCGCCGGCGGCGGCCACCAGCGCGACCGCCGCGTAGGTCAGGGGGAACGCCAGACCGTCGTTCAGACCCGCCTCGCTGGTCAGGGCGAACCGCACCTCGTCCTCGTCGTGCTCGTCCTCGGTCGGCTCCCCCACCCGCACCTCCGAGGCGAGCACCGGATCGGTGGGCGCCAGGACCGCGGCCAGCAGCAGTGCGGCGGCGGGCGGCCAGTCCAGCAGCCACCAGGCCGTGAGGGCGGTGAACACGACGGTCAGCGGCATCGTGACGCCCAGGAGCCGCCACGTCGCCGCCCACCGACGCCACCCGACGGGCCGGTTGAGGGCGAGGCCGGCGCCCATGAGGGCGGTGATCACGCAGATCTCCGTGAGGTGCTCCGTCATCAGCCGGTCGTCCACCGGGTCGATCTCCGGCAGCGGCAACGGCAGCAGGTACACGCCGATACCGCCCACCAGGAAGACGAGGGGCAGCGACAACGGCCGGCCCGCCACCACCCGCGGCAGCACCGCCGCGAGCAGCGCGCCCACCCCCAGCCATGCGAACACGGCATCGCCGATCGTCACCGCGCCGTTCCCTCCCTCTGTTCCGCCCGTCGATCGCCCCGACCGCGTCGGCCGGTTCACGTGACTGCCTCGGGGTTTCCCGCCGGCCGGGCTCAAAACGGAGGCGCTGCTCCGTTCTGGCCGCCGCCGTTCGGGGCGCGCCCGACAGCAGGGTGGTCCGCGCGGCGCGTGCCACCGTTCTCCCCGGCCTCGGCGGGTGCTCGTCCGCCGTCTGCGCCCCGCGCCTCCCGGGCCGGCGGGGCGGTGGTCACTCGGGCGGAGCGCCCAGGGGGGTCGCGGCCAGGGCGCGTGCGGTGCCGTACAGGTTGGCGGCCATCGCGCGGCCCGTCTTGTGGGCCCAGTCGTGACCGCTCCGGTCGTCGAGGTAGTCCGGGCCCGGGCCGGGACCCAGGTGCCAGTAGGTCCAGGACTGGCCGGGGACGGTGTAGCCGATGTCGCACAGGGCGCCGTTGATCTCGCTGATCACGTGGTGCGCGCCGTCCTCGTTGCCGGTGACGACGACTCCCGCGACGCGGTTGTAGGCGACGGGACGGCCGTCGTCGTCCGTTTCGGACGGCATGGCGTCCATGCGTTCCAGGACCCGCTGGGCCACCGAGGACGGCCGTCCGAGCCAGGTCGGGGAGGCGATGACGAGGATCTGCGCCTGCAGCAGCCTGGCGTGCACGGCGGGCCAGTCGTCGCCGGCGGTGACGGCTTCGCTCACCACGCCGGGGTGGATGTCGAGATCGACGGCTCGGACGTACTCCACCTCGACGCCGCCGTTCTCCGCCAGCCAGTCGCCGACCACCTGGGCCAGTGCGGCGGTGTTGGACGGTTCGGGGGACTTCTTGAGCGTGCAGTTGATCACCAGTGCCTTCATGACACAGCCATACCTCGTCGCGGGCGCACGCCCCCGTCCCGCACCCGTCCAGGCGAAGGCGGCGCCGGGTTCAGCTCCGTTGGAAGAACTCCACCTCCGCCAGGGCCAGATGACGTCCCTGGGACAGGTCGACGGGTGAGCGCAGTGACAGGCGCACCGTCTTCACGTCGCTGATCCCGGTCTGGATCGTCTGCGGTCCCGGCTTGTCGCTGAGGGTGAGCTCCTTGTCGTGCCGTGTGCCGTCCGCCGTCGTCACCTCCAGGTCCACCTGGAGGGCGCGGGCCTGGCGGGCGTACGCCTCCGGAGACGTGGACGCGCCGTTGGTGATGATCAGGTCGACGAGGCGGAACGGCTTGCGGAAGGTGTACGTCACCGAGGCGCCCGGCCCGGGGGCGCCCCAGTACTTGTTGTTCAGCCCGTCCGTGGTGTTCGTCGCGGGGTGCCCGGGGAGCGCGCCGCTCGCCTCGATGCCCACCGGGGTCACGGGCGTGGCCTTGCCCAGTTTGTCCCGGGTGTCCTCGAACAGGGCGCGTCCGGCGGGGAGCAGGAAGAGCCCGGCGGCGCACAGCGCGACCACGACGGCGAGGATCACGACGAGCCGCAGGCCCCGCCCCGAACTCGCCCGCACCCGACGCCGGAACGGCCACACCGTCCGCCACCACGGCAACGGCGCGGCCTTCTCCGCCGGCCTCAGCTCCGCGGCGCACCGCCGGCAGAACCTCCGCTCCGGCCGATTGGGCGTCCCGCACACGGGGCAGGGCCGCCCGGTGCCCTCGTCCTGCGCGGCCGCGGGCCGTACGACGGGACGGGGGGCGACGGCCTTCGCGGGGAGGACGGGGAGGATCGGGTCGGGGCCGGGGTCGGGACCGGGGGGTGGGGTGGGGCTGGTCGGGGGGCGGGGAGCGGTGGACGGGGGGCGGGGAGCGGTGGGCGGGCGCGGAGAGTTCGAAGGCTCCGGCCGAGCGGGGGCGCTGCTGGGGCCCTCACCGGTGGGGGGAGTCGCACCGGAGCCGGTGCCGGTGCCGGAGCGCGAGTCCGCGGCGTCCGTGCCCGGGGCATCCGGGGCCGGGGCGGTCGGTGCCGAGGTGCCCGCGGCCGGGGCGTCCGGAGCCGCAGGAGCCGGTGCCGAGGCAGCCGCATCCGGGGCGTCCGTGGTGCTCGTCCCCCTCGCGTCACCACGCCCGCGGCCCGTCAGCCGGGACCGCAGCGACGACCCGAGGCCGCGCGCGGCCGACGCGGCCCCCTCCCCCGAGGCGGCCCCCTCCCCCGAGGCGGCCGCCGCAGGCGTCGACGACGGCGCCGCGGAAGCCGTCGGCGGAGTGCCGGCCGGGGACGCCGTCGGGGGCTCCGGGACAGCCGGAGGATCCGTGGGCGCCGGGACCGCCGCACGGTCCGCGTCCGGCTGCGGCGCCGGGACCGCCGCACGGTCCGCGTCCGACTGCGGCGCCGGGACGGCCGGGGAGTCCGGGGCCGCCGTGGACCCCGTCGCCGCCGAGGTGACCGCGGGCGGGTCCGCGGGCGCCCGCGTGCTCGCCGACGTGTCCGTGGAGGCCGGCGTACCCGGGCTCGTCGGCGAGTCCGACCAGCCCAGATACGTGCCGCAGTTGCCGCAGAAGTCGTCCGCGGGGTCGTTGGAGGCCCCGCATGCGGGACATGCTCGCATGCGTCAGTTCCCTTCCTCGGTGGGCGGGCCGGGGAGGACCTCCACCCGGAACGCGACGTGCACCGGGCACATGGCCCGGACGATCTCGTGGACCCTGTCCACGTCCACCGGTCCGGACCCCGGCCCGCGGTCCGGAAGGACGCGGATCAGGAGCTCGGCGGCGGGCTCCGGCGGCAGGTCGGAGCCCGCGGTGTCCGACCACGCCGCCCCGCCGTCGCCGCTCACCTCGGCGTGCACGCCCAGCGCGAGACGCAGGGCCCCGACCAGCCCCCGCTTCGTGCCCCGCCACCGGTGCAGCTCCACCGCGCGGACGACCGCCTCCCGGCGCAGCTCCACGGGCCACTGCGGATCGTCCACGGCACCCACCCACGACGCCAGCCACCGAAGGAAGTCGACCGGTGTCACCCGGGGGTCGAGGTAGGCGGGCAGGTTGTCGAGCGTCGAGAACACCGGCGCGAGAACGGTGTCGAGCCCGGCGGTGAACCGCTGCGCGAAGTCGTCGTCGGCGTACAGCGCGGGCAGTTGCTCCCCGATCGGGTACCTGCTCGGCAGCCCGGGCACCGCGGCGCGGCTCATCCCCGTCCCTCCGCCCCGACCCCCGTCACGACCACCTGGTGCTGGTACGAGAAGACCAGCGCGCCCGGACCCACGTCGATGCGGTCCGTCGGGGCGCCGCGGCGGCCGGTGACCGGGTCGGCCGGGAACAGGCGGATCTCCTCGACCAGCGCGTTGCCGGTGGCGCGTTGCAGGACACCGAAGATCTCGCCGTACTGGACCGGTCGCCCGAACGGCCACCCGGTGCCGTCCGGGCCGCCGACCAGCGGGTTGAGGTGGCGGAACAGGGCGGCCAGCGCCGCCTCGCGGACCTTGTCCGTGTCGCCGGGGGCCGACGAGAGGCGGGCCACCACGGTGACGCCCTGGTAGACCGGCGGCTCCACCAGCAGGCGCGTGCCGATCAGACGCCGTTCGTCGAGGCTCGCGGTGATCGCCGAGAGCACCTGGTCGGAGGGGAGCAGCTGCTCGAAGCGCAGCCGGTCGTCGCCCTCGTCGGCCACCGCGTCCGGCACCACCAGGACCCGTACCGCGCCCGGCGCGTCCGCGGCCGGCAGACAACGGACCCGGCGCACCGAGGGCGCGGCCTGGCGGCTGATGATCTCGTAGTCCTCGGCGGTCACCGCGCGGTCCTGCATCCGCAGCGCCTCCGGCGCGCGCCGCCGGGCGTTCTCGACGGTCTCCCCCGCGACCCCGCCGCGCGCCGCCTCCCGGTTGGTGACCTGGGCGATGTACGGAACGGAGCTGAGCAGCACGGAGATCGCGCCGCGGGCGACGTTGCCCGCGGGGCCGCCGCCGGTGCGGTAGCGGGCGACCCGGATCCGGGCGCCCTTGGGCGGCACGGCGCCGCACTGCCGCAGCGTGCCGTCCGGTTCGCGCAGCGCCGGGGGGAAAGCGAACTCGCCGGTGGTGGCGTCCACCCGGACGTGCCGGTCGGCGGGTCCGGAGCGGCCGAAGTGCTCGACCACCTCCCAGCGCTGCCACCCCTCGTCGGAGGACACCTCCACCACGGGCGGCTCGGCGTCGAGCAGGACCGGCGGACGGCCGAGTCCGAAGGTCTGCCCGGCGACCCCCTCCGAGGTGCCGAGCGGGACGTCGGTCACCGTCTCGGCGTGCTCGACGGACATGGTGCCGCCGACGGTGAACACCGACGCCTCGCGCACCGTCGGGGACTCCGAGTAGAACGGCTGGCCCGGCTCCGCCTCGGTGACCCGGCAGCGCAGCCAGCCGGCCCGGGTGCCGCCGATCACGGACGCGGTGTGCCCGGCCGGCACGTACACGGTGACCTCGCCGGGCCGGTTGAGGCCGCCGGTGGTGTCGTCGCCGGTCTCGCACGGCTGCCAGCCGCCGCCGTCCCACGCCTCCCACACCAGCGGGGGCTGGCGCGGGTCCACGCCGATGCCCTCGACGCGGCTGTCCAGCCGTACGGCGACGATGCAGCGCGGCACCGCCGTGGGCAGCCCGAACAGCAGCGCGTCGCCGGGTTCCGGCGTGGCCTGGAAGCAGGGGATGTCGAGGCCGTCGGCGAGCATGCCGGTGCGGTCGCTCTGCTCGCCGGTCCGGGGCGCGGTCACCAGGCGGGTCAGCTCGCTGGGCAGGATGCGCAGTTCGTCCGTGGTCGTGAACACCACGGCCTCGTCGCTCTCGCCGCCCGCGGTGGTCACCTCGGTGCCCGGCGGCAGCACGACGGTGTCGGGCTGCGGCGCCGAGAGCCAGAAGTCGACGTCGGCGCCGGCCGCGGTCGGCGGGAACAGACGGATGCCCAACAGGTCCAGGAACGCGGTGTAGTTCTTGTCCGGGACCCGGTTCAGCCGGTACAGCAGCTGGTCCACCAGGTAGGCGAACGTCTCGATCAGGGTGACGCCCGGGTCGGAGACGTTGTGGTCGGTCCACTCCGGGGCGCGCTGCTGCACGTAGCGCTTCGCCTCGTCGACGAGTTGCTGGAACCGCCGGTCGTCCAGGTTCGGGGAGGGCAGCGCCATCAGTCCGCGCCTGCTTCCTCGGCCCCCTCCTCGGAGGGGATCGTGTAGAAGGGAAAGACCAGGTTGCGCCGGTCGTTGGTGGAACGCAGGGTGTAGTGCACGTCGATGTAGAGGGTGCCGTCCTCGACCGCGTCGAAGGCGACGACCACGTCGTCGACCGAGATCCGCGGCTCCCACCGCTCCAGCGCCTCGCGCACCTGCTGCGCGATACGGCCGGCGGTGGCGCCGTCGCCGGGGGCGAAGACGTGGTCGTGGATGCCGCAGCCGAACTCGGGGCGCATGGGGCGTTCACCGGGCGCGGTGCCGAGCACCAGGCGGATCGCCTCCTCGATCTCCCGCTCCCGTTCGACCAGGGCGATGCCGCCCGTCGGCCCGACGCGCAGCGGGAACGCCCAGCCGCGGCCGATGAACCGCTCGCTCATCACACGCCCCCGATCAGGACGTTCGGGGCTCCGGTGACGATCATCGCGCCGCACGCCGTCCGGTCGCGGGCCCGCGCGGCCGGCAGCCCGCCGATGAGGACCTGTCCCGAGGCGAGCCCGGCCGGGTTGGGCATGATCACGTTGGCCGGCCCCAGGGCCAGGTGCGGCGGCATCGCACACGTGTGCAGACTGCCGACGACGGCGGCGGGCCGGCCGCCGATCAGCACGGTCGCCACCGCCCTGGCGGCGGCGGGCGGCGGGGTGGCGATCACCCCGCCGTGGTCGGTGGGGTCGCCGGTACGGGCTGCGGCGGGCATGGGGAACTCCTCTCGGAAGGTGGTCAGTTGATGCGGATGAGCTTGGCCTTGAGGACGCCGAGCAGACCGCCGTCGACGGTGACGCCGGTGGCGCCGGTGACGTCCACCGTGCGGCCGCCGATCTTCACCCCGACCCTGCCGTTGATGGCCACGTTGGCGCCCGACACGTTCACGTCGCCCCGTCCCGCGTCCAGGGTGATGCCCTGCTTGTCGAGCACGACGGAGCTGAGCACCTGCCGGCTCCTGCCCGCGTACACCGTCATCTCGATCCGGTCCCGCCGGTTGTCGAGGAAGACTTCGAGGCGCTCGTCGGCGGACATCATCCGCACCCCGGAGCGCCCCGGTGCCCGCGCGTCCAGCAGCTCCACCCGGTGCCCCGAACGCGACACGATGGAACGGCGGTTGACCCTTCCCGTCGTCTTGTCGATCAGCGGGACGTCGTGCGGCGAGGGCTTGTCCACGCCGTTGTAGAGCCCTCCGATGACGTACGGGCTGTCCAGCAGGCCCTGTTCGAAGCCGACCAGCACCTCGTCGTTGACCTCGGGGCTCACCACCCCGCCGCCGCCCTTGCCGCCCCACTGCACCGTGCGCACCCAGTCGGTGACGTACGTGTCGTCCAGCCAGGGGAACTTGAGCCTCACGGCGCCGCGCTCGGAGCCGGCCGGCTCGCGCACGTCCGTCACCACGCCGATCGCCAGGCCCGGCATGCGCGGGCCCCGGGAGGGCGCGTTGGCGCCGGTGACCAGGCCGGTCAGGGAGCGGTCCGGGCTGGCGCTCACCCACACCGTCGTACGGTATCCGCCGTGCGGTTCGAGGACGTGCTGCACCGCCGTGGCCGTGTACTTGCCGGAGAAGGCCCGCCCGACGTTGCCGAGCGCGACGGGCTTGCCCGCCCGCAGCATGGGGTTGCCCTCGGCCAGCACCTCCAGCTCGCCGAAGCCCGCGCCGACCTGGGCGGCCACCGCGTCCGCGACCGCCTTCGTCTCGGCCTGGGTGCGGTACGGGGTGTCGGTGACGGTCAGCTTCGACGACTTGCCGAACCGGGCGGCGAACGCCGGGCTCAGCCCCGGCACCACCGTGTCGCTCTCGACCGACGGCTGCCGGGCCACCAGCGGCCGCTTGGTGGTGACGTCCCAGCCGCGCACCTCCACCTGCTGCGCCCCGTCCGCCGCCGACAAGGAGGCCCGCAGCGCCAGCAGATTGCGCCCGTACTCCAGCACCATCGGGTTCCGGGCGGCCGACGTGGACGGCGCGGGCGCCCCGGACGCCTTCTGGGGCTTGGTGAACTGGAGCAGCCCCTTGTCGTCGACGCGCACCTGCGCGCCGCTCTCGGCGGCCAGGAACTGGAGGAAGTCCCAGTCGGACACGTTCGCCTGGGACAGCTGCTTGTACGTGACCGGCGCGGCCTCCACGGTGCCGCAGGCCAGGCCCGCCCCCGCGGCCACCTTGCGGACGATGGCCGCCGCCGTCATGTTCCGGTACGCCACCACCTTGCGGCCGCGCTGAAGGCGGTGCGCCTTGGAGAAGGCGCGCACCACCGTGAACGAGCCGGTGCGGTCCCGGTCCGCCTCCAGGGCCGTCACCTCGCCGTCGAACAGCCGCTCGCGCGCCTGCCCGGTCACCGTGACCACCGAGACCCTGAGCGGGGTGCCGATGGTGATGCCGGTCTTCGTCAGGAACTCGTGATCGGGGTCGCGGAAGGTGAGCACCGCCGCGTCCGGCAGGCCCACGTTCTCGTCGACCACGCAGCTCACCAACTGGGCGGCCCAGACGGGCGGAAGCTCCCCGGGCGTCTCCACGATGGGGTCCGCCGTGAACGACCGGCCGTCCCTTGCCCCGCCTGTCACTGCTCCTCCTCAGCGCCCGCGTCGCTCACGGCCGGCAGCACCAGTTCGGTGCCGGGTGCGAGCGCCATCGGGTCGTCGATGTCGTTGGCCTCCGCGATGACCCGCCAGGCCGTCGCGTCGCCGTACTCCCGCCACGCCAGCAGCGCCAGGCTGTCGCCCGCGACGACGACGTGCGTACTGCGCCCGGTGCGCGAGCCGGACGTCGGGTTCTGCCCCGCCGGACCGACGCTCGCCTCCTCGATCGACAGCCGGCAGGTCGCCCGCAGCGGCCTGCCGTCCACGTCGAACAGCGTGTACGTCACGGACAGGCTGGACAGCACCCCGTCGAACGACGTCGTCCGCGCGCTGCCCCACTCGAACCGCACCCACGGGCTCGCCGGCTTCTTGCGCCCCAGGCTCGCCTTCGTCGGCACGCAGGCCTTCATCAGCTTCTCCACCGCCTGCTCCACGGAGTTGTCGTGGGTGGCGGTGGCGTCCAGGAACACCTCGAGACTCAGCACGCGCGGGCCACTGCCGACGAACTCGGGCAGCGCCGACTCCTCCGCCATCCGCGACGGGGAGCGCCGCCACTCGGTGGTCTTGCTCAGCTCCAGGGTGGACGGGTTGAACTGGAGGTTCAGCCGCGCGAGCGTCCCGCCGGGCTTGGCGCCGACGGAGGCCGGGGGCTCCTTCAGCGTCAGCTGGGCCCTGGCCCGGCTGGAGCGGGACGCTGGGGACATGGCCGGGATTCCTTTCCGAGGGGCGTACGTGAACGGGGCGCGAGGGGTGTGGTCAGGAAGGGCGCAGTCCCTCGTGGGCGATCTCCAGGGTCTCCACCGCCGCCTGCGAGCTGCTGGGATCGAAGGACGGGCCCTGCCAGCGCACCGGGACGATCCCGAACACCTGCCAGCTGATGATCCGCGACAGGTCCGGCCGCAGCGCCACGATCTCGCCGTCCTTGGGCTCCACCCGCTTCAGCGTCTCGTCGAGCCAGCGGGCGATCTTCGCGGTGTCGGCGGTGACCGGCCGGGTGAGCGTGATGTTCGACCAGCTCACCCGGCCGGGCAGGTGGTGCGTGAAGCCGTTGTTGCCGCCCTCGGCATAGGTCTCGATCTCCACCTCGGCACCCATGCCGGAGCAGGTGTGGAAGGCGCCCAGGTCATTGCCGCCGATCGCGAGCCGGAAGAACACGCTGCTCGCGAAGATGTTGTCCGTCATCCGTCCGTCATCCGTTCCGTGCCGTGCCCTCAGCGGCGTCCGTCGTGGGGGCGACCCGTGCGCTCCCGGCCGCGCCGCAGTTCCGTGCGCAGCAGGCGGGCCACCGGGTCGAGCAGGCGACGCGCGAGGTCGTCCAGGTCGAGGCCGGGGTCCTGCGCCGCGTCGGCGGACCGCTCCGTACGCCGGCCGGACGCGGAGGCGGAGGCCGTCCCGGAGGACTGCTGCCCGCCGCGCGCCGCGGGCACCGCCCGCGCCGGTACGCCCTTGGACGCGCCGGGTACGTCGGGCAGCGCCTTCCCCGCGCCGGGGACCGCGCGCTGGACCTCGGGCACCGCGGGGCTGTTGCCGCCGCCGCTCGCCGATCGGGCGCCCGGCGTCACGACCCGCGGCCGGACCACGGGGACGGCCTCCGCCCGTGCCCCGGCTGCCGACGGGCCGTTCGCGAGGGGCGGCGTCAACGGAGGCGTGACCGGCAGGGGCCGCGCCGGGGGGACCGCCGCCGTACCGGGCACTCCCCCGCGAGGTGGCGCGGGCTTGACGACCGGGACGGCTCGCTGGACGACACCGGGGGCGCCGGTCGCCCGTACGGCCGAGCCGGTCGCCGGTACGGCCGAGCCGGTCGCCGGTGCGCCCGGGTGGCGCGGCGCGTGCGCGGTGGCGGCCCGTTGGACCGGCGGGGTCACAGCGGCGCCTGCGGACGGTGCCGACGCGGGGTGCGCGGGGTGCGCGGGCGGTCGGGCGGACGGTGCGGGGGTGCTGCCGCCGGGGAGGTCCGGCGCACCGCTCCACCGCGCCGCCACCACGGGAGGGCCGCCGACGGGGCGCGACGCGGCGGACGGCGCCAGGCCTTCCGGGGCCAGGGTGTTGAGGGTGAGGGGCCGTGCGGGCAGCAGCGCGAGGGTGCGGCGGGCCACCGGGACGGAGGGGGTGGCCGGGCGGGGGCCGCCGCCGGTGGACGCGGTCGTGGGGTGGGCGCCCGCCGTGGGGTCGGCCACGCGGCGGGCCACGACGACCGGGGCCGGGCCGCCGGGCCTCGGGGGACGTCCGTCGCCGGGACCGGGACCGGGGCGCGTCCCCCCGGGTCGTACGGCTGTGCCCGCCGGAGCCTGGGGCGCCGCGCCCGGAGACGGTGTCACCAACGGCGTGGCAGGGGCGGTTCCGTGGTCCGTGGGGCTGCCGCCCCGGGGCGCCGGGTGGTCCGCGAGGTGGCGCTGGACGTCGACCGTCCCCAGCAACGGTGCGTGGCGTGCCGTGTCCGGGGCGGGCTCCGCGGGCGGCGTACGGTCCCTGCCCGGCCCGGGCGGTGCCGGTGTGCGCTGGATGCCGGGCCCGGATGCCGTGCCGGAGGCTCGGGTCCCGGACGCGGCGGAGCCGGGCAGACCGGCGCCGGCCGGCATCGCGGGCAGCGGCGCCCCCAGGCCGCCGCGCGCACGCGCACCGGAACGCCGCGGAGCCGAAGACGGGGAGGACGGGGAAGACGGGCCCGGGGCGGGACCGCTGGGGGCACCCTGGGCGTCCTCGGCCTGCCGCTGTACGACGGGAAGCGCCGGACCGGACACGGGCACGGCAGGGGCACCCTCCGCCAACGGCGCGGCGGTGGGCGGCAGCTCGGCGAGCGGAGCACCCAACGGCGGCCGTTCCCCGGCACGCTGCACAGCCGCACCCGACGCGGAACCACCGGAAGAACCCCGGACCTCCTCGACCTGCCGCTGCGCGACGGGAAGCGCCGGACCGGACACGGGCACGGCAGGAGCACCCTCCGCCAACGGCGCGGCGGTGGGCGGCAGCTCGGCGAGCGGAGCACCCAACGGCGGCCGCTCCCCGGCACGCTGCACAGCCGCACCCGACGCAGAACCACCGGAAGAACCCCGGACCTCCTCGACCTGCCGCTGCACCACAGGAAACACCGGACCAGAAACGGAACCCGCCCCAGGCACCACAGGAGCACCCTCCGCCAACGGCGCGGCAGTGGAGGGCAGCTCGGCGAGCGGGGCACCCTCCGCCGACGACGCACCCAACGGCGGGCGCTCTCCCGCACCTCGTACGGGCGCGCTGGGTGCGGCCGTCTCGGCGACCACCGCAGACCTCAGGGCAGGGACACGGCGTACGGGCCCCGTCACCCGGCGGGCGACCGTCAAGTGGTTCCCCACCGACCGTGGCCGGACGACGGGGAGGGACACCTCCGGCCGGCTTCCGCTCGGCGCGGGCCGCGCACCCGTCTCCGGCGCCTCCTTCGCGGCGCGCCGGACGGACGGTCCGGCCGCCCCCGGGACCACCGCGACCCGTCGTACGAGCGGAATCGGCGCGGCGGCCGGCGGGGCGGCGGCCCGTCGGACAGCGGGAGCCGGGGCTCGGACAGCGGGAGCCGGGGCGGGAAGGACAGCGGGGGAACCCACGGACGGCGTGATGTCACGACTCCGCGGGGTTCCGCCCGGACTCCTCTTCCCCCCGGTTCGGCCGGCGCCGGAGGAGCCACCGCGAGCCGGACGTACCGACGCCGGCGCCGACGCCGGCGCCGAGCGGCCATCCCCGTGCGTCCCGCCCTCCGGCTCCTCGCCCCCCTCCGTCCGCACCGCCCGGAGCAGCAGCGGACCCCCGCCGGCGTTCACGGCGCGCGGGCCGGCCGGACGGGCCACACCCCGCACCAGCCCGGCCGGAGCCGTGGGCAGCAGCGCATGTCCGAGGCCGCCGTCGAAGGAAGGGTTCTGCCAGGCGGCGAGCCCCGCACGGAAGGTGAGGCCGTCGCTGACTCCCAACGGGGCGCGGGAGACGGTGAGTCGAGGCGGGGCGGTGCGGCGCCAACCGCCGTCCCAGTCACCGGGCAGGGAGGGACCCACGGGACCCGGCGCACCCGAAGAACCCGATGCGCCCGAAGAACCCGAACCCCCGTCGCCCCCGGCGTCCGAGCCTGCGGGCACGGCGGAGCCCCGGGCTCCCGGCCCGCCCGCCCCGGCGCGGCGGCGCAGCCTGTCCCGCCATGCCATCTGCTCAACCGCTTTCGTTCATACGGGTGTTGATACGGGCGATCTCGGCCACCCACTGCTGGCGTTCGCCATGCGTGAGGTCGAGGATCTCCTCGCGCTCCCAGTGGAAGTGGTAGGCGATGTACGCGATCTCCTCCCGGAGCCGGGGAAGGGCGTACGTCACGATTCCCCCAGGCGCCCACCCGAGAGGTCGACCTCGAAGCCGCCCTCGCAGTGCGGACAGGTGACCGCCGCGCGGGTGTGGCCCTCGCTGTTGACGCGGCGGTAGAAGTCCTGGAGGAACGCCACGTCCGTGGCGTACATCCGCTCGACGATCCCGGCGTGCACGTCCGTGATCGTGCCGAGCCGGGTGATCACCTGGCTCAGCAGCACCACGCTCAGGTACGCCGGGTTCTCCTTGACCCGCAGGTCGATCTGGGGCCGCAGTTCGTCGCGGGCGGTGGCCAGCCGCATCGCGCCGTACCGGTGCACGGTGCCCGCCTCGTCGACGTACCCGCGCGGCAGCTCGAACTCGAACTCCGTGCGCAGCCCGCCGTCGTCGTCCTCGCGGCGCGGCGAGGCGGCGGCCGGGGCGGGGGCCGCCGTCTGCTCCGGCGCCTGGGCGGGCGCCGTGACCTGGAGGAGGTCCTCCAGGTTGCCCGCCGTCACCGTACGGCGTCTCATTCGACGACGATCTCCTCGAACGTGATCGTGACCGACTCGGTGGCCGGGGACGACTCGCCCGCCTTCAGGGAGGGGCCCTCCCACTTGGAGGCCCAGCCCTGCATCAGCTGGATGCGGCGGACGGTGTTGCCCTCGGTGTCCTTGATCTCGATGGTGAGGTTCTGCCGCGCGGTGTTGACGGCGCCGTTGTTCAGGGTCTCCTTGATCCACTGGGTGAACTCGCTGCTCTGGTCGAGTCCCCGCGTGATCGTGATCTCGCCGGCCTGCCGGGCACCCGGCTGCTTGCGGATGATCTGCTTGCCCTCCGCGGTGACCTGCTTGACCTCGACGACATCCTCTTCGACGGTGAACCCGCTGATCTCCTGGATCGACTCCACCAGGTACCCGCCGAGCTGCACGCCGAAGACGTGGGTGGAAAGAGCATCGCCCGTTGCCATGACTGTCTGTCAACCTTTCCTTGCGGACCCGCGGGTCACTCGTCGATGAGGCTGGTGGTGTCGGAGAACTGGGCCAGCCGGAAGACCACGAACTCGGCGGGCTTGACCGGCGAGACGCCGATCTCGCAGACGACCCGGCCCTGGTCGATGGACTCCTGCGGGTTGTTGTCGCGGTCGCACTTCACGTAGAACGCCTCGTCGGCGGTACGGCCGAACAGGGCGCCCCGGCGCCATTCCTCGGTGAGGAACGCGGTGACGTTGCGGCGGATGCTGGACCACAGCCGGTCGTCGTTGGGCTCGAACACGACCCACTGGGTGCCCAGGAGGATGGACTCCTCCAGGTAGTTGAACAGGCGGCGCACGTTCAGGTAGCGCCAGGCCGGGTCGGAGGAGAGCGTGCGGGCGCCCCAGATCCGGATGCCGCGGCCGGGGAAGGCCCGGATGCAGTTCACGCCGATCGGGTTCAGCAGGTCCTGCTCGCCCTTGCTGAGGCGGAGCTCCAGGTCGACCGCACCGCGGATCACCTCGTTGGCGGGCGCCTTGTGCACACCGCGCTCGGCGTCGCTGCGCGCCCACACACCGGCGACGTGACCGCTCGGCGGGACGGTGGTGTTGCGTCCGAGGGCCGGGTCGAAGACCCGCACCCACGGGTAGTAGAGGGTGGCGTACCGGGAGTCGTAGCCCGCCTCGTCGTTGCGCCAGGCGCGCACCTGCTGGGCGGACAGCCCGGGCGGGGCGTCGAGGACGGCCACGCGGTCGCCCATCTGCTCGCAGTGCGAGATGACGGCGAGCTGCACGGTGCGCACGCCCTCGGCGTCGATGTCGCCGCGCTGGTGGGCACCCATCAGATCGGGCACCGCGACCATGGTGATCTCGTCGATGGTCTCCAGGCCGCCGAACCCGGTACGGGCCGCCGCGTCACCCACGTACTCGGCGGGGTCGATGCGGGCCAGCTCCCCGGAGCCGTCGGAGGCGGGCACGCCGGCGGCGTCGGGGACCGCGAGGGTCTGGGCGACGGGCTTGGCCTGGGTGGCGCCGCGCTGCTCGGTGACCTCGATCAGCTGGGAGGCGCGGGCCTGGGTGACCAGGTATCCCTTGACGTTCTTGCGGGTGGAGGCGTCGTACGTCTCCACCACCTCGCCGCCGCGCCGGACCAGGAACTTGAAGCGGTCCTCCGGCGGGTTCTCGCCGTCCACGTCGGCGACCTCCACCGACACTCCGGTCACGCCGGGCCTGGCCGCGATCAGGAAGCCGCCGATCTCGACCGGTGCAGCCGCCTTCGGCTGCCGGCCGCCGCCGGCCGACGGGCCCGCGGGGGCCTCGGCGGTCCCGCCGATGCGCACCACGTAAGCGGCGCCGCCGCCGTTGGAGAAGTACCCGTAGAGCGCGTGGGCGAGATAGGTGCCCTCGGTGAAGCCGCCGAACACCTGGGAGTACTGGTCCCAGCTCGTGACCAGCGTCGGCGTGTGGAACGGCCCCTTCTCGGCGAAGCCGACGAACGCGGCGACGGCCGTGCCGACCCCTTCGATCGGTCGGGCACCGGACTGCACCTCCTCCACGTACACGCCCGGGGTGAGGTACGTCGGCATGCTCGCTCCTTAGCGTCCTTGCGGTCACCTGTGTCCAGGCCGAGTCTGCGCGGCGTGCCGGCGGAGCGGCAGGGACCTGCGGACCTGCCCGGGGGCAACACGTCTGCCTTTACGGACGCCCCGGGGTGACCGTCCCGGCGTCACCCGCCGTTGCCCTCGCGCTGCCCCTTCGGACCTGGACGCCCCGTCCGCCCCCGCGGTGAACTGGAGAGCCGCAGCATGGGCGCCGACGAGGAGGCAGCAGGTGCAGACTTCCAAGCCGCGCACCGGCCGGAGCGAGGACCGGGAACCGGAGCGCGGCCAGGCCGGCGCCCGACGGGAGACGTCCGGGAACGGCGCCGCCGCACCGCCCCCGCTCACGGCCGACGCGCTCCGGGCCGCCCAGGTCGCCGCGGGCAACGCCGCGGTGACCGGCATGATCGCCCGCCGCGCGCGCACCACGCAGGCCCCGGAGCAGCCCGGCACCGAGGTGCACGACGTCCTGCGCTCGGCCGGCAAACCGCTCGCCGGGCCGGTGCGCCGGGAGATGGAGTCCCGGTTCGACACCGACTTCTCCGGCGTACGGCTGCACACCGGCGCCGCGGCCGCCCGCTCGGCCCGTGCCATCGGGGCGCGCGCCTACACCTCCGGCAGCCACGTCGTCCTCGGCGACGGCGGCGCCGACAAGCACACCCTCGCCCATGAACTCACCCACGTCGTGCAGCAGCGGCAGGGTCCGGTCGCGGGCACGGACCACGGCAACGGCCTGCGCGTGTCCGATCCCTCGGACCGCTTCGAACGGGAGGCCGAGGCGAACGCGCACCGCGTCATGGCGGGCCCCGCGCCCGTGCAACGGGCCGAGGAGGACACGGCGGCGCCCGCGTCCTCCGGTGCGGCGGTGATCCAGCGCAAGGGCACGGAGGAACTCTCGGGCCAGCTGCCGGCCGCCGAGGCCGGCGGCAAGTCCCTGTCGTCCTTCCTCAAGTCCTTCTCGCGCGCTCCCGCGCAGGAGTCCCCGGAGCTGGCGGAGATCCGCCAGGCCATCGCGGAGTACGACCGGGATCCCAAACGTGACCCCATGTACTGCGCGCAGCAGGTGGTCGGCATGCTGCTGGCGGTCAGCAGCGCCGAGGAGAACCTCGAGGGGAGGCCCGAACGGGAGACCGCGTCCGCCAGGAACTTCCTGACCGCGGCCCGCACGGCCCTGAAGGCCGAGAACGACCGGGTGACCGAACAGATCGGCCGGGACGCCGACTTCCCCGCGGAGGCCCGCGCCCCCTTCGAGGCGATGACCGCGAACGGCATGCTCTGGAACGAGGAGGCCTGGGCCGACAGCGCCCTGGCGTTCGCCATGAGCGGGCCGAGCTACTTCCGCGAGCTGTCCGAGCTGAACCGGGCCGGCATGGCCAACGAGATCAGGACCCGTGGGCGCAAGGACTGGATGAGCGGCGTCGAGCAGGCGCTGGGCACCGCGCTGCGGCAGAGCGTGCTGGTCCACTACACCAAGGACGAGGAACGCGCAGAGCAGTTGAAGCAGGCGGGCCACATCAAGTCGAAGACGGAGCTGCTGAAGGCGGACCCCAAGGCGCCCAACAACTCCGAGGGCTACGACACCCACGTCCTCGCGAACGAGGGCTTCGTCTTCTTCTTCCTGGAGGCGCCGGGCAGCGAGTTCCGCGACACCCGGTTCGGGAAGGTCCGTTTCGAGATCCCGCTCGCGGACTCGCCCCTGGAGTCGCAGGGCTGGCTGATGCTCAGCGACTTCGCCCAGCGGGAGTACCCGACGATCAACGCCAAGCCCGCCGACCCCGCGGCCACCAAGAGCGAGCTGGCCACCCGCCCGGAGAAGATGCCCGCCGAGTTCTCCCTGCCCGTGCGGAACTTCGACCTCGGAGCCGCCAAGGCGGCGATGGACGACGACAAGTTCATGGAGCGGCACGCCAACGAGCAGGACCCGAACCGGGCGAGCCAGATCCTCTTCTCCATGACCCAGGCCGCGGCGGACGAGCACAGCACGATGACCTACGGCTCCGGCGACCGGAAGAAGCAGTACAAGGAGCGGCTGCGCTCCAACACGCTGAGGGGCAGGGACATCATTCCCGGTCTGGTGGACCGTGCGGTGCTGGAGATCATGCGCATCGAGGAGGTCAACCCCGCGCTGGCGGAGCGGCTGAAGAACATGTCCGGTGCGGAACTGATGAGGTTCCTCCTCAAGGACCTCCTGCGTCCGCAGGCGATGCTGCCCAACAGCGTGGACCTCAGCAACGCCACGATGCGGGTCAAGTCCTGACGGGCCGGCGGGACGCCGCCGGCCCTACGCGCCGGTGGCGTCCGTCAGGTACGGCCCGAACTCGCCCTCCAGGACCAGGCGTCCGAGCTTGCGGTACTCCTGGGCGATCGCGGTGACCGTCTGCCGCATGGTGAGCGGCTCGCCGGACTCGGCCGCGAGGTAGGCCGCGGTGACCGCGCAGGCGCGGATCGAGCCGCCGGCGAGTTCGAAGCGGTCGGCGCAGAAGGCGAGGTCCAGGTCGTCGCCCCGGGGCAGCCGGTCGCCCAGGCACCGGTCCCACAGGGCGAGACGCTGGCCGGCGTCCGGCACCGGGAAGTCCGCGACCACGTCCAGGCGGCGGGTGAACGCCTCGTCCAGGTTGGCCCGCAGGTTGGTGGTCAGCACCGCGATCCCGTCGAACGACTCCATGCGCTGGAGCAGGTACGCCGATTCGATGTTGGCGTGCCGGTCGTGGGCGTCCTTCACCTCCGAGCGCTTGCCGAAGATCGCGTCGGCCTCGTCGAAGAGCAGGACCGCGTTGACCGCCGACGCCTCGGTGAAGATCCGCTCCAGGTTCTTCTCGGTCTCCCCGACGTACTTGTCGACGACCGTGGACAGGTCCACCACGTACAGGTCCATGCCCAGGTCGGCGGCGACGACCTCGGCGGACATGGTCTTCCCGGTCCCCGACTCGCCGGCGAACAGCGCGATGACCCCGCGCCCCCGGCCGCCGCCGGGCCGCATCCCCCAGCCCCCGAGCACCTGCTCACGGTGGCGGGCCCGCAGCGCGAGCTCCCTCAGCCGGCGGTGCGTGGTCGGCGGCAGCACCAGATCGTCCCACCCGACCCCCGGCTCCACCCGCCGGGCGAGCCGGTCGAGCCCCGCACCGTTCTGCGCCCGTACGGCGCTCCGCAGGTCGTCGGGCCCCACCGGCCGTCCGTCGAGGGCGGCCGTCCGCACCGCCGCGTCGGCGGCCCGCCGCAACTGCCCCGAGTCCAGCCGGTGCGCGGCGACGGCCCGGGCGAGTTCCTCGACGTCACCGGTGACGGCGTCCCCGGCGGCCCGGTCGAGCGCGTGCCGCCACCGCTCGGCCTGTCGTTCCACGGAGGGCGCCTCGACGTCCAGCACGACCGGGGTGTCGGCCGCCCACGCCGGGTCCCAGCCGATCGTGCCGTGGGTGAACAGGGGGATGCCGCGCAGTCCGGCGCACAGCGACGAGAGCGTACGGGCCCGTTCGGCGGGTTCGCCGGGCAGCGCCGTCAGCGGGCCGAGGACCACACCGGCGCCGGTCAGCCGGGCTTCGCGGGCGAGCACCCGGGCGAGTGCCGGCACGTCGGCCGCGCGCCGGGCGAGCGCCGCCGTGTCCAGGACGAGCGGGCGCAGACCGGCCGCGTGCAGGGCGGCGGCGGCCAGCCCCTCGGCGTCACCGCCCCGGGCGCGCAGGTGGACGTGACCGGCGCCGGTACCGGCCGCGGCCGCCGCGCGGTGGACGTCCGCGGCATCGGCGGTCGGGTCCTCCCGCACCTCGCCGAGCACCCCGGCCAGCCGGGCGTCGGGCCGCGTGTCCCCGAGAAGGTGCGCGGTGACCCGGTCGGGCACGACCAGGACACGGGACAGCGGCGGCCGTTCCGGTTCGCTGACCTCCACCAGACCGTGGTCGATCAGCGGCGCTCCGGGCGCGAGACGGAACCGGGCGCGCGAGGCGCCGCCGAGTCCGCACAGCTCCAGCGCGAGCCCCACCGTGGGCCGACGGCGGGTCAGGTCGTCGTTGAGATAGCCGTAGAGCCGCTCGAACCGCGCGTCCAGGTCGGGTGCCGTCGCGACCAGCAGCAGATCCAGGTCGAGCGGGGACAGCCCGAACCGCCCTGCGAGACCGTCCAGCACGGACCCGGCCGGCGGCTGCCAGGCCTCCTGGGCGGGCACGTCGAGCCCACCCGGCTCGTCCAGGATCCGCACCGCCGCCTCGGGGGTGAGGTACTGGCCACGGTAGGGATCGTCCGGATCGGGATCGAGGGCGCGCCGCACCGCCACGGCTTCCCGCACCCGCGCCTCCACGACCCCGAGCCGCGCCCACAGAGGATCCACTCCCGTGTCCTCGACCACGGGTTCCACGGTGTCCGTCACGCCTGTCGGTCCCCCCTGCGCCGCCGTCGGGCCGGAGCCGGCGGCCGTTCACGGGGCCCGGTGAACCCGTCGCGGCCGGGGTCGGTGACCTCCGTGTAGCGCAGCCGGCGGCCCGGGGTCGCCTCCTCGCCCCCGCGGGCGGCGGTGCGGACGACGAGGCCTTCGGTGACGGGCGGCGCGGCGGCCCGGGTCACGCCGGCGAGCGGCGCCCGCACGCGCACGCCGAGGGACGCCTTCAGCTCGCCGCCGAGCGCCGACCAGACGTCCGCGGCGGCCGGCGCGTCCGTGCCCGTCCCGGCGGTCTCCAGGCCCACGGTCAGGCCGAGTCCGGCGAGCGAGCCGGTGAGCAGTCCGGCGGGCAGCGTGTCGTGGGCGACCAGCTCGCCGAGCACCTGGGACAGCAGCCGGTGCTCGTCCTGCGGGCGGCTCGCCCACGCCGTGACCAGGTAGGTCAGGTGGAACCAGCGCGGCGGGGAGCGCCGGGCGACGAGGTGTCCGTCCTCGTCGTACACCTCCCCGGCACCGGTGCCGCGTCGTACGGCGTCCTCGCGGATGTCGTACAGGAAGACGCAGACCGTCGGGGCGCTGCGGCGGGCCGCCCAGTCCCGGGTGGGGGCGTCGAAGACCACCTCGACGCCCGACGCCTCCAGACCGCTCTCGGCGAGCAGCCGCCGCAGTCCCTCGTCGACCTCGTGGATCACCGGCGGGTCACCTCGTCCGGCGGCTGCACACTGCCGTTGACGACCAGGAAGTCGGTCTTCACCGGGGAGAATCCGGGTCCGCGGGCGGTGATGGTGCGCGGCCCGGTCTGGTCCTTGGCGAGGATGAGCAGCTGGCCGATGAACGTGCCGTCGCTCTTCGGGATCGTCGGCGCGGCCGCCGCGGTGATCCCCGGGTTCCACGTGAACCTCACCGGCACTCCCGGCGGGAAGTCCTTGCCGCGCACGGAGGTGACGAAGCCGGGCTTGCCGATGTCCGGCACCGCGACGATGCGCGGCTGGAGGATGCGCAGCCGCTCCTCGGCCGTGTTGTCGTTCCTGTCCGCGTCCGTGCCGGTGGTGGTGAGCACTCCGGTGACCCGGCCGGTCATCGCCTTCTTCGGGCTGAGCACGACCCGTACGACGGTGCTCGCGCCCGGCGTGAGGTCGGGCAGCGCGCACACCCAGTCCCGGTCGCAGCCCTCGGGCGGCCCGCTGTCGGGCAGGCCCGGGGGCAGGCCGATCCTCAGCCGCAGTCCGGTGGCCAGCGCGTTGCGGCCGTTGCTGACGGTGTACGTCACCACGACGCGCCCGCCGACATAGCCGGGGTTCGGCTGGGCCGTGACCCGCACACCGGGCCCGGCCTCCGGCTCCTCGGGCGCCGGGGGCACCGTGGGGGTCGGGGCGGGCGTGGTCGGGGTCGGGGGCGGCGTGGGGGCCGGGGGCGGGGTCGGCGTGGGAGGCGGGGTCGGCGTGGGAGGCGGGGTCGCCTCGCGCACCGGCACCACGGTCCGGCCCGCGTTGTCGCCGGGCTGCGGATCGAGGACCGTGCCGGTGACCGACCAGTCGACCGGGGCGTCGCCGGGGGTGAGTCCGGTGAGCGTGACGTCCACCGGCACGGTGGTGCCGGGTTCCACCACGCCCAGGCCGCACTGGAGCGAGGAGGCGTCGCAGGTGCCGCCGGGCCGGCTGATCCGGGTGACCTGCACGCCGGTCGGCGGCACGACGGTCAGACGGGTGCCGGGCGAGGCGGCGGGGCCGTTGTTGACCACGTCGACGCGGACCGTGGTGGAGTCGCCGACGGTGACCTCCGGCGTGGTGCCGGGCGCCCGGACGGCGAGGTCCACGGACTGCTGGACGGTGGGTTCCTTCTGCCGGCCCGCGAGTTCGGTGGTGAGCGGGGTGATGCCGCCGGAGGCGACGTCCAGGATGCTCAGCTTCTCGGGGCTGTTGACCGCGGCCCCGGTGCGGGAGCTGAACAGCAGGCTCCGGCCGTCGGCGGTCCAGGCGGCGTCGCGCGGCTGGTGCGGCCCGGTGGCCGTGGTGTCCGGCAGTTCCCGGCCGCAGGCGCCGGACCGGCCGCGGGCGGCGGCGGGCAGCAGCACCTGGCAGTCGTCGCCGGACACGGACGTCAGGAGGATGCCGTTCTCCTCGTCGATCCGGCCGGCGCCGTTCTTGCGGTTGAAGGCGATGCTGCGCCCGTCCGGGGAGAACGCCGGGCTGTCGTCGATGACCTCGCAGTCGCCCGGGCAGTCGGTGTCGCTCAGGTCGTGCTGCCGCGTCAGGTCGTTCACCGGCACGGTCCACACGTGCTTGTTGCCGCCGCCCCCGTTGATCACCATGTTGCGGGTGAAGGCCAGGGTGGTGCCGTCGGACGACCAGGTGGGCTGGGCGTCCTGGCCCTGGAGCTGTCCGGCCGGCGGCACGATCTCGCCGGTGATCGCGCCGGTGGCGACCTCAGCGACGAGGATGCGGCTGGCGCCGGCGGCGTCGCCGACGCCGCCCGGCGAGGTCCGGGTGAAGGCGAGGTACTTGCCGTCCGGGGAGAACGTCGGGTCGGTGTCCCAGTCGTTCGCGCCGCGTCCCGCGAGCGGCAGCGGCGCCGCGCCGGAGCCGTCGGCGTCGGCCATCCAGATCCGCTCGATGCGTCCGTCGGCGCCGTCCTCGAAGCGGGTGAGGACGATCCGGCGCCCGTCGGGCGTGTAGTTCTGCCGCTCGGTCCACGGGTCGTGGCCGGCCGCGGGCCGGAACAGCGGGTCCTTGGCGGGGTCGGTGTTGGTGTCGGCCGCGGGATCCTCCTCGAGGATCGTCAGCCCCAGGTCGCGCGGGTCGGAGCCGTCCGTGCGGGCGTCCTGGAGCGTCACCACGTGCGGGCCGGCCGCCGAGGTGCGCTCCACCACCGCCCCGCCGCCGTCCGGGGAGCCGAGCCAGGTGGGCGAGAGGACGTCCCGGTCCTCGTTGAGCACCAGCCGGGGGACCTGGTCGGAGTGGGCGGTCGAGCGGAACACGTGGTCCCAGTCGCCCTCGCACTCACAGGTGATCTCGGGGCTCAGGAACAGCACGCCGTCCCCGTCGGGCAGCCACGCTGCCCCGTGGGCCCGCCAGGTTGCCCGCGCGCCCCCGAACAGCGGCTCGTCGGCGGTCCCGTTCGTGATCCGCAGCCGGGTCACGGACTGCCCGTAGACGGTCGTGGTGGCGGTGTACGCGATCCAGTCGCGGTTGACGTCGTCGTCGACCGGGTTCCAGGCCGGCTCCGAAGCCGTGCCGTTGGCAGGGCCGGTGATCCGGGTGGCCGTTCCGCCGCCGAGCGCCCGCACGTAGATCTGCCGGCCGACCAGCGGGTCGCCGTCGTCGGCGTACGCGATGCGCCGCCCGTCGGGGGAGACCGTCGGGTCCTCCTCGTTCGCGGACGTGTCGGTCAGCCGGGTGAGGCCGGTGCCGTCGGTGCGCACCAGCCACAGGTCGCGCTGGGTCCCGCCGCCCGGTCCCGCGGACCCGGCCGCGTCGAACACCACCGACCGGCCGTCGGGGGTCAGCTGGGGGTGCGCCGCGTCCATGCCGCTGGTGAGCCGTCGTACCGAACCGTCGGCGGCCCGCAGATAGATCTGCGGGTCCTTCTCGTCGCGGCGGCCGGCGAAGACCATCTGGTCGCCGAGGGCGGACGGCTGCGTGTCGTAGTGGACCGGGCCGTCACCGAACAGCGGGGTGCTGGAGGTGGTGGAGGCGACCTCGCCGAGGCTGCGGTGGCCGGTGCCCGCGTACGCGACCCGGGTCTCCGCGGCGTCGGCGGCCGTCCCGGGCTCGGCGCTGCCCGGCCCGGCCGCCGCTGTCACCCCGAGCAGGGGGATCAGCAGCAGGAACGAGGCGCCGAGTCTCCCCAGGCGGTACCGCCCGCCGGGGCCAGCGGTTTCCATCACGGTCCCCTTCGCAGTCTGGTGCGGCATCTGGATGTGCCCCTGCCACCGTCCACCGGCCGCGTGCGGGACGGCAGGGCCCGGGGGCCGCACCCGGGGGAAGCGCGCGGTGTGCTTTCGGGCACCGCCGTCTTCCCCTCCGCCGTCGGGCGGTCCGTCGAAGGGACCTGTCAGATCAGTCCGTTGCGCAGCGCGTAGCCCACCGCGTGGGCCCGGTTGCGCAGTTGGAGCCGCGTGATGATCTCGTGCAGGACGTTCTTGACGGTCCTCTCGGAGTACGAGGTCTTGCGGGCGATCTCCGCGGTGTCCAGGCCCTCCGACACCAGGCGCAGCATGTCCGCCTCGCGCGTGGTGAGCGTGGACAGGGACAGGGCCCCGGGGTCGAGCCCCGAGCGCTGGAGACTGCCGACGTGGCCGAGCAGCTCACCGAGCAGATCGCCGGGCAGCACCCCCTCGCCGTTGGCCGTCGCCAGGACCAGCCGCACGAGCTGGTCCTGGTCGGCCTCGGCGCGGCGCAGCACCGCCGACACACCGCACTCGATGACGCGTTGCAGCCCGCCGCCCCCGAGGGTGCCTATCACCAGGCCGGTGCGGGTGGTGCTGTTGTACCGCAGCCGGTTCAGCAGGGCGGCCACGTCGTCGTCGATGCCGTCCACGACCACCAGCGAGACCTGGGCCCGCTCCGCGTCGACGTCGTCCACGAGTTCGATCTCGGGGCGCTGGCGTAATTGCTGGACGACGCCGGCCCGCAGCACCGGGTCGGCGGCGTAGACGGCCACGCTCGCCCGGGCCGGTCGACCGGAGCGAGAGGTGCGGTGGATCGAGCCGGTCCGGACGAGATCATGTGTCGTGGCGTCGGACATGACAGGACCGTTCTCCTCTGCGCGGAACATGGGACACCTGTTTTCATGAGTCGGTGGGGGGTTGGGTGATACAGCGGGAGGCGATCACAGGTCAGTGGTGCGCCGAAGACGGCTCGCCACAGTAAGAGGCCATCGTGACAAGTGAGTTGACGGTGGATTGCCGGGCAGCGTCACTGCCCGCGCATTGCCCTCCCGTCCCTCCCCGGCCGGTCGGGCTCCTCCTTACGGTGAGGGCGTGACGCCTTCCGCAGCCTCTTCCGGTCCCGGTGCGCCCGGCCTCGACATCCCGGCCGTGACCGTGACGCCGGGTGACATCGCCACCACCAGCCTGACCGTGCGCAACGACAGCGACATCGTCGAGGCGTACGACCTGAAGGTCGTCGGCGACTGCGCCGCCTGGACCACCGTGGAACCCGAGCGCGTCTCCCTCTACCCCGGCACCTCCGAGACGGTGACGCTCCGTCTGGCGCCGCCGCGCTCCCCGGAGGTCCGGGCCGGCGAGTCGCCCCTCGGCGTACGGGTCCTGCCGAACGAGCACCCCGAGTCGGTCAAGGTCCTCGAGACCACCGTGCACGTCGGGGAGTTCCACGAGCTGAAGACCGAGCTCGCCCCCCGCCGCCGGCGTGGCTGGCTGCGCGGCCGCTATCTGCTGGCCGTGCGCAACCAGGGCAACACCCCGGTGCAGGTGCGCTTCGCCCCCGGCCAGGCCGGCGAGGAACTGGGATTCGCCTTCGCCCCGGCGGAGCCGAAGCTGGAACCCGGGGAGTCGACGGAGGTCCGGCTGCGGGTCCGCACCGCCAAGCCGGTGTGGTTCGGCAACCCCGTGGTGTGGCCGTTCACCGTGGACACCCGCGAGACCGGCGAGCAGGAGGAGACGGCGGAGACCCGCTGGGACGAGTCCGTCGTCCGCTCGCCGCTGGACGCGGAGTTCGTCCAGATACCGGTCTTCCCGAAGTGGCTGCTCGCCGTGCTCGCCGCGCTGCTCGCGCTGTTGCTCGCCTGGTTCGCGCTGGTCCGTCCCGCGGTGCGCAGCGCCGCCAAGGAGGCGGCCACCGAGGCGGCGCAGGCGCGCACTCCCCCGGCCGGCGAGCAGGCGGGCGGGGAGTCCCCCGGCACCGGCACCGGTGCCGGTACGGGCAGCCGGCCCGGTGGCGGCCAGGAGTCGGGGGCGGCGACCGGACCGGGCGGAGGCGGCGGAGGCTCCTCGGCCGAGGGCGGCACCGCGGCCGGCGCCGGTCAGCAGAGCTCGGCGACCATCGACCTGAAGACGGGCACCGGGCAGACCAGGACCGGCACCTACGAGGTGCCCGCGGACAGCGTCTTCGGGGTCACGGACATCGTCGTCGCCAATTTCCAGGGCGACGAAGGGGTGATGACGATCACCTTCGGCGACCGCAAGATCACCACGATCGCGCTGGAGACGTTCCGCAACCAGGACTACCACTGGGTCACCCCCATCAAGATCCCCGAGAACGACACGGTGACCATCAACGTGACCTGCGCGAAGCCCGGTACACCGGCCACGGGCCGACAGGCGCAGGAATGCCACGAGGTCCTCAACGTGAGCGGAGTGCTCAGCCGCACCACCGAGTGAATCGGACGCTCCCTTTCCGACTCATTCTCGATCGCTGGCGACTACATCTGTAAAGCTCCGAAACCCTTTCGGCCTGAAATCGATAACCCGGGTCTCAAAAGCAGCACCCGACGGCTCCCGTCACACACACCGGATGTGGCACGACTCACTGACGGCGAGAACCCCAGGTCTCTGACCTGGGGTTCTCGCCGTCAGCGCCGCTCCTCGACGTCAGCGCCGCTCCTCGACGTCGGCGGGGGTGCGCGCGGAGGCGGGGGCGGGACCGGAAGGGGGTTGCCAGCCGAGGACCGTGTCCAGGGCCCTCATCGCGACCGCCCGCGGCGTGGCCCGTACCGCGAGGTTCCGGACGGACACGGCGAGGGGGTGGGAGATCCGGGCGAGCTCACCGGTGCGTCGGGAGCGGCGGCCGATACGGGTGGTTCGCCCGCGTCTTGCCTTCGTGTAGGCGGCGAGCGCGGCCGGTACGTCGGTGTCGCGCGGTGCGAGGAGGTGCGCCACGACGACCGCGTCCTCGATGGCCTGGCAGCCGCCCTGGCCCATGTTGGGCGTCATCGCGTGGGCGGCGTCACCGAGCAGGGCCACCCGGCCGGCGTGGAACCGGGGCAGGGGCGAGGCCAGTTCGTGGAAGTCGTGGTGGAGGATGCCGACCGGGTCGGGGTTCCGCCGGTCCAGCCGGTCCAGCAGCGCGGGTATCGGATCGTGCCACGCGCCGAAGCGCCGGGTCAGCTCCGCGTGGTGGTCGGCCGGCCGCGCGGCGGGGCCGGTGACGGCGGTGGCGTACACGTAGATCCTGCCGTCGACGAGGGGAACGACGCCGAACCGCTCGCCCGGGCCCCAGGTTTCGGCCGCCTGCTGGGGAGGCAGGCCGGCGCCGGGCACCACCGCCCGCCATCCGGCCTCACCGGCGTGCCGCAGTCCGGGGTGCCGGGGGAAGAGCTGTCCGCGGAGCACGCTGCGCATGCCGTCGGCCGCCACCACGACGTCGGCGTCCAGGTCGCCCGCCGTCGTGCGCACGACGACCGTGCCCTCGGCGTCGTCCACACCGGTCACCGACACGCCGAAGCGCACGACGCCCGGCGGAAGGGCGGCGGCGAGGGCGTCGATCAGGAAGCCGCGGTGCACGGCGCGCGCGGAGAGCCCGTAGCGGGCGGACAGAGCACCGCTGTCGGACCGGCTCAGCCACACGCCGTCGGGTGTGCGCAGCCCGACCGGACCGGGCAGGGCGTCACCCGCCCACGTCTCGGGGCCCAGGCCGATCGATTCCAGAGCGCGCAGTGCGTTGGGGGCGAGCACGATGCCGGCGCCGGCGCCCGTGAGGGCGGAAGCCCGTTCGCACACGGTCACGCGCCATCCGCGGCGGCTCAGGGCCACCGCCGCGGCCAGGCCCCCGACGCCGCCTCCGGCCACGACAGCATGACGAACACCCATGCCGAACGCCTCCCCACTCGCCGACGCGCTGCCTCTACAGGTGTAGAGGCCGATACCCCGCACTCTACACCTGTAGAGTGCGGGGGTGTCCCTCCCCGATCGCCGAGACCTGATCGCCGACGCCGCCATCAGCACCGTGGCCGCCGCCGGGCTGCGCGGGCTGACCCACCGCGCGGTCGACGCCGCCGCGGGGCTGCCGGCCGGCAGCACGTCGTACTACTTCCGCACGCGCAGTGCTCTGATCAGCGCCTGCTACCTCCGCCTGGCCGAACTGTCGGTCGCCGACGTGGACCGGTGGGAGGCGGAGCACGGGCGCCCGGACCCGGACTCCGCCGCGGAGGCGCTGGCCGCGCTGCTGCACCACTGGCTGACGGTGGAGCGGGACCGCCAGCTCGCCCGCTTCGAACTCAGCCTGGAGGCGACCCGCCGCCCGGAGCTGCGTGCCGACCTGCGGACCGCCGGCCTCGCGGCACGGTCCAGGGCAGCCGCCCTGCTCGCGGCGCTCGGCGCCCCCCGTCCGGCGCCGGCCGCGGATCTGCTCGTCGCCTGGACCGACGGCCTGCTGTACGACCGGCTCGCCGGCGCCACGGCCGCGACCCGCCCGGCGCCCGAGGTGACCGAGCTGACCCCGGTCGTCCGGCGGATGCTCGCCGCCGCGCTCTCCGTCTGACTGCCGCCCCTGCGCGTCGGCGCCCTGCCGCTCGACCGGGGCTCCAGCACGGCGGCCCCCAGGGGACGAGGCGCCCGTGATTCCTCGTTTCCGCCGAGCCCTGACGTGCGGCTCGGGTGACGGCCTCAGCGTGATCGACGGATGCCGGCGCATCCCGCGCAGCCGGGCTCGTCCGCGCTCGCGCGCACGCCCCCCGCACCTGCCGGCTGCCCAGGACGAGCGTCGTCCGTGCGTCACGAAGACACCGCGGCGGGGTGGCGCCGACCCGCGCATCGCCCCCGAACCCCAGGGAACCGCAGCCCGGACGGGGTCCTCCGCGGCCCCCTGCTGGACATCACGAGACAGGTCGAGACGCGTCGGCGCCCCTGCCTGACCGCGGGTCAGCGGCTCTTGCCCGCGGGCTCCAGGATCGCCACGCACTCCACGTGGTGCGTCATCGGAAAGATGTCCCGACAGGATGGATCTCGCACAACACCAGGTCAGGGGCCGTTTTCTGCTCCACCGAAGGGCCCTTCGTACGCACGGAGCGTCAAACGGGCGTCACGCCCAAGGGCCACGTCCTGGTCGGTCGTTGCCGGTGATTTCAGGACCCCTGCCAGTACAGCCGGCCGCTTGGCCTCCACGGCCCAGTGGCCAGACCACCCGATGAGCGAAGTGGTCAGTTGTCGGGTTTCTTCTTCGAGCGCCGAGGGGCGGCGGCCTGGGTGGGGCGAGCGCCGGCCTCGGTCTGCTGGGCGTACACGGCGTTCGTCACGAGCTCGCGCGCGTATGCGGCGTCCAGTCGGCCAGGACGGAAGAGGATGCGGTACATGATCGGCGCCACGACACGGTCGATCAGCAGTTCCGTCTCGGGCACCGGCTCCCCCCGCTGCACCGCACGGGCCAACACGACGTCGATCTGCTCTGCGGCATACGCCGAACACTGACCGGCATTGGTTCCGTCGGGGTCGCCGAGCAGGGCGTCCCGGATGTAGGCGCGCCCGGGCGGCGAGGCCATCTCGTCGAGGAACTGTTCCGCCCACGCGTCGAGATCGGCCCGCAGGCTTCCGAGATCGGCCGGATCCGTTTCCGGGCGCAGTCGTTCGACGGCCACGTCGGACAGGAGTTCCTGCAGGTCGCCCCAACGACGGTAGATCGTGGAGGGGGTCACGCCCGCCCGAGTGGCCACCATCGGGACCGTGAGCGCGTCGCGGCCCACCTCCTCTACGAGTTCACGTACCGCCGCATGGACGGACTCCTGTACGCGTGCGCTGCGCCCGCCGGGGCGAGCCATGGGCCTGGGACTCATGCGATCCACCTTAATGCGATTTCGTTGCTTCAAGGCGGTGGCCGGCGTCGGCGGCCCGCGGGGCCACGCATCCGGGCGCCCGAGCACGGCGGACGCCCCTGCAGCGACGCGACCGCGTGCCGGCCGGAACGTCCGCCTTCCCTCAGGCAGCGAGGGGAGCGAGCCGCCCCGCACCGGCCACCGACTCCTCGTAGACCCGGCCCACACGGAGCACCGTCGCGTCGTGGAAGGGGCGCGCCATCAGCTGCATACCGATCGGCAGTCCGGCGCGGTCGTGACCGACCGGCAGGGTGAGGGCCGGGACACCGGTGATGTTGGCCGGGGCACAGAGGCGGACGTAGCTGTCCGACACGGACTCGGTCGTGCCATCGGCCCACTCGACGGCTTCCTGCCCCGCCTCGGCGGCGGTCATCGGCACCGTCGGCGCGGCGAGGACGTCGATTCCGTCGAACATGCGAGCCCAGGCGTCCCGCATCATGGTGCGGGCCCGCTGGGCGCGGAGGTAGTCGCCCGCAGAGGTGAGTTCGCCGGCCTCCAGCAGGATGCGAACGTCCGCCGCGTACAGGTCGGGGGTGGCCCGCAGCGACCGCTCGTGGTAGGCGGTGGCCTCGGGAACCATCAGCCCCCACTGAACGGCCTGGATGTAACGCGCCATCGGGATCTCGACGTCGATGAGCTCCGCCCCCAGCTCCGCCAGCCGCTCGATCGCGCCGCGTACGGACTCCTCGACCTCGGGCGTGACCCGGTCGAAGTAGTGGTTCCGCGGTACGCCGACCTTCAGTCCCCGCAGGTCGCCTCCCGGGAAGCGGTCCGGCATCGGGCCGGACACGCTCGCCGGGTCGCGCGGGTCGTGGTCGGCGGTCGCCGACAGCACCAGCGCGACGTCCTGGACGGTGCGGGCGAGAGGGCCCACGTGGTCCAGGGACCAGGACAGCGAGGTCACGCCTGTGCGTGGGACCAGGCCGTAGGTCGGCTTGAGGCCCACCACGCCGTTCAGGGCCGCGGGGACCCGGATGGAACCGCCCGTGTCCGTGCCCATGGCGAACGTCGCCCCTCCGGCGGCGACAGCCACCGCCGAGCCGCCGCTCGATCCGCCCGCGACCCGGCTGTGGTCCCAGGCGTTGTTCGTCTGCGGGGTGGTCAGGCCGTAGGCGAACTCGTGCGTGTGCGTCTTGCCCAGGAGGACGGCCCCGGCGGCGCCCAGCCGTTCGGCCACCCGGCTGTCGCGTTCCGCCACGTGCCTTGCCCGGACGTGCGAGCTCGCCGTGGTGGGCATCCCCTCTGCGTCGATCAGATCCTTGAGCGCCATGGGGATCCCGTGCAGCGGCCCGCGCGGTCCGCTTCCGGAGATCTCCTGTTCGGCGCGGACCGCTGCGGCCAGGGCCGCGTCGGCGACGACGGTGACGTAGGCGCCCAGCCGTCCTTCGACGGCGGCGATACGGGCGAGCACCGATTCGGTGAGTTCGACGGGGGACAGCTCCCGTGCGCGCACCGCACGGGAGGCTTCGGTCAGCGACAGCTCAAACGGTTGCATCGGCGTTCCCCTGTCCGGCTCGGTAGGAGGACGCGGGAGGGGTCTCGCCGAAATCGAGCTCGCGCAACGTGCTGATCACGGAGTGGATGTGGTTGGCCGTCATGGCCACTCCTTCGTGTCGGTCGTCCCCGAGGGGGAGCCCCGCCCGTAGCGCCCCTCGGGCTGCCTCTCGGGGGGTGAGTTCGCTGGTCATGGCTTCCTTCCGGATCTGTGCGGCGCGACGGGGCCGGGTTGGTACAGGCCCCCCGACCACCGTAAAAGCGAATCGTTTGCTTTAGTCGATCGTAGGATCTACGGTGACTTAAAGCAAACCAATCGCTTTTAGCACGGGAAGGACCCTCATGCAGAGCGTCCCCGCGGGCCTCGCGCCTCCCCGCACCTCCCCATCCGGACGTCTGCCGTTCGCATTGCACGCCTCGATCCTGATCGCGCTGCTCGCCGCATCCAGCGCGCCGACCCCGCTGTATCCCCACTACCAGGCTCAGTGGCAGTTGTCGTCCCTCGGCATCACCGTGGTCTTCAGCGCCTACGCTCTGGCGCTCCTGATCACACTGCTGACGACCGGAACCCTTTCCGACCATGTCGGACGCCGCCCCGTGCTCCTGGGCGCGCTCGCGGTCCAGGTCGCCTCCATGGCACTGTTCGCGACGGCCGGCGGCCTGACCACCCTGATCGGCGCCCGCGTGCTGCAGGGCATCGCGACTGGCGCGGCGACCAGCGCGGCAGGTACGGCCCTCCTCGACCTGGAAGATCCCGCCCGGCCGGGTCGCCCCGCTCTGGCCAACAGCATCGCGCCGGTGACGGGCATGGCGGCCGGTGTCCTGGCAGCCACCCTCATGGTGCGCTTCGCCCCCGTCCCGACGATCACGGTGTACGCGGCCCTGATCGCCGTGTTCGCCGTGCAGGCCATCGCCCTTGTCTCGACGTCCGAGACCGTCCGCCGCCGTCCCGGAGCACTGCGCTCGATGCGGCCCCACCTGGCGCTGCCGTCGGCGGCCGCCCACGCTCTCCTGCGCAACGGCGCCGGCGTCGTCGCCGTCTGGGCACTCGGCGGCTTTTACTCGTCCCTGGGACCGGGCTTCACACGGCTCATCTCCCCCGGCGGACCCGAATACGCCGGCGGCATGGTCTTCTTCACGCTGACGGCCGTCGCCGCCCCGACGGTGTACTTCACGCGCAGGATGCGTGCCGACGTCTCCGCTCTCCTCGGGAGCTGCGCGGTGATTCCGGCGGCCGTCCTGACCCTGGGTGCCCTCCATCTCGCCGGCCCCGTACTTCTCTTCGCCGGGGCGGCGCTGGCCGGGTTCGGCTTCGGAGCCGTCTCCCAGGGTGCGCTGCGCGCGGTCGTCGACTCGGTCCCGGCCCGGAAGAAGGGCGGCACGCTCGCCTCCTATTACGTACTCAGCTACCTGGCGATGAGTCTGCCCGCCATCGGCGCCGGCGCCCTCACCGCCGGCTTCGGGCTGCGTGCGGCAGCACTGGCCCATGCCGGCTGCGTGGCCGTACTGGCGACCGTCGCAGTCGCGACGCTGACCGCGCCGCTGCGCAGTCGGCGCCGGACACCGTCCCCGGACGCCCACTCCCGCCCGGCAACGAGCAGCTGCACATCCGCCTCACCCGACACACCCGCTCCAGACGTCTCCGTCCTCGCGACCCACAACAGGTAAGGAAGATCGCCGTGTTCACCTCATCGCGAACGACCAAGTCCCCTACTCCCGCCGCCTCTTCCTGGACGGTGGGCAACCACACCGTACGACGCATCGACGAAGTGGTCCTGCCCGCCCAGACCGGTCCGTGGCTGCTGCCCGGGGCAACCACCGACCTCGTGAGCCGGACTCCCTGGCTGAGCCCCGAATTCGCCGACGAACAAGGCGTCCTGCGCCTGGCGAGTCACAGCTTCGCCGTCGAGGTGGACGGCATGCGGGTGCTGGTGGACACCGGCATCGGAAACGGGAAGCGGCGCGCCAACCCCGCCTGGCACAACCTGAACAGCGACTACGAAGCACGGCTACGGGCGGCGGGCTTCGCGCCGGAGAGCGTCGACGTCGTGGTCCTGACCCACCTCCACGCCGACCACGTGGGGTGGAACACGCGTGCCCAGGGCGACGACTGGGTGCCCACCTTCCCGAACGCGCGCTATCTCACCTCACGCACCGAGTGGGACTACTGGGCGGGTGTCGACATGGAGGAGGCGCGTCGGCAGATGTTCCGGGACTCGGTCCATCCCGTCCGGGAAGCAGGTCTGCTCGACCTCATCGATGTCGCGGACGAGGGCACGGACGTCGCGCCGGGCATCCGTCTGCTGCCCGCCCCCGGCCACACACCGGGGCAGGTAACGGTGGAACTGAGCAGCCGTGGCGAGACCGCATTGGTCACCGGCGACAGCATCCACCACCCGGTCCAGATGGCGCATCCGGAGCTCTGCAGCTGTGTGGACGTCGCTCCCGAACTCGCGGCCAGGACCCGGAACCAGGTGCTCGGCTCACTGGCCGGTACGTCGACTCTCCTGCTGGGGAGCCACTTCCCGCCGCCGACCGCCGGACACGTGCTACCCGAGGACGGCGGGTACCGACTGGTCCCGGCTCCCTCAGGGGTCACGCCCATCGGCGGCTGAAGCGGATCGGAGCACCCGGGACGTGCCGCGCACCGAGTCGCACCGAGTCCGTGCGGGTGACGTCCTGGGCGTCCGCGACCGGACGGCCCGGAGCGACTATGAGGCTCCTCCGGCATGCGTTCCGTCGTCACCGGAACTCTCGGCGTCCGCGACAGACAGCCGGCGCACGGTGGACAGCCGCATCAGCGGGGGAGTCCAGCACGGTCCTGTCACCCAGTCGGGCAGCGTTGCCGGGCTGACCTTCCACGTGGATCACGTCGATCGCCAGTAGCTCCAGTAGCTCCAGCACAGAGAGGGCACCGCGCGCTCCTGCACTCGGCCGACCCGTTCCCGCTCCGGCTCGGATGACGGGGGTGCCGTGGGCAACGCGAGTCGGCTGCCCCGGGGCAGCCGTGCCGCACAGCTACGCACGCCTGATGGTCACGGCACCCCGGAATCCATATCCGGCGAGGTCGACGTCGCGTCGAGCGACGGGGACCGGCAAGAGGTATGCGTCGACTCAGGTGTCCCCGTCGCCGCGTTGGCGCAGGGGGCGTCGATCGCATCGGCGCCGGGTACGTGACGCCGGGGTGAGGCACCCGGCGTCACCCGGTGACCCGAGCCAGGAACTCGAGCGGAAAGCCTGCGGCTGCGATCCGGTATCCCGCGTCTGAAGGGAGCCACGCCTTCCCGTGCACAGCGGCCCATTCCGACTTGACCTGAGCAGGTACGGACCGCGCGTGCCCTGCCCTCACGTCGTCGAACGTCAGGAAACGGGGAACCAGACCGCCAGGCGCTTGGCGATGACCGCTACATCGATGTTGTCCTGCGCGACGTCCTCGACGAACGGGCCGGCCACGGAGACGGGCGGCGGGACGATACTGGCACTGACGCCGTTGAACCGCAGGAAGACGCGCATGGCCAGCCAGGCAGTGCGCTTGTTGCCGTCGATGAGTGCGTGATTACGGGCGACGGAGTGCAGCAATGCCGCAGCCTTCTCGTGCAGCGTGGGATACAGCTCGGCTCCGAACACGTTCGTCCGGGGCCGCTCGATCGCTGACACCAGAAGGCCCATGTCACGCACACTGTGCTCCGTACCGTTGACCGTACGGGCGACGGCCAGGATCTCGTCGAGCTGGATGTAGCGCACATCGGTCACTTCAGGTAGTCCAGAATCTCCGCATCACTGTCCATGAGCTCGGCCAGAACGTCATCGACCTTCAGCTCGGCCCGGTTCTGGGCGTCACGGATGGCCTCGATGGCGAGTTCCTGCTTGCTGCGGCCCTCCCGACGAGCCCGCTCGGTGAGCTTCGCGTCAAGGTCGTCGGGGAGTCGAAGTGTCATCGCCATGCGACCATGATACCAGGCCGGTATCAACGGCGCTCTCGCTCCGTGAGCGCGGAACCAAGCGGTCGCCGGCACAACGTGAAGGCGCGGTGGAGACGCCGTCATGAGCGTCGTCCGAGCGTCAGAAATCCCCGAAGAGACACCTGGAGGCGTCGCCCCGGTGCAGCGCGTTCCTCGCGAACTCGCAAGCCGGAGAGCTCTCAAGGATCGACCCGCCCGATTGAACCGCTGCACGGAGGGAAACAGGTCGAGCAACCCACCAGAGCAACAAAACCGCAGGTCAGGAGCCCTTCGCGGCCGGTTCGAGGATCGCCACGCACTCCACGTGGTGCGTCATCGGGAACAGGTCGAACGCCCGCAGCGTCCGCACCCGGTACCCGCCGTCCCGGAAGTACCCGAGGTCCCGCGCCAGCGCGGCCGGGTCGCAGGCCACGTACGCGATGCGCCGCGCGCCCAGGGACGTCAGGTGCTCCACGGTCGTGCGGCCGGCCCCCGCGCGCGGCGGGTCGAGGACGACGAGGTCGACCTCGGTGATCCCGGTGCGCGGCAGCACGCTCTCGACCTTGCCCTGCTCGATCCGCACCCGGTCGAAGCCGGCGAGGTTGTGCCGGGCGTCCTCGACGGCCCGCTTGCCGGACTCGATGCCGAGCACCGCGCCCTTCTCGCCGAGCCGGTCGGCGAGCGCCCCCGCGAACAGGCCGACGCCGCAGTACAGGTCGAGGGCGGTCTCGCCCTTGCGCGGCAGCAGGCCCTGCATGACCGCGGTCACCAGGGTGTCCGCCGCCTTCGGGTGGACCTGCCAGAAGCCGCCGTTGCCGACGCGGTAGGTACGGCCGTCGGCGCGCTCGCGGACGAAGGGGCGGCCGTGGACCCGGTGGATCCCGCCGTCCTTCTCGCCGACCCGCAGGACGGAGACGGGCCGGTCCAGCTCCACGAGCGGCAGCCGCGCGCCCGGCCGGGGCGTCAGGACGACCTGCCGGTCCTGCGAACCGGTCGCCGCGATCGCCTCGACGGAGGCCATGCCGCTCCAGTCCCGCTTCTCGACGCCGAGCTCACTGACGCCCTCCGCGGCGATCATGCAGTGGTCGATCGGCTCGACCTCGTGCGAGCGGTGGCGGCGCAGCCCGGCGTTGCCGTCGGCGTCCACCGCGTACTGCACGCGCGTGCGCCACTGCGGCACCCGGCCCGCCGGCACCTTGTCGCCCTCGGCCGGCATCACCGTGCCGTCCCAGCCGGCCTCCTCGGGCGTGAGGCCCGCGAGCCGGCGCAGCTGCTCGGCGACGACCTCGCCCTTCATGCGGCGCTGGGCGCCGGGCTTGGCGTGCTGCCAGTCGCAGCCGCCGCAGCGGCCGGGGCCGGAGAAGGGGCAGGGGGCCTCGACCCGGTCCTTGGACGCCGAGAGGATCTCCACCGCGTCCGCGCGCAGGAAGCGGGCGCCCTCCTCGCCCTCGGTCACCCGGGCCACGACCCGCTCGCCGGGCAGCGCGTGCCGGACGAACAGCACCTGGCCCGAGTCCGTACGGGCGATGCAGTGGCCGCCGTGGGCGACGGGGCCGATCTCGACCTCGTACTCCTCGCCCACCGGCGAGGACCCCTGCGAGCCCGCCTGCGACTTCTTCGGTTCTGCCTGCATGGCGGGGTGACTCCACAACGTCGAACGAGGAACGGCCGGACAACAGCCCACCAGTCTACGTGGCTGTCGTCCGGCCGTTCACCACGAGCCGGTCGGACCCGGCCGGCCCGGCGTCAGGCTCCGAGCCGTGTCAGGCCTGCGGGCCCGAGGAGCCCGGCGTCCCCGGGGATCCCGCCGGTCCCGAGCCGCCCGGGCCCGACGGTTCCTTCGTCCGGTTCTCGGCCGCGGGGCCGCGCCGCACCGAGCCCGGGGCGTTCCACTCCTGCCGCTTGCGGGCCCGCTTCCTCGCCGCCTCCGAGGACTGCAGCTGGTACGGCACCGAGGTCACCATCACGCCCGGCGTGAACAGCAGCCGGCCCTTCAGCCGCAGGGCGCTCTGGTTGTGCAGCAGGTGCTCGTACCAGTGGCCGACCACGTACTCGGGGATGATCACCGACACCGCGTCGCGCGGCGACTCCCGGCGCAGGCTCTTGACGTACTCGATGATCGGCCGCGTGATCTCGCGGTAGGGCGAGTCGAGGACCTTCAGCGGTACGTCGATGCCGCGCCGTTCCCATTCCTCGCGCAGCATCCTGGTCTCCGCCGGGTCGACGTTGACGGTGAGCGCCTCCAGGGTGTCGGAGCGCATCAGCTTGGCGTAGGCCAGGGCGCGCAGCGTCGGACGGTGGATCTTGGAGATGAGCAGGACCGAGTGGACGCGCGAGGGGCGGACGCTGTCGTCGCTCGGGCCCTCGGAAGCGACGAGCTCCGCGGCCACGCCGTCGTAGTGGCGGCGGATGGCGGTCATCGTCCCGTAGAAGATGACCATGCCGAGGAGGGCGACCCAGGCGCCGTGGGTGAACTTGGTGACGAGGACGACGACCAGGACCAGGCCGGTGAAGAAGGCGCCGAAGGTGTTGATCGCGCGCGAACGGACCATGTGCCGGCGCTGGGCCGGGTCGGTCTCGGCGGCCAGGTGGCGGTTCCAGTGGCGGACCATGCCGATCTGGCTGAGCGTGAACGACACGAACACGCCGACGATGTACAGCTGGATCAGGCGCGTGGAGTCGGCGCCGTAGATCACGATCAGCAGGGTGGCCGCGCCGGCCAGCAGCACGATGCCGTTGGAGAACGCCAGGCGGTCGCCGCGGGTGTGCAGCTGGCGCGGCAGGTAGCGGTCCTGGGCGAGGATCGAGCCGAGCACCGGGAAGCCGTTGTAGGCGGTGTTGGCGGCGAGGAACAGCACCAGGGCGGTGGCGGCGGCGAGCACGAGGAAGAAGAAGCTGCCCGCGCCGAAGACGGCCTCGGCGACCTGGGTGATCACCGGGTCCTGGACGTAGCCGGAGCCGACGGCGACCCCGTTGTGCAGGAGGTCCACGGCCGGGTTCTCGGCCATGCGGACGTCGGTGACCAGGGCCAGCACGATGATGCCGCAGAACATGGTGACGGCGAGCAGGCCCATCAGCGCGAGGGTGGTGGCCGCGTTCCTGGACTTGGGCTTGCGGAAGGCCGGCACGCCGTTGGAGATCGCCTCCACGCCGGTGAGCGCGGCACAGCCGGAGGAGAAGGCGCGCAGCAGGAGGAAGAGCAGCGCGAAGCCGGCCAGTCCCTGGTGCTCGGGCTTGATCGTGTACTCGGCGGTCGGCGCCCGCATGGTGTCGTCCAGGACCAGTCCCCGGAAGGCGCCCCACAGGATCATGAGGAAGACGCCGCTGACGAACACGTACGTCGGGATCGCGAAGAGCTTGCCGGACTCCTTGACGCCCCGCAGGTTCATCAGCGTCAGCAGGACGACGACGGCGACCGCGCAGGCCACCTTGTGCTCGACGACGAACGGGACCGCGGAGCCGAGGTTCTCGATGCCGGAGGCGATGGAGACGGCGACGGTCAGGACGTAGTCGACGAGCAGCGCGCTGGCGACGGTGAGGCCGGCCTTGGGGCCGAGGTTGGTGGTGGCCACCTCGTAGTCGCCGCCGCCGCTGGGATAGGCGTGGACGTTCTGCCGGTAGGAGGCCACCACGGTGAACATCAGGACGACGACCGCGACGGCGATCCACGGGCTGAAGTGGTAGGCCGACACACCCGCGATGGACAGGACCAGCAACACCTCCCCGGGCGCGTAGGCCACGGAGGAGAGCGGGTCGGAGGCGAAGACGGGTAGGGCGATGCGCTTCGGCAGGAGCGTTTCTCCGAGCCGATCACTACGCAGAGCGCGCCCGATGAGGATCCGTTTGGGCACGTCGGTCAGTTTGGACACAACAGAGCATCGTAGGCCTTCGAACACGGGACCGCCCACTTGCCACCCTCTCGTGGACATCCCTTCTCCCACGACCGGGCCGGCCGTCCGGCCGTGGCCGGTTTTCTCCCGTTGCGTCCGTCCGGCGGCACGCATGCCGTTCGACCCGTGGGACGGATGCGGCGGGTCCGGCGGCGAGGGGCCGGCGGCCCGGTGTTGCCGCTACGTTGGACCCGGGCCCTCGGCGGCGGTCCCACGACCCCCGGGCGGGATCAGGCGCGGGATTCCCCGGCATGATGGTGCCCGGTGGTCCGCATGCGAGCCGCCACGTGTACCCGGGCGAGCCGAGAGAGGAACATGAGCACGACAATGACACGGGCCGGAGAGCCTGTGGGGAGCGTGGTGTAGGGCCATGCACATCGTCATCATGGGCTGCGGCAGAGTGGGCTCCGCCCTCGCCCAGACCCTGGAGCAGCAGGGGCACACGGTCGCCGTCATCGACCGGGACCCCACCGCCTTCCGGCGTCTGGGCTCCTCCTTCGGCGGCCGCCGGGTCACCGGGGTCGGCTTCGACCAGGACACCCTGCGCGAGGCGGGCATCGAGGAGGCCGGCGCCTTCGCCGCCGTCTCCAGCGGCGACAACTCCAACATCATCGCCGCCCGCGTCGCCCGCGAGATGTTCGGCATCGAGAACGTCGCCGCCCGCATCTACGACCCCCGCCGCGCCGAGGTCTACCAGCGCCTGGGCATCCCGACGGTGGCCACGGTCCGCTGGACCGCCGACCAGATGCTGCGCCGGCTGCTCCCCTCGGGCGCCGAGCCCCTGTGGAGCGACCCCACCGGCGGCGTCCAGCTCGCCGAGGTGCACGCCTCCGCCGCCTGGGTCGGCCACAAGATCAGCGCGCTGCAGGAGGAGACGGGCGTCCGGGTGGCGTTCCTGACCCGTCTCGGCGAGGCGATCCTGCCCACCTCGCAGACGGTGCTCCAGGAGGGCGACCTGGTGCACGTGATGATGCGCACCGACGAGGTCGAGAAGGTCGAGGCGTCGTTCGCCGAGGGCCCGAAGGAGGCCGGTCACCGATGAGGGTCGCCATTGCCGGGGCCGGTGCCGTCGGCCGCTCGATCGCGGGCGAACTGCTGGAGAACGGCCACGAGGTCCTGCTCGTCGACAAGGCGCCGACCGCCATCTCGGTCGAGCGCGTCCCGCAGGCGGAGTGGCTGCTGGCCGACGCCTGCGAGATCACGTCACTGGACGAGGCGGCGCTCCAGCGCTGCAACGTCGTGATCGCCGCGACGGGCGACGACAAGGTCAACCTGGTCGTCTCCCTGCTCGCGAAGACGGAGTACGGCGTCCCGCGCGTCGTCGCCCGGGTCAACAACCCGAAGAACGAGTGGCTGTTCAACGAGGCCTGGGGGGTGGACGTCGCCGTCTCCACGCCCCGCCTGATGTCGGCCCTGGTCGAGGAGGCGGTGAGCGTCGGCGACCTGGTCCGGCTGCTGCGCTTCAGCCACGGCGACGCCAACCTCGTCGAACTGACCCTCCCCGAGGAGTCGGCCCTGGCCGGCACCCAGGTCGGCGACGTGGAGTGGCCGGAGGACACCTCCCTGGTCACCATCATCCGCGGCACCCGCGTGCTGACGCCGTCCCGCGAGGACTCCCTGGAGCCGGGCGACGAGCTCCTGTTCGTGGCCGCCCAGGCGCGGGAGGAGCAGCTGGAGGACCTGCTGTCGGTCCGCCGCGCGGACACGGACGGCTGAGCCGGCCCGCCGCCGGCGAGGACGCGGCCCGGCCCGCCCCGTGACGGGGGCGCGGTCCGGCCCACGACGAGGAGGGGCGCCCGGAGATCTCCGGGCGCCCCTCCTCGTCCCACCGCTGTGGCTAGTCCTCCCGGCGGTGCCGGCCGCCGGCCGACTCGCCCCGCTCCTCGGCCGCCGCGGCCTCGCGCTCCTCCTCGGCCTTCTCGGCCGCCTCCATCTCGGCGAAGACGTCGATCGGCGCCGGCGCCTTCGCCAGGAAGACCCAGGTCAGCCACACGGCCAGCAGGAACGGCGGGATCTTCAGCGCGACCAGCACCCAGCCCAGCTGCGTCGTGTCGGCCCACCAGTACAGCGGGAACAGGATCGCGCACTTGCCGAGCAGGATGAGTCCCCAGGCCCAGCTGGCCTTGGCGTACGCCTTCTTGCGCCCGGGGTTGCGGGTGCGCCAGGAGAGGTTCTCCTTGAAGACCGGGCCGAGGATCAGCCCGAGCAGCGGCACCCCGCACAGCGTCGTGACGATGTACGCCAGCGACAGGCCCAGCGTGTAGAGCATGCCGGGCAGGTAGAAGTCCTTCGCGTTGCCGGTCATCATCGCGAACACGACACCGAAGGCGACGCCGAAGACACCGCTGAAGGCGTGCTTGACGGTGTCCTTCATCGCCAGGCGGACCACGACCAGGACCAGCGACACCGCGAGCGCGGCGATCGCGGACATGTGCAGGTCCTTGTTGATCGTGTAGATCGTGACGAAGAGCAGGCCGGGCAGCACCGTCTCGACCATGCCCCGCACCCCGCCGAACGCCTCGAAGAGCGCGGCCTCCGTCACCGCCCGGGCGTCGTCCTGCTGAGTGTCTTCGGTCGGCTTGTCGAGCGACGTCACCGGCTACTCCCTACCGAGGGGTCTCAGTTCGTACTTCGGGTTGAACAGCACCCGGCGGCCCCGGCTCATCGAGACCCGGCCCGATGCTATGAGGCGGCGCCCCGGTTCTATCCCCGTGATGGAACGCCTGCCGAGCCACACGACGTCCAGCGCCGCGGAGCCGTCGAACAGCTCGGCCTCCAGGGCGGGGACTCCGGCACGCGGCCGCAGAGTGACCGTGCGCAAGGTACCAGTAACCGTCACTATCTGCCGGTCCTGACAGTCTCCGATCCGGGTGCAGCCGGCGGTCTCCGCGTCCTCCCGCAGCTCCTCGGACTCCAGGTCCTCCTGCGACGAGGAGAGCCGGTCCAGCATGCGCCGGAACCGGCCCGCCGGCTTTTCGGAACGAGGAACAGCACTCATATCAGAAGCGTACCGGGGCGCACCGGCACGGCCGCAGCCGCGTGCCCCGCCGGGCCCGGCTCGCTTCCCGGACCGGCGCACCGCCCCGATGGGGCGCGGAGGCGCCGGGGCCGCACAGGCGGAAAGGGCCGCACCCCGAGGGGTGCGGCCCTTGTCCCGTACCGGTCAGCGGACCTCGGTGATCTCCGGTCCGCGCTGGAGCTGGCCCATGCCGCCGGAGAAGCGGGAGCCGGCCTCCTCCTGCTGGACGCCCTCGGGAACCATCTGGGCGTCGTTCGGCAGCTTGAGGACGATCGGGTCGCGGGGCGCCATCGGGCCCTCGCCGCGGACCACGACCGTGTCCCGGAAGATCTGCTCGAGCAGGCCGGCCGCCTGCGGCTGCACCGCGCCCTGGCCCGAGATCACGCCGCGCAGGAACCAGCGGGGGCCGTCCACGCCGACGAACCGCACGACGTGGAAGCCGCCCGTGCCGTCCGGCAGCTGCACCGGGACCTGGGCCCGCAGCTCCCAGCCCAGCGGGCCCTCGACCTCGTCGACGATGCCGCCCTGCTGGGTGATGCCGGAGCCGATCTCCTCGCGCACCTCGCCCCAGATGCCCTCGCGCTTGGGCGCGGCGAACGCCTGGAGCTGGATGGCGCTGTCGCGGAGCACGACGGTGGCCGCGACGATCGCGTCGCCCGCGACCTCGACCCGCAGCTCCATGCCGTCGACCCCGGGCACGAACAGCCCGCCGAGGTCCACCCGGCCCTCGGCCGGGTCGCGCACCTCCGAGCTGTCCCACGGCCCGTCGGGCCGCGGCTCCGGCTCGAGCCGCACGCGCTCGCGCTCGCCCTCCACGTCGTCCGCCTCAGTGTCGACACTGTCGACGACCTGCTCGGCCTCGCCGGCCGCGTCCTCGGCGGCACCCTTCTTCTTGCGACGTCCGAACACGTCACTGTCCTTCCCGGTCGGATACGACCGAAGCGTATCGATTCCCACCCGTCGCGCCGCCCACGGCGGCCTGACCGCTTGTGCCGCCCCCGTCGCCCACGGCGGCATGGCCGCCGGTGGACCCGAAGCCCCCCTCGGCCCGCGCCGAGCCGGGAAGCTCCGCGACCTCCTGGAAGCGGACCCTCTCGACCTGCTGGACGACCAGTTGGGCAATCCGGTCGAAGCGCTCGAACCGCACCGACTCGCGCGGGTCGAGATTCACCACGATCACCTTGATCTCCCCACGGTACCCGGCATCAACCGTCCCCGGGGCATTCACGAGGGCGACGCCGCACCGGGCGGCGAGCCCCGACCGGGGATGCACGAAGGCCGCGTACCCCTCGGGGAGCGCGACGGACACCCCCGTGGGCAGCACGGCCCGCTCCCCCGGCGCCAGTTCGCGGCTCTCGGTGGTCCGCAGATCGGCCCCCGCGTCACCGGGGTGCTCGTACGCCGGGAGCGGTACGTCGGGGTCGACCCGCCGGATCAGGACGGGTACGGGAGGGCGGCTCACGGGTTCACCTCGAAGGCACGGACGCGCCGGACCTGGTCCGGGTCGCTCATGGCGGCCTGGATCTCCTCCTCACGACCGTGGTGGACGAAGTGCTCGACCTCGACCTCGACGAAGAGGGCGTCGGCGCGGACGGCGACGGGCCCGTCGGGGCCGCCGATCCGTCCGGTGGCGGTCGAGTAGATCTTGCGGCCGGCCACCGCCGTCACCTCGGCCTCCAGGTGCAGCGTCGTCCCGACGGGCACGGGCCGCACGAAGTCGGTCTCCAGCCGGCCGGTCACGGCGATCGTCCGCAGCAGCCAGTTCAGCGAGCCGAGCGTCTCGTCCAGCGCGCTGGTCAGGACCCCGCCGTGGGCCAGCCCGGGCGCCCCCTGGTGGGCGGGCCGCACGGTGAACTCGGCGGTGACGGTCACGCCCTCCCCGGCCCTCGCCGCCAGGTGAAGGCCGTGCGGCTGCCCGCCGCCGCACCCGAAACACTGTTCGTAGTGCGCACCGAGGAGCTCGCCGGGAACGGGAGCGTCGGGGTGCCGAACCGGTTTCACGGCGTCGGCCGGGGGCTGCAGAGCTGCGGAAGTACCACTCACAGCCGCAGACCTTACCCGCCCGTCCGGAGCCCTCCGCCACCCCGACCGGCCGTGCTGCGCGCCGGGGCCCCCTGGCCCCGGACGTACCGGGACACCGTGCCAAGCTTGGCTCCATGCAGCTCTCCGCCACCCCTTACGAAGAACGCCTCACCGCCCCCCGCTCGTGGTGGGTCGTCTCGTTCCTCGTGGGCGTCTCCTTCGCCCTGATCCTGCTGCCGTTCGGCACCCTGCCGATGCTCGGCGGCCTGGTCGGCGGCACCGCCGCCGCGGCGGTCGTGGCCAGCTCCTACGGCTCCGTGCGCATCCGGGTCGTGGGCGGCTCCCTGATCGCGGGCGAGGCGAGGATCCCGGTCACGGCGCTGGGCGAGGCGGAGGTGCTGAGCCCCGAGGAGGCGCGCGCCTGGCGCACGCACAAGGCCGACACCCGCGCCTTCCTGCTGCTGCGGGCCTACATCCCCACCGCGCTGCGGGTGGAGGTCACCGACCCGGACGACCCGACGCCGTACCTCTACCTGTCGACGCGGGAGCCGGAGCGTCTGGCGGGAGCGCTGCGGGCGGCGCGGGAGACGGCGGCCTAGGCGAGGGCGCGGGGGACGGCGGCCTAGGCGAGGGCGCGGGGGACGGCGGCCTAGGCGAGGGCGCGGGGGACGGCGGCGTGGGCAAAGGTTTCGCCCGCGCCGTGCAAAGACTTCTCAGTCGCCCGGTTCCTCGCGGCGTGCGCCGCGTCCCGCGGGACTCCCGCCCTCGACGGGGACCGGGTCGGCCGGCTTCTCCAGGGGCGGGAGGTCGGGCAGGGCGTCCCAGGGCACCTGGATCGTGCGCAGGTCGGCCCGGACCTTCGCGGCCAGCTTCCTGGTGTCCCGCCGGTTCATGAGCGCGCCGACCGCGGCGCCCACCAGGAAGGGCATCAGGTTCGGCAGGTCGCGCACCATGCGCTTCATGATCTGCTGGCGCAGTTCGCGCCTCATCTGACCGCCCAGCGCGGCGTTGACCGAGGCGGGCTTGAGCACGTCGATCCCGCGTTCGCCCGACCACGAGCGCAGATACGCGGTGCTGCGGTCCACGAGGTTCCCGGGCGGTCGTACGCCGTACACCTCGTGCAGTTCGGCGATCAGCTTCAGTTCGACCGCCGCGACGCCGGTGATCTCCGCGGCGAGCTCGGTCGGCATCGCGGGCGGCACGGGCAGCATGGCCGCCGCGCCGACGCCCGCCCCGACGGTGGACGTGGCGTTCGCCGCGCCCGCCACGAGCTTGTCGGCCAGTTGTTCCGGACCGAGGCCGGGGAACTGCCGGCGGAGCGTCTGCAGGTCCCGTACGGGGACCCTCGGCGCCATCTCGATGATCCGGTCGGTCAGGTACGCCAGGCCCGCTCTGGCCCGGCTGCCGCCCTTGCGGACGCCTTCCCTGGCGACGTCCAGGGCCTTGCCCCGGATCGCCGCCGCCCTGCGCCTGGCGACGGGCGCGACGCCCCGTGCCGGGGCCGGGAGGTCACCCCGGTCGTCCGCGGGTTCGAGCGAGGCCGATCCCGCGGGGGCCACTGCCCCGCCGGATGAGCCCCGCTCGTCGTCACGCACGCCGTGAGGGCCGTCGGACGGCCGCTTGTCCGCTCCCCGCAGGGGGAAGCGGCGCTTCCGAGGAGGGGTCGAGCCAGTCACGGCCGACCCGCCCTCAGTCGCAGTCGCGGCAGATCGGCTGGCCGTTCTTCTCCCGGGCCAGCTGGCTGCGGTGGTGCACCAGGAAGCAGCTCATGCAGGTGAACTCGTCCTGCTGCTTCGGCAGCACCCGGACGGCCAGCTCCTCGTTGGAGAGGTCGGCGCCGGGCAGTTCCAGGCCCTCCGCGGCCTCGAACTCGTCCACGTCGACAGCGGAGGCGGACTTGTCGTTCCGCCGGGCCTTCAGCTCTTCAAGGCTGTCGGAGTCGACGTCGTCGTCGGTCTTGCGTGGGGTGTCGTAATCGGTAGCCATTTCGCCTCTCCCCCTCTGGGTGTCTGCGGTGTCTCCAGCGCACGTAACGCGTGAGAGGCCGGACTTGTGCCCGCCTCGAGGCGGAGATTTTGCCTCACATCAAGGTCTGTTACTCAATCGACACCCAACCGGACTCCTCACGGGTGATCGGGTTGGATGGCGATGGGGACCGTACACGGTCCGAATGTCGCACTACAAAAGCGCCTCACCGTGTACTTCCCGTGATCAGGACCCCCGAAAACCCGGAGTTTCCGGGCTTTCCGACGGCCGCCATGATCACGGAGAGTGGACGGCCGGAAATTCTCCCCTGTGATCGATCACACACGGCGGGGCCGGATCGCAACCCGGAAAATTCCGCGCAAAGCGAACAAGCCCGCGTGTGTCGGCGACATGGTCTCAGAGAGGCAGGGTGACGCGCATCACGAGCCCCCCTCCCTCGCGCGGATGGGCCGTGATGTGGCCGCCGTGCGCCCGCGCCACGGACCGCGCGATGGACAGCCCGAGCCCGACCCCCTTGTCACTGCCCGTGCGCTCGGTGCGCAGCCGCCGGAAGGGCTCGAAGAGGTTGTCGATCTCGTAGGCCGGCACGACCGGCCCGGTGTTGGACACGACCAGGACGGCCTGGCCGTGCCGGAGCTCCGTGGTCACCTCGACCCAGCCGTCCTCGGGGACGTTGTAGCGCACGGCGTTCTGCACGAGGTTCAGGGCGATGCGCTCCAGCAGCACGCCGTTGCCCTGGACGACCGCCGAGGCGCGTTCGCCGCGGATCTCCACGCCCTTCGCCTCGGCCTCGCCGTGCACCTGGTCGATGGCCTGACCGGCGACCTCGGCCAGGTCGACGGGTTTGCGCTCGACGATCTGGTTGTCGCTGCGGGCGAGCAGCAGCAGGCCCTCCACCAGCTGCTCGCTGCGCTCGTTCGTGGCCAGCAGCGTCTTGCCGAGCTGCTGGAGCTCCACGGGCGCGCCCGGGTCGGAGAGGTGCACCTCGAGAAGCGTGCGGTTGATCGCGAGCGGGGTTCTCAGCTCGTGGGAGGCGTTGCCGACGAAGCGCTGCTGTGCGGTGAAGGCGCGCTGGAGGCGCTCCAGCATGTCGTCGAAGGTGTCGGCGAGCTCCTTCAGCTCGTCGTCCGGTCCGTCCAGCTCGATACGGCGGGACAGGTCCGAGCCCGCCACCGCGCGCGCGGTGCGGGTGATCCGGCCCAGCGGGGACAGGACACGGCCGGCCATCGCGTAGCCGAAGGCGAAGGCGATCACGGCGAGGCCGAGGAGGGCGAGGAGCGAGCGGCTGAGCAGGTCGTCCAGGACGATCTGGCGCTGGTGGTCGATGCAGTCGCTGATCGCCGCGTTGAACTCGCCGAGCGTCAGCCCGCTCGCGTTGTTGATGTTCGGGCAGTTCTCACTGGAGACGCTGATGTTGGTGCCACCGACGATCTTGAACAGCGGTGCGTTGCCCGTGTTCACGGCCTGGGCGGCCAGCAGGTAGATGATCGACAGCAGCAGGATCCCGGCGATCAGGAACATCCCGCCGTACAGCAGGGTGAGCCGTATGCGGATGGTCGGGCGCAGCCAGGGGAACGGCGGCTGGGCCCGCCTGGGGTCCCAGGTGGGCTTCGGAGGCGCCTGAGGAGGCGCGGGTGTCGTCGCCACGGGGATCAGATCCGGTAGCCGGAGCCGGGGACGGTGACGATCACCGGGGGCTCACCGAGCTTGCGGCGCAGGGTCATGACGGTCACGCGCACGACGTTGGTGAACGGGTCGGTGTTCTCGTCCCAGGCCTTCTCCAGGAGTTGCTCCGCGGAGACGACGGCGCCCTCGCTGCGCATCAGCACCTCCAGGACCGCGAACTCCTTCGGCGCGAGCTGGACCTCCTTGCCCTCGCGGAAGACCTCGCGGCGGTTGGGGTCGAGCTTGATGCCGGCGCGCTCCAGGACGGGCGGCAGGGGCACGCTGGTGCGGCGGCCGAGGGCCCGCACGCGGGCGATGAGCTCGCTGAAGGCGAAGGGCTTGGGGAGGTAGTCGTCGGCGCCGATCTCCAGTCCCTCGACGCGGTCGCTGACGTCGCCCGACGCCGTGAGCATCAGCACGCGCGTGGGCATGCCCAGCTCGACGATCCTGCGGCAGACGTCGTCGCCGTGCACGAGCGGGAGGTCGCGGTCGAGGACGACCACGTCGTAGTCGTTGACACCGATGCGCTCCAGGGCGGCCGCACCGTCGTACACGACGTCGACGGCCATGGCCTCCCGGCGCAGTCCGGTGGCCACCGCATCCGCGAGCAGCTGCTCGTCCTCGACGACGAGTACGCGCACGTCGCTGGTCCTTCCTGTATCCACCCGCGTAGCGCTGCGTGAGCGCACGCGAGCAGGGGGGTTGACGGGTGTGTGGGTTCCATCCTGCCCTTTTCGGCCATAAGTCGGCGGTAAGGCGGGTGGGCGGACGCCGAAGGGCCGGTGTGCGGCCGGGGAAGGAGCGGTGTGCGGCCGGGGAACGCGAGATTTTCTCGTGCGGTTGAGGTTTCCCCGGAAGGGAGCGGGGGGAGGACGGGTTTACACCCCGCGATCACGCTCTGCATGTGCCGCAACACCATGTGGTACTCCGACCCGTTTGCCGCAGAGCGGGCGTGGGTGTCCGGCACCGTCGCCGCCCAGCAGGGCAGCGTGCTGGGCATCCGCCGGAGACGTGATCGCCCCTTCCCAACCGGCACACCCCCGTGCCACCGACCCACGACCCTAGGACGAGGGGGCGCAGCATGGACGCATTCACCGCAGGACTTCTGCAGCGCATAAAGACGACCGAGTCCGACCTGACGCGGGCTCGTGACGAGGGCGACGACTTCCTCGTCGAGGTGGAGCAGGGCGAGCTCGACGACCTGCGCCGCCTCGCCGCCGAGCACGGTGTGGAGGTCGGCGCGTCCGGCGTCTGAGCAGTCACGCGTGACGGAGGGGCCCCGGCGAATCCAGCGCCGGGGCCCCTCCGCGCGGTCGGCGGCGGCTCAGTCGTGCCAGGCGCCGAAGTCCTCCAGGAGCCGCTGGAGGGGTTCGAAGACGCCCGGGGTGCCCGCGACCGCGAGGTCGCGCGAGGGGCGCTCTCCGGGGCGCCCACCGGTCAGCGCGCCCGCCTCGCGGGCGATCAGGTCGCCCGCGGCGAGGTCCCAGGGGTGCAGCCCGCGCTCGTAGTAGCCGTCGAGGCGGCCGGCGGCCACGTCGCACAGGTCGACGGCCGCGGAGCCGCCGCGCCGGATGTCCCGCAGGAGCGGGATCAGCCGCTGTGCGACGTCGGCCTGGTGGGCGCGCACCTCGGTGACGTAGTTGAAGCCGGTGGAGACCAGGGCCTGGTCGAGGGGCGCCGTGGGCCGGCAGGCGAGGGCGCGCTCGCCCTCCCAGGCGCCGGTGGCCCAGGCTCCCCCGCCGCGCACCGCGTGGTGGGTCTCGCCGCGCATCGGTATCCCGACGACGCCGACGACGGTCTCCCCGTCCTGTTCGGCCGCGATGGAGACGGCCCAGGTGGGCAGCCCGTAGAGGTAGTTGACCGTGCCGTCGAGCGGGTCGATGATCCAGCGGACGCCGCTGCTGCCCTCCGCGGAGGCGCCCTCCTCGCCGAGGAACCCGTCGTCGGGCCGGTGCTCGGAGATCAGGCCGGTGATCAGTTTCTCGGCCGCGATGTCCATCTCGGTGACCACGTCGATGGGGCTCGACTTGGTGGCGGCGACCGCGAGGTCGGCCGGGCGGCCGTCCCGCAGCAGCTCGCCGGCCCGGCGGGCGGCCTCCTTGGCGAGCTCGAGCAGGTCGGTGTGCAGGGGGTCGGTCACGGCGCTCCTCACGCGTAGGGGCTGTCGGCGCCCGCGGCGGCGGGGCGGGGGGCGCGGGCGGGGCAGCAGCCGACCGGGCAGAGGTCGTGGCTCGCGCCGAGCGTGCCGAGGGCGCACCGGGTGACGTCCCGGCCGCTCTCGGCCGCGGCCCGCTCCAGGACCAGCTCGCGGACGGCGGCGGCGAAGCGCGGGTCGGCGCCCACGGTGGCCGAGCGGCGCACCGGCAGGCCCAGCTCCCCGGCCTTGGCGGTGGCCTCCGTGTCGAGGTCGTACAGGACCTCCATGTGGTCGGAGACGAAGCCGATGGGGGCCATCACGACGGCCGGCGCCCCGGCGGCGTGCCGCTCCTCGAGGTGGTCGCAGATGTCGGGCTCCAGCCACGGGATGTGCGGGGCGCCGGAGCGGGACTGGTAGACGAGCTGCCAGGGGTGGTCGACGCCGGTGCGCTCGCGGACGGCGTCGGCGATCAGGCGGGCCACGTCCAGGTGCTGCCGGACGTAGGCGCCGCCGTCGCCGTGGTCCTCCACGGGGCCGGAGGTGTCGGCGGCGGTCATGGGGATCGAGTGGGTCGTGAACGCGATGTGGGCGCCGTCGCGGACGTCCTCGGGCAGGTCGGCCAGGGACCGGACCACGCCGTCGATCATGGGCTCCACGAAGCCCGGGTGGTTGAAGTAGTGCCGCAGCTTGTCCACCCGGAGCGGGGGGAGACCCTCGGCCTCCAGGGCGGCCAGCGCGTCGGCGAGGTTCTCGCGGTACTGGCGGCAGCCGGAGTAGGAGGCGTACGCGCTGGTGGCGAGGACGAGGACGCGGCGGCGGCCGTCGGCGGCCATCTCGCGCAGCACGTCCGTCAGGTACGGGGCCCAGTTGCGGTTGCCCCAGTAGATCGGCAGGTCCAGGCCGTGGTCGGCGAAGTCCTTGCGCAGGGCGTCCAGCAGGGCGCGGTTCTGGTCGTTGATGGGGCTGACCCCGCCGAACAGGAAGTAGTGCTGACCGACTTCCTTGAGGCGTTCCTTGGGGATGCCGCGCCCGCGCGTCACGTTCTCCAGGAACGGGACCACGTCGTCCGGGCCTTCCGGGCCGCCGAAGGAGAGCAGGAGCAGGGCGTCGTAGGGGGTGGCATCGAGCGCGTCTGGCATGTCTCGATCCTGCCACCCGGCACCGACAGCCGGAAAACACCGGGGGGCGTACGGGTGCGGTGCCGGGCCGCGCGGGCGTGGTGCCGGTCGTCGCGCGGGCGTGGTGCCGGGGTGCCGCCCGCCCGGAGTGGTCCGTGAGGGGTGCGTTAGGGTTGCCTAACTCGTAAGCTGTAAGAGATCCCTTCACGCCTTACCTGCACTGTCGCGCTCCTTGCACGCCTTGCCGAGTCCCCAGAGCCGCCTTCCCTCGCGCCGTGCCGAGCCGTACCCCGCACGCGTGACCGGACCCCACCGGAGACCCCCGTGCCCAGCCCGTACCGCGCTCTGTTCGCCGCCCCCGGCTCCAGGGCCTTCGCCGCCGCGGGGTTCCTCGGCCGGATGCCCCTGTCGATGATGGGCATCGGCGTGGTCACGATGGTCTCCCAGCTCACCGGGCGCTACGGCCTGGCGGGCGCCCTGTCGGCGACCATCGCGCTGGCGGCGGCGGCTTTCGGGCCGCAGATCTCCCGTCTGGTGGACCAGCACGGGCAGCGCAGGGTGCTGCGCCCCGCGACGCTGGTCGCGCTCGCCGCCTCGGCGGGGCTGCTGCTGGCCGCGCACTTCGACTGGCCGGACTGGACGCTGTTCGTGTGCGCCCTGGGCATCGGTTCCGTGCCGAGCCTCGGCGCGATGGTGCGGGCCCGCTGGGCGGCCCTGTACCGGGGGACCCCGCAGCTGCACACCGCGTACTCCTTCGAGTCCGTGGTGGACGAGGTGTGCTTCATCTTCGGGCCGATCATCTCCATCGGGCTGTCCACGGCCTGGTTCCCCGAGGCCGGGCCGCTGCTGGCCGCCTGCTTCCTCGCCGTCGGCGTCTTCTGGCTGACCGCCCAGCGGGCCACCGAGCCCGAGCCGCACCCGCGCGAGCGGCACGGCGGCGGCACCGCCCTGCGCTCGCCGGGCCTGCAGGTCCTGGTGACCACCTTCGCGGCGACCGGGACGATCTTCGGCGCGGTCGACGTGGTCACCGTCGCCTTCGCCGACGAGCAGGGCCACAAGGGCGCCGCCAGCGTCGTCCTGGCGCTCTACGCGGCGGGGTCCTGCACGGCGGGCCTGGTGTTCGGCCTCCTGCGTCCCAAGGGGAACCCGGAACGCCGCTGGCTGCTGGGCGTGTTCATGATGGGCGTGAGTATGATCCCCCTCCTACTGGTCGGGAACCTGCCGTTTCTGGCCGTGGCGCTGTTCGTTGCGGGTCTGGCCATCGCTCCCACGATGATCACCACCATGTCCCTCATCGAAGAGCACGTACCTCGCGCGCAGCTGACCGAGGGCATGACCTGGGTGAGCACCGGGCTCGCCGTCGGCGTCGCGCTCGGCTCGTCGATCGCCGGCTGGGTCATCGACGCGGCCGGCGCGCGGGCCGGGTACGGGGTCCCGGCGGTGGCCGGGGCCGTCGCGGTCGCGGTCGGTTTCCTGGGGTACCGCCGGCTCACCAGGCCGGCTCCGGGTCGGGGAGGCACCGTTGAGCAGCACAGCGAGCGGCAGGAACGGCACATGGCGTAACTGGGGCGGCAACGTCACCGCGCGCCCCGCGCGGGAGGCCGCGCCCGCCTCCGTCGACGAGCTGGCCGCGGCGGTGCGCCGGGCCGCCGAGGACGGGCTGCGGGTCAAGGCGGTCGGCACCGGGCACTCCTTCACCTCGATCGCGGCCACCGACGGCGTGCTGATCCGCCCTCACCTGCTGACGGGCATCCGGCACGTCGACCGGGAGAACATGACCGTCACGGTCGAGGCCGGCACCCCGCTGAAGAGACTCAACGTGGCCCTCGCGCGCGAGGGCCTGTCGCTCACCAACATGGGCGACATCATGGAGCAGACCGTCTCCGGGGCCACCAGCACCGGCACCCACGGCACGGGCCGCGAGTCCGGCTCGATCGCCGCCCAGATCAGGGCGCTGGAGCTCGTCACCGCCGACGGCTCGGTCCTCACCTGTTCGCCGGAGGAGAACCCGGAGGTCTTCGCGGCGGCCCGGATCGGCCTGGGCGCCCTCGGCGTCGTCACCGCGATCACCTTCGCCGTGGAGCCGGTCTTCCTGCTCACCGCGCGCGAGGAACCGATGCCGTTCGACAGGGTCCTCGCCGACTTCGACGAACTATGGGCGGAGAACGAGCACTTCGAGTTCTACTGGTTCCCGCACACCGGCAGCACCAACACCAAGCGCAACAACCGCAGCGCCGGCCCCCGCAGGCCCGTCGGACGGTTCGCGGGCTGGTTCGAGGACGAGTTCCTCTCCAACGGCGTCTTCCAGGCGGCCCAGTGGGTCGGCCGGGCGGCGCCCGCCACCGTCCCGGCGATCGCCCGGATATCCAGCAGGGCGCTGTCCGCGCGCACCTACACGGACATCCCGTACGAGGTCTTCACGTCCCCGCGCCGCGTCCGGTTCGTGGAGATGGAGTACGCCGTCCCGCGCGAGGCGGTGACCGGGACGCTGCGCGAACTGAAGGCGATGATCGACCGCTCCCCCCTGCGGATCAGCTTCCCGGTGGAGGTGCGCACCGCGCCGGCCGACGACATCACCCTGTCCACCGCCTCCGGCCGCGACAGCGCCTACATCGCCGTCCACATGGTCAAGGGGACGCCGTACCAGAGGTACTTCACCGCCGCCGAGCGCATCTTCACCGCGCACGAGGGCCGGCCGCACTGGGGCAAGGTGCACACGCGGGACGCGGAGTACCTCGCCGGGGTGTATCCGCGCTTCGGGGAGTTCACGGCGCTGCGGGACCGGCTGGATCCCGACCGGCGTTTCCAGAACGACTACTTGCGGAGGGTTCTGGGGGCCTAACGGCCCCGGTGGGCGCCTGGTTCCGTATCGGCGGATTGCGTGAAGTACGCCACGTTCAAGATCCCCGAATCCGGGCATCGGGCGGCCAAGTCGCACTCCTTGCCAGAAGTTGGGCGGCGCGCCGATCCACGCACGTGGTCCGAATGGAGTACTGTTGCGAGCCCTGGGTCCGGCCTCCCGCCAGGGTGTCCGGAGCCTTGCCGGACCGCCAGGAGGGGGCTAGTTGCACAGGGTGACGATTTTGGTCACTTAGCGTGGCGAAGAGGTAACCGTGCCATAACGGCGACCCAGGGCCCGTGCCCGACACGCCGGGCAACACGGCAAGGTTGTGGCAGGCTGCACCCGGGCAGGCCACACTCGACTAGCGGAAGCAGCGACGCACGTGACGTCGGCAGGCACCACCCGGGAGGTCCCCATGCCCGAACTGCGTGTCGTGGCCGTCTCGAATGACGGCACACGGCTGGTGCTGAAGGCTGCGGACAGCACGGAGTACACGCTTCCGATCGACGAGCGTCTGCGCGCCGCCGTCCGCGGTGACCGTCCCCGTCTCGGCCAGATCGAGATCGAGGTCGAGAGCCATCTGCGCCCCCGTGACATCCAGGCGCGCATACGGGCCGGTGCCACGGCGGAGGAAGTCGCGCAGATGGCCGGCATCCCCGTCGATCGCGTCCGTCGCTTCGAGGGCCCCGTGCTGGCCGAGCGCGCCTTCATGGCGGAGCGGGCCCGCAAGACGCCCGTCCGCCGGCCCGGTGAGAACGCGGGGCCCCAGCTCGGCGAGGCCGTCCAGGAGCGGCTGCTGCTGCGCGGCGCCGAGAAGGACACCGTCCAGTGGGACTCCTGGCGCCGCGACGACGGCACCTGGGAGGTCCTGCTCGTCTACCGGGTCGCGGGCGAACCGCACTCGGCGAGCTGGACGTACGACCCGCCGCGGCGGCTCGTGCAGGCCGTGGACGACGAGGCGCGTTCGCTGATCGGCGAGTCCGACGACCTGGCCGCTCCCGAGCCCAGCTTCCCGTTCGTCCCGCGCATCGCCCGGCTGCCGCGCGACCGTTCGATGGACCGCGCCCTCGAGCGGCCGAGCCTGCCCGCGCAGGCGTCCGAACCGGCCGAGGAGAACACCGGCGAGCGGGAGAGGGACTCGCTGACCAGCCTGCTGGAGGCGGTCCCGAGCTTCCGGGGCGACCTGGTCGTTCCCGAACGCCCGTCGGAGGAGCCGGAGGAGCCCGTCGAGGAGCCGGTCGTGGAGGAACCCCCGGCGTCCGCCGCGTCCGCCGGTTCCGCCTACGCGGACGTCCTCATGCCGCGTTCCGTCGGCGCCCACCGGGACCGTCTGATCGGCGCCACCGACCGCCAGGCGGAGGCCGACGGCGTCCGCCCGGGCCGCCGTGCGGCGGTGCCGAGCTGGGACGAGATCGTGTTCGGCACCCGGCGCAAGAACAAGGAGTAAGCCACCGCCGGGTGACTCGCCCGGGGTGGCCGCCGGGTTGCGGGAACCGGTGCGCACGAGAAGACATACGTAAGGCGGGGCCGCATCTGTTCGATGCGGCCCTCCTCAGGTTCCTCTCCGGGTCCTCTCCGTGCCTTCCGTCAGCGGGTCACTGGGGGTCGGGTCCCACGGCGACCGGCCGGGACGGGTCCGACGACCACTCCGACCACGAACCGACGTACAGGGCCGCCGGGATGCCCGCCACCGCCAGCGCCAGGACCTCGTGGGCGCCGGAGACGCCCGAGCCGCAGTACACGCCCACCTGCCCGTCGTCGCCGGCTCCCAGCGCCTTGAAGCGGGCCGCCAGCTCCTCGGCGGGCAGGAAGCGGCCGTCCGGGCCGACGTTCTCGTTCGTCGGCGCGGAGACGGCGCCCGGGATGTGTCCGCCGACCCGGTCGATCGGCTCGACCTCGCCCCGGTACCGCTCCCCCGCGCGGGCGTCGAACAGCACGCCGGAGCGGGCGAGCGCGGCGGCGCCGTCCGCGTCGAGGAGGCCGCCGGCCGCGGGCGCCGGCGCGAAGTCGCCCCCGGCGGGCCGCGGTACGTCGACCGAGAGGTCCCCCTCCCAGGACGGCAGCCCGCCGTCGAGCACCCGCACGTCCGGGTGACCCGTCCAGCGCAGCAGCCACCACGCACGGGCCGCCGCCCAGCCCTGGCCGCCGTCGTACACCACCACGGGGCGGGCCGCCGACACGCCGGTCCGGCGCATCGCCGCGCCGAACTCCTCGATGTCCGGCAGCGGATGGCGGCCGCCCGCGCCGGGCGTACCGGCCAGTTCCCGGTCCAGGTCGACGTAGACGGCACCGGGCAGGTGCCCCGAGGCGTACGCGGCCCGGCCGTCGAACGGCGGTTCCCCGGCCGCCTTCGCCACGCTGAGCTGCCAGCGGACGTCGAGGACGACCGGCGGGTTCTCCCCCGCCAGGGCGCTCGCGAGTTCGGATGCGGAGATGATGGCGTTCATGGCCCCCATCCTCGCGCACGGGGTGGCCCCGGCGACCGTGTCCGGCTACTCTCCTCGACCGGACGGGCTCGATCACGGGGCGTACGGGAGCGGGCACACGCCGTACAACTGATCGACATCTGTCGGCGAACGCGCGGACACGGACAGGAAGCGGCACACCGGGCATCCTCCCGGCACGGGCCGCGGGGCGGCGGCGCGCCCGGAGCGCGCGGCGCCCCGGGCGGTGCGAGCATCGGCCCGGGGGCCGGAGGGCGGCAGCGACACGGCCACCGCGAGGGGCCCGAGGAGAAGGTGACGATGACCGAGGCACGTGGATCGGCCGGTTCGGACGGCGAGGCACACGCCCGGTACGCGCCCGGCGTGCCCTGCTGGGTGAGCCTGATGGTGCACGGGCTGACCGCCGCTCAGGAGTTCTACGGCGAGCTGTTCGGCTGGGAGTTCCGGCCCGGCCCCCGGCGGCTCGGTCCCTCCGTGCGGGCCCTGCTCGACGGACGTGACGTGGCCGGCCTCGGCCGGCTGCCCCCGGACCGCCGGCCGCCCACCGCCTGGACCCCGTACTTCGCCTCGGACGACGTGGACGCGACCGCCGACACCGTGCGCTCGTGCGGCGGCACGATCGGGGTGGGCCCGCTGGACGCCGCCGAGGCGGGACGCCTGGCCATCGGTTCCGACCCCGCGGGCGCCGTCTTCGGCGTCCGGCGGGCGCCCGCCCGCCTCGGCACGGACCTCACCGGCGGGCCCGGCACGCCCGTCTGGCACGAACTGCTGACCTTCGAGTCCGCGCACGTCGCCAAGTTCTACGAGACGGCGTTCGGCCACGAGCGGGAGCCGTCCGTCGCCGCCGGCCCCGACCACGTCACCCTGCGCGCCGCCGGCCGCCCGGTCGCCGCCGTCCGCGGCGTCGGCCCGGCGCCGCTGCGGGAGCGGGGACCGCACTGGCTGACGTCCTTCGAGGTCGCCGACGTCGACGAGGCGGTCGCCCTCCTGAACGGCCTGGGCGGACGGGTCCTCGCACCGGCGCACGACACCGCGCACGGCAGGACAGCGACGGCGGCCGACCCGGAGGGCGCCCGGTTCGCGCTGGTGCAGGGGCCGCGCTGACGGGAACGGTGCGGTGGCTCCGGCGGCTGCGCATCCCTCGGTCCGTCCCCACGGCCGTCCGTGTACGGACGGTTCAGCGGTGGGGCGGTACCGGGAACGCGCACTCCGCCCAGACGGTCTTGCCCGGGCCGTCCGGGCGCGGGTGCCAGTCCCAGCGGGTCGCGAGCTGCGAGACGAGGAGCAGCCCGCGGCCGGTCTCCTCGGCGCCGGCGCCGCCCTCCGGGAGGGCGGGACGGCGGGGGTGCTGTTCGGTGCGGGTGTCGGTGACCTCGACGCGCACGGTGCGGCCGTCGGGGGCGGCGTGGAGGCGGAGGTGGAAGTCCCGGCCGGGGACGTGCCCGTGCCGTACGGCGTTCGCGGTGAGCTCGGCGACGATCAGCACGAGCGCGTCGTGCGGGTCGGTGCCGTACGGGATCCCCCACGCGTCCAGGCGGACGGCCGCGAGACGGCGGGCGAGGCGGGCTCCGCGGGGTGTGGAGGTGAAGCGCATCCCGAAGGTGCGGTCCGGTGGCGCGGTCGCCCTCAAGGGCGCGCAAGGGGCGGCGGGTCGGGTGGTGTCAGCCGGATTGACGGGGTTCGTCGTCATGTCCCTCACGGTCCCGTCGGTCGCGTGGCGTGACCAGCGGTGACGCGGTGACAGGGATCTGCTGTACGTGAGGTGTACGCGCGTGTAGGCGCTGCGCGCCGTGACCGCGTCCCGTTCGGGGGCGTTGGGGCAGGGAGGCGGTGATGGACATGGCGGAGCGCAAGGGCGCGGCGACGGGGGCCGAGACGGTTCCCGGGGAGCGTGGGAACGACGGCGGGGCGGGCGCGGTCGTGAGTCTCGGGGACGGCTGGGACAACGACGACGGGGCCGGACGGCGGCCGGAGGACGAGGCCGGACGAGGGGTCGTCGTCGCGTTCGGGCAGACCATGAAGACGCTGCGGTTGCGGGAGGGGCTGGAGCGCGAGGAGTTCGGGCGGCGGATCGGGTACTCGGCGTCCACGGTCGCGTCGTTCGAGCAGGGGCGGAGGATTCCGTCGCCGAGGACGATCGAGCGGGCGGATGAGGTGCTGGGGGCGGGCGGGTTGCTGTGCCTGTGGAAGGAGCAGGTGGAGCGGGCGCAGTATCCGGTGTTCTTCCAGGGGATGGCTGCCTTGGAGAAGGAGGCCATTGAGCTGGTCGCCTACGACACTTTGGTGGTCAAGGGTTTGCTTCAGACCGAGGAGTACATGAGGGCCCTGCTGGGGATGCGGCGCCCTCCGCTGGACGAGGAGACCATCGAACAGCGGGTGGCGGCACGGTTGGCGCGGCAGGACATCTTTGATCGGCGTCCTGCCCCACTGCTGAGTTTCGTGCTCGACGAGGCGATCCTGCGACGTCCCTACGGAAGTAAGGCCGTACTGCGCGGGCAGTTGGAGCATCTGCTGTTGGTCGGCCAGAAGCGCAACGTCGAGATCCAGGTCATGCCGGTCGACCGCGAGGACAACGCCGGTGTGAACGGCCCCTTCACCGTCGTCACACGCAAGGACGGCAAGAAGTTCGTGTACGCCGAGGCACAGGGGATCGGCTCTCTGCAGACCGACTCGGAGCAAGGGGTTCTGGCCGCCGCCCGTTATGGGATCATCCGATCACAGGCTCTCAATCCGCGAGAGTCGCTGGAGCTCATCGAAGGGTTGCTGGGATCGCTATGAACAACGCTGAGTCCTCGACCGTCGCCTCCGACCTCGCCTGGTTCAAGAGCAGTTACAGCGGAACCGAGGGCGGCGACTGTGTCGAGATCGCGTCCGATACGGCAGTCGTGCACGTCCGTGACTCCAAGGCCGTCGCCGGGCCCGTGCTCACGGTGTCCCGTTCGGCGTGGGCGGGCTTCGTCGGGCTGGCCGCGTCGGAGCGGAGCGTCTGACGCCCGTACGGTCGTGAGAGCCCTGCCGGTCCGGGTCTCGGACGGCAGGGCTCTCACGTTCGCTCTCGGCGACCGGACCGGGCCGCCCGCGTCCAGGAATAGCCGCGGGCCCGCCCCGTGTTGCCGCGAGCATGACGACGAACGCACCGCGGCCCGAGGTGCTGCGCTACACCGCCTTCTCCAGCGACCCCGCCGGCGGGAACCCCGCCGGCGTCGTGCTGGACGCCACCGGTATGGACGACGGCGACATGCTGGCCGTCGCCGCCGAGCTCGGGTACTCGGAGTCCGCGTTCCTGACCGCGAAGCCGGAGGAGCGGACGTACGGCATCCGTTACTTCAGTCCCAAGGCCGAGGTGCCGTTCTGCGGGCACGCCACCGTCGCGACCGCCGTCGCGCTCGCCGAGCGGATCGGCCCCGGCGAGCTGGTGTTCGCGACGCGCGCCGGCACCGTGCCGGTGGAGGTCACCGAGGAGGGCGGGACGGTCAGGGCCACGCTCACCAGCGTCGAGCCGCACGTCGAGGAGATCGCCGAGGCCGACCTCGCGGAGGCGCTCGCCGCGCTGGACTGGCCGGCCGCCGACCTCGATCCGGCCTTCCCGCCGCGCGTCGCGTTCGCCGGCGCCCGCCACCTCGTCCTCGCGGCGGCGACCCGCGCCCGCCTCGCGGACCTCGCGTACGACTTCGCGCGCCTCGAGGCCCTGATGCACCGTCTGGACCTGACGACGGTCCAGTTGGTGTGGCGGGAGTCGGCCGACGTCTTCCACGTCCGTGACCCGTTCCCCGTCGGCGGCGTCGTCGAGGACCCGGCGACCGGCGCCGCGGCCGCCGCGTTCGGCGCGTACGCCCGTGAGTTCGGCCTGGTCCCCGAGGACGCCGTCCTCACCCTGCACCAGGGCGAGGACCTGGGCCGCCCCGGCGAGCTCACGGTGACGCTGCGCGCGGGCGACCCGCGCGTCCGGGTCGGCGGCGAGGGAGCCCGCATCGGCTGAGGGCCGGGGCGCCAGTGACGCGCCGCGAACGGCTTCGCCTGCCGAACGGGGTCAGACGGACGTGACCGGCAGCACGTCCGGGGACAGTGCCGCCGCGCGGGCCGTCGCCGCCGTCATGCGGCGGCGGTGGTGGCGGCGGCACAGGACCTCGTACCCGATGGTGTCGGCCTGGTTGACGTCGCCGACGACGACCTGGGCGCCCTCGACGACCATCACGCCCCCGACGGTCCGGGCGTTGTGCGTGGCGCGGGCGCCGCACCAGCACAGGGCCTCGACCTGGAGGACCTCGACGCGGTCCGCGAGTTCGACGAGCCGCTGGGAGCCGGGGAACAGCTTGGAGCGGAAGTCGGTCGTGATGCCGAAGGCGTACACGTCCACGCCGAGGTCGTCGACCACGCGCGCGAGCTGGTCGATCTGTTCCTCCGCGAGGAACTGCGCCTCGTCCGCGATCACGTAGTCGGCCCGGCCGCCGTGCGAGAGGTGGTCGACGAGGTAGGCGTACAGGTCCTGCCCGTCCTTCACCTCGACGGCGTCGGTGACCAGGCCGAGGCGGGAGGACAGCTTGCCCTGGCCCGCGCGGTCGTCACGGGTGAAGATCACGCCCTGCAGGCCCCGCGCGGAGCGGTTGTGCTCGATCTGGAGAGCCAGCGTCGACTTCCCGCAGTCCATGGTTCCGGAGAAGAACACCAGCTCGGGCATGGGGAGTTGAGCACCTTTCGGCGAGGGGTCGGGGAGCGCGGGTCAGGAGCGTACTTCGAGCAGGGGGACGAGCTGCTCCGCGGGGGTCATCGAGCCGTGGTTGCCGACCATCGACGACTCCTTCGGCTCCCGCTCGGAGGCGATGAGCAGGACGTCGTCCCGGGCGGCCGCGATCACGTCGCCGAGGCGGGCGTGCACGCGCTCGTCGACCTGGCCGGGCCGCCCGAACCAGCCCGCGGCGACGGCCTCGTCCCGGGAGGCCACCCAGAACTGCTCGCCGAGCACCTCGCGCCAGCAGGTCAGGACGTCGTCCTCGGCGCCCGGTACGGCGTAGACGTGGCGGGCGCGGCCCTCGCCGCCCAGCAGGGCGACTCCGGCGCGCAGTTCCCAGTCCTCGTCGAAGTCGATGCGGTGCTGCTCGTCGAAGGGCACGTCGACCATGCCGTGGTCGGCGGTGACGTACAGCGCGCTGCGCGGCGGGAGCTGCTCCGCCAGGCGCTGGACCAGCCGGTCGACGTGCATCAGCTGGCCGCGCCAGGTGTCGGAGGCGACGCCGTGGCGGTGGCCGGCGCCGTCGAGTTCGGCGTAGTACGTGTAGACCAGGGAGCGGTCGCCGGCCGCGAGCTGCTCGGCCGCGACGTCCATGCGCTCCTCGCCGGTCAGACGCCCGAGGAACGTTCCTCCGCTGAGGGCCACCTTCGTCAGCGGGGTGTTCTGGAAGGTGGGCGAGGAGACCTGCGCGGCGTGCACGCCGGCCGCGTCGGCCAGCTCGAAGACCGTGGGGTACGGCTGCCAGGGCTCCGGCGGTGTCCAGGGGTGCCAGCGGAGCTGGTTCATCAGCTCGCCGGTGGCGGGGTTGCGCACGGTGTAGCCGGGCAGGCCGTGGGCGCCCGGCGGGAGGCCGGTGCCGACGGAGGCGAGGGAGGTCGCGGTGGTCGCCGGGAAGCCGGCGGTGATCGGACGTCCGGTGCCGCCGCGCGAGCTGCCGAGCAGCGCGTGCAGGTAGGGCGCCTCGTCCGGATGGGCCTGGATCTGCTCCCAGCCGAGGCCGTCGATCAGGAAGACGCAGTTGCGGTCGGCCGCGGTCAGTTCCGGGATCGCCGCGGTCATGCCGGGGACGCCCATGCCCGCGGCCAGGGTGGGCAGCAGGTCGGCGAGGGAGCCCGAGCCGTACTCGGGGACGGGAGCGGAGGAGACGGCGAGGGGTTCCGGGTGGTCCCAGGAGGCGAGCTGGGACATCAGCGGGTCAGGTCCGCGGTCGCCTCGGAGAGCGACTGGGCGAAGGCGAGCGCCTGGCGCACCGTCTCCGGCCCGTCACCGGCCTCGCTGACGCGCAGGCTGAGGTCGTCCGCCGTCGAGCTGCCCGTGTAGCCGTGGTCGGCGTCGCAGTTGGGGTCGCCGCAGGCGGCCGGCTCCAGGTCGATGCGGGAGACGGCGCCCCAGCCGATGGTCAGCACCACCTCGCGCGGCGGGGTGCCCGGCGTGTACGACTCCGGGTTGGCGACCACCCGGCTGACCACGACCGACGAGATCCGGTCGAGCTTCACGGACTCGGTGGAGGTCGTGGCGTACGGCGTCGGGGAGGTGGTGTCGGCGGCCTGCTCGTCGGTGTGGCTGACGATGAAGCGGTTGCCGGTGAGGACCAGCACCGTCACGTGCCGGCGCACCTCGTTCTGGTCGAAGGTGGTCTCCTGGTGGACCAGGTACGACCGGATGGGCTCGCCGCCCACGGCGGCCTCCACCGCCTCGGCCACGAGGGCCGGGTAGTAGCCGCTGCGCTCGATCGCCGCACGCAGCCCCTGGGTCGTCGTACTGGTCTTGGCCATGCCGTCCATCCTACGGGGACCCGCTGACTGCGAGGGACCGCCCGGAACCGCCGGACATCGCCGCTCGCCGCCGGACCTCGTCCGCCGCCGGGCCCCGCTCGCCGCCGCTCCGGTGCGCCGGGAGGCCGCGTCAGTACGCCGGGAGCGTCCGTGGGCCGAGGTCGTCGCGGACGGGCGGCGGGGCGAGCCGGACCGAGGCGCCGAGGACGCTCAGGCCGTGCGGGGCGACGACGACCGGCTCCAGCGTGACCGCGACGACCTCGGGGTGGTCGTCGACCAGCCGGGACACGCGCAGCATCAGGTCCTCCAGGGCGGGGGTGTCGACGGGCGTCGAGCCGCGCCAGCCGAACAGCAGCGGTGCCGTCCGGATCGAGCGGACCAGGGAGGTGGCGTCGCGGTCGGTGACGGGGATCAGGCGGTGCGCCATGTCGCCGAGCAGCTGCGAGGCGGCCCCGGCGAGCCCGAACGAGAGGACGGCTCCGGCCGCCGGGTCGATGACCGCGCGGACGACGGTGTCGACCCCGCGCGGGGCCATCGCCTGCACGACCGGACGCACCTCCTGGGGCGTCCCGAACAGCTCGGTCAACTCGGCGTAGGCGCGCCGCAGCTGTTCCTCGTCCATGAGGTCGAGCCGGACGCCGCCCAGGTCGGCGCGGTGCCTGAGGTGGGGGGCGGTGGCCTTGAGCGCCACCGGGTAGCCGAGGTCGGCGGCCGCCCGCGCGGCCTCGTCGGGGGTGGCGGCCGGGGTCGCCCGGCGCACGGCCATGCCGTACCGCCCGAGCAGCTCGCGGGTCTCGTCCGCGCCGAGGGTGAGGCCCTGTCCGCGCGCGAGGAGCCCGCCGATGAGCCGGGCGGCGCCCTTCTCGTCGATGTCCTCGTGCTCGGGGACCCTGCCGGGGTCGGCGGCCTCGCGGCGCCACTGCGCGTACTTCACGGCCTCGGCGAGGGCGCGGACCGCGCGTTCGGCGGCGGGGTAGGCGGGGATGAGGCGGGTGCCCTCGGGGGCCTCGGGCACGGGGGCCGGTCCCGGGCCGGTGTCCGGTGCGCCGGCGTCCGCCGTCGCCGCACGCGCGCGTGGGGCGGTGCTCGCGGCGGCCGACAGGGCCTGCGCCAGACCGCCGAGCTCGACGTGCACGACGAGCACCGGCTTGGCGGGGCCCTTGGCCGCGGCCGAGCGCAGCGCCTGGGCCAGCTCGGCGTCGCCGGGCGAGGCCTCGCCGATCGCCGGGATCGCCGTCACCACGACCGCGTCGCAGGTGTCGTCGGCCAGGGCGCGCGCCAGCGCCGCGTGGAAGTCCTCCGCCGAGGCCTCCGTGGTCAGGTCGAGCGGCGGCAGCGGACGCAGTCCCTCGGAGAGGCACGCGTCGTACGACAGCAGCCCCAGGGACTCGGAGTTGCCCAGGATGGCCACCCGCGGTCCGCCCGGCAGCGGCTGGCGGGCGAGCAGCAGGCCGGCGTCCACCAGTTCGGTGATGGTGTCGACGCGGATCACGCCGGCCTGCCGCAGCAGCGCCGACACCGTCGCGCGCGGCAGCCGCGTGGCCCGTACGGCGTGCCCCTGGGGGGCGGAGCCGGCGCCCTGCACCACGACCAGTGGCTTGGCGGCCGCCGTACGGCGTGCGAGGCGGGTGAACTTGCGCGGGTTGCCGATGGTCTCCAGGTACATGAGGGCGACGTCGGTGTCGGGGTCGTCGTACCAGTACTGCAGGACGTCGTTGCCGGAGACGTCGGCGCGGTTGCCGGAGGAGACGAACGTCGACACGCCCGTGACGCCGGTGACGCCTCCGCCGCGCCGCTGCAGCCGCGACAGCAGGGCGATGCCGATGGCGCCGGACTGGGCGAACAGGCCGATGCGTCCGGGGCGGGGCATCTCCGGCGCCAGGGACGCGTTCAGCCGTACCTCCGGGGAGGTGTTGATGATGCCGAAGGCGTTGGGCCCGATGATCCGCATCCCGTACGCACGCGCCTGCCGCACGAGTTCGCGCTGGCGCTCGCGTCCGTCGGGGCCGCTCTCGGCGTAGCCGGCGGCGAGGACGACGAGTCCCTGCACGCCGTGTTCCCCGCACTCGGCGACGACCTCGGGCACGTGCTCCGCCGGGACGGCGACGACCGCGACGTCCACGGGCCCGTCGATGTCGCGCACCGAGCGGTGGGCGGGGACGCCGTCGAGCTCCTTCAGGTCCTCGGGGAACGCCTTGTTCACCGCGTGCAGGCGGCCGGTGAAACCCGCCTCCCGGAGGTTGCCGAGGACGCTGCGGCCGACGCCGCCGGGGGTGCGTCCGGTCCCGACGACGGCGACCGAGCCGGGCACCAGCAGCCGCCGCACGGAGCGGGCCTCGGCGCGCTGCTCCCGCGCGCGCTGCACGGCCAGGGCGCGCTCGGTGGGCTCGAGGTCGAACTCCAGACGGACGACGCCGTCCTCGAAGCTGCGCTTCTGGGTGTACCCGGCGTCGGTGAACACCTTGATCATCTTGTTGTTGGCGGGGAGCACCTCGGCGGCGAACCGCCGGATGCCGCGCTCGCGCGCGACGGCCGCGATGTGCTCCAGGAGCGCGGAGGCCACGCCCCTGCCCTGGTGGGCGTCCTGCACGAGGAAGGCGACCTCGGCCTCGTCGGCGGGCGCCGAGGCGGGCAGGCCGCCGGCGCCGATGCGGTCGTAGCGCACGGTGGCGATGAACTCGCCGCCGACCGTGGCCGCGAGTCCCACCCGGTCCACGAAGTCGTGGTGCGTGAAGCGGTGGACGTCCTTGGCGGACAGGCGCGGGTAGGGCGCGAAGAAGCGGTAGTACTTCGACTCGTCCGAGACCTGCTCGTAGAAGCTGACCAGGCGCTCGGCGTCGCCGACGGTGATGGGCCGGATGCGCGCGGTGCCGCCGTCGCGCAGCACCACGTCGGCTTCCCAGTGGGCGGGGTACTCGTGCCGGTCCGGGGCGCTCTGCATGGGGCCCAGAGTACGGCTCGCGCACGACAACGGCGCGAGGCAGTCTGTGGAGGACGGGAGGCCGGGCCGGGGCCCGGGCGGCCGGACGGGAACGGGACGCGGGACAGGGACACAGCACCGTTCCCGGCACGCTCCACGTGTGGAACACTGGTCTAGACAACCCTGAGCACTGAAGGGCAGCAACACATGGCTGAGCGCCGCGTCAACGTCGGCTGGGCCGAGGGCCTCCATGCCCGCCCCGCCTCCATCTTCGTACGGGCCACCACGGCCGCGGGCGTCCCGGTGACGATCGCCAAGGCGGGCGGCACCCCCGTCAACGCGGCCTCCATGCTGGCCGTCCTCGGTCTGGGCGCCCAGGGCGGCGAGGAGATCGTCCTCGCCTCCGACGCCGAGGGCGCGGACGTCGCGCTCGACCGGCTGGCCAAGCTGGTCTCCGAGGGGCTCGAGGAGCTTCCCGAGACCGTCTGAGCCCCGCGGCGCACAGGGAGCCGCGTCGCCCTTCCCGGGCGGCGCGGCTCCGCCGTTTCGGCACGGTCGCGCTCCGGCGCCTTCACGCGGCCTCGCGAAGAAAATCAGCCCGAGCACGCCGAAAAGGAAAGCACGCGCACACGAAGAGCGCGCCACCAGGAATTCACGGCGCACCACGAAAAGGGCAGCGGAAATCCACGTCCGCCGAATAACCCCTCTTTGTATACGGCCCTCGTGTTAATGGCGTGGGCCCGACATGTTGACGACGTGTTGCGAAGTCCTCACACGGTCCGGGCGGTCGCCGCCCGGGAAGCGCGGCCGGTGCGCGGCGGACGAGCGCTCGGTGTGCAGCGCGGTGATCGCCCGCGCGCGCTCGCCGTCGCCGCGCGCGACGGCGTCCACGATCGCGCCGTGCTCGGCCCAGGAGTCCACCGGGTCGGCCGGCGCGTCCACCGCGTACATCCAGGCGATCTTGTGGCGCAGCTGGGTGAGGGTCGAGGTCAGGGCGTGGCTGCCGGAGGCCTGCGCGAGCGTCTCGTGGAACCAGCCGCCCAGGGAGCGCAGGTCGTCGCTGTTGCCCCTCCTGGCGCGCTCCTGACCCAGCCGGACGAGACCGCGCAGCACCTTCAGGTGCGCCTCGGTGCGCCGCTGGGCGGCCCGGGCGGCTCCGAGCGGCTCCAGGAGCAGGCGCATCTCCAGCAGGTCCGCCGCCTCCTGCTCGGTCGGTTCGGCGACGCACGCGCCCGCGTGCCGCCGCGTCACGACGAAGCCCTCCGCCTCCAGGGTGCGCAGGGCCTCCCGGACGGGGACGCGCGAGACGCCGTAGCGGCGCGCGAGGACTTCCTCGGTGAGGCGGCCGCCACGCTCGTGGACACCCGCGACGATGTCGTCCCGGATGGCCGTGCACACCGAGTGCGCCGGAATACGCATGACCGACCTCCGCCTTAATCCCCGTGAAACGCCGACGAGCGACGCGTGGTCAAAGACTCTATTGCAGCGGGCCGGAATTTCCGACGGCGGGCCGGAATCCAGGGATATTTTTTGGACAGCGGAGCGCAGGAAACGACGAAAGCCCCGGCCGGGAAGGCCGGGGCCGGGACGATCCGTCGCGGTGCGTCGTCAGACGTCCACGCCGTGCTTGCGGAGGTAGGCGACCGGGTCGATGTCCGAGCCGTACTCCGCACTCGTGCGGGCCTCGAAGTGCAGATGCGGGCCGGTGACGTTGCCGGTCGCGCCGGAGAGACCGATCCGCGTGCCCGGGGCGACCTCCTGCCCCACCGAGACGCTGATCGACGACAGGTGACCGTACTGGGTGTACGTCCCGTCGTGCATCCGGATCACGACCTGGTTGCCGTACGCGCCGCCCCAGCCGGCCTCGACGACGGTGCCGAGCCCGACCGCGTGCACGGGCGTGCCGCTCGAGGCGTGGAAGTCGATGCCGGTGTGGCTGCCGGAGGACCACAGCGAGCCACCGGACCGGTAGCTCGTGGAGACGTAGGAGCCGGTGATCGGCGACACGAAGGTGTTGAGGCGCTCGCGCTCGGCCGCGCGGGCGGCGCGGGCCCTGGCCTCGCGCTCCTTCTCGACCTTCGCGGCGGCCAGGGCGGCCGCCTCCTTGCGCGCGGCCTCCTCCCGGGCGGCCTGCTTCTGCGCGGCGACCTGGTCGTCGATCTGCTCGGCCACGGAGTCGCCGATGGTGACGACGGGGATCAGGCCGGTCTGCTCGGAGGAGGTCTCGGCGGCGAGAGCCGGGGTGGAGGCGACGGTTCCGATGACGCCGGTGGTGGTGAGCGCCGCGATGCCCGCCGCGCGGGCGGTGGTGCGCTTCGTCCGGCCGGGACGACGGTGCTTCCCGGTGGCGCAGGTGAACGCCATGAAGTTGAGCGGTCCTTTCCTTCCCTCTCGCCTACCGGGTTAGCTGACGGGTTCGGAGCAGGAAGGTCTCCTACGGGCCCCCTCGCGGCACGCGCGGGCGTCCGATTCACCCCAGGGACTGCACAGGTGTGGGTCCCCGGCTCCCCTGGCTCGCGCCGTACGGGGACTCGGCGATGACTGTCCGGTGCCGCGGGTGCGGCGCACTGCCCGACGAACAGCCCGGACGAAACTAGACGCGCCCGCCGTCCGCGCCCAAACGCAACGGGGGTTTTGTAGCGCATGCCACAGGGCAGACAGGCAGCCTCTCGCTCAATTCGGACATCGAAGGGGCCCTGACGACCCGTCGGTCACCAGGGCCCCTCACGCGCGCGTGCCGCGGTGGCCGGGCGTGCGGCCGCGGTCCCTACTCCGCGGGAACGACCTTCACCTCGCCGATGCCCAGGGCCTCGACCGGCTCCTTGATCCGGGCGGCGTCACCGACGAGGACGGTCACCAGACGGTCCACCGGGAAGGCGCTCACGACGGCCGCGGTGGCCTCCACGGTGCCGGTCGCGGCGAGCTGCTGGTACAGCGCCGCCTGGTAGTCGTCGGGCAGGTGCTGCTCGACCTGGTCGGCCAGGGTGCCGGCGACGGCCGCGGCGGTCTCGTACTTCAGCGGCGCCACACCGACCAGGTTCTGCACGGCGACGTCGCGCTCGGCGTCGGTGAGTCCCCCCGCGGCGAGGGTGCGCAGCACCTTCCAGAGGTCCTCCAGCGCGGGACCGGTGTTCGGGGTGTCCACGGAGCCGCTGATGGCGAGCATCGCGGCGCCCGTGCCGTCCGGCGCGGAGCGCAGGACCTGCCCGAAGGCGCGCACGCCGTAGGTGTAGCCCTTCTCCTCGCGCAGGACGCGGTCCAGGCGGGAGGTGAGGGTGCCGCCGAGGCAGTACGTGCCGAGCACCTGGGCGGGCCACACGCGCGCGTGCCGGTCGGGGCCGACGCGGCCGATCAGCAGCTGCGTCTGGACGGCGCCGGGGCGGTCCACGATGACGACCCGGCCGGTGTCGTCGGCGGTCACCGGCGGCACGGGCCGCGGCTGGGCCGGGGAACCCGTCCAGGCGCCCAGGGTGTCGCCGAGGAGCGCGTCCAGGTCGACGCCCGTCAGGTCGCCGACGACCACGGCGGTGGCCGTGGCGGGACGGACGTGCTTCTCGTAGAAGGCGCGGACCGCCGCGGAGTCGATGTTCTCGACCGTCTCCGCGGTGCCCTGGCGCGGACGCGACATGCGCGCGTCGGCCGGGAACAGCTCCTTGGACAGCTCCTTGGCGGCGCGCCGGGACGGGTTGGCCAGCTCGTGCGGGATCTCGTCGAGGCGGTTGCGCACCAGGCGCTCGACCTCGCTGTCGGCGAACGCGGGCGCCCTGAGGGCGTCGGCGATCAGGCCGAGGGCCTTGGCCAGGCGGGAGGCGGGGACCTCCAGGCTGAGGCGGACGCCGGGGTGGTCGGCGTGCGCGTCGAGGGTGGCGCCGCAGCGCTCCAGCTCCGCGGCGAACTCCTCCGCGGAGTGCTTGTCGGTGCCCTCGGAGAAGGCCCGCGCCATGATCGTGGCGACGCCGTCGAGTCCGGCCGGCTCGGCGTCCAGGGGCGCGTCGAGGATGACCTCGACGGCGACGACCTGCTGGCCGGGCCGGTGGCAGTGCAGCACGGTCAGGCCGTTGTCGAGCGTTCCGCGCGCGGGGGCCGGGAACGCCCACGGCCTGGCCTCGCCCGCCTGCGGCTGGGGGTGGAAGTCCATCGTGGCGAGCTCGGTCACTTGGCCGCCTCCTCGTTCTCGTCCTCGTCGGCGGTGCTGTCGGTCGGCTCGGTGGGTTCGTAGACCAGTACGGCGCGGTTGTCGGGGCGCAGGCGGGCCTTGGCCACCTCCCGCACCTCCTCCGCCGTGACGTCCAGCACGCGCTGCACGGCGGTCAGGGCGAGCTGCGGGTCGCCGAACAGGACGGCGTACCGGCACAGTTCGTCGGCGCGGCCGGCCACCGTGCCGAGGCGGTCCAGCCACTCGCGCTCCAGCTGGGCCTGGGCGCGCTCCATCTCCTCGGCCGTGGGGCCCTCCTCGGCGAACCGGGCGAGCTCCTCGTCGATGGCGGTCTCGATGACCGGCACCTCGACGTCGCCGGAGGTCTTCACGTCCAGCCAGCCCAGGGACGGCGCCCCGGCGAGCCGCAGCAGGCCGAAGCCGGCCGCCACCGCCGTGCGGTCGCGGCGGACGAGACGGTTGTAGAGGCGGGAGGACTCGCCGCCGCCGAGGACGGTGAGGGCCAGGTCGACCGCGTCGCACGCGCGCGTGCCGTCCTGCGGCAGGCGGTAGGCGGCCATCAGGGCGCGGGCCGGGACCTCCTCCTCGACGACCTCGCGCAGCTGCTCGCCGATGGTGTCCGGCAGCGTGCCGTCACGCGGGGCGGGCTTGCCGTCGTGGGCGGGGATCGAACCGAAGTACTTCTCGATCCAGGCGAGCGTCTGCTCGGGGTCGATGTCGCCGACGACCGACAGGACGGCGTTGTTGGGCGCGTAGTAGGTGCGGAAGAACGCGCGCGCGTCCTCCAGGGTCGCCGCGTCCAGGTCGGCCATCGAGCCGATCGGGGTGTGGTGGTAGGGGTGGCCCTCCGGGTAGGCGAGGGCGGTCAGCTTCTCGAAGGCCGTGCCGTACGGGACGTTGTCGTAGCGCTGGCGGCGCTCGTTCTTGACGACGTCGCGCTGGTTCTCCATGGACTCGTCGTCCAGGGCGGCCAGCAGGGAGCCCATGCGGTCGGCCTCCAGCCAGAGGGCGAGCTCCAGCTGGTGGGCGGGCATGGTCTCGAAGTAGTTGGTGCGCTCGAAGCTGGTCGTGCCGTTCAGCGAGCCGCCCGCGCCCTGGACGAGCTCGAAGTGGCCGTTGCCCTTGACCTGCGCGGAGCCCTGGAACATCAAGTGCTCGAAAAGGTGAGCCAGACCGGTACGCCCCTTGACTTCGTGGCGCGAACCGACGTCGTACCAGAGGCACACCGCCGCGACGGGGGTCAGGTGGTCCTCGGAGAGCACCACGCGCAGGCCGTTGGCCAGGCGGTGCTCGGTCGCTGTCAGGCCCCCGGTGCCTGCCTGGTCTGTGGCCGTGTGACCCATGGGCATGTACGTCCCTTCCGATCGCGGACGCGGTCGTCGAAACCGCGCTTTTCCTGCCGGTCCTGCCACTGTATGCAAGCGTGCGGAGCGTCGGCGAAGTTCCCGGACGACATACGCCGAGAGCGAGATCGCGTAGCCTGCGGACAGCCGTGGAGGAGACGCCCTCCGGCCGGGGCCGGACGCCGACGCCCGGGTACCGGCACGCGCTGTCAGTGCCACGGTCCACAATGGTCCGCATCAGATCACGTCACACGCTTCGCCAAGAGTGAGCCGAAGGGTCGCGAGCGCCCCGCAGGCGAGCGACCAGAAAACAGGAGGAGCCGGCAGCGATGGCCCGCCGCAGCACGAAGACCCCGCCGCCCGACGACGCGTACGAGGAGAAGATCCTCGACATCGACGTCGTCGACGAGATGCAGGGCTCCTTCCTCGAGTACGCGTACTCGGTCATCTACTCCCGCGCCCTGCCGGACGCCCGCGACGGCCTCAAGCCGGTGCACCGTCGCATCGTCTACCAGATGAACGAGATGGGCCTGCGCCCCGACCGCGGCTACGTCAAGTGCGCCCGCGTCGTCGGCGAGGTCATGGGCAAGCTGCACCCGCACGGCGACGCGTCGATCTACGACGCCCTGGTCCGCATGGCCCAGCCGTTCTCCATGCGCGTGCCCCTGGTCGACGGCCACGGGAACTTCGGCTCGCTGGGCAACGACGACCCGCCGGCCGCCATGCGGTACACCGAGTGCCGCCAGGCCGCGGCGACGAGCCTGATGACGGAGTCGATCGACGAGGACACGGTCGACTTCGCGCCCAACTACGACGGCCAGGAGCAGGAACCGGTGGCGCTGCCCGCCGCCTTCCCGAACCTCCTGGTCAACGGCTCCTCCGGCATCGCGGTCGGCATGGCCACCAACATGCCGCCGCACAACCTGGGCGAGGTCGTCGCGGCCGCCCGCCACCTGATCCGCTACCCGAACGCGGATCTGGACGCCCTGATGAGGCACGTCCCGGGCCCCGACCTGCCCACCGGCGGCCGGATCGTCGGCCTCTCCGGGATCAGGGACGCCTACGCGACGGGCCGCGGCACCTTCAAGATCCGCGCCACCGTGTCCGTGGACACCGTGACGGCCCGCCGCAAGGGCCTGATCGTCACCGAGCTGCCGTTCACCGTCGGTCCCGAGAAGGTCATCGCCAAGATCAAGGACCTGGTCGGCTCGAAGAAGATCCAGGGCATCGCCGACGTCAAGGACCTCACCGACCGTGAGCACGGCCTGCGCCTGGTCATCGAGATCAAGAACGGCTTCGTGCCGGAGGCGGTCCTGGAGCAGCTCTACAAGCTGACCCCGATGGAGGAGTCCTTCGGCATCAACAACGTCGCGCTGGTCGACGGCCAGCCGCTCACCCTGGGCCTGAAGGAGCTCCTCGAGGTCTACCTCGACCACCGCTTCGAGGTCGTCCGGCGGCGCAGCGAGTTCCGCCGGGGCAAGCGGCGCGACCGGCTGCACCTGGTGGAGGGCCTGCTCACGGCCCTCGTCGACATCGACGAGGTCATCCGTCTGATCCGCTCCAGCGAGAACAGCGCGCAGGCCAAGGAGCGCCTGATGGAGCGCTTCTCCCTGTCGGAGGTCCAGACCCAGTACATCCTGGACACGCCGCTGCGCCGTCTGACCAAGTACGACCGCATCGAGCTGGAGGCGGAGAAGGAGAAGCTCAACGAGGAGATCGCCGAGCTGACCCGGATCCTGGAGTCGGACGCCGAGCTGCGCAAGCTGGTCTCGGCCGAACTGGCCGCGGTGTCCAAGAAGTTCGCCACCGAGCGCCGTACGGTCCTGCTGGAGTCGGCGGCCACCCCGGCCACCGCCGTACCGCTCCAGGTCGCCGACGACCCCTGCCGCGTGCTGCTGTCGTCGACGGGCCTGCTGGCCCGCACGGCGAACGCCGAGCCGTTCGACGCCACGGACGGCAAGCGCACCAAGCACGACGTGATCGTCTCGGCGGTGCCCGCCACCGCGCGCGGGGAGATCGGCGCGGTCACCTCGGCGGGACGGCTCCTGCGGATCAACGTCATCGACCTGCCGCAGCTCCCGGACACGGCGTCGGCGCCGAACCTCTCGGGCGGGGCCCCGCTGGCGGAGTTCGTCTCCCTGGAGGGCGACGAGACGGTGGTCTGCCTGACCACGCTCGACGAGTCCTCCCCGGGCCTGGCGCTCGGCACGGAACAGGGTGTCGTCAAGCGCGTGGTGCCCGACTACCCGTCCAACAAGGACGAGCTGGAGGTCATCACCCTCAAGGACGGCGACCGGATCGTCGGCGCGGTCGAGCTGCGCACGGGCGAGGAGGACCTGGTCTTCATCACGGACGACGCCCAGCTGCTGCGCTACCAGGCCGCTCAGGTCCGCCCGCAGGGCCGTCCGGCGGGCGGGGTGGCGGGCATCAAGCTCACCGAGGGCGCCAAGGTGATCTCGTTCACGGCGGTGGATCCGGCCGCGGACGCGGTGGTGTTCACGGTCGCGGGCTCGCGCGGCACGCTGGACGACTCCGTGCAGACCACGGCCAAGCTGACCCCGTTCGACCAGTACCCGCGCAAGGGCCGCGCCACGGGCGGTGTGCGCTGCCAGCGGTTCCTGAAGGGCGAGGACTGCCTGTCCCTCGCCTGGGCGGGCGCCCTTCCGGCACGGGCGGCGCAGAAGAACGGCATGCCGGCCGAGCTGCCCGAGATCGACCCGCGCCGCGACGGCTCGGGGGTGTCGCTGGCGAAGACCGTGGCGGTGGTGGCGGGGCCGCTCTAGACCCGCGCGAAGGAATCCTCGTCGGGGTCCGTGGGCTCGTCCGGGTCCACGGGCTCCTCGGGGACGGCGGGCTCCCGGGCTCCGGCGACGGGGTCCCGGGGGGCTTCCTCGTCCTCGGGGTCCTGGACGTAGCGCAGCACGCCCCACATGCCGTGCTCGTCGGCGTGCGGGACGTCGCTCCTGCACGCCTCCAGTTCCTCGCCGAGCGCGGCCGCGTCGATGCCGGAGCCGATGAGGACGAGCTGGGTGCGGCGGGGCTCGTCGGATCCCCGGAGGTCGGGCCAGGGCTCGGGGTAGAAGCGCAGGAAGCGGCCGACCGCGTGCACGGCGTAGCGGTGGGCGGGGTCGTACGGGCCGAAGTCGACGTATCCCTTGATCCGGTACAGGCCCTCCGGGCGGCTGTCGAGGAACGTCATCACCCGGCGCGGGTCGAGAGGCACGTCGGAGACGAAGGACAGGCTGTCGTAGGCGGTGTGCAGGTGACCGTCGTGGCCGTCGGGACCGCCGTCCGCGTGGTCGTCCCGGCGGGGCAGGTCGTCGAAGGAGAGCTGCCCGACGCGCTCCTCGCCCGGCCGGCAGTCGAAGAGGAGCTCCGGGTCGATGCGGCCGTGGACGGCGGGGACCACGGCGGCCCGGTCGGTGAGGGAGCGGACGAGGGCGAGGACGCGCTCGGCGTCGGGGGTGCGGTCGAGCTTGTTCACGACGACCAGGTCGGCGAGGGCGAGGTGGCGGTCGATCTCGGGGTGCCGCGTGCGGGTCTCGTCGAACTCGGCGGCGTCGACGACCTCGACGAGACCGCCGTAGACGATCCCCGGGTGCTCGCTGGCCAGCACCATCCGCACCAGCTCCTGCGGCTCGGCGAGCCCGCTGGCCTCGATGACGACGACGTCGATGCCGGCGCCGGGCCGGGCGAGCCGTTCCAGGTAGACGTCGAGCTCACCGACGTCGACGGCGCAGCACAGGCAGCCGTTGCCGAGGGAGACGGTGGAGTCGCCGAGCGCGCCGGCCACCGCCATGGCGTCGATCTCGATGGCGCCGAAGTCGTTGACGATGGCGCCGATACGGCTGCCGCCGCTGTGGTGGAGCAGGTGGTTGAGCAGGGTCGTCTTGCCGGAGCCGAGGAATCCGGCGAGTACGACGACCGGGATCTGCTGCGAGCTGCGGCTCTGCCTCAATGTGCGACCTCTCTGGCACCTGTGCGTGCACCGGCTCACTGCCCGGCGCACGGTCGGGGACGGAATGCGGACCCAGGATACGAGCCGATGGAATCGCCCCGGAGTGAACGATTGTTAGCAGCCCGTGCGGGGCAGACGTCGGGCAAGGCGCCGTGGCGTGCGACCCTCGCTTCCCTCCGTGCGCCTCCTCTCCGCCTCCCCGCCGATCAGAGCCGCTCGGCAAGCTGGGAGACGGCAAGCGCCGCCCACCGCTCGCCGGTCCCCGTCAGTCCACCCGCATCCGACGACCGGCTGACGGCCGCCTGATTCGGGGGTTGACATGACCACACAGAGGAACAAGGCGGAGAGGCTGGGGGCCGCCACGCTCGGCCTTCTGCTCGTCACCGCCGCGGTGACGCTCACCGCACGACGGTTGCGCCTCGAGGCTGCCCGCCGTGAGGAGCGGCGGCCGGAACCCGAGGAGCTGGCGATCCGGCGCAAGGCACTGGCCCATCAGCAGCGGATGCACTGGGAACTGACGGCCAGGGCGATCGACGACCCCTCCCTCGCCGCGGTCATCGACACCTACGACAAGACCATCCCCGCGGAGAAGCGCCGCCAGTTCCTCTACGCCAACGCGTGGTACGCCCACCTCTTCCACCTCTACCAGGCGGAGCTCCTGGACCGGGAGGAGCTGTACAGGCACCTGCGGGAGTTCTTCCAGAGCGCCGTCTTCCGCGAGTACTGGGAGGCGTCGAGGCACCAGCGCGCGAGCCTCAACGAATCGTCCGAGGAGGCCCGGATCGGACGGATGACGGACGGCCTGGTCATGGACCTGGACGACGCCGACACGGACGAGTGGTGGGTGGTGGGCCGTCCGCCGACGGACGATGCGGACGAATGACGGGTGGCGGTCGGCACCGGCGAGCGCGGGACCCGGCGTCGGTGCGTGCGGCCTGGTGCCGTTCTGGCGCCAGGCCTCATCGGTGGGGATCGAGCAAGGACGCGGGGTGCCGGGCTGCTCGCCGGGTGGGCACCGGCTCGCTCATCGGTTGCGTGCGGCCGGGGCGGGTGACGGGACGGGTCTGCGGGTGGGCGCGTGCTCGTGCGGTGGGATCAGGCGTCGGGGATGTCTGCCTTGGCGCGGATCAGGGTCTCCCTGCTCACGATGACGATGCGTTCGTAGTCGGCACGAGCAGCGTCCGCGGGTAGTTCACCGTCCAGCGCCTCGGTGGCCTCGGTGCCGATGACGGCGAAGTTGCCGTCGCTGAGTTCGAACACGTCCGGGCACGTGGCTCCCGAGTTACTGCCTCGGGCGCTCGGGGGCACACCGATGCGGCGCACGATCTTCAAGGGGTATCGGTCCTTCGACAGTTCTGGGCACAGTTGGGTGGCAGAACGGTAGCGAGGTTGGTGAGGGCTTCGCTGCAAAAGTCACTCAGCCGCGTCTTCGGTGTGTGTGAGTTGACCGGTATGGGCGAGACTGCGCCGGTGAGCGGGCGCCTTCGGACGCCTTCGGGAGGTTCGTCCCGGCCGTGCCCGGGGCTGCGGCGCCCGCCGTGCCGGACGTGCGGCAAGCCGCCCTCGTCGGCGTCCTCCCGGGAGGGAAGAAGCCTCCCCGCCGCCTGCCGCCGCCTGTCCGCAGCACCACCCTGACCAGGAAAGACGCGCTCGGTGACCACGTCACGAGCACTTCGGCGCGGCAGCGCGCGGATCCGCGCCCCGAGGACACACCCTCTCCGGAAGCCTCTCGGCCCCAAGTCAGGTTAGGCTCACCTCTGTGAGTACGTGCACGGCCGTCTCGCGGGACCTCGACGAGCCCCTGTCCGGAACCGCGCCCACGGCCAGGACCTGGCTCCTGCTGGAACAGCCCGGCCCCTGGGGCGCCAAGGCGCTCGTTTCGAGCCACCTGGATCCCGCGATCGGCCGCGCCCTGGAGGCAGCCGCCCGGAACACGGGCGTCCGCGTCGTGCTCATCCGGCGCCCCGGACGCCACGCGGACCTCGGCAGTCCCACCGTGCGCCGCGTGTACGCGGCCCACACCGTCCCCGGACGGGTCTGGCTGCGCAGCGCCACGATCAGCGACCCGGCCCGACTGCTGGACCTCGACTTCGCAGCGCTCGGCCGGGGCGACCACCGCGGCTTCGACACCGCGCTCCAGGGCCGGCCGCACCACGGTGCCCCGCTCGCCCTCGTCTGCACCAACGGCAAGCGCGACCGCTGCTGCGCGCTGCTGGGCCGCCCCCTCGCCGCCGGACTCGCGACCTCGGGCGTCGACGGCGTCTGGGAGGTCACCCATCTGGGTGGTCACCGCTTCTCCCCCACCGTGCTCGTCCTGCCGCACGGATATGCGTACGGCCGGGCCGAGGCGCACACCGTCGAGCAGGCCCTGCACGGCGTCCGGGAGGGCCGGATCGTCCTGGAGGGCTGCCGCGGGAGCTCGGCCTGGGAGCGGCCCGGCCAGGCGGCGGAGCTGGCCGTGCGCGCGGCGACCGGCGAGGACGCGGCGGAGGCCCTCGGCGTCGTCCGCACGGAGGGCCGGGCTCCGCGCTGGGAGGTGACCGTCGCCCACGCCGACGGACGGCACTGGCGGGTCGTCGTGGCTCAGAGCGCGTCCGCTCCGCCCCGGCCGGAGAGCTGTGGGGCGTCGGTCCTGGGCGCGCCGGGGCGGATGGACGTGGTGGCGGTGCGTGAACTGACGGCGGCACTGGCGGGTTGAGGCGCCCCGCGTCGCCGACCCCGCACCGGCCGGTCAGGAGATCCCCACCCCCCGCCCCCACGGCCCCACCGACCCGTCCGCGTACCGTCACCGGACGACCGGGCGGTGCGCCGCGCGCTCGCCGCCGCGCGCGCCGTGGCGACGCCGCAGAGCACCGAGGACCTCCGGAGGACGCCACCGCCTTGCGGCTGCACGCACCAGCCCCCGCTCGGGTAGCCGGAAGCCACCGCCGCCCGGAGCCGGCCCGATCCGAAAGGAAGGCCCTAGACGGCACCCGCCCCCGTCAGCGACCGCACCTCGGTCTCCGCGTGCTTGGCTTCGTCGGCGACCTCGGAGGAGGTGACCGTGCCGAGCCAGCCGGCGAGGAAGCCCAGCGGGATCGAGACGAGGCCGGGGTTCTGCAGCGGGAAGAACTGGAAGTCGAGGCCGGGGAAGAGCGACTGGGGGCTGCCCGACACCACCGGGGACAGCAGGACCAGCACCAGCGCCGGCACCAGTCCCCCGTACACCGCCCACACGGCCCCTCGCGTGGTGAAGCCCCGCCAGAAGAGCGAGTAGAGCAGGACCGGAAGGTTCGCGGACGCGGCGACGGCGAAGGCGAGCCCCACGAGGAAGGCGACGTTGAGGTCGCGGGCCAGCAGGCCGAGACCGATCGCCACCACGCCGATCCCGACGGCGGCGATCCGCGCCACCGCCACCTCGCCGAGCGGCCGGGTGTGCTTGCGCCGCAAGGAGGCGTACAGGTCGTGGGCCACCGACGCCGAGGAGGCGAGCGTGATGCCGGCGACGACCGCGAGGATCGTGGCGAAGGCGACGGCTGCCACGACGGCGAACAGGACCGTTCCCCCCGTGGAGCCGGCTCCGCCGCCCAGGTCGAGGGCGAGGAGCGGGACGGCCGTGTTCCCGGACGCGTTCGAGCTGCGGACCGCGTCCGGGCCGACGATCGCCGCCGCGCCGAAGCCGAGGACGATGGTCATCAGGTAGAACCCGCCGATGAGCCCGACCGACCAGACGACCGAACGCCGGGCGGCCCGCGCGGTCGGCACCGTGTAGAAGCGGGACAGGATGTGCGGCAGGCCGGCCGTGCCCAGGACCAGGGCCAGCCCCAGGCTCATGAAGTCGAAGCGCGCGGTCCAGTCCCCGCCGTACTTCAGCCCCGGCGCCAGGAACGCGGCACCGTGCCCGCTGTGCTCCGCCGCCGTGCGCAGCAACCGGTCGACGTCACCGTGGAAGCGCACCAGGACGAGCACGGTGAGCGCGACGGTGCCGCCGAGCAGCAGCACCGCCTTCACGATCTGGATCCAGGTGGTGGCCCGCATCCCTCCCAGCGACACGTAGATCACCATCAGAGCGCCGACACCGATGACGGTCCAGGCCTGGGCGGCCTCTCCGGTTCTGCCGAGGAGAAGCGCGACCAGGCTGCCCGCCCCCACCATCTGCGCCACGAGGTAGAGCACGGACACGGTGACCGAAGAGGCTCCCGCCGCGATCCGCACCGGCCGCTCGGTCATCCGGGCGGCCACCACGTCGGCCAGTGTGAACCGCCCGCAGTTGCGCACCAGTTCGGCGACGAGGAGCAGCACCACCAGCCAGGCCACCAGGAAGCCGACCGAATACAGCAGTCCGTCGTAGCCGAAAAGGGCGATGAGGCCGGAGATGCCGAGGAAGGACGCGGCCGACATGTAGTCCCCCGCGATGGCAAAACCGTTTTCCACGGGCGAGAACAGCCGCCCGCCGGCGTAGAACTCCTCGGCCGAGCCCTGCCGCTTCCGGCTCACCCACGTGGTGATCGCCAGCGTGACCGCGATGAAGGCGCTGAACAGCAGCAGGCTCAGCGTCTGGTGATCGTCCGTCATGCCGCACCGCCTCCGGCCCCGCGCGTCAGCTCCTGGGTGTCCCAGCGCACTTCGAGCGCGGCACGGTCCCTGCGCAGCCGCGCGTGCCGGGAGTAGGCCCAGGTGAGCAGGAACGTGCTGAGGAACTGCCCCAGTCCTGCGAGCAGGGCCACGTTCACCGCGCCGACGACGGGCCGCGCCATGAAGCCGGGCGCGGTCGTGGCCGTCACGACGTAGCCCACGTACCAGAGGAAGAAACCGGCGACCGCCGGCACCACGAACCGGCGGTAGCGGCTGCGCACTTCCTGAAAGGCCGCGCTGCGCTGCACTTCCAGGTAGATCTGGGCCGCCGCCACGGCCTTGTCCGCCGGCTCCCGGCGTGCTGCCGGCGCCTCTCCCGGCGGTCCGCTCACCGTGGCCGACTCGCCCCAGCCCGAGGCGAGCGCCTCGTACCACGGGTCCTCGTACCGCACGCTTCCTGAGGCTTCGCCGAACACCACTCCGTGGCCTGGCTCGTGGTCGCCCGAACTTTCGGAACCGTCCCTGCTGTCACAGGAACGGCTGTTGCTTGACTGCATGCCCAAGGATGGACAGAACGGGAAGATCCCTGACTCTTCTTCCCCTTGCTCTTCACCCCATCAGGTGACCAGGGCCGTCACTCCGCCGGCGGCCGCACCAGCCCCTCGCCGTACGCGTGAGGCACCGCGAACGGGCCCGCGTCTCACGACCGGGCCCGCGCACGGGGCCGTGCGGCAGCCGGGCGCGGCACAGCGTCCCCGCACGCCTACGCGTCGATGCGCGACCGGTCCAGCGTCGCCGCCGAGCTGGAGATGAACTCCTTGCGCGGTGCGACGTCGTTGCCCATGAGCAGGTCGAAGACCTGCTCCGCCGCCTCCAGGTCGGAGAGGTTGATGCGGCGCAGGGTGCGGTGACGCGGGTCCATCGTCGTCTCGGCCAGCTGGTCGGCGTCCATCTCGCCGAGGCCCTTGTAGCGCTGGATGGAGTCCTTGTACCGGACGTTCTTGCTCTGGAACTCCATGAGCTTGTCGCGCAGCTCACGGTCCGAGTAGGTGTAGACGTACTTGTCCTGGCCCTTCTTGGGCTGGACGAGCTCGATGCGGTGCAGCGGCGGCACCGCGGCGAACACCCGGCCGGCCTCCACCATGGGCCGCATGTAGCGCTGGAACAGCGTCAGCAGCAGGCACCGGATGTGGGAGCCGTCCACATCGGCGTCGGTCATCATGATGATCTTGCCGTAGCGGGCCGCGTCGATGTCGAAGGTCCGTCCGGAGCCCGCCCCTATGACCTGGATGATCGCGCCGCACTCGGCGTTCTTGAGCATGTCGGTCACGGAGGACTTCTGGACGTTGAGGATCTTGCCGCGGATCGGCAGCAGCGCCTGGAACTCGGAGTTCCGGGCGAGCTTCGCCGTGCCGAGCGCGGAGTCCCCCTCGACGATGAACAGCTCGCTGCGGTCGACGTCGTCGCTGCGGCAGTCGGCGAGCTTGGCGGGCAGGGACGAGGACTCCAGTGCCGTCTTCCGGCGCTGGGCGTCCTTGTGCTGGCGGGCGGCGATACGGGTGCGGGCGGCGGCGACCGCCTTCTCCATGACGACCCGCGCCTGGGCCGCGGCGTCCCGCTTGGTGGACGTCAGGAACGCCTTGAGCTCCTTGGAGATCACGGTGTTCACGATGCGGCGGGCCGCCGACGTGCCGAGGACCTCCTTCGTCTGCCCCTCGAACTGCGGCTCGGCGAGACGGACCGTGACGACCGCGGTCAGGCCCTCCATCGCGTCGTCCTTGACGATGTCGTCCTCGGCGACGCGCAGCAGCTTCTTCGCACGCAGGACCTCGTTGAGCGTCTTCGTGACGGCCTGCTCGAAGCCGGCCACGTGCGTGCCGCCCTTGGGGGTGGCGATGATGTTGACGAACGACCGCATGGTCGTGTCGTAGCCCGTGCCCCAGCGCAGCGCCACGTCGACGCCGAGTTCGCGGGTCACCTCGGTCGGGGTCATCTGGCCGTGGTCGTCCAGGACCGGGACCGTTTCCTTGAAGGTGCCCTGGCCGGTGAAGCGGAGGACGTCGCAGACGGGCCTGTCGGTGGCCAGGTACTCGCAGAACTCACTGATGCCGCCGTCGAAGCGGAAGGATTCCTCGCCCTTGCTGCCGCCCTCGCCGAGGCCGTACTCGTCCCGGACGACGATGGTGAGACCGGGCACCAGGAACGCGGTCTGGCGAGCGCGCTGGTGGAGGGTCTCCAGGGAGAGCTTGGCGTCCTTGAGGAAGATCTGGCGGTCGGCCCAGTACCGCACGCGCGTGCCGGTGCGGGTCCTGGCGATCTTCTTGGCCTTGCGCAGGCCGCTCTTCGCCTCGAACCTGGCGTCCGCCCCGTCGGCGGCGAACGCGCCGGGGACGCCGCGGCGGAAGCTGATCGCGTGCGTGTGCCCCCCACGGTCGACCTCGACGTCCAGGCGGGCGGACAGCGCGTTCACCACGGACGCGCCGACGCCGTGCAGGCCGCCGGAAGCGGCGTAGGAGCCGCCGCCGAACTTGCCGCCGGCGTGCAGCTTGGTCATGACGACCTCGACGCCGGACATGCCGGTCTTGGGCTCGACGTCGACCGGGATGCCCCGGCCGTTGTCACGGACCTCCACCGAGCCGTCGTCGTGCAGGATCACTTCGATGTGATCGCAGTAACCACCGAGAGCCTCGTCGACGGAGTTGTCGATGATCTCCCAGAGGCAGTGCATCAGACCACGGCTGTCGGTGGAGCCGATGTACATACCCGGGCGCTTGCGCACGGCCTCGAGGCCCTCGAGGACGAGCAGGTGCCGCGCGGTGTAGTTGGAACCGTCCCGGTCTGCTCCTGCCAGCAGCGCTGTGGACGGCACGGACGTCTCGGCGGTCACGCGGTTCGCTCCTCGCTGAATTTCAGGTGGGCCCTAGTGGGGAAGGGCGCGGCTTGGGTCGCCGCCAAGAGGGTACCGAGGCCTGGTAGAGCCGTTGTAACGCCACCCTCGTCTGAACTCAGACTAGTCCAGAGTCGTATGAGTGTTCGATCCCTCCATGGAGTGAAGTACATATCACGTTCCCTTCGAGGCATGAACCATTTAGGCTCCGGGCACGTCCTCATGAACAAACCGGCAATCCAGCCGGGAGGACGGATCCATGACCGACAGCGCGAAACCGTAAGACACGACAGACACGCAATACGGCACATTCGCCGCCAAACCGGCAGCAGACGGCCACCTCGGAAGAAATTTTCGAGAAGAAGCCACGAGCGGGAACGTTTGGGGCTGGTTGGATGTTGACCCTGGTACGACAGCTCGTCGAGCTAGAGAAGAGGCGACGTGACTACTGTTCTGACCCCCGCGAGCCCGCTGACGGCCGCTGACCGCTGCGACCGCTGCGGCGCCCAGGCGTACGTGCGCGTGGTCCTGCTCAGCGGCGGAGAACTGCTCTTCTGCGCCCACCACGGCCGCAAGTTCGAGCCGGAACTCAAGAAGATCGCCGCTGAGATACAGGACGAGACGGAGCGGCTGACGACCGCTCCCGCAACCGCCTCAGAAGAAGAGCGCTGACCGTTCGCGTTCCACGACGAGCCAGATCCGGTACAGGCCGGCATGCGGGCGGACGCCCCCGTTCCCGGGGGCGGCCGCCCGCACTCGTTCGCCTTCATGACGTGATGAGCGGCATCCGGGCCCGTCAGGCGGTCCGGGGCAGCTTCCGGGAGCCGGCGTCCCAGCGCAGCACCCGCAGGATCTCGGACACCCGCGTGTAGACGCCCGGGTTGCCCGGCCGTCCGCAGCCGTTCCCCCACGACACGAGCCCGATCAGACGGCCCCGTGCCACCAGCGGTCCGCCGCTGTCCCCCTGACAGGCGTCGCGGCCGCCCCCCGCCTCTCCGGCGCACACCATGGACGCCGGCAGGTACGTGCCGTCGGCCGGCCCGGGATACGCCCCCTCGCACAGGCTGTCGGACAGCACGTGCACGCGGGCGGCCCTCAGGGTGGGGGCGTAGGCGCCGACCCCCCGGGTGTCGCCCCAGCCGTACACCAGGGCCTCCGTCCCCGGCTGGTACGCCGGATCGCCCACCGCGGCCATACCGATGACGGAGGACTGCGGCAGCGCCTCCGCGAGCTCGAGCACGGCGAAGTCCCCCGAGTTGCTGGAACTGTCGTAGGCGGGATTGACCCAGACCTCACGCACGGCGATCTCCCGGCCCGTGTCCGCGTACAGGTCCGTACGGCCCGCGACGACCGCCAGATCGGTCGTCCTCGGCGATCCCAGGACCTCCTCGCCCATGCAGTGGGCCGCGGTGAGGACGGTGGACGGGCCGACCACCACACCCCCGCAGAACTGTCCCGAGCGCATACCGCCGAACCGGTCACGACTGGACAACGCGACGGTCCAGGGACTGGTGGAGACGTCGACCGGGAAACCCCCCACCACGACACCGTCCGAGGCCGCCGGAGCGGCGGCCACCAGCGGTATCGCCATGGCTGCGGCCGCCAGGACCAAGGGCCGGGTCAAGGCCCGGACAAAGGGACGACGCATGCACGCTCCTCACTCTGGAGTGACTGATGAACACCCACAGTGAGGCAGCTGCCGGCGGCGCGCACCCCCGTACCGAAGCCGAAGGCCCGGCTCCCTCGGGGGAACCGGGCCTTCCGCGTCGTCCTGCCGCCGCGCCTCAGTCGAGGTAGTCGCGCAGCACCTGCGACCGCGACGGGTGGCGCAGCTTCGACATGGTCTTGGACTCGATCTGGCGGATGCGCTCACGCGTGACGCCGTACACCTTGCCGATCTCGTCGAGGGTCTTCGGCTGACCGTCGGTGAGACCGAAGCGCATGGAGACGACGCCCGCCTCGCGCTCGGACAGGGTGTCCAGGACGGAGTGCAGCTGCTCCTGGAGGAGCGTGAAGCTGACCGCGTCGGCCGGGACGACGGCCTCGGAGTCCTCGATGAGGTCACCGAACTCGCTGTCGCCGTCCTCACCCAGCGGGGTGTGCAGCGAGATCGGCTCACGGCCGTACTTCTGGACCTCGATGACCTTCTCCGGGGTCATGTCGAGTTCCTTGGCCAGCTCCTCCGGGGTGGGCTCGCGGCCCAGGTCCTGGAGCATCTGGCGCTGCACGCGCGCGAGCTTGTTGATGACCTCGACCATGTGCACCGGGATACGGATGGTGCGGGCCTGGTCGGCCATGGCACGGGTGATTGCCTGCCGGATCCACCAGGTGGCGTACGTGGAGAACTTGTAGCCCTTGGTGTAGTCGAACTTCTCGACCGCGCGGATCAGACCGAGGTTGCCCTCCTGGATGAGGTCCAGGAAGAGCATGCCGCGGCCCGTGTAGCGCTTGGCCAGGGAGACGACCAGACGGAGGTTGGCCTCCAGTAGGTGGTTCTTGGCGCGGCGCCCGTCCTCGGCGATGATCTCCAGCTCGCGCTTGAGCTTCGGGGCGAGCTTGTCGGCGTTGGCCAGCTTGTCCTCGGCGAACAGGCCCGCCTCGATGCGCTTGGCGAGTTCGACCTCCTGCTCGGCGTTGAGCAGGGGGACCTTGCCGATCTGCTTGAGGTAGTCCTTGACCGGGTCGGCGGTGGCGCCGGCCGCGGCCACCTGCTGCGCGGGGGCGTCGTCCTCGTCCTCGTCGGAGAGCACGAATCCGGCGCTCTCGGCACCCTCGGGCTCGTCGCCCGCCTTGGGGGCCTCCTCCAGGACCTCGTCCTCGAGGAGCTCGACGTCGTCCTTCTTGGCGGTGGTCTTCTTGGCCGCCGTCTTCTTCGCGGGGGCGGCCTTCTTGGCGGTCGCCTTCTTGGCGGCGGTCACCTTCTTGGCAGCCGCCTTCTTCGCCGGAGCGGCTTCCTCCGCGGCGTCGTCCACGGCGGGAGCGGCCGGGGCGGCCGCGGTGGTGGCGGTGGCCTTCCTGGTGGTCACCGTCTTCGCCGCGACCGTCTTGGTGGCGGTGCGCTTGGCCGGACTCTTCGCTGCGACGCTCTTTCGGGTGCGCTTGGGCTCCGCGGCACTGACCATCAGCGTCACACCCTCTTCCTCGAGGATCTGGTTGAGGCTGCGCAGTACGTTCTTCCACTGAGTGGCCGGAATCTGGTCAGCTTCGAAGGCCCGACGCACATCGTCGCCGGCGATCTGCCCCTCAGCCTTTCCCCGCTCAATGAGCGCCATGACAGAGACGGACTCGGCGATCTCCGGCGGGAGCGTACGGGATGTGCTGGCCGACACGAACAACCTCTCGGAACGTTGGAAAACGGCTTCCGGCCCCGTCCACGACGGACGGGAGCCGACCACCGGCCTGGGGATGGGCCGACGGTGCGGGCGGGGACCGGGGAGTTCCACAGCGCCTTGAACGGCGTCCGTATTCCCTCCGCGGCTGTCACCTCTTAGGTCATCGCGTTGTTTCCACAAGCGTTACGCCTAATCTTCGTGGCCCGAGTCACACCCCGTAAGCGCTCAAGAACGGGCATAAGCAGACAGAGACGGTCACCCGCGACATGTACCCAGGCTGCAGGGGCCCAACCCGTCGGGCCGTTCCGCCGGACCGACCCGACCGTCATGTCGCATCGTGGGACCCCGCAGGCCCGATCACGGGCCTGCGGGGTCCCACGGGTGGACGGAGCCGGCCGCGGGATGCCGCAGGAGGAGGAAGGCACCCCCGACCGCACCGCCCATGGGGGGGGTGCGGTCAGTGCTCGCGCGGCGCCGGAACCACGCGCTCCACCTCGGGATGAACCGTGAGCAGTTGACGCATGGCCGATTCCGCCCCGGTGCCGTCGCCCGCGGCGAGGGCGTCGACGATTCTGCGGTGATGGACCAAGGAGGCCTCGTGAGGCCGGTCACAGCCCGTGACGGGGCCTCCGGACACCTGGAGAGCGGCCGACACGATCCCGGAAAGGTGCTCCAGCATGCGATTGCCGGCGATCTGGATGAGCAGGGAATGGAACTCCGCATCGGCACGGGAGTAGGTGAGCGCGTCACCCTGGGCCAGGGCGTGCCCCATGATGTCGATCATGTCAGCCAGGCGTTGCTGGACGTCCTCGCGCCCGTGCCCGGCGGCGAGGCGCGCGGCGAGCGGCTCGATCGTCCAGCGCAGTTCGCTCAGCTCGCGCCGCTGGTCGTCGCGCTGTGGACCGAAGGCACGCCACTCGATGATGTCCGGGTCGAGGAGGTTCCAGTCGCTCACGGGACGCACGCGCGTGCCGACGTTCGGCCGGGCGCTGACCAGGCCCTTGGCCTCCAGGACGCGGAGCGACTCGCGAACGACGGTGCGGGAGACCTCGAAGCGCTGGCCGATCTCCTCGGGCACGAGCGGGCGGTCGGCACCCAGATCGCCGGAAACGATCATCTGTCCCAGCTGCTGGACGAGTTGGCCGTGGAGCCCGCGTCCGCGGCTGCCCGCGGCACGCCGGCCCACACGGCCCAGCTCAGGCTCCGCGCCCTCCCAGACGGGAGCTCCGGCGCGGTCGGCGGCGGGAGCCTCGGCGTAGGGGTAGCGGTCGAGTCCGCCCGGGCCGGCCAGACCGGAGTCGTTGGAGCGGGCGGCGGTCATCATGGTGTGCGCAAGGGTACTCACGGATCCTTTGTCGGCTCCGTCTTCAACTCCCTTGAGGTCTTTGGTGAAAAGCACACGAAAGGGTGATCGCTCACCCCGTCGCAATTGACGCCTTATCGGAAAGAAATGGGCTTTCTTCGAGGAATTGCGCACAATAAGCAATCAGATGGTTACCCAACGTGTCATCTGATCCTGCTCCGCACGGTCGTGAGTAGATACGCGCCCAGCAGTGCGGCCAGGGACAAGGTCAGCGCACCGCCCACCGGTTGGGCGATCACGCGGACCGCGGCGGAGAGATAGCGCTCGCCCCCGAAGGGCCACTGCAGCAGGAACACCTCACGCAAGCGCACCGAAAGCCCGGCCGCCATCCGCACCGACCCGTGCTCCACGGCCTTCTGCACCGCGGGCACGCAGACCACCGGCACGGCGACGACCGCGGCCAGCCCGGCCGCGGCGGACCGGAAGACTCCGGCGGCCAGGACTCCGGCCCAGGCGCAGCCGACCACGAACGCGATCCAACCCGCGCTCAGCTGCAGCCAGTCGGAGGGAACCTTCGTGAACTCCCGTCCGTAGACGAGATAGAGCACTTCGGCGTCGCAGCCCACGGTGAGGAAGGCCAGCATGACGGCCGTGACGCCGGTGACGAGGAGCTTCGCGGTCAGCAGGCCCAGCCTGCGGGGCACGGTGCCGCGGTCCACGGCGAGGGCGGGATGACGGAACTCGTCACCGAAGGCGAGCGCACCGACCAGCCCCGCACCGAGCGCCGCCGGGGGCAGCGGCAACTGCGCGGGCCAGGCCGCCAGCAGGCGCTGGTGCGAGGTGTGCCCCGTGCGCGCCAGCAGGACGGCGGTGACGGCGGAGACGATCAGTACGGCGGCGGTGGTGAGGAAGCCGGTGCTGATACCGGCGGCACGGCGGAGTTCGTAGCGGAGGGGGCGCAGAGGGCTGGGGGCGGGTCGTACGGAGATGGGGGGCGGAAGGGCCGGCAGGGCTCCGAGGGCGCGGGCCCGGGCGGGACCGGCGGGCCGCCCGGCCGAGGGGTGGGGCACCGGGCCGCGGACGGCGCCCGCGGGCGGGCGGGGGGCGATGGGGGCGTCCGCGGGCGTGTCCGGGCCGGTGACGGGTTGCGGCCCGTCGGACGAAGGCGGCGCCACGTCGACGAGGGAGGACCGTGCCGCGCCGTCGGCAGGGGCCGGCGTCTCCGGGGCACCCGGGGCCTGCGTCTCCCCGGCAGTGGACCGGGCGTCGGTGGCAGCCGGGACGAGGACCGTGCGGGAGCCGTCGGACACCGTGTCGTCGCCGTCCGGTGCGGAGGGTTCCGCCTTCGTCCCGTCCTGGGACGTCCGCGCGCCGTCGGCCGATCGTTCCTTCGGCTGGTGCGGCACCGGCGAGCGCCGCCGCTCACCCTCCGCCGTCTGCGTCCCGGCGGCGGGAAGGGCTTCGTGAGCGCCGCCCGCCGGGCGTCCGTCCACCCGGGCCTTCGCAGGCTCCTCTCCGGATCCGGGACCCATGTCACCGATCTCGTCGGCGAGTTGGTGGACGAGGATGCCGTGCCGGAAGGCCGCCTCACCCACGTCGGCGCAGGTGCTGCCGTACACGGAGAGCCGGTTGCCGCCCTCCTGCACGACCTCGACGGAACGGTGCCCGGTGCGGGCCTCCTTGGCGAGCAGGGCGGCGAGGCGGGCGGCATGGGGGCTGCGGACGGCCACCCGGGGACGCAGCCTGGTCCGGGCGAAGGCGCCGGCCTCCTGGTCGGCGACGAGCCGCCCCTGGTCCAGGGTGACGACCCGGTCGGCGATGCGCGCGGCCTCCTTGGAATCGGCCGTGGTCGACAGCACCGTGCCGCCCTGGGCCGCGTGCGCGCGCAGCATGCCGTGCAGCCACCGGCTCTCGCGCTCGGAGAGCCCGTCGGCCGGGTCGTCGAGGACGAGGGTGTGCGGATCGGCGAGAAGCGCGCACGCCAGCCCGAGCCTGCGGTCCATGCCGCGGGAGAGCGTGCCGAGGCGTTCGCCGCGCAGGCTGACCAGACCGACCACCTCGAGGACTTCGTCGGCCCGCCGGGCGGGGACGCCCGCGGCCGCGCACAGCATGCGCAGATGACCGCGCACGGTGCGGGCGGGATGCCCCGGCACGTCGCCCAGGAGGACGCCGACCTCGCGCGAGGGGTGAGCGATGCGATGCAGGGGGCGTCCCCGGAAGTAGGTGAGACCACGGCCCTGTTGGAGTTCGAGCATGAGTCTCAGCGCCGTGGTCTTGCCCGCACCCGGCGCGCCGAGCAGCACGGTGACGTCACCGGCGTGCGCTTCGAAGGAGACGTCGTCGAGGGCAGGCGGAAGATCCTTGCGGGGATTGCTGGTCAGTCCGAAGGCCTGGATCACCCGCAGCAAGATAGCGCGCCATGTCCGTTTTTTCCGGTATAGCGCGACGGGAGGCGCCCGGTGTGATTCGGGTGCTCGGGCGGCTCCGCACCGTCGCCCGACCGCGGGCGGGCCGACGAGGCCGTCGGCCGAGGCGCGCGGAGCGCCACCGTGATGAGGCCCGGCCCCGATCATGTCCGGCATCACGCCTGCGACAGGGGTCGGAACACGGGCCGGGCGTCCCGCGAACCGGCAGGCAGCGTCAGCGGTCGGCGTGGCACCGGACCGCATCGCGCCCGCATCGCGCCCGGGATCCCTGATCCCTCGGAGCCGTCACACTTCGGGCCGCAGCATCGGCGGGTTGAGCAGGGTCGCGCCGCCGGCGCGGAAGAGCTGCGCCGGACGGCCGCCCTGCCGTGTGGTGGTGCCGCCCGTGGGAACCAGGAAGCCGGGAGTGCCCGTCACCTTGCGGTGGAAGTTGCGCGGGTCGAGCGCCACACCCCACACCGCTTCGTAGACCCGGCGCAGTTCGCCGACGGTGAACTCCGTCGGGCAGAACGCGGTCGCCAGCGATGAGTACTCGATCTTGGAGCGGGCGCGCTCCACCCCGTCGGCGAGGATCTGGGCATGGTCGAAGGCGAGCGGTGCGACCGGTTCGCCCTCACGGCCGTAGCCCTCCTGCTGCAGCAGTTCCTCGACCGGCGCCCAGCGCGCGTTGCTGGCGTCCCCGCCGGCCCGTGGAGCGGGCAGGTCGGGAGCGAGGGCGAGGTGGGCGACGCTGACGACCCGCATGCGCGGGTCGCGCTTGGGGTCGCCGTAGGTGGCGAGCTGTTCCAGGTGGGCGCCGTGGTCCTGAGCCGGCACGGACGGATCGTGGGCGTGCAGTCCGGTCTCCTCGGCCAGTTCGCGTGCCGCGGCCTGGGTGAGGTCCTCGTCGGCCCGCACGAAGCCGCCCGGCAGGGCCCAGCTCCCCTGGAACGGCGGCTCGCCCCTGCGCACCGCCAACGCGCACAGGGCGTGGCGGCGCACGGTCAGCACCACCAGGTCCACGGTGACGGCGAAGGGCGGAAAGGCTGACGGGTCGTAGGGCATGCGGCGATCATAGTCGTCTTCCTGACGATAAACACTCCCTCCGTCGGCCGCTTCGACGACTGGTCCTCCGGGGTCCGGCACGGCTGTCACCGTCCGGCCCCGGCTGCGGCGCGGTTCCGCGTCATGCCAGGTCACACTCTCAGTTGCAGGGCGTCGGCCGCTTCCTCGACCATGGCGAGTCCGAGTCTGCTGACCCGTACCGAGAAGGGGGCGCCCGCGACCCGCAGTCCGCTGAGCCCGATCTCTCCGAGGGGTGCGCTGTGCAGGGGGCGCAGGGTGACGGTACCCGCCGGGGCGTCGGGGCGGATGCCCACCGTGGTGGTCAGCATCAGGACTCCGGCCGCGGCCGCGGCGGCGGCCGGGCGGCAGGCGGCGGGGTGAGGCAGCGGAGCACTGCCCTCGGTGCGTTGATCCCCCGCGTACATCTCGGGAAGGCGATGGCCGAAGGCTCCGGCCGCCGCCAGGACGCCCCGCAGCAGCGAACCGGCCTCCTTCTCGTGGCCCGCGGCGGCCAGACCCGCCACGGCGATCGCCGTCTCGTGGACCCGTACGGCGCCGCTGCGATGACCGAAGGGGTTGTGGCCCGTCTCCTTCGCGCCCAGCCCCCGCAGTCCCCAGCCGCAGTCCATGACCGGGCTGCCGAGGAGACGGGCCAGTTGTTCGGTCTGTGCCTGGTCCAGCAGGCCGGGGGCGTACTCGCCGCCGCCCAGCAGACCGGTGTCGAGCAGATGGACGGCGCTCGCACCGAGGTACCACAGGGGCCGTCCGTCCGGTGCCAGAGCGGCGGCGGGCCGGCCGCCGGCCGGATCGTCGGTCCAGAAGTCCTGCCGGAACCGGGCGCGCAGCGTCCCCGCCCACTCCCGCAGTTCGCTTCCGCCCGGTCTGCCGCAGGCATCGAGCAGGTCGGCGCCGAGTCGAGCGGCGCGGTGGGCCTGTGCCTGCGTCTCGCAGCGGACGGGACCGCCGGGCTGGGGGTCGGGCAGGTAGGGGTGCTGGGCCACGGCACGGAACAGCCAGGTCAGGCAGCGCTCGGCCGCCGGAAGGAGCTCCTCCGTCTCCTGGTCGGGCAGTCCCCATCGGCGGGCCTCGGCGAGGAGCACGGGGAACAGCAGGGTGGCTTCCGTCGCCGTGCAGCTCGGTGGGAGGTGGGCGCCCGCGTCCCGCCGCGGGCCGGGGATGAGGCCGGAGCGCGGGCCCTGGCCGGTGACCTGGGTGCGGGCGAGGGTGCGCAGCGTGCCTGCGGCGAGCCGGGTGCCCAGGGACAGCGTCATACGGGCCGCGACGAGGGCCTCGGCCGGGGCCAGCCCGCAGCGCCACGGTGCTCCGGCAGCGAGGTGAGTGTCCGTGGGGTGCGCGGGGTCGCGCACCAGCAGGGCCCGCAGGTCCTCGATGCTCGTGCTCAGCAGCGTGGGGACGCGGGGGTCGTCGCCCGTGGCCCGGGCCGGAGCCAGCGGATTCGTCGCGGCACGGCCCACGGCGCGGACGGGGCCGGCGCCGTCCAGGTGGACTCTCAGCTCCACGGTGACGCTGCCACCGGCCGGCACGTCGAAGTCCCAGCGCAGGAGTCCCGCGGAGGCGAGCGCGTCGGCGGGGGGAGGGTCGGCCGTGACGTACGAGCTCGCGGTGGCGCATGACCAGCGCAGGCCGGAGTCGTGGACGCTGGCGGGCAGGTCGGGGGCGACTACGCCGGCCGCGATCGCCCCGAGGTCGGAGAGGTCGGTGCCGAGGGCCACCTCCACCGGCAGGCGGAGCGGGCGCGTGGCGGCGCTGTGCAGCGTGAGCCGCTCCGTGCCGTCCGCGGAGCGGATCCGCTCGACCACGACGTCCGGGTCCGGGCCTCCGTGCGGAGCGGCCCGCAGGGTGCCGACGAAGCACGCCCGGTCGGCCGAGGTCATCCGGGCCTGCACCACCAGGGGTTCCTGTCCGGCCACCCGCACCCGGCACCGGGACAGGAGGCGTCGGCCCGCCCGGTAGTACCCCTCCAGTCCCTGCCCGGTCAGCTGCCCCTGCTCGGTGGACACGGCGAGGCCCGGCAGGGCTACGCAGATCATCGCTGTGTGGACGGCGGGCAGGTCGCGGGAGCGCCGCGGCCCCGGTGCGGCCGGGGCCGCCGGCGGCTCGACGCTCCGGGGCGGGGCAGGAGCGGCGCGCCGTGCCGGGACGGACGGCGGGAGGGCGTACGTGCCACGGGCTCCCTGAGCCGCGGTGGTGCGGGGAGCCCCCTCCGGAGCGGAGGCGGGCTCGGCGCTCCCCGTGCCGGTCTCCTCCGGGACCTCGGTCCCGGGGCGTCCGGAGCCCGCCGCGGGCGAAGGGGCGGCCGTTCGTCCGGCGAAGGGCGGGGATCCGTCGAGGGCGAACCGTCCGTCGGTGGAGGAGGAGGGCGGAGTCGGCTGGTGCATGGGGTGGCTTCTTCTGTTCTCTGTGCGCCTCGGGCGGTGGTCGTCGCCGGGAAGGGATCCCGGCGGGGCAGGTGCGCTGCGGAGCACGCCCTGTGCGGGTGTTCCGCCACTCAGGTGAACGGGGCGGGGCTCCCCCAGGTCACGCTCGGAGGCGCAGGCCCCACCGGATGGCGGTGCGGGACGCCCGGCCCCCGGCCGGTGGGCGGGGGTGCGGCGTCCGGCCGCCCGGTGGGCGGGGGGTGCGGCGTCCGGCCACCCGGTCAGGGGGCACGTCGGCCCCGTACCCTCTGATGGCGCCGCGAGGAGACCGCCTCGTCCTGACCGACCCGTCCTCACCTGCGGTGCCTCACTCCCCTTCCCTGGCCTCGCCGCTGTCGGTCCGTGCGTCTTCCGCGCGGCTGCCCTCGCGCCGGGCGGCGGGCTTGCCCGCCGCACGTGTGCGGGGACGGGACTCTCCCCGCCCCGGCACGACGGGACGCGGGCCAGGGGGTCCAGGGGGTGATGTACGGGGCCGGCGGGTGCCGGCTCGTGAGGCACGTCCCTCTCCCGCCCCCGGTCGCCGGAGGCCGCCCGTGCTCCCCGCCGAGCGCGTGCGGCGACGCCTGCGGCTCGACGCCGGTGCGGGCACCGGTTCCGCCTCCGGCGCGGTGGCGCCGCGCGGGTCCGGTTCCACGACGCCCTGCGCTCCGTCGGAACCGAAGAGTTCGGCTGGTGCGGTGTGCCCGGGGAGCGCGTCCGCCTCGTCGCGCGGTGCCGGGCCCTCCGTACCGGCTCGCCCTTCCTGGAACTCGTCCTCACCGTCCCGGGACGAGCGGTCCCCCTCCGCCGCCCTGCGTTCGCGTCCCTCTCGCTCGGCGCGCAGGCAGCGGCGGACCGACTCCGGGTCGAGGCCCTCGTTGCACGCCTGGTGCAGGAGGCGCGCGAAGAGGTAACCGGGATCCGCGCCGAGAGCCATGGCGAGGGCCTCCCTGGCCTCCAGTTCGTCGCCGCTGGACCAGGCGACCCATCCGGCGAGCGTGAGGGGCGCCGCGGCGTGTTCTCCGTAGGCGCCGACACAACGGCGTGCCAGGGCACGCCACAGGCGCAGGGCCGGAGCGGCCTCGTCTCCTTCCATCCACTCGGCCGCGCGGTCGCGTGTCACCCGGTCCTGGAGGCCGAGGACGAGGTTCGCGGCTTCGTCGGGAGCGAGCAGTTCGTCGTCCCGGCGGTCCGCCGTGGGATTCCCGGTCACGGGCGGCGCCTCGGCGAACCGCCGCATGATCCGTCCGGCCAGCGCGACCGTCTCCTCCCCCACGGCGGCACGGCTCTCGGCGTCGAGGAGCCTGGGGACCAGTGCCCTGCCGGCGGTGTCGAGCGCGACCTCCTGCTCCAGCGCCGCGCCGGTCTCGAGGGGGAGCAGACGGGCCCTGAGCTCCCGCAGGGTCCCCCGGACCTGGATGCCGGCGTACGTGGCCGCCGCGGCCAGCACCGACGTGCCGGGCAGGCCCATCGGCACGCCCTCGTCCGGGCAGCAGCCCTGGCCCGAGCAGCAGTACGACCAGAAACGGCCGTCGGAGATGCACAGTGCCTCGATCACGGGGATGTCGAGCAGACCGCACTCGATCCGCAGTCGCTGGGCCAGTGGCTCCAGCCGTTCCATGATCTGGCGGCCCGTCTCGCCCCTCGCCGGTTCCTGACAGAGGTAGGCGACCATCTGCGCGGGGCGGGCGCCCCTGCGTTCGCTTCCCGTCACGAGCCCCTGGGCCAGCTGTCGGGCCACGGCGTTCCAGTCCTCCGGGTTCGCGGGAATCCCCAGCCGGGCCCGGCCCCCGAACCGGCCGCGCCCGCCCAGGTCGTGCAGGGCGACCAGGACGATGCTGTCCTCGGGCCGGTACCCGAGCAGGTAGGGCAGGGCGTCCGCGAGCTCGGCCGGGGTGCGCAGGGTGACCTGGTGCGCCGGGCCTCCGTCGTACGGCGGCCGCCCCTCGTACACGGCCGGGCCGTCGTACGGCGGTCGTCCTCCGTGCGGGGCACGGCCCCCGTGTGCGATCCGGCCGTCGTACGACGCGGGCCCTTCACTCACGTCAGGGCCGGTGATGTCGCCGTTTTCGGAGGATCCAGTCGTTTCGCTGTGATTCGTCATGCGGAGACGATCTCGCGGATCGTCACTCTCCGCTCAAGGCTGTGGATAAGTCCGATCAGGGACACGCCATGTCGAGCCGGCCGACCGCCCAGGACCGGATTGTCAGTGCCGTCCTGTTGTATGGACGCATGGAGCACACGAGCAACGCGGATCTCCGGGCCGACGCCGACGCCGTCCTCGCCCGCCTCGTCGGCGACGCCACCGGCACCGCCCGGCTGCGCGAGGACCAGTGGCGGGCGATCGAGGCGCTGGTCGCCGAGCGGCGCCGGGCCCTCGTCGTCCAGCGCACGGGCTGGGGCAAGTCCGCGGTGTACTTCGTGGCGACCTCGTTGCTCCGTGCCCGCGGAGCCGGGCCGACCGTGATCGTCTCCCCCCTGCTGGCCCTCATGCGCAACCAGGTCGAGGCCGCCGCCCGGGCCGGCATCCACGCGCGCACCATCAACTCCTCGAACACCGAGGAGTGGGAGACCGTCCGGGCGGAGATCGCCGCAGGCGACGTCGACGTCCTCCTGGTCAGCCCGGAGCGGCTCAACAACCCGGACTTCCGTGACCAGGTCCTGCCCGAACTGGCCGCCACCACCGGACTGCTCGTGGTCGACGAGGCCCACTGCATCTCCGACTGGGGTCACGACTTCCGCCCCGACTACCGACGGCTGCGGACCATGCTCACCGACCTCCCGCAGGGTGTTCCCGTCCTCGCGACGACCGCGACCGCCAACGCGCGCGTGACCGCGGACGTCGCGGAGCAGCTCGGCACCGGAGGCACCTCGGACGCCCTGGTGCTGCGCGGCCCGCTCGACCGCGAGAGCCTCACCCTGGGGGTGCTGCGGCTGCCGGACGCCGCGCACCGGATGGCCTGGCTCGCCGACCACCTCGACGAGCTGCCGGGCTCCGGGATCATCTACACGCTCACCGTGGCCGCCGCCGAAGAGGTCACCGCCTTCCTCAGGCAGCGCGGGCACGCCGTGGCCTCGTACACGGGCAGGACGGAGAACGCCGACCGGCAGCAGGCCGAGGACGACCTGCTCGGCAACAAGGTCAAGGCCCTGGTCGCCACGTCGGCCCTCGGGATGGGCTTCGACAAGCCGGACCTGGGTTTCGTCGTGCACCTGGGCTCCCCCTCGTCCCCCATCGCCTACTACCAGCAGGTGGGCCGTGCCGGACGTGGCGTCGAGCACGCCGAGGTGCTCTTGCTGCCGGGAAAGGAGGACGAGGCGATCTGGGAGTACTTCGCGTCGCTCGCCTTCCCGTCGGAGGAGCTCGTGCGCCGCACGCTCGACGTCCTCACGCGCGCGAACGGCCCCGTGTCGCTGCCCGCCCTGGAGCCTCTGGTGGAGCTGCGCCGCTCCCGCCTGGAGACCATGCTGAAGGTGCTGGACGTCGACGGGGCGGTCAAGCGGGTCAAGGGCGGCTGGATCGCGACCGGGCAGCCCTGGACGTACGAGGCGGACCGGTACGACTGGGTGGCGCGGCAGCGCAGGGCCGAGCAGGAGGCGATGCGGCAGTACGCGTCGACCACCGGCTGCCGGATGGAGTTCCTGCAGCGCCAGCTCGACGACGAGGGGGCCAAGCCCTGCGGACGCTGCGACAACTGCGCGGGGGCCCGCCACACCGCCGAGACGTCCGCGACGGCGTTGGACGCCGCGCGCGTCGACCTGGGCCGGGCCGGCGTGGAGGTGGAGCCTCGCCGGATGTGGCCGACGGGCCTCCCCGCGATCGGCGTGGACCTCAAGGGCCGGATCCCGGCCGGTGAGCAAGCGGCGTCCGGGAGGGCCCTGGGGCGGCTGTCGGACATCGGCTGGGGCAATCGCCTCCGCCCGATGCTGGCCCCTCAGGCCGCTGACGCGCCTGTTCCGGAGGACGTGGCGAAGGCCGTCGTCGACGTGCTGGCCGACTGGGCCAAGGGGCCCGGCGGCTGGGCCTCGGGAGCGGTCGGCGCCCAGGCCCGCCCGGTCGGCGTGGTCACCGTCGCCTCACGTACACGCCCGCAGTTGATCCGCTCGCTGGGCGCGCGCATCGCGGACATCGGCCGGTTGCCGTTGCTGGGCGCGGTGGAGTACGCCGGTGACGCGCCGCCCGTTCCCCGGAGCAACAGCGCCCAACGCCTCAAGGCCCTCGACGGCATGCTGGAAGTGCCGCCCGCGCTCGCTTCCGCCCTGTCCGAGGCCCGGGGTCCCGTTCTCCTCGTCGACGACTACACCGAGACCGGGTGGACACTCGCCGTAGCGGCCCGGATGCTCCGACGTGCGGGCGCCGAGGGGGTGCTGCCCCTGGTTCTGGCCGTGCAGGGCTGATCTCCCGGCACGGCGCCCGAGGGGTGCGGCGGCCCGTGGCGCGGGGAACGCCGTCGGCACAGCGGGTGAACGGGGCGTGTACGGGGATCGCACGCGTCACCGGATCACCATTGGGTAGGGATATATGACACGGACCGTCCCATAACGGTCGGTGGCCCCAATTGCTCGTTGCCGCATCCAAGTTCGACAGGAAGAATTGAGTTCCGCTCCCCGCATGGCTCGTCCGTGATCCGGTAGGGCTTTGCCGCGGTGTGCGCTCCCCCGATCCCGACCCGCCCGCTGTGTGGGCCGTACCCGAAGGGAGGCTCGTGACCTTCGGATTCGCTCCGTCCTCGGCGGCATCATTGTCGACGTCCGCGTCCGCCGCTTCCGCCAACCGCTTGCTCGAGCCTGCCGAATGGGCCGCGGCCGGCATTCCGCTGCTTCGCAATCCACGCGAGGTCGTCAGCGGACTGCACGCGCGCCATCGGCCGAGACCGTCCACCGCGGTCGTGGCCGTGCTCGATCCCGACGAACGGCTCCTGGCCAGCGCCTCGTTCACCCGGCGTCAGGCATCGGCTGACGGCTGGATGTTCCGCAACGCGCTCCTCGCCCAGCTGCGCCGTGTCATCCCGCACGATCTGCGGCGCCGCACGCCGGTGCGTACCGCCGTACTGCTCTACTGCCGCGAGGGCGACGCTCGGTGGACGGAGGAGGACGGCGCCTGGATGTGGGGGCTGCGCGACGCCTGCACCCTGCACGGACTGCGCTGCGGTGCGTACATCACGCTGACCCGGGACGGCTGGCAGGTCCTCGGCGAGGGACGGGGAGGCCGCCGCCCCCACGCGGATTCCCCTCCCGAGCCCTTCGCCCTGTCCGAGGCGCCGCCTCCGCTGCCGAGGACCGGCGGCGCCGCGTCGGAGGTCCTGCGCCGCGCGGCCGCCCGCTGAGAGGAGCCGGCCGGGCGCACGCGACAACAGCGCCCTGAAGGGCGCCAGAAGCCCGACGGATCGACGTACGTCGCCGCGTGGACCGGCCTCACCCGCGGCGACGCGTACGGCGGCCCTCCGGAGGAGCGCACGCACTGCGCACCCCGCCGGACGGTGCCGCGGCACCGTGTCGAGGGCATGCCGAGGTGCGCGCGCCGAGACTCCCGTCATCCGCGCACGCCGAGAACCACCGTGGAGGTGCCGCCCGGGCGACGCCTCCTGGAGTCCGGTGCTCTCCCTGGTTAACCGGGACCGGCTCAGACGCCCGCGCCCAGCACCGCGTTGATCCGCTGGGGGTCACCGCAGACGATCAGCAGGCCGCCGGTCCTCTTGTGGGCCAGGGGCAGCGCCGTGGCCGCGGTGTCCGCGGAACCGTCGTTGACGGCGACCACGACCACGGGACGGACTCCCGCCCGGTCCGCGGCGGCGGCGTCCACGTAGAACACGTCGTCACCCGCGTCGTGCTGCGCCCAGTAGGACGCCTCACCGAAGGACAGTTCGTGGACGGCCCAGGGGTGCTGCTCGCCGGTGGTGATCACCAGCACGTCACCCGGGGCGCGGCCCGAGTCCAGAAGCAGGTCCAGGGCCTCTTCCGCAGCGTCCAGCGCGCCCTCGGCCGAAGCCGGGATCAGCTGGACCTGAGGAGTCGCCGGGGTGGAAGGGACGGGAACGGCCGGGGCCGAAGGCCCGGGCTTGGCGGCGACGTCACGCGGTGCGCGCTGCATCGGCGGCGTGGGCCTGGGGGAACCAGGACGACCGGGACGCGACGGAGCCGCGGGACGGGGGCCGGGTACGGGTCGAGGGGTCGGCGCGGTGCGGCCGCTGGCCGGAGTGGCGCGGGGACCCTGGGCACTCTCGTGAATCTGAGGCTCCTCGGGAATGAGAGGCATGGGCTGTTATTTATCAAACGTTGGTGCGGCTCGCGCCAGCGGGTGGCACATACATGCGAGCGGAATCGTCAGAAGTCGAAGCCGAGCTGACCCTCGATCTCCGGAACGCGTCCGTCCGCCCAACCGCGGGCCTTCTTGAGATGCCGCCACTGGGGCAGCGCATCAAGATACGCCCACGACAACCGGTGGTACGGGGTGGGGCCCCGCTCCTCCAGCGCGGCCTTGTGCACGGGCGACGGATACCCGGCGTTGTCCGCAAAACCGAAGTCTGCATGGTCGATACCCAGTTCGGCCATCATTTTGTCGCGCTGGACCTTGGCGATCACCGAGGCCGCCGCGACCGCCACGCAGGACCGGTCGCCCTTGATCACCGTGCGGACCTTCCAGGGCGCACCGAGGTAATCGTGCTTCCCGTCGAGGATCACCGCGTCGGGGCGGACCGGAAGGGCGTCCAGCGCACGCACGGCGGCGAGCCGGAGCGCGGCCGTCATCCCCAGGTCGTCGATCTCCTCCGGGGAGGCATGACCCAGGGCGTACGACGTCACCCACTTCTCCAGTTCCACGGCAAGCTCGTTGCGACGCCTGACGGAGAGGAGCTTGGAGTCGGTGAGGCCCACGGGGGGCCGGCGGAGTCCGGTGACCGCCGCACAGACGGTGACGGGACCGGCCCAGGCACCGCGACCCACCTCGTCGACACCGGCAATGACCTTCGCTCCGGTCGTGGCGCGAAGGGAGCGCTCGACGGTGTGAGTAGGTGGTTCGTACGGCATGGCGCCCTTAGCGTACGCCGCCCGTATCCGCGCGCGACACCCCGGTCGGCCCTGAAGGGTTCCCGACCGGTGACGACCGCCCCGGCAGCCGGCTCAGCCGGATGCCGGCCGCAGCAGCGGCAGCATGAGCTGGTCGACCATCTCTTCGAGTTCTCGATCATTCCATTCGCTGGTGCACATCTTCGATCGATACATCATCATCGCCGGAATGGCGTCCAGCACGTAACCGTTCGCCGCACCAGCACGCACGTCACCCCGCTCTATTCCCCGGTTGATGACCTCACGCAAGGCCCTGACGGTCGGCTCCACCACACCTTCGACGATCAGCGCGTGGAAGCGCTCCGCTTGCGCGGGATCACATTCGTGAATGATCGAACGCACCGCGAAGCCCGGCCGGGAGAACATCGCGTCGCGCGCCTTGCGGCACAGCACCACCAGGTCCTCGCGGACGCTCCCGAGGTCGGGGACGGCGTCCAGCCGGGGCAGCCCGGCCCGCAGGGCGTCCGCGACGAGGTCCTCCTTGGACGGCCAGCGGCGGTAGACGGCCGCTTTGCCGGTCTGGGCCCCGGCCGCGACGCCCTCCATCGTGAGGCCGTTCCAGCCGACGGTGCCCAGTTGCTCCAGGGCGGCATCGAGGATCGCACGTTCGAGTACGGCGCCGCGCCGACGTGAGGAGGCCGCCTGAGCGGGAGCGGCCGTCCAGCGCGAAGTAACCATCTGAGTCTCTCCAGCGAGCGAAAGGGGCGGGGAGTGCGGGGAGCGGTGCGGCGTCGCGGGGCAGTGGCGCGGGGTTCAGGACGCCGCATCAAGTGAACGCTTGCGTTCACTACCGGGGACTCACTACCTTTGACGCGACAGTGAACGTCAGCGTTCACTAACGCATGTGTGGGGGACCCATTGTGACGACCTCTCAGTTGATGCACGACCAGAAACCAGGTGCGGCTCGCCGGGAGGGGCATCCCGGCATAGCGCTCACCGTCATCGCCGCGTGCCAACTCATGGTGGTACTCGACGCGACGATTGTGAACATCGCGCTCCCGCACATTCAAGACGCGCTCAAGTTCAGCACCACCGACCTCACCTGGGTGGTCAGCGCCTACACGCTCACCTTCGGCGGTCTGCTGCTGCTCGGCGCCCGAGCCGGTGACATCCTCGGCCGGCGCCGGGCGTTCCTGACCGGCATCCTGCTCTTCACGTTCGCCTCGCTCCTGGGCGGAGTGGCCCAGGAGCCCTGGCAGTTGCTCGCCGCCCGCGCCCTGCAGGGCATCGGTGGCGCCATCGCGTCGCCCACCTCGCTGGCGCTCATCACCACCGCGTTCCCCGAGGGCCCGGAAAGGAACCGGGCCTTCGGCGTCTTCGCCGCCGTGTCCGCGGGCGGCGGCGCCGTCGGCCTGCTCGCGGGCGGCATGCTGACGGAGTGGCTCGACTGGCGCTGGGTGCTGTTCGTCAACGTGCCGATCGGTGTCCTCATCGCCGTCCTCACCCCGCTGTACATCAGCGAGTCCGAGCGCCACCCCGGCCGCTTCGACATCGCGGGCGCCCTGACCTCGACGGTGGGCATGGCATCGCTCGTCTACGCCTTCATCCGCGCGGCGGACGAGGGCTGGGGAGACGGTGTGACCCTCGGGGCGTTCGGTACCGCCCTGGTGCTGCTGGTCGCCTTCGTCTTCACGGAGATGCGGGCGAAGGAGCCCATCACTCCGCTGAAGATGTTCGCCGACCGCAACCGCTCCGGCACGTACGTGATCATGCTGAGCCTCGCCGCGGCCATGTTCGGCATGTTCTTCTACATCGTGCTCTTCGTGCAGAACGTGCTGGGCTACAGCCCGATCAAGGCCGGGCTCGCCTTCCTTCCCGTGACAGCCGCGATCGTGGTCGGCGCGGGCCTGTCGCAGAGGTTCCTGCCGGTTCTGGGGCCCAAGCCGTTCATGGTCGGCGGGTCCGCCCTCGTGGTGATCGGCCTCGTCTGGCTGACCTTCATCAGCCCCGACAGCTCCTATGCCGGCGGAGTGCTCGGCCCGATGCTGGTGTTCGGGTTCGGCATGGGACTCAACTTCGTCACGGCGACGGTCACCGCGGTGTCCGGCGTCGCCCAGCACGAGGCGGGCGCCGCGTCCGGCCTGCTCAACGCCACCCAGCAGGTGGGCGGCTCGCTGGGGCTGGCCATTCTGACGACCGTGTTCGGCACGGCCGGCAAGGACGAGGCGGAGAACCAGCTGCCGGACTTCCTCACCCATGCCTCTCCCGAGCAGAAGGCCGAATTCGCCAGGACGCACCAGCTTCCCGCTCCGTGGGGGCACGAGGTGCTCGCCCAGGGCATCTCGACGGCCTTCGTGCCGGCCGCGGCGATGGCCGCGGCCGCCCTCGTGACCGCCTGGCTGGTCATCCGGGTCCGCAAGAGCGATCTGGAGGCCCTCTCGGGCACGGCGGGCCCGGTGGTCGGCTGACGAAAGGCCTCACGGCCGGCCGCGGGCCGTCGCCGACGAACGTCGAGCGCGCACGTCCGCGGCCGGCCGGCCGACGTGGGGGTTCCGGCACCGGCCGATCCCCGGGCCGCCGGACCGCCAGGACTCACCTGGCGTGCGGGCAGGGGCGGCGAGACCTCACCACGGGTGATGCTCGCCGTCCGATTCGAGGCCGTCGTCCCCGTCGTCGCCGTCCGCGCATGCCGGCCCGGACCGGGCTGTCAGCACCGCATGTCATCCTGACGGCGGCAACCCGCAGCACGTCGACACCAGGGGGACGGCGAACCGATGGCGGCTGACCACCACCGCGCCGACGCCGAGAACGGCGACCGCACCGACGACCCGGCCGAGGGCGCCGTGCCCCACGGACGCGCTCCACGGCGAACCCCGGAGTCCGCCTACGCCCACCTGCGCGAAACCCGTCCCGAACGGTTCCGCACCCCGCCCGGGGACGGCGCGATCACCATCGAGCACGGACCGGCGGCCGAGGGCCGTGTCGTCCACCACGACCGGTGGTGGACGCTGTTGCAGGACCCCGTCGTCTTCCCGGACGGCCGGAACGGCCGGTACCTGCGCATGCTCTCCCCGCGGCCGGAACCCGGCGTGGCCGTGCTGCCCCTGCTGGACGGCGACGTGGTCCTCATCGAGCAGTTCCGGCATGCGACACGCGACTGGCACTGGGAGATCCCCCGCGGCCACGGCACCTCCGGACTGGACGACAAGGGCAACGTGGCCAAGGAGATCGGGGAGGAGATAGGCGCGACGGTGAGCGAGCTCATCGAGCTCGGGCTGCTCCACCCCGACACCGGAATCCTGGGTCAGGCGGTCGGGCTGTACGCGGCGCGCATCGCCGCGATCGGCGAACTCGGGCACGGCGAGGGCATCCGCAGCGCACGCGCCGTCTCCTTCGCCGAGGCCGAGCGGATGGCGGGCGACGGCACGATCACCGACGCCTTCACCATCGCCGCGCTCTTCCGGGCCCGCCGAGCCGGCCTCGCCGGGTGACGGCCCGGACCAGCTCGTCCCCCGCAGTTTTGCGCACCTCGGCTCCGGTCGGCCGCAGCCGGTCACACACAGGTGCCGTCGGGCGCACCGCGTGTCGATCGGCCGAGGCGGCCGCCCAGCCCTCAGGACGAGGTCACGCGGACGCCGGGACCCATTCGGGCAGCGCCTCCACCTGCTCCACCCACGTCCCGGGCGGCGTCCCCGCCTTCCCCGAGGCCAGTACTCCGCCGACGATGGCGCAGGTCGTGTCGACGTCCCCGCCGACCTGGGCCGTCGTCCAGAACGCCTTCTCGTAGTCGCCCAGGGCGCGAGCGGCGGACCAGAGGGCGAAGGGAACGGTGTCGTGTGCGGTCGTGCGCCGTCCGCAGCCCAGTACGGCGGCGACGGTGGCGGCGTCGCCGTAGTCGAGCATGTCGCGGGCGCGTCGCAGGCCCGCGCCGACGGCGCTCTTCGGGACGAGGGCGATCACGCCGTCCAGGAGCGCCTCGGGACCGGGCGGTCCGCCGGGTGTGCCGGCCAGCGCGGCCGCGGCGGCGACCGCCATGGCCCCCACCACGGCCTCCCGGTGCTGGTGCGTGGGATAGGCGGAGATCTCCGCCTGGTGGGTCGCCTGCTCGGGGTCGTCGGCGTACCAGGCGCCCAGGGGGGCGATCCGCATGGCGGCGCCGTTGCCCCAGGACCCCTGCCCGTTGAACAGCGCGGCGGACAGTTCGCGCCAGTCGCCGCCCTCCCGGACCAGCCTCAGCAGCCGGTTGACCGCCGGGCCGTAACCGCGGTCGAAGTCGTGGTGCTCCGCGAACGAGCGGGCCAGGGCGTCCTGGTCGATGCGGTGGTGGGCGGCCAGTACGGCGACGACGGAACAGGCCATCTCCGTGTCGTCCGTCCACTGCCAGGCGCCGGGCGGCAGCTCACGGCGCTTGAGCAGCGGGTAGTTCACCGGCACGAAGAACTGCGAGCCCAGCGCGTCCCCCACCGCGAGTCCGCGCAGGCTGGCGAGGGCGCGTTCCAGGCGCCCGTCGGGAGAGGAGTCACCGGTCATCGCTCTGCCACTCTATCCAAAGATCCCGTACGGCTCCGGATCTCGCCAACGGTCGAAGGGCCGGTCAAGTGTGTACTTGCCGTTGTCCCCGAGAACGAGCATCCGCATCTCCGCGTTCCCCGGATTGGACAGCGACTCGAATTCGGCGACCGTCCAGTGGAACCAGCGCATGCAGAACAGGCGCATGGCGAGGCCATGGGTCACGATGAGCACGTTGGGCGGGTGGTCGGGCGCCTCGAAGCTGCGGAAGAGGCTCTCCAGGAAGCCGCCGACCCGGTCGTAGACGTCGGCCCCGCTCTCGCCCTGCGCGAAGCGGTAGAAGAAGTGGCCGTAGGCGTCCCGGTAGCTCTTCTGCAGGCGGACGTCGTCGCGGTCCTGCCAGTTGCCCCAGTCCTGCTCGCGCAGCCGGGGTTCCTCGCGCACCCGTATGAGGTCGGGGTCGAGGTGGAAGGCGCGGAGGGTCTCGTGCGTGCGCCGGTAGGGCGACACGTACACACTGACCCGCTCGCGGCCGAACAGGTCGCGCAGGGTCTTGCCCGTCTCCTCCGCCTGCCGCCGGCCACGCTCGGTCAGGGCCAGTGCGTGGTCCGGTTCACGCTCGTACACGGTGTCATCAACATTGCCCGTTGACTCCCCGTGCCGGACAAGGACGATGCGCCGTGGTCGTGCCATGCCAAAACCCTAGATCGGGTGACGGCGGATCGAGCAATCGTCAGGGCCTTCTACGGCGTACATCACACACTTCCTGCACCGGCGGGTCCCTCGAAGCCGCGGCGACGGGCGACGAGCGACGCGTCAGGGGGTCAGACGGTCCAGGCCGGTTCCAGTTCGATGATGTCGCCGGTGAGGGAGGAGACATCCGCTTCGGTCTGGGCGCGCAGCGCGAGCCGCTCCACGCGCTCGGTGCGGTACTTGCCGTGCTCGGCCTCCGAGCGCCACATCGACAGCACCAGGAACTCGTGGCCCGGAGCCTCCGCGAACAGCCCGCGGATCATGCCGGGGGAGCCGGCCATGGCAGGGTTCCACACCTTCTCCTGCATGAGCGTGAAGTGCTCGGCACGCTCCTCATGGACCCGGCACAGGGCGACCCGCAGCAGGTCGGAGTCGGTGAAGCGGGGTTCGAATCCGGTCTTCACGTCGAAGCGGTAGTCGAACAGGCGGACCTGGGCGTCCTTGAACGTGCCCGCCTGGGCCGCGGCGAGCCGGTCGTGCGAACGCGCCATGAAGGAGTCGTAGAAGGCACGGCTCTCCCAGAAGGCGAAGACATGCGCGACCGAGGGCCGTCCCCTGCTCCAGCCCCCGCCCTGTCCCCGAAATCCCGGCTCCCCCGGAAGCCCCGCCCACTTCCGCTGCCCCCGCTCGAAACCGCGGCGGTCCACCACGGTGCAGCGAATCCACTTGACCAGCACCGCGCCATGGTAAGGCCACCCGGCGTGGCGTCGGTCACCCTCCGGCGCAGAGCAGCCCTGCGAGCGTGTACACGCGCGTGGCAGGATGGACAACCGGCCCCGGACGACGGGCAGTTCGGGGCGACATCAGACGGGGAACGGGGAGGGAAGTCGGTGAACGGCCTCAGCAAGGGCATCCGCAAGGTCGAGATCGCGCTGAAGTGGGACCCGAGTCCGGCGGGGCAGCCGCCCACCGATCTGGACATAGTGGCCGCGACCTATCCGACGGCCGATCCACAGGGAGTTCCCGCCCATGTGGTGCACTTCGACAGCCGCTCCCCCGACGGCACCATCCACCTCAACCGGGACAGCAAGGACGGCAAGGGTTTCGGCTGGGACGAGGTGATGACGGTGGAGCTCGACCGGCTGGACGCCCGGTACGCGCGCGTGGTGATCGGTGTCGTCATACAGCAGCGTCCCGACCGCCGGACCTTCGTCAGCGTGCTCAATCCGGCCGTGCGGATCCGCGAGGGCTACACCGATCTGGCGGTGGACGACTTCGGCGGGGTGCTCGGGGCGACGGCGGCGACGGTCGCGGAGTTCGTCCGTACCCCGTCCGACGGGTGGTCGTTCCGCCCCGGCGTCCAGGGCTTCGACGACGACCCGGCGACCTTCACGAGCGTCATGGGCCGACTGCGCCGGTAGCGATCCCCGGCCCGGCGGGCGGACAGCGGGCAAGAGGGCGGTGGAGCCGTACGTCGGCTCCACCGCCCTCTGTCAGGTCCGTCCCCGGGCCAGGTCATTCATCCCCGGCCGGTGGAGGGGTCAGCTGCAGCCGCTGGTCGAGCCGCAGCCCTCGCAGATGTAGCAGGAACCGGCCCGCTGCATCTTCGTCCCGCAGGAGAAGCAGAGCGGGGCGTCCGCCTGGATGCCCAGCTGCATCTCCACCAGCTCGGCGCTGGTGTGCGCCTGCTTCGGGGCGGGCTTGGCCGCCTCGACCTCGGCCTTCGGGGTGGCGACGGCCTTCAGGTCCGTCTGCCGCGGCGCCGACTGGGCCAGCCCCTCGACGTCGACCTCCTCCTCGGCCGGCTCGTACGAGCCGGTCTCCAGGTGACGCTGGCGCTCCTCCGCGGAGTGGATGCCGAGCGCGGAGCGCGTCTCGAAGGGCAGGAAGTCCAGCGCGAGACGGCGGAAGATGTAGTCGACGATCGACTGGGCCATCCGCACGTCCGGGTCGTCCGTCATGCCCGCCGGCTCGAAGCGCATGTTGGTGAACTTGGAGACGTACGTCTCCAGCGGCACGCCGTACTGGAGGCCGACGGAGACCGCGATGGAGAAGGCGTCCATCATGCCGGCGAGGGTCGAGCCCTGCTTGGACATCTTCAGGAAGACCTCGCCGAGACCGTCGTCCGGGTAGGAGTTGGCGGTCATGTAGCCCTCGGCGCCGCCGACCGTGAAGGAGGTGGTGATGCCGGGACGACCCTTCGGGAGACGCTTGCGGACCGGGCGGTACTCGACCACCTTCTCGACCGCGGCACGGATCGTCTCCTCGGCCTTCTCGGTGACCTCGGCCTTCTCCTTCTCCTTGGTCTTCGCGGAGAGGGGCTGGCCGACCTTGCAGTTGTCGCGGTAGATCGCGAGGGCCTTGACGCCCAGCTTCCAGGCCTCGTAGTAGATCTCCTCGACCTCCTCGACGGTCGCCGTCTCCGGCATGTTGACCGTCTTGGAGATGGCACCGGAGATCCACGGCTGGATCGCGGCCATCATGCGGACGTGGCCCATCGGGGAGATGGCGCGCTCGCCCATGGCGCAGTCGAACACCTCGTAGTGCTCGTGCTTGAGGCCGGGGGCGTCGATCACGTTGCCGTGCTCGGCGATGTGGGCGACGATCGCCTCGATCTGCTCCTCCTGGTAGCCCAGGCGGCGCAGGGCCTGCGGGACGGTGCCGTTGACGATCTGCATCGAGCCGCCGCCGACCAGCTTCTTGAACTTGACCAGGGCGAGGTCGGGCTCGACACCGGTGGTGTCGCAGGACATCGCCAGACCGATGGTGCCGGTCGGGGCGAGCACGGACGCCTGGGAGTTACGGAAACCGTTCTTCTCGCCGAGGCGCAGCACGTCCTGCCAGGCCTCCGTGGCGGCGGCCCAGACCGGGGTGTCCAGGTCGTCCATGCGCACGGCCGTGCCGTTGGCGTCGGCGTGCTGCTTCATGACGCGGTTGTGGGCGTCCGCGTTGCGCGTGTAGCCGTCGTACGGGCCGACGACCGCGGCCAGCTCGGCGGAGCGCCGGTAGGCCGTACCCGTCATCAGGGACGTGATGGCGCCGGCCAGGGCGCGACCGCCGTCGGAGTCGTAGGCGTGGCCCGTGGCCATCAGCAGGGCGCCGAGGTTGGCGTAGCCGATGCCGAGCTGGCGGAACGCGCGCGTGTTCTCGCCGATCTTCTGGGTCGGGAAGTCCGCGAAGCAGATGGAGATGTCCATCGCCGTGATGACGAGCTCGACGACCTTCTGGAAGCGCTCGGTCTCGAAGGACTGGTTGCCCTCGCTGTCGTCCTTCAGGAACTTCATGAGGTTCAGCGAGGCCAGGTTGCAGGACGTGTTGTCCAGGTGCATGTACTCGCTGCACGGGTTCGACGCGGTGATCCGGCCGGACTCGGGGCAGGTGTGCCAGTTGTTGATGGTGTCGTCGTACTGGATGCCGGGGTCGGCGCAGGCCCACGCGGCTTCGGCGATCTTGCGGAAGAGGGACTTGGCGTCGACCTCCTCGATCACGTCACCGGTCATCCGCGCGCGCAGACCGAACTGGCCGCCCTGCTCGACCGCCTTCATGAACTCGTCGTTGACCCGGACCGAGTTGTTGGCGTTCTGGTACTGGACGGACGTGATGTCGTCGCCGCCCAGGTCCATGTCGAAGCCCGCGTCGCGCAGGACGCGGATCTTCTCCTCTTCCTTGACCTTGGTCTCGATGAAGTCCTCGATGTCCGGGTGGTCCACGTCGAGGACGACCATCTTGGCGGCACGGCGGGTGGCGCCACCGGACTTGATGGTGCCGGCGGAGGCGTCGGCGCCACGCATGAAGGAGACCGGGCCGGAGGCGTTGCCGCCGGAGGAGAGGAGCTCCTTGGAGGAGCGGATGCGGGAGAGGTTCAGGCCGGCGCCGGAGCCGCCCTTGAAGATCATGCCCTCTTCCTTGTACCAGTCGAGGATCGACTCCATGGAGTCGTCGACGGACAGGATGAAGCAGGCGGAGACCTGCTGGGGCTGCGGGGTGCCGACGTTGAACCAGACGGGGCTGTTGAAGCTGAAGATCTGGTGCAGGAGGGCGTACGCCAGCTCGTGCTCGAAGATCTCGGCGTCAACGGGCGAGGCGAAGTACTTGTAGTCCTCACCGGCCTTCCGGTACGTCTTCACGATGCGGTCGATCAGCTGCTTGAGGCTGACCTCGCGCTGCGGGGTGCCGACGGCGCCCCGGAAGTACTTGCTGGTGACGATGTTGACCGCGTTCACCGACCAGAAGTCGGGGAACTCGACGCCACGCTGCTCGAAGTTGACCGAGCCGTCGCGCCAGTTGGTCATGACGACGTCACGGCGCTCCCAGGCCACCTCGTCGTACGGGTGCACGCCGGGGGTGGTGTGGATGCGCTCGATGTGCAGTCCCTTGCTCCCCGCCTTGCCGCCCTTGGCTCGGGAACCTCGTGCCGGACCGCTCGCCGTCTCTGTCATGCCGCCTCCCTGTACAGGCAAAAACGCCCTGAAATGCCACGATGTTCCCGTGGCACGGTGGTGTGTCTGGTACTGCGGGCAACGCACTCACGCGCGCCGCAGCAAGTCTTCGTCCGCCGCCGCCCGGCCGGCTCCGGGGCCTGGAACCCGGTGCCGGCCCGCCGGTCAGTCGGCGGCGTGGGCGGGCTCGGGGACCTGTGCGGTCCCTCCGCGCCCGCCGTCGTCTTCCTGGCTCCCCGCGACGACGCCTTCGGCGCCCGTGCGGTCGTCGTCGTCCGCGGCGGGGGGTCCGGTCTGCTCCCTGAGTTCCGCGATGGCGGCCTCGAAGTCCTCCAGCGAGTCGAACGCCCGGTAGACGGAGGCGAATCGCAGATAGGCGACGAGGTCGAGTTCCTGCAACGGGCCGAGGATGGCCAGGCCCACGTCGTGGGTGGTCAGCTCGGCGCTGCCGGTGGCGCGCACCGCCTCCTCGACCCGCTGGCCGAGCTGGGCGAGCGCGTCCTCGGTGACGGGCCGCCCCTGGCACGCCTTGCGCACACCGTTGATGATCTTGGTGCGACTGAACGGCTCGGTGACTCCGGACCGCTTCACCACCATGAGCGAGCACGTCTCCACGGTCGTGAAACGACGGGAGCAGTCAGGGCACTGGCGGCGCCTGCGGATCGACGTGCCGTCGTCGGTCGTACGACTGTCGACGACGCGGCTGTCGGGGTGCCTGCAGAAGGGGCAGTGCATGAACTCCCAACCCTCCTCACAGCAGACTCAATAGCCTCGCGAGGCCTCACCGGCCCCTCGAAGCAGCCCCAAGCATAGGTGATCCAGGAGCAAGCCAGGACCCGGGGGACCACAACTTGTGGGCTGCTGAAGCCATCCAACCACTAGATATGGGACTCGGCCCATTTACGCAGGCTGTGTCGCGTGTCGCACCCGAGGGCCTCACGGCCCGCGTTTCCGCCGTCACATTGAGCACCCGGAAACCGTCGCGCCCGCACCCGTACGGCCGTGCCGACGGGGCGTGTGCGGGGATGCCGTGCGCGCCGCGGGGAGGAGGGGTGGGGCCTTGGCGCAGGGCGGAACCCGTCCCCCCGCCGACGGGAGGACGGATGGCAGACTGGGGCGACACCACACAAGGTCATCGGCTCCGGCGGTGAAGGGTATAACAATGAGCTCTTCTGCCCACCGGCCAGCGCGTTAGCCATACACCTGGGCACATGATCAAGTCAGGCGATACGCGCTTTTTCACTCGAACGTGTGTTTGGCGCAACCTTTCGAAAGCAACTACCGTTGTCCAGCAGGGAGACAATCGAGAGGGGCCGACGTGACCACCACCGCAGACAGTGCCACCATCACCGCCCAGGACCGCTCCCAGGGCCGACTCGAGCCGGTGCATGCGATGAACGAACCCGTGACCCCGGAGGGACACAAGCGCTCCCTGCCAGGCCGACCTCCAGGCATCCGGGCGGACAGCTCGGGGCTCACCGACCGGCAGCGCCGGGTCATCGAGGTCATCAGGGACTCCGTGCAGCGGCGCGGCTACCCGCCGTCCATGCGGGAGATCGGCCAGGCGGTCGGCCTCTCCAGCACCTCCTCGGTCGCACACCAGCTGATGGCACTGGAGCGGAAGGGCTTCCTGCGCCGCGACCCACACCGTCCGCGCGCCTACGAGGTGCGCGGTTCCGACCAGGCCGCCGCCGTGCAGCCCACGGACACCGCCGGCAAGCCCGCCGCGTCCTACGTCCCGCTGGTCGGCCGCATCGCCGCCGGCGGCCCCATCCTCGCCGAAGAGTCGGTCGAGGACGTCTTCCCCCTGCCCCGGCAGCTCGTCGGTGACGGTGAGCTGTTCGTGCTGAAGGTCGTGGGCGACTCGATGATCGAGGCCGCGATCTGCGACGGCGACTGGGTCACCGTCCGCCGACAGCCGGTCGCCGAGAACGGCGACATCGTGGCCGCGATGCTCGACGGCGAGGCCACCGTCAAGCGCTTCAAGCGCGAGGACGGCCACGTGTGGCTCCTCCCCCACAACGCGGCGTACGAGCCGATCCCGGGCGATGACGCGACCATTCTCGGCAAGGTGGTGGCCGTACTGCGCCGCGTCTGAGACCGGTGGCGGACGGCCCTCCGACGCTCCGCCCCCTGACTGGGCCCCGGGATCCCTGCGCCGGTTCCGGGGCCCTGTGCTGTGCCCGCGCGATCGGAGAAAGTCCGGCTCGGGACCGTGAACAGTCGAAGTGGCCTGTCCCCGAAACGGGGACAGGCCACTCCTCACCGCGCTTCCGCCTGCTTGGCCGCCTCGTCGATCGCCGCGAGTGACCTGCGGACCTGGTTGCGGTCCGTGGTGTACCAGAAGTCGGGCAGGGACGCCTTGAGGTAGCTGCCGTACCGGGCGGTCGCCAGGCGCTGGTCCAGTACGGCGACGACTCCGCGGTCTCCCGAGGCACGCACGAGCCGGCCCGCTCCCTGGGCCATCAGCAGCGCGGCGTGCGTGGCGGCGACGGCCATGAAGCCGTTGCCCCCCGCGTCCTCCACCGCCTTCTGGCGGGCGCTCATCAGCGGATCGTCCGGGCGCGGGAACGGGATCTTGTCCATGACCACCAGCTGGCAGCTGGGTCCGGGCACGTCGACGCCCTGCCAGAGCGACAGCGTGCCGAAGAGACACGTCCTCGGGTCCGCCGCGAAGTTCTTGATCAGTTCGCCGAGGGTCTCCTCGCCCTGCAGCAGGACGGGGAACTCCGGAATGCGGGTACGCAGCTCCTCCGCGGCGAGCTGAGCGGCCCGCATGGACGAGAAGAGGCCGAGAGTACGCCCGCCGGCCGCCTGGATCAGCTCCGTCAGCTCGTCCAGCATGTCCCCCCGGTCGCCGTCCCGCGCGGGGCGCGCCAGATGCTTGGCGACGTAGAGAATGCCCTGCTTGCGGTAGTCGAAGGGCGAGCCGACGTCGATGCCCTTCCACTGAGGGGCGTCATCGCCCTGAGTGCCCTCCGGAGGCAGCCCGAGCGAGGCCCCCACACCGTTGAAGTCGCCGCCCAGCTTCAGGGTCGCCGAGGCCAGGACCACGGAGCGGTCCGCGAAGAGCTTCTCCCGCAACAGGCCCGACACGGACAGCGGGGCGACGCGCAGGGAGGCGCCGAAGCGGTCGTGGCGCTCGTACCAGACGACGTCGTACTCGGAGCCGTTCACGATCCGCTCCGCCACGTCGTGCACCGACTCCACGGACGCCAGCGCCTGCTTGCGGATCGCGTCCTCGTCCTGGACGGACTTGTCGCGGGTGTTGCCGATCGCGGAGATGACCGTGCGCGCGGCGTCGCGCAGGGCCATCAGGGCATAGCCGAGGTCCTCGGGGACCTCCTCCAGGCGGCCCGGCAGCGCCAGCTCCATCAGCCGCTCGAAGCCCTCGGCGGCCGTCTGGAGCTGGTCCGCGGCCTTCTCGTCGACCAGCTTCGCCGCTCGGCGCACCGCGCGGTTGACCTGGCCCGGGGTGAGCTCGCCGGTGGCGACCCCGGTGACCCGCGAGACCAGTTCGTGCGCCTCGTCGACGATCAGCACCTCGTGCTGCGGGAGGACCGGGGCCCCCTCGATGGCGTCGATGGCCAGGAGGGCGTGGTTGGTGACGACGACCTCGGACAGCTTGGCCCGCTCCCGCGCCATCTCCGCGAAGCATTCGGCGCCGTAGGCGCACTTCGAGGCGCCCAGGCACTCACGCGAGGAGACCGCCACCTGACCCCAGGCGCGGTCGGAGACACCTGGAGTCAGGTCGTCGCGGTCGCCGTTCTCGGTTTCGTCCGCCCAGTCGCGCAGCCGCAGCAGGTCCTGGCCGAGCTTGCTGGTGGGCGCGGCCGCCTCGAACTGGTCGAAGAGTCCCTCCTCCTCGTCCTGCGGCATGCCTTCGTGCAGCCGGTGCAGACAGAGGTAGTTCGACCGGCCCTTGAGCATCGCGAACTCCGGGCGGCGGCGCAGCAGCGGATGCAGCGCGTCGACCGTGCGCGGCAGGTCGCGCTCCACGAGCTGGCGCTGCAGGGCCAGGGTGGCGGTCGCCACGACGACCCTCTCCCCATGTGCGAGCGCGGGCACGAGGTACCCCAGCGACTTGCCGGTGCCGGTGCCGGCCTGGACCAGCAGATGGGAGCCGTCGTCGATCGCCTCCGCGACGGCTTCGGCCATGGTCACCTGGCCAGGGCGCTCCGTGCCGCCGACGGCGGCGACGGCGGCATGCAGGAGTTCGGGGAGTGAGGGCTTCGTCATAGCGCGACCACCCTACGGCGCGGGACTGACAAACGGGTGGTCGTGCAGGTGGCGAGGCGTGACGGCGGAGACAGGATCACGGTCGGGCGCTTCTCGGTTCGGCGGCGGGCGGAGGAAGGAACGGGGAGGAAGGGAAGGAGGGGGTGGAGGGGGCGAGCGGAGGGAGGGGCCCGGCTCGAGAGAGGAACCGACCCGAGAAAGAAATCCGTAACCGTCGGACGATCGGGAACCACCTCGCACCCCGGCACGTTCGAAGTGTGACGGCATGAACACAGAGCGTCACACCGCGGGAGACGGATGCCGGTCCCGCACCATGAGGGCCGCTCGCTTTGCGGGCAGGTCGATCTCGGCGGAGAACCGGAAGCCGGCACGGAGGAAGGCGGCCACGGAGGGGGTGTTGCGAAGGTCGGGTTCAGCGATGACACGCGTGCAGGCGGGTCGCCTGTCGAGCACGAGCCCGGCGACGGTTTCGAGCAGGACGCCACCGAGTCCTCTTCCCCGCCCGGCCTCACCGCCGATGAGGAGGTGGACGCCGGTGTCGTGGGCGCGGGCAGGGTAGTGGCGGGCCAGTGGATCGAGGTCTGCCCGGTAGACCTCCCAGTAGCTCATCGGAGTGCCCTCCAGCACGCCGAGACAGGGAACGCTGCGCCCGTCGCCGTCGAGTTGGCGCCGCAGGTGTTCCTCGGTGACGGACGCGCGTCCCGCCAGACCCCAGAAGGCGGCGACCGCGGGGTCGTTCATCCACCTGTCGATGAGCGTGAGGTCCCGCTCGACCCGCACGGGCACGAGACGGAACACACCGGCGGATGTGGCGACCGGTCCCCAGCTTCCGACGTGGTCCAGCAGGTCGTCGGCGGGAAGGCACAGGACCGGTGTGTGCTCGGCGTTCGTGGGGGGCACGGTGGGCTCCTCTCCGGGGGCGGAAGGGGGCGGACGCTCACGGCGACGCGCGTGGGTGGGCGGGCAGGACGGCGAACGGATCAGGAGTGCAGGGGGTTGGCGATGGTGACGTACACGGACTGGGTGTCGACGGGACCGACGAGTTCGTCGAGACCGTGCAGCCGGGTCAGCAGATTGGCCTTGCAGCGCAGGACGGGTGAGTCGAGCAGACGGGCGGGCAGCGAACTGCGCAGCCGGGCGGGGCCGTGGGCCGCTTCGGTGAGGAACCACCGGAAGGCGGCCAGCAGCACCTGCTCGTCGGCCAGCCGCTGCGAGCCCAACGCGCCGACCAGACCCAGGACGTTGTTGATCCCGAGGTAATAGGCGAAACGCTCGTCGGTGACCTCGTCGGAGACGAAGGTGTCGCTGCGTTCACCGATTCCCGGCAGTCGGGCGTCGAGTTCCGTGCGGCGGGAAGCGCGGAAGTAGTAGCCCTGGTTGTCACGGTAGCGGCCGCCGGTGGGCCAGCCGTCGTGGTCCAGCACGAGGAGCGTGTTCTGCTGGTGCGCCTCGAGGGCGACACCCGCCTCGCCGTCGAGCCACAGCACGGGCCGGACGACCTGCTCCAGGTAGCGCAGGAACCACTCGGTGGCCACGGCCTGGCGCGGGTGGCCCGTCTTCCGGGCGAGGCGCGTGACGAGCACGCCGAGACGCGACGGCGGGGCGGACGTCCGTCCTTCGGGCGGCAGGTGTGCCTCGGCCGTGCGGTCGCCCGGGTCGGTGTCGCGGCCGGCGTACGAGTGGGGCGCGACGAGGCCGGCGATGCACGACACGTCGTGGGACGGGGTGAACGGGTTGTGCCGGATCACCACGTCGAGCCCCGGCACCGGCCGGCCGTCCGGCCCGTCGACGGCGAGCCAGGCGGGGTCGCGGACGATGTCGAAGCCCGGATGGGCCGCGTGCCACTGCCGGCCCAGGCCGGTGCGCAGCAGGCGGTGCACCTCGACGCCGCGGTGCAGTTCCTTGCGCAGGTTCTCACGACGGGAGTTGGTGATGCGCAGCCCCAACGAGAGTTTGAGCATCGCCGGGGCGCCGGAGCGGTAGACGGTGCGGACGGAGGAGGTGGGGTGCCACGGGTGGCCGTGAGCACCGAGGTCCCGGAGCAGTCCTGCGTCGAGCAGGGCCGCGACCTCGGGACGGTGGCGGGCCTCACGCGACTGCCAGGGGTGCAGCGGCAGGACGGCGTGCCCGTCGGGCAGCGGCAGTCCGCTCCCGGCGAGCCGGGCCGTCAGCCGGTCCGCCGGGACGGGACGTCCGCGCTCCGTCCAGGCGGAGTCGGTGGCGAGCACGGAAGGGGCGACGGCCAGCCAGTGCAAGGGAAAGGAACCGTGCAGCTCAGGTGAGTACGACGCCGCTTCGGCGTCGGAGAGTCCCTCGCGGCTCTTGGGGGTCGGGTGGAGCGGATGTCCGAGCACCAGGGCCTGTTCGGCGGAGAGGAACAGGTCGGGTGCGCCGGCGGGACGTTCCCGGCGGGCACCGATGAAGACCGCGGTACGGCGGACGGAGTCGGCGACGCGGGCGACGAGGTCACCGCCGGCGCCGGAGACGGCGGCCGAGCGGGGTGCCGCGGCCGTGCCGGGCGAGGTGAGTGTCTCGCGGGCCAGCAGGGCCGCGACCGTGACCGGGTCCGCGGGCGGGGCGTGCTCGGGAGCGTCGGCCAGGTGAGGGAGACCGAAGCGGTGCCAGCCGGTCGGAGACCAGTAGTGGACGGGGGTGAGCAGAGCGGTGCCGGTGGCGGGCAGCGGAATGCGCAGCACGCCGTCGCCGGGGGCGGACAGGCCGGTCTCACGCACCCAGCAGCGCAGCAGGTTCTCCACGGCCGCCGCCTGGGCCGCCGTGAGGGGGTCGGAGTGCTCCAGGAGATCGGTGCAGGAGGGGTGGGACCAGCGGTGGGGCGGGGTGTCTCCCCGTCGGTGGGGGACCGGGACAGCCGGAGGGACGAGCGGTGAGGGGACGGAGGAGGTCGACGCCTGTGCGGGAGAAGCGGCGGGTGCCGGGGTGGCGGAACCGGCGGGTCGGTGAGACGTGTTCACGGTCGTTCCTCGTCGGGTGGGATCGGCTCTGGCAGCGACGGTTCAGGGGGCGGGGGCGGTGTGTTCGCCTGCCGTCGGGCGTCGGCGTGGACGCCGGGGCGGGGGCTCGGGGTGGGAGCGGCCCGGGGCGGGCCGCTCCGCGCGGCGGGGTCGGCGCCGAGTGGTCCGTGCGGTTCTTCGCTCGCGGAGCACGGGAGCCGGCTCGCACACGGGCGGACGACGACGGCGGGGTGCGCGCGAGGCGTGCCGCGGTGCCGTCCGGGTCACCCCGGGTCCGTGGTTCCGGCGCCGTGCGGCGGAGGTGGACCGGCCGGCTGCCGCGGTGGGCCGGGGCTGCGGTGACCTGCGTGACCCGTGCGGCCGGCATGGGCGCGGGCCACCGACTCCACCGCGTCCGCGAACCGGTCGAGCACGGCGGCCGCCTGCTCGTCGGTGATCGTCAGGGGTGGCAGCAGGCGTACGACGCTCGCGTGGCGTCCGCCGAGTTCGACGATCAGGCCGCGTCGCAGGCACTCCCGCTGGACGGCGAGGGCCAGTCCGGGGGCGGCGGGGCGGGACTGGGGAGCGGTCTCCGCCGGGATGCTCATCCGCCGAGCCGGGGAACCGGGTCCCGGCGGGGCGCTCTCGGCCGGACCGCCCGCCCGGCCCGGTTCCTCGGGGTCAGCCATCTCGATGCCGATCATCAGACCCCGGCCCCGCACGTCGCCCATGTACGGGACGTCCCGGGCCAGTTGCCGGAGTCGGCCGAGCAGTTCGGCGCCCAGGGTGCACGCGCGGTCGGCGAGACCGTTGGCGCGGACGTAGGCGAGGGTCGCCGTGCCGGCGGCCATGGCGAGTTGGTTGCCGCGGAACGTGCCCGCGTGGGCGCCGGGTTCCCACACGTCGAGGTCGTCGCGGTAGACGATGACGGCCAGGGGCAGGCTGCCGCCGATGGCCTTGGAGAGGACCATGACGTCGGGGGTCACCCCGCTGTGCTCCACCGCCCAGAAGGCACCGGTCCGGCCCACGCCCGTCTGGATCTCGTCGACGATCAGGGGGATGGAGCGGTCGGCCGTGATCTGCCGCATGCGTCGCATCCAGGCGTCCGGCGCGGGAATCACCCCGCCTTCCCCCTGGACGGGTTCGAGGATCATCCCGGCGGGCGGCCGCACGCCGGACTTGGGGTCGTCGAGGAGGGACTCGGTCCAGCGGGCGGCGAGTTCGGCGCCCCGCCGGCCACCGACGCCGAACGGACACCGGTAGTCCTGCGGATAGGGCAGGCGCGTCACCCGGACCTCGCCGGCGCCGCCGGAGACTTCCAGGGACCCGGCGGTCATGCCGTGGTAGGCGCCGGTGAACGCCAGGACTCCCGTGCGGCCGGTGGCGGCCCGCACCAGTGTGAGGGCGGCCTCCACCGCGTCCGTGCCGGCCGGTCCGCAGAACTGGACGCGTGCGTGGTCGGCGAGTCCGGGCGGCAGGGTGGCGAACAGCTCGGTGATGAAGGCGTCCTTGACGGGAGTGGCCAGGTCGAGGACGTTCAGGGGTGCGCCGGAGTCGATGACCTTGCGGATGGCCTCCAGCACGACGGGGTGGTTGTGGCCCAGCGCCAGGGTGCCCGCGCCGGAGAGGCAGTCGAGGTAGCGGCGGCCGTCGGCGCCCTCGATGGTCAGCCCGCGCGCCCGCACGGGCACGATGGGAAGGGCGCGGGCGTAGGTGCGCGCTGCCGACTCGCGCGCCGACTGACGCCGCAGGATCGCCTCATGCGCCGGCCGTTCCCCCGTCGGCGTTCCGGCGGAGGGAGCGCCCGCGTGCGCGGGTGCGTCGACGGAGCCGCCGCCGGCAGGCGCACTCGCAAGGGAACCACCACCGGCGGGCTCCCCCACCGAGGAACTGTCACCGGCGGGCTCCCCCACCGAGGAACCGCCACCGGCGGGCTCCCCCACCGAGGAACCGCCACCGGCGGGATTCCCCGCGGAGGAACCGCCACCTGCGGGTGTCCCCGGGGAGGCTCCGCCCGTGCCAGGAGCCCCACCGTCGGCGACGGTCTCCGCCTGGGTCTCCCCCACGGCAGCGCCCCCGGCCTCGGAGCACCTCGAAGGAGCCTCCCCGGGCTCCGGCTCGGTCACGGCCACGGCTCCCTGTCCTCCCGCTGTCCAGCAACGAGGCGGTGCGCCGCGGAAGCCACAGGCCGACGTCGTTCGCGTCGGCCCGGGCGTACCGCCGTCACCCGCACCTTCGGTGAAATCCCGAACCGAGGTACGCACGCGGAGCGGCGGACCTCATGGCTACCAACCCCCGACGGCCCGGCGGGTTACGGGGCGCCTCGAGCGGATGTCGGCCGTGCGGTCGACGCGGAGGCCGGGGCCGGCCCGCTTCCTCCACGGGGCGAACGGGGTGGTCCGACGGCGGCGGCCCGCCGTGAGCGGACCGGTGCGGATGGCGCGGACGGATCAGCCGGAGGCGGTCGCGACCGCGAGACCGAGGCCGATCAGCACGACGCCCGTGGTCCGGCCGAGCGCACGGCGGGTCCTCGGCCCTTCGAGGACGCGCCCGGCTCGGGACAGCAGGAGCACGCAGCCGCCCAGCCAGCCGAGGGTGAGGACGGTGTGCAGGAGGACCAGGAGCGTCATGGCCCAGGCGGCGGGCAGTCCGGGCGGGGCCGGCGTCGGGAGCAGCCCGGTGTAGAAGACGGCGATCTTCGGGTTGAGGACGTTGCTGACCAGACCGGTCCGCCAGGGGCTGCCGGCAGGAGCGCGGGTCCCGGTCGTGGCCGGTGCGGGGGCGGCCCGGCGGTTCTGCCACAGCGCCTGCGCGCCCAGGAGCACCAGGTAGCCGGCGCCCAGGAGCTTGACGGTCAGGTAGGCCGCGGGCGAGGTGGCCAGCACGGCCGCGAGACCGGCCGCGGTCAGCGCGCCCCAGAGCAGCAGCCCGGTCGCGATCCCGCCCACGGCGCGCAACGCGTCCGCGGGACCGAACGCGATGGCGCGACGGGTCACCACCGCCATGTCCGGGCCGGGCATGACGGTCAGCAGCGCCAGGACACCGAGCGCGGTCACGGCATGGGTCAGCACGTCGCCGCCCCCCTCGTGGCCGAGGCAGTCGGGAGCGGAGCGGTGAGGCAGTCGTTCAACGCGGATGTCCTTCAGGAATCGCGGGGGGTGCGCGGGAGCGGAGCGGAAGTGCGCAGTCCCTTCTCAGGGATGCGCGGGCGCGTCTCAGCGCCGCGCACGGTGTCCCGTCGACGCACGGCCTTCAGGCGATCAGGGCTCGAGCGGCCGAGGGTGCCGTGCGGGTTGGCCGCCGGACCCTCGGTGCTCAGCAGCACGACGACCGAGGACGGACCGAGCCCCAGAGCCGTGCGGCGTTCGTCGGCGCCCGCGCCGGTGAGCGCCGCACGCAGACCGGCGAGGGCCGCGGCGCCGCAGGGTCCCGACGAGACCCCGAGAGCGGCGAGGCGGGCGGCCGCCCGCGCGCTGTCGGCGTCGGGGACCGCGACGGCGGCATCCAGCCCGCGGTGCAGGTAGGGCCAGGCGATGCTGGAGGGGGTGCCGCAGTTCAGCCCGGCCATGGTGGTGTCGCCGGTGGGGACGCTGACGGGTTCGCCGCGGACGACGCTTTCGAGGACGCAGGCGGCCGCCTGCGGTTCCACCGACATCAGCACCGGCGCCCGGCCGGACGGGCGGCTGCGGTAGTGGGTGACCACGGCCTGGGCCAGTGAGCCCACGCCCACCGGGACGCAGACCAGGTCGGGCCCCTCGGCGATCCCTTCGTCCGCCAGTTGTTCGTCGATCTCGGCGCAGAGGGTGGAGTAGCCCTCGACGATCCACCCCGGGATCCGCTCGTAGCCGGGCCAGGCCGTGTCCTGGACCAGGACCGCGTCCGGCCCGGTCGCCGCCTCGGCCGCCAGGCGCACGGCCTCGTCGTACGGTCCCGGGACCTCGGTGACCCGCGCCTGCTCGGCGACGATGGCCGCCACGGCCCGCGGATGGACGCCCTGCGGGACGAGGACGTGGGCGCGCTGCCCGAGCAGGCGTGCCGTGCGCGCGACGGCGCGGCCGTGGTTCCCGTCGGTCGCGGTGACCAGGGTGACCGGACCCGGTTCCGCGCCGCCCGCCGCGCGTTCGGTGAGGACGCGGTGGACCGCCCAGGACGCGCCCAGTGCCTTGAACGCGGGCAGTCCGAGGCGGCGCGACTCGTCCTTGACGAAGAGCCGGCCGGCTCCCAGCTCGGCTGCGAGCGGGGGGAGTTCGGTCAGCGGAGTGGGCGAGTAACCGGGCAGGGCGGCGTGGAAGTCCCGGACCGCGGCGGGCGCCGGTCCACACCGCCAGGTCCGGGCGGCGGGCCGCGCGACCCACGGCAGCGTACGGGGGGAGGAGGAGTTCTCGGGCACGCGACCAGGGTCCGACGCACTCCTACCATCGGTCCAGCGGATGTTTCCGACTTATACTCATCAGGGAAACCGACCGATGCCGCGGTGACGACGAGGAGAGCCTCCCCGGGCTCCGCGACGGCAAGGAGAGCGAGCGGTCCGGCGATGTTCGACCTGCACCGGCTGCGTCTGCTGCGCGAGCTCAAGCACCGCGGCACGCTGGCGGCCGTCGCCGCCGCCCTGTCCTACGCCCCGTCCTCCGTCTCCCAGCAGTTGTCCCAGCTCGAGGCCGACGTCGGCGTCCCGCTGCTGGAACCGGTCGGGCGGCGCGTGCGGCTGACCGAGCAGGCCGAGATCCTCGTCGCCCACACCGAGGCGGTTCTCGAACGCCTGGAGCGCGCGGAGGCGGACATCGCGGCCTCCCTGACCGATCTGACCGGCACGCTGCGCATCGCCTCGTTCCAGACGGCCGCTCTGGCCCTGGTCCCGACGGCGCTCGGCCTGCTGCGTGACGCGCACCCGCATCTGCGCGTCCACGTCACGCACATGGAGCCGGAGAAGGCCCTTCCCGCCCTCCAGGCCCGCGACTTCGACCTGGTCCTCGCCGAGGAGTACCCCGGCAACCCCAATCCGCGCCCCTCCGGACTCGAACAGGAGGACCTGCTCGACGATCCCCTGCGCCTCGCCCTGCCCGGGCCGCCCCTCCCCGCGGACACCGACGACCCGGTGGCGGCGCTGCGCTCACTGGCCGGCCACCCCTGGGTCATGGAACCGGAAGGCACCACCGCACGGCACTGGGCCACGACCCTGTGCCGTGACGCGGGCTTCGAACCGGACGTGCGGTTCGAGACCACCGATCTCCTGCTCCACCTCCGTCTCGTCGAGCAGCACCACGCCGCGGCCTTCCTGCCCGACCTCGTGTGGAGCGGACGGCCCCGGACGGTGGCGCTGCGGCAGCTCCCCGGCGGCCGGCAGGCGCGCCGTGTCTTCACGGTCGTGCGCCGTGGCCGCAGCCGGCACCCGGCCGTCCTGGCCTGCCGGGACGCCCTCCGTCGCGCGGTCGCCCGGCGATCCCCCGGAGACGGGTGAAATCGTGCGAAGGGCCGCCCGGTCCGGCAAGCCCGTAGCGAAACCGTTGCCGTTCCGTCAGGAGTCCCCCGCGGCGACCACATATCGTGTGATGCCGTTCCACAAGGCCGTGACACCCGCGTGAACCAGGCATGAGAACAGCATGAGTTCGACCGCGGGGACGGCTGCCGCTCCACGTACGTTCACAGCAGGGGGAGTCACACCATGCGATCCATACGGCCGCCGTTCGCCACTCGCCGGGAGAGGCACGCCCGCCGCAGAACCTCCCCCGTGCTGGGCGCCATAGCCCTCGCCTCGGCGCTCGCGCTCACCGCGACCGCCTGCGATTCGGGCGACGCCGACGCGAACGGCCAGGCCACCGCGTCCGCCTCGGCGGGCGACGACGGGAAGATCAAGATCCCGGACGACATCAAGGACCGGCTCAAGGAGCACGGGATCGACCTCGACAAGTGGAAGAACGGCGCCTGGAAGAACTGGGACAAGGACGACTGGCTGCGTGAGGCGCAGGACTACATCAACCCGATCATCCACGGGCTGTGGGACCCGGACCGGATGCGCGAGGCCGAGGACCCCGACCGGGGCGTCGACGACAGCGACCTCTCCGACGACCAGGGCGTGACCGACCCGACGCCGGCGGCGGTGGACGCGGCGGCCGTGCCGCCCGAGTACCACGCCCACGCGGCCGAAGCGGGCAAGGTGTTCTTCGACTCCCCCGAGGGCACGATGGTCTGCTCGGCGACGGTCGTGCAGGACCCGGCCCACCCGGGCAAGTCCAACCTGGTGTGGACGGCCGGCCACTGCGTGCACGCCGGCAAGAAGGGCGGCTGGTACCGCAACATCGCGTTCGTGCCGTCGTACAACGACGCCGGCATGTCGGCCGAGGAGCTGCGGACGGCCACCAAGGAGGAAGCGGCGCCGTACGGCGTCTGGTGGGGTGACTGGGCGCAGACCTCGGACCAGTGGATCGAGCAGGGCGGGCAGACCGGCGGTGACGGCGCACCGTACGACTTCGCCGTCATCCACGTGACGCCCGAGGACGGCGGCTCCGGCAAGTCGCTGGAGGAGACGGTGGGTTCGGCGCTGCCGGTGGACTTCGCGGCGCCGGCCGTGACGAAGCTGAAGAGCATGACCGCCACGGGCTATCCGGCGGCGGCGCCCTACGACGGGCAGAAGCTGTACCAGTGCCAGGACCAGCCGGGCCGGCTGTCGCTCAACGCCACGGACCCGACCATGTACCGGATCGGGTGCACGATGACCGGCGGTTCGTCCGGCGGCGGCTGGGTGGCGACGGGCTCGGACGGCAAGCCGGCGCTGGTGTCCAACACCTCGATCGGCCCGGTGGACGCGGGCTGGCTCGCGGGGCCGCGGCTGGGTGAGGTCGCCAAGGGCGTGTTCGACTCGGTGAGCGAGAAGTTCGCCGGGCAGTGATCCACGGCGGGGGGCGGTGCCTCACGGGAACCTTCACCGTCCCCCCGCTGTTCGTCCGTGACTCGACGGGCATAGTGGGGTGTCGCCTCCGGTGATCATCGCCGGGGCGCCCCTTCCTTTCCATCTGACAAGCACATGACATTCACGCGTTTCGACGGGGGACTTCGAACCATGCGTTCCATACGCGCGCCCTTCGCGCACCGGCGTGGTCGGCAGCGCTCGCTGCTGGCCACCGGCCTGGTCGCGGCACTCGCCCTGACCGCGACCGCCTGCAACGGCTCGGACGACACCGGGACCGACGCCTCGGCGCACGCCTCCGGCTCCGCCGGCACCGGCGACGGCAAGGTCCGTGTTCCGTCCGGCATCGCCGACAAGCTCGAGGAGCACGGCATCGACGTCGACGACTGGGCGAACGGCGGCTGGCGGGACTGGGACAAGGACAAGTGGCTCAGTGAGGCCAAGGACTTCGTCAACCCGGTGATCGAGGGCCTGTGGAAGCCGGAGCGGATGCGGTCCGCGAAGGAGGCCGACAAGACGGTGACGACGAAGGACACCGCCGCCGACCAGGGCGTCAGCGACCCGGAGCCGGCGCCGGTCCGGGCGGAGGCCGAGAAGACGCCGTACCACGAGAACGCCGCCCCGGTGGGCAAGGTCTTCTTCGACTCGCCCGAGGGCACGATGGTCTGCTCGGGCACGGTCGTCACGGACGTGAACCACCCGGGCAAGTCGAACCTCGTCTGGACGGCCGGCCACTGTGTGCACGCCGGCGGCGCGGGCGGCTGGTACCGCAACATCGCCTTCGTCCCCGCCTACAACGACCTGGGCAAGACGGAGGCACAGCTCGGCAAGGCCACGGCCTCGGAGATCGCCCCGTACGGCAACTGGTGGGCCGACTGGGCCTCCACGCCGAACGGGTGGATCCAGGGCGGCTCGGACACGGGCGGCGCGGGCGCCGCCTACGACTACGCCGTCCTGCACGTGACGCCCGAGGCCGGCTCCAAGTCGCTGGAGGAGACCGTCGGCGGCGCGCTGGACGTCGACTTCTCCGCGCCCTCGGCGACCGGGGTCGACGCCATGGGCGCGTGGGGCTACCCGGCGGCGGCTCCGTACAACGGGCTGAAGATGTTCAAGTGCGTCGACAGGCCCGGACGGCTGTCGCTGAGCCCGTCGCTGCCGACGATGTACCGCATCGGCTGCACCATGACCGGCGGCTCGTCGGGCGGCGGCTGGTTCCGGATGGTGGACGGCGAGACCAGGCTGGTCTCCAACACCTCGATCGGCCCCGCCGACAACACCTGGCTGGCCGGCCCGCAGCTCGGCCAGGAGGCCAAGGCGCTCTACCAGAACATGAGCAAGAAGTACGGCGGTCAGTGACCCGGCGGTGATCCGGTCGCCGGCCCGGTCAGCGACCGGACACGCCGAGGGCCCGCCCCCTGCGCCGAGCAGGGGGCGGGCCCTCGACCGTGGAGAGGTCAGGCGAGCGACGCCGGCACGTACGGTGCGAGGTCCGCCGCCAGTTCCTCGTGCACCCGCGCCTTCAGCAGCGTGCCCTCCGCCGTGTGCTCCGCGGAGATCACCTCGCCCTCGGTGTGGGCACGGGCGACCAGCTTGCCGTGGGTGTACGGCACGAGCGCCTCGATCTCGACCGAGGGGCGGGGCAGCTCGTCGTCGATGAGCGCGAGCAGTTCCTCGATGCCCTGGCCGCTGCGGGCCGAGACGGCGATGGAGCGCTTCTCGATCCGCATCAGCCGCTGCAGCGTCAGCGGGTCGGCCGCGTCCGCCTTGTTGATCACGACGATCTCGGGCACGTCGGTGGCGCCGACGTCCCGGACCACCTCGCGCACGGCGGCCAGCTGCTCCTCCGGGTTCGGGTGCGAGCCGTCCACCACGTGCAGGATCAGGTCGGACTCGCCGACCTCCTCCATGGTGGAGCGGAACGCCTCGACCAGGTGGTGCGGCAGGTGGCGGACGAACCCGACGGTGTCCGCCAGCGTGTACAGCCGCCCGCTCGGGGTCTCGGCCCGGCGCACGGTCGGGTCGAGGGTGGCGAACAGGGCGTTCTCGACGAGCACGCCCGCGCCGGTGAGGCGGTTGAGCAGGGACGACTTGCCCGCGTTGGTGTAGCCCGCGATGGCCACGGACGGCACCTTGTGGCGCTTGCGCTCCTGCCGCTTGATCTCGCGCCCGGTCTTCATCTCCGCGATCTCCCGGCGCATCTTCGCCATCTTCTCGCGGATCCGGCGCCGGTCCGTCTCGATCTTGGTCTCACCGGGACCACGGGTGGCGAGGCCGCCGCCCTTGCCGCCGCCCATCTGCCGGGACAGCGACTGACCCCAGCCTCGCAGCCTCGGCAGCATGTACTGCATCTGCGCGAGCGCGACCTGCGCCTTGCCCTCCCGGGACTTGGCGTGCTGGGCGAAGATGTCGAGGATCAGGGCCGTGCGGTCGATGACCTTGACCTTGACGACGTCTTCCAGGTGGATCAGCTGGCCCGGGCTGAGCTCACCGTCGCAGATGACGGTGTCCGCGCCGGTCTCGAGCACGATGTCGCGCAGCTCGCCGGCCTTGCCGGAGCCGATGTAGGTGGCCGCGTCGGGCTTGTCACGGCGCTGGATCACGCCGTCGAGCACGAGCGCGCCCGCGGTCTCCGCGAGGGCGGCCAGCTCCGCGAGGGAGTTCTCCGCGTCCTGCACGGTCCCCGAGGTCCAGACGCCGACGAGCACGACCCGCTCCAGGCGGAGCTGACGGTACTCGACCTCGGTGACGTCCTCGAGCTCGGTGGAGAGGCCCACGACGCGGCGCAGGGCCGCGCGCTCGGAACGGTCGAACTGGTCGCCGTCCCGCTCTCCGTCGAACTCGTGGCTCCAGGCGACGTCCTCTTCCATCAGGGCATCGGCCCGAAGACCTTCGGGGTAGGCGTGCGCGAAGCGCTTGGTGTCCTGGGAAGGGGAAGAAGAGGAGGTCATTGGGTCCTTACGTCGTTGGGGATGCCGATTCGGCGGTCTTCATGAGCGTTCATCATGGACAACGCACGAGTACCCCGGGAGATTCCCGTCGTCCCGTGCCGCGCCGACCTCACGATGGTCGCACGGGACGGCCCGTCTCGTCACGGCCTTATTGCGGGGCCCCGTCGGAGGAGGGCGCGGCCGGCTTCCACTCCGGGTGGCCGGGCATCGGCGGGGTTTTCTCGCCGTACAGCCAGTCCGTGAAGAAGTCCGTGAGGTCCCGCCCGGAGATCTGCGCGGCGAGGCGCCGGAAGTCTGCGGTGGAGGCCGTGGAGTCCCGGTGGTCGCGCACCCAGGCACGCTCCAGCCGCTCGAACGCGCGCGTGCCGATCTCCTGGCGCAGGGCGTACAGCACGAGGGCCGCGCCGTCGTAGACGTTCGGACGGAAGATGCCGATCTTCTGGCCGGGCGCCGGCGGCTCGGGGGCGCCGGGCGGACCGCCGTCCGCCCGCCAGCCGTCGGAGGCCGCGTACGCCGCCTTCATCCGCGCCTGGAGGGTGCGGCCCTCCTTCTCCTCGGCATAGAGGGCCTCGTACCAGGTGGCGTGTCCTTCGTTGAGCCACAGGTCGGACCAGGTGCGCGGGCTGACGCTGTCGCCGAACCACTGGTGGGCCAGCTCGTGCACCATGATCGACTCGACGTACCACGCGGGGTACGCGGGCTCGGTGAACAGGTGCCGCTCGAAGAGGGACAGGGTCTGCGTCTCCAGCTCGAAGCCGGTGGTCGCGTCGGCCATGAGCAGGCCGTACGTCTCGAAGGGATAGGGGCCGACCTTGTCCTCCATCCAGGTGATCTGGGCGGGGGTCTTCTTCAGCCACGGTTCGAGGAGCGCGCGGTCCCTGGTCGGGACGACGTCCCGCACGGGCAGTCCGCGCGGTCCCTCGCGGTGCAGGACGGTGGAGCGGCCGATGGACACCTGGGCGAGCTCGGTGGCCATGGGGTGCCGGGTGCGGTACGTCCAGGTGGTGGTGGCGCCCGCCCTGGCGACACCGGCCGGCAGTCCGTTGGCGACGGCCGTGTAGGCGTCGGGCGCGGTGACCCGGATGGTGAACATCGCCTTGTCGGAGGGGTGGTCGTTGCACGGGAACACCAGGTGGGCGGCGTCGGCCTGGTTGGCCATCGCCAGGCCGTCCGAGGTCCGCACCCAGCCGCCGTCCCGGTCCGCGCTGCTCACCGGGTCGCTGGTGTGGCGCACGGTGACGCGCATCCAGTCGCCCCGGGGCAGCGGGTCCGCCGGCGTGATCACCAGGTCCTCCCCGGCGGTGGTGAAGGCGGCGGGCTCGCCGTCGACCTCCACCGACTCGACCTCGCCGTGGGCGAAGTCGAGGTTGATCCGGTCCAGGGCGGCGGTGGTCCAGCCGTCGATGGTGGTGACCGCCTTCAGCGGCTTGCTGTTGCTGCCGGAGTACGTGAAGGCCAGGTCGTAGGAGGCCACGTCGTAGCCCGGGTTGCCCAGGTGCGGGAAGAGGCGGTCGCCGACGCCGAGCGGGGCCGGCGGAGCGCTCGCGGCGACCAGGCAGACGGAGACGGCCGAGGCCAGGAGGACCGACTTCAGGCGGCGGGAGGAGGCGGCGCGGACGCGGGGGGTGAGGGCGGTGAGGGGCATGCACCACCGCTACCAGCGCCCGCCCGTCCCCCGGCGACGACGCGCGACCGGCCCACTCGAACGGATGGCCCACGCGCGTGTGCCTGGTGGCGGCGGGACGCACGCCGGCCGGCCCACCGCCCCGGCCGGGCCGCGTCGACGCACGTCCCGCCGAGCGCGCGCTCAGGGCGCGTGGTGCTGCGCCCGGCTCACGTCGTACACGCCGGGCACGTTCCGCATGGCGCGCATCAGGGTGGGCAGGTGGGCCGCGTCGGGGAGCTGGAGGGTGTACGTGTGCCGTACGCGTTGCTGGCTCGGGGGCTCGACGGTCGCGGAGACGATCTCGGCGCCCTCCAGGGCGATGGCCTCGGTGAGGTCGGCGAGCAGATGGGGGCGGCCGAACGATTCGGCGACCAGGGTGACCCGGCACTCGGTGCCGTCCCCCCAGCTCACGACGACCGGCGCGCGCCCCGCGTCCGTCATGCGCGCCACCGCGGCGCACTCCACGCGGTGGACGGTCACCACTCCCCCGCGCACGGCGAAGCCGGTCACCTCGTCGGAGGGCACGGGGGTGCAGCACCCGGCGAGCCGGGCGTTCGCCCCGGGCCGGTCCACGACGGTGATCGCGGCTCCGGGCCGGGACACCGGCGTCTCGGCGGCGGGCCGGGGGAAGACGTCCCCGGCGGCGCTCCCGGTCCCGGCCCCGCCCGCGGCCGTGCTCGCTCCGGCGCCCTGGAAGACGCCCGGGCCACCGGGGTGTCCGGCGCCGGCGTGGTCACCGGCGTCACCGTTCTGCGCCGGGTCCCCGGTGCCGTGCGCGGCCCTGGCGACCGGCTCCGCGGCCGGGCCGTCCGCTCCCGTGTGCGTCGCCATCCACCGCTGGATGGCGATGCGGGCGGTCGGCGTGTGGGCGTGCTTCAGCCACTCCGTGGAGGGCTCCGAGGCCGGGTCCTGCCCCATGAGGAGCTGAACGGTGTCCCCGTCCCGCAGCACGGTGCTCAGGGTGGCCAGACGGCCGTTCACGCGGGCGCCGATGCACGCGTGGGCGTCCTCGCCGTACTGGGCGTAGGCGGCGTCCACGCAGGTGGCGCCCTCGGGCAGGCCGAGGGTGCCGCCGTCGGGGCGGAAGACGGTGATCTCGCGGTCCTGGGCGAGGTCCTCGCGCAGGGTGGACCAGAAGGTGTCGGGGTCGGGAGCGGCCTCCTGCCAGTCGAGGAGGCGGGAGAGCCAGCCGGGCCGGGTGGGGTCGACGCGCTCCCCGTCGGCCGGTCCGCCCTCGCCGCCCTGCTCGTCCGGGGGCGAGGCGTAGGGATTGCCGAGCGCGACGACGCCGGCCTCGGCGACCTTGTGCATCTGGTGGGTGCGGATGAGGACCTCGGCGACCTGGCCGTCCTCGCGGGCCACGGCGGTGTGCAGCGACTGGTACAGGTTGAACTTGGGGACGGCGATGAAGTCCTTGAACTCGGAGACGACCGGCGTCATGCAGGTGTGCAGTTCGCCGAGGACGGCGTAACAGTCCGCGTCCTCGTTGACGAGCACGAGCAGACGGCCGAAGTCGCAGCCGCGCAGCCGGCCGCGCTTGCGGGCGACGCGGTGGACGGACACGAAGTGCCGTGGGCGGATGAGGACTTCGGCGGGGATGCCGGCGTCACGCAGGACCGCGCGCAGGGCGTCGGCGAACTCGGCGAGCGGGTCGTCCTCGCGGGCGGCGTTGCCGGCGATGAGCTCGCGCGTGTGCGCGTACTCCTCGGGGTGCAGGATCGCGAAGACCAGGTCCTCGAGCTCGGTCTTCAGGGCCTGGACGCCGAGGCGTTCGGCGAGCGGGATGAGCACGTCGCGGGTCACCTTGGCGATGCGCGCCTGTTTCTCGGGGCGCATCACGCCGAGGGTGCGCATGTTGTGCAGCCGGTCGGCGAGCTTGATCGACATCACGCGGACGTCGTTGCCGGTGGCGACGAGCATCTTGCGGAACGTCTCGGGCTCGGCGGCCGCGCCGTAGTCGACCTTCTCGAGTTTCGTGACGCCGTCGACGAGGTAGCGCACCTCCTCGCCGAACTGCTCGCCCACCTGGTCGAGCGTCACCTCGGTGTCCTCCACGGTGTCGTGGAGCAGGGAGGCCGTCAGCGTCGTGGTCTCCGCGCCGAGTTCGGCGAGGATGAGGGTCACGGCGAGCGGGTGCGTGATGTACGGCTCGCCGCTCTTGCGCATCTGGCCGCGGTGCGAGGACTCGGCGAGCACGTAGGCGCGGCGCAGCGGTTCCAGGTCGGCGTCGGGGTGGTGGGCGCGGTGCGCCTCGACCACGTGGCCGATCGCGTCGGGCAGCCGGCCGCGGGAGGCGGAGCCGAGCAACGCGGCCCGGCCCAGGCGACGCAGGTCGATCCGGGAGCGGCTGCGCCTGCGGGGCGCGGCAGGCGCCACCGGGCCTGGGGTCGCGGGATTCGTGGCCTCCGCACTCATGGGCACCTCCGGCTGCGTGGACCGGCGGACGGAGTGCCCCAGGGCGGACACGGCTCAGGGGGCTGGCGTCGGTCCCCCGTCCGGGCCGGTGCTTGATGCTACCGAGCCCATCACGCCCGGCCGACCGCCTCTCCCCGAGCGTGAAACGGATCACCCATTCGAGCGATGGCCGGGAGGTTTACGATTTTGCGCCGTCTGACCTGCGGCGGGTCGCGATGTCGAACGCGCCGGCCCGGCTCCGGCAGCACTCCGCCGCCTCACCGGGCCGTCTCCGCCTCCGATACCAAGCCGCTACGCGCGCCCCCGGACGGCGGTTTCCAGCCACTCCGGATCGATCGTGCCCTCGGCGACGATCACGGCGGGGCCGGTCATCTCGATCTCGCCGTCGGGCCGCTCGGTGATCACGAGGCGGCCGCCGGGGACGTCCACGGTGTACGTGACCGGCGTCCCGGTGACGGCCGGGTCGGCGCCGTCGCGGCGTGCGGTCGCCACGGCCACGGCGCACGCGCCCGTGCCGCACGAGCGGGTCTCGCCGGAACCGCGCTCGTGCACGCGCAGCGCGACGTGCCGCGGGCCGCGGTCGACGACGAACTCGACGTTCACCCCGTCCGGGTAGGCGGAGCCGGGGCTGAAGGGCGGCGGGGAGTTCAGGTCGCCCGCGTGCGCCAGGTCGTCGACGAAGGCGACGGCGTGCGGGTTGCCCATGTTCACGTTCCGGGCGGGCCAGCTGCGCTCGCCGACGCTCACGGTGACGTCCCCCTCGGGGAGGCGGGCCCGGCCCATGCCGACGGTGACGTCACCGTCCTTGGCGATGTGCACCGTCTTCACGCCTCCGCGGGTGGCGACCGCCAGGTCGCCCTCGGTGACGAGTCCGGCGTGCTGGAGGTAGCGCGCGAAGACGCGGACGCCGTTGCCGCACATCTCCGCGAGGGAGCCGTCGCCGTTGCGGTAGTCCATGAACCACTCCGCCTCGGCCGCCATCTCCCGCGCCTCGGGGTGCGCGGCGGACCGCACCACGTGCAGCAGCCCGTCGCCGCCGATGCCCGCGCGGCGGTCGCACAGGGCGGCGACGGCGGCCTGCGGCAGGTCGAGGGCGTTCTCCGGGTCGGGGACGATCACGAAGTCGTTCTCCGTGCCGTGACCCTTGAGGAAGGCGATCCGCGTGCTCATTCCTCGATCGTACGGGGTCGCCGCGACACTCCCCGCGCGCGTGGGGACCGGCGGCGGCCCCGGGGCCCGCCCGGCCGGCGAAGACACGGGAGGGCGGCGGCGGGCCGGCCCGCACCGGTGGGCGCGGTGACCCTAGCGGAGCCGGGCGACCCGCCACACGGCCAGGGCCACCACCGCGGCGACCAGCACGACGTAGCCGAGGACGACCCGCCAGTCGGGGCGGCGGCCGGAGCCGCGCGGGGGCAGGCCGGGCCAGGTGTGACCGACGCGGCGGGCGGCCATCATGCCCCAGCCGGCGGCGCAGGAGCAGATCAGCAGCCCCAGCATGGCGATCACGGCCCCGCTGTCGCCGAAGTCGAACGCGAGGGGGAAGGCGAACATCAGGGAGCCGGTCGCCGCCAGGCCCACGATCGGGGCGAGCTGCCAGATGCGCAGCCGGCGCTGGGGACGCAGCTCGACCTCGACCTCGGGGCCGCCGGCGAACATCTCCTCGGCCTCGGGCCCGTCGGCGGTCACGCCGTCCTGCGTGTCGTCGGCGTCCGGCCCGTCGGGGCTCAGACGGGCAGCATCCTGCGGCTCCGGTTCACCCCGCTCGGGGGTGAGGTGCTCGGTGCCTTGTGCGGTGTCGCGAGGGCCGGCCTCCATCGCCACGCGCCCTCCCAACTCGGACTCCACTTGGTCGATCGAAGCTCGATGATGGCACGGTGCCGAAGGCCCGGATGACGGCCTGAGCGTCCCGATGCCATGACGTGATCAGGCTGTAACCGGTCGTTCGACCAACGCCAGCGCGAGCCGTGGGAGATCCGCGAGATCCGCCGCGGCCCCACTCAACCAGTGCACCCGGGGGTCGCGCCTGAACCACGAATCCTGACGGCGTGCGAAGCGCTTGGTGGCACGGACGGTCTCCGCGCGCGCGTCGTCCTCGGTGCACTCCCCCACCAGGGCGGCGAGGACCTGCTGGTAGCCGAGCGCGCGCGAGGCCGTACGCCCCTCGCGCAGGCCCTGCGCCTCCAGCGCGCGGACCTCGTCGACGAGGCCCTCGTCCCACATCCGGTCGACGCGGCGGGCGATGCGTTCGTCGAGTTCGGGGCGCGCCACGTCGACGCCGATCTGGAGGGTGTCGTACACCGAGTCGTGCCCCGGCAGGTTGGCGGTGAAGGGCTTGCCGGTGATCTCGATCACTTCGAGGGCGCGGACGATGCGGCGGCCGTTGCTGGGCAGGATCGCGTGCGCCGCCTCCGGGTCGGCGGCGGCCAGCCGGGCGTGCAGCGCGCCCGAGCCGCGCAGCGTGAGCTCCTCCTCCAGGCGGGCCCGGACCTCGGGGTCGGTGCCCGGGAACTCCAGGTTGTCGACCGCGCCGCGGACGTACAGTCCGGAGCCGCCGACCAGGATCGGCCAGCGGCCCTCGGCGAGCAGCGCGTCGATCCGCGCGCGGGCGAGTCTCTGGTACTCGGCGACGGAGGCGGTGACCGTGACGTCCCAGATGTCCAGCAGGTGGTGCGGGACGCCGTCGCGCTCCTCGGGCGTCAGCTTGGCGGTGCCGATGTCCATCCCTCGGTAGAGCTGCATGGAGTCGGCGTTGACGACCTCGCCGCCGAGCTGCCGGGCCAGGAAGACGCCCAGATCGGACTTTCCGGCCGCGGTCGGTCCGACGACGGCGATGACGCGGGGGGCGGGGGGTGCGCTGCTCACGGCACCAGTCTCGCAAACCCCGCACCCCACGCTCGAACGAGTTACGTGACGGGGCCGGTCCGGCGTCGTTGCCCGTTGCGAGATTCCCGTCGCCCGTTCGGGGGCGGCGCATCCCGGTGGCGCAAACGGACGCACCGGGCAACGCGGGATTTCGCCCGCACGAGTACCGTATGGAGTGGATATGGGCGTTTTGGCGCGGCTTTTCCGGAGGTCCCAGGCCACGGAGGAGACGACCACGGAGGAGACCACCGCGCGCGAGGCGGAGACCACCGCCGGGGCGCCGTCCGCCGCGACGGTGGACGGCGCCCCGGCGGAGCAGGCCGCCGAGGGCACACCGGAGGGGAAGCCGGCCGAGGCCGGTGACGCCACGGGGACGGCGACGGAGGACGACGCCGCCCCCGACGGCGTCGGGATCCCCCGGCAGCAGTCCGCCGAGGAGGCCGTCGACAGCGAGGCCGGCGAGGACGCCCGCACGTGACGGCCCCGTCAGGGAAGGTGACCCATGGGTCTTCTGAACCATCTGAAGTCCAAGCTCGGCCCGGCCAAGGGCAAGGTGTCGGACCTCGCGCACCAGCACGGGGGCAAGATCCATCACGGGATCGACAAGGCCGCCAAGGTCGTCGACGAGAGGACCAAGGGCAAGTACAGCGACAAGATCCACACGGGCACCGACAAGGCCAAGGGCGCCATGGACCGGCTCACGCACCACAAGGAGGAGCCGGGAGCGGGCGGTGACACGTTCACGCCCCCCACCACGCCCCCACCGAGTTCCTGACGGCAGCCCGCAGCGGGACGGCGATCGGCGGACGGCCGCGCAGCGGGAACGCGCGCGGCCGTCCGCCGTCCGCCCTTCCCCCTCGCGTCTTCCGCCTCCCGCCCGCCGTCGTCGGGCACCGAGCCGCCGCCTACGACCAGGCCGCGACCACGTACCCGACGCCGTACGGCGCGTCCTCGTACAGCAGGGCGCCCGACAGGCCGGCGCCCCCGGCCGCACCCGCGAGCACCTGCCAGGGCGCCCGGCCGGCGGCCTTCAGCTCGCGGGCGAGTCCGGCGTCGAGCGCCTCGAGGGCCGCGGTGTCCGCGCCGCCCAGCGCCCGCGCGACCGCCGCGTCGAAGGGCGCCGCGCGCTCGTCGAGATAGCCCGGCGCCTTCAGCGTGCGGCACGCGCTCGCGTCGCCCATCACCAGCAGCGCGACCCGCCCGGCCCGTGCGCCGAGGTCCCTCCCGAGGGCGATGCACCGTTCGGCCGTGAGCGTCTCGTCCACGCCGAGCGCCTCGACCGGGCTCGACGACCATCCGGCCCGCTCCAGCAGCCAGGCGCCGACGGCGAGCGAGGGCGGCAGATCCCGTTCCGGCGGCACGGTGCCGCCGCCCCGGCCGAGCCGGACGGCGACGTCCGTGCCGAAGCCGCGGAAGGACCCCCGCGCGCCCTCCGGGTACGGACCGTGCCCGGACCCGTCGGTGGGCCCGACGACCAGGAGCCGGTCCGGGCGGGCCGCGGCGAGCACGGCCAGCGCCTGCGAGCAGGCGGCACGCGCGGTGTCCAGCTCGGGTGCGGCGCCCGCGGCGACCTCGGGCACGAGCAGGGGCGGACAGGGGCAGACTGCGGCGGCGACAAGCATGATCGGCAGCGTAGCCGCCGCCCGGCGCCGGGCGGCGGTCAGCACGTCCGCCGGGCCTGATCAGCAGGTCCGGCGGACCCGGTCGGCCCCCGTTCCCGAAGCCGGGGCGGCAGGTCCGCCGGACCGGCGGGACCGTGGTCCGTCCCCGGCGCCCACCCGGTCAGTCGCAGCCGCAGCCGCTGCCCGTGGCGACCGGGAGCGGCGCCGGCGCGCCGATCTTCGGCAGGCCGAGCATCACGCCGGCCGGCTTGGCCGCCTTCTCGGCGTTGCGCTTGTCCCAGGCGTCGCCCGCGCGCGTGCGGCGCACGTCGAGCACGGGGCCTTCGGCGAGGAGGTGGTGCGGGGCGGCGTACGTGACCTCGACGGTGACCACGTCGCCGGGGCGGACCTCCTGCTCCGGCTTGGTGAAGTGGACCAGGCGGTTGTCGGGGGCGCGGCCGGAGAGGCGGTGGGTGGCGCCGTCCTTGCGGCCCTCGCCCTCGGCGACCATCAGCTCGAGCGTGCGGCCGACCTGCTTCTTGTTCTCCTCCCAGGAGATCTCCTCCTGGAGGGCGACGAGACGCTCGTAGCGCGCCTGGACGACCTCCTTGGGGATCTGGTTCTCCATGGTCGCGGCCGGGGTGCCGGGGCGCTTGGAGTACTGGAAGGTGAACGCCTGGGAGAAACGGGCCTCGCGCACGACGTGCAGCGTCTGCTCGAAGTCCTCCTCGGTCTCGCCGGGGAAGCCCACGATGATGTCGGTGGTGATCGCGGCGTGCGGGATGGCGGCGCGGACCTTCTCGATGATCCCCAGGTAGCGCTCCTGGCGGTAGGAGCGGCGCATGGCCTTCAGGACCGTGTCCGAGCCGGACTGGAGCGGCATGTGCAGCTGCGGCATCACGTTCGGCGTCTCGGCCATGGCCGCGATCACGTCGTCGGTGAAGTCGCGCGGGTGCGGGGAGGTGAAGCGGACGCGCTCCAGGCCCTCGATCGTCCCGCAGGCGCGCAGCAGCTTGCTGAAGGCCTCGCGGTCGCCGATGTCGGAGCCGTACGCGTTGACGTTCTGGCCGAGCAGGGTGATCTCGGAGACGCCCTCGCCGACCAGGGCCTCGATCTCGGCGAGGATGTCGCCGGTGCGGCGGTCCTTCTCCTTGCCGCGCAGGGCCGGGACGATGCAGAAGGTGCAGGTGTTGTTGCAGCCGACGGAGATCGACACCCAGGCGGCGTACGCGCTCTCGCGGCGGGTCGGCAGCGTGGACGGGAACGCCTCCAGGGACTCGGCGATCTCGACCTGCGCCTCTTCCTGCACGCGCGCGCGTTCCAGCAGGACGGGCAGCTTGCCGATGTTGTGCGTGCCGAAGACGACGTCCACCCAGGGCGCCTTCTTCACGATGGTGTCGCGGTCCTTCTGCGCGAGGCAGCCGCCGACCGCGATCTGCATGCCCGGCCGGCTCGCCTTCCTCGGCGCCAGGCGGCCGAGGTTGCCGTACAGTCGGTTGTCGGCGTTCTCACGGACCGCGCAGGTGTTGAAGACGACGACGTCCGCGTCGCCGTCCGACCCCTCCGGGGCGCGCACGTAACCGGCCTCCTCGAGCAGCCCGGACAGGCGCTCCGAGTCGTGGACGTTCATCTGGCACCCGTAGGTGCGGATCTCGTAGCTCTTGGGTGCTTGAACGTCCACTGCGGGGCTCCGGTCGCTGCTGCTGGTCATGGCTCAAGGGTAGGCGGTGCCCGGAGCGCATCTCACCGCCCTCGCGCGGGCCCGGCCGCGACGTCCGCGGTGCGGGGGCCGGGACCCGCGGTGCGGTGCGGGGCTCAGGGGTCGATGAGGCCGGCGCGGATCGCGTAGCGGGTGAGTTCGAGCCGGTCGCGCATGCCCAGCTTCTGCAGGAGGTTGGCCCGGTGCCGTTCGACCGTCTTGGCGCTGATGAAGAGCAGGGCGCCGATCTCCTTGGACGTGTGGCCCTCGGCGACGAGCTTGAGGATCTCCTCCTCGCGGTCGGTGATGGGCCGCTCGGGCAGACCGGCGACACGGTCGCCGCGGTGCAGCCGGTCCAGGTACGAGCGGACGAGCGCCCGCTCCGCCCCCGGGTAGATGAAGGGCTCGTCCCGCATGACCGCCCGGCACGCCTCGACGAGGTCGCGGTCGGCGACCGACTTCAGGACGTAGCCGCCGGCTCCGGCCTTGAGCGCTTCGAAGAAGTACTGCTCGTTGTCGTACATCGTGAGGATGAGGATGCGCAGGCCGGGGAGGCGGCGGGAGAGTTCGCGGGCCGCCTGGAGGCCGGTGGTGCGGGGCATGGCCACGTCGAGGACGGCGAGGTCGATGTCGCCCGCACGGGCCCGCTCGACCGCCTCGGCCCCGTCCCCCGCCTCGGCGACGACGGTCAGGTCGGGTTCGCCGTCGAGGATGAGCCGCACGCCCCGGCGCACCAGCGTGTGGTCGTCGGCGAGCAGGACGCGGACGGGCGGGGCGGACGGTGGTGCGGACGTCTCGTCGTCGTTCAGGTGCACAGGTGTTCCGTCGGTCGTGGGTGGTCGGTCGTCGGGGCGTCCGGGCGGTCATCGGCGGCGTCTCAGCAGTCGTCGGCGGTCCCCGTCGGTCATCGGCCGTCTCCGTCCTCCGCCCGCGGGCCGTCGTACCTCCCGGTCCGCAGCCGCACCTCCGTGCCGCCGTCGGCGCCCGACGTGAGGGTGAGCGTGGCTCCGATCAGCAGGGCCCGTTCGCGCATGCCGCGGATGCCGGCGCCCTCGGCCGCGGGGCCGAGGCCTCGGCCATTGTCCCGGACGAGGAGTTCCACGCCGTCGGCGACCGGGCGCAGACGGAGTTCGGCGCGGTCGGCCCCCGAGTGCCGGGCGGTGTTGGTGAGGGCCTCCTGGGCGACGCGGTAGAGGACGAGTTCCGTCTCCTCGGCCGGCGGGGGCAGACCCGGGCGCAGGTCGTGGCGGACCGTCAGCCCATGGGTGGTGAACTCCGCCGCGAGGGAGCGCAGGGCACTGGAGAGCCCGAGTTCGTCGAGGGCGCCGGGGCGCAGGCGCCGGGCGATGCGACGGATCTCGTCGAGGCCGGCGCGGGTGGCCTCCTGCGCCTGGCTCACTTCCCCGCGCAGATCACCGGGGGCACGGTCGGCGACGCGCTTGAGCTGGAGGAGCACGGCGGTCAGCGTCTGGCCGACCTCGTCGTGGAGTTCGCGGGCGATCCGCTGCCGCTCGCGCTCCTGCGCGGACAGGGCCCGCGCGGCGCTGGTGGCGCGTTCGGCCTCCAGCCGGTCGAGCATGGTGTTGTAGGTCGTGATCAGCTCGGCCGCCTCCACGGGTCCGGAGACGGCGGCGCGGGCTCCCGGGTGCAGCAGGTCCGCCTCGGCCATGGCCCGTCCCAGGCGCGCCAGCGGGGCCAGGCCGACGCGCAGCACGACCACGTTGACGGCGAGCAGTCCGGTCAGACCCGCCACGACGACGAGCGCCTCGCCGGGCAGGACGGGCGTGGAGACGGTGACCGGGCCGAGGAGCAAGGCGGTGGCCACGAGCAGGCCGACGGCGTTGAGTGCGAAGATCCGCCAGAACAGCGACACGTGCGCGACTCCCCCTCTCCCGGTCCCCGCCGGCCGACCGCCTCCCGAGCATGGCACCGCCGTGACCAGCCTCTCCGTCCCGCTCCGGCCCTGTCCATCCGTGACGACACCCATGTCGCCACCGTACGGGGGGATGGCAGCATGGCGGCTCCGGGCAGCCGTGCGAGGCGTCCGCCACCGGGCCCCGAACGGTGATCCGCGCAAGGAACACGAACAGCAAGGAGAAGCGACGTGTCCGCTCCCCGTCTCCGTACGACCCCGCTGCCAGGGATCGGCGTCCAGTACGACCTGGTGACGCGGGAGCAACGCCACCTGTCGGTGGTGGCGCACCGCGACGGCACCCGGACGGTGAGCGTGTACCGCGCCGACGACCCGGACTCCTGCGCCCAGTCCCTGCGGCTGACCGGCGCCGAGGCGGGCTCCCTGATCGACGCGCTCGCGCCGTCGCACCACAGCGCGAGCCTGCTGTACACCACGGACCTGGGGCTGGTCGCCGAGCGCGTCGAGGTGGCCGCGACCTCGCGCTGGAACGGGCGGCTGCTGGGCGACACCCGCATGCGCACGGAGACCGGGGCGTCGATCGTCGCGGTGCTGCGGCGGGCCGAGGCGATTCCGTCGCCCGCGCCGGACTTCCGGCTCGCGGGCGGTGACACGCTCATCGTCATAGGCACCCGCGAGGGCGTGGACGCGGCCGCGGCGATACTCGGGCGGGAGTGACCCGGTGCACTCCTCCGCCGTCCTGTTGATCGAGTTCGGTTCCATCATCCTGGGCCTCGGCCTGCTCGGCCGGTTCGCGGCCCGTTTCCAGTTCTCGCCCATCCCCCTGTACCTGCTGGCCGGTCTGGCCTTCGGCGAGGGCGGACTGCTGCCGCTCGGCGCGAGCGAGGAGTTCGTGGCCATCGGCGCCGAGATCGGCGTCATCCTCCTGCTGCTGATGCTCGGCCTGGAGTACACGGCGAGCGATCTGGTCTCCAACCTCAAGGCCCACTACCCGTCCGGTCTGGTGGACTGCGCCCTGAACGCCGTGCCGGGCGCGGCCGCCGCGCTGCTGCTCGGCTGGGGCCCGGTGGCCGCCGTGGTCCTGGCGGGCGTCACCTGGATCTCGTCGTCCGGCGTGATCGCCAAGGTGCTGGGCGACCTGGGCCGGGTCGGCAACCGCGAGACACCGGTCATCCTCAGCGTCCTGGTCCTGGAGGATCTGGCGATGGCGGTCTACCTGCCGATCATCACGGCGCTCGTGGCCGGCGCCGGGCTCGCGGCCGGCAGCGTGACGCTGGCGGTCGCCCTGGGCGCCGCGGGGCTCGTGCTGTTCGCGGCCGTGCGCTACGGCCGGGTCATCTCCCGTTTCGTGTCGAGCGACGACCCGGAGAAGCTGCTGCTCGTCGTCCTGGGGCTGACGATCCTGGTCGCCGGTGTGGCCCAGCAGCTCCAGGTGTCGGCGGCGGTCGGCGCGTTCCTGGTGGGCATCGCGCTGTCCGGGGAGGCGGCCGAGGGCGCGCACACCCTGCTGAGCCCCTTGCGGGACCTGTTCGCCGCGGTCTTCTTCGTCTTCTTCGGCCTGCACACGGACCCGGCCAGCATTCCGCCCGTCCTGCTGCCCGCCCTCGCGCTGGCCGTCGTGACCGCCGGCACGAAGATCGCCACCGGTTACTGGGCGGCCCGGCGCGCCGGCATCTCCGTCAAGGGCCGCTGGCGCGCGGGCGGGGCGCTCGTGGCGCGCGGCGAGTTCTCGATCGTCATCGCCGGGCTGGCGGTCACCGCGGGCATCGAGCCGTCCCTGGGCCCGCTGGCGACGGCGTACGTCCTGATCCTGGTGGTCCTGGGTCCGCTCACCGCCCGCTACACGGAACCGCTGGCCACCCGGTGGGCACGGCACCGTGACGCGCGCCGGGGCCCGGCGCGGGAGGCGACCGAGGTCCGGGCGGAGAGCCGCGTGGGCGATTGAGACGGGTCCGTACGGCACGGTGAGGGCCGGCCGGCCGGGGCAGCCCGGGGGACGGCCGCCTGCCCCGGGACCGCCGGCCGTCCCGCGGGTGGCGGGTCGCCGTGCCCGGTGCCGGGCGGCGTGCGGGGCTCGGATAGGGTGCGGAGCGCTCCGGGCGCCGGAGCCGTACCGCGCCGCTGCAGGCGGACGCGCGTGCCGGGCCACACCGCGAGGTGCGCCGCCGCGAACGCCGGCCTCTGCGCGCGCACCAGATGCGCGGCCGCGGGCCGCGATCCGAACGGGGTGGGGAATGTCCGACCACAGGCTGTCCCGAAGAGGCCGCTACATCGCCTGGGCGACGGCGGGCGTCGTCGTCGCCGCCGGCGCCGGGATCGCGGCGCAGACCTCGATGGCGGCCACCACCTGGCCGGCGCAGAAGACCTACACCGGCCGGGCGTTCGACACCTGCACCGCGCCCTCGCTCGCCGCGATGAAGGCGTGGAAGAGCGACGGCTTCTACGGCGGGGCGGCCGTCTACATCGGCGGCAGGAACCGCGGCTGCACCCAGGCCAACCTCACCGCGTCCTGGGTCACGTCGGTCAACGCGGCCGGCTGGAAGCTCATCCCGCTCTACGTCGGCGCCCAGCCGCCCTGCCAGACCAGCAAGAACCCGGAGAGGTTCACCGCGTCGACGGCGGCCTCCCTCGGCGCGAGCAACGCCAAGGACGCGGTCGCCGAGGCCGCCGCGCTCGGCATGAAGCCCGGCAGCGCGATCTACCTCGACATGGAGCCGTACGACATCACGAACAAGGCGTGCAACGACGCCGTGCTGACGTACGTCCGGTCCTTCACCAGGACGCTGCGCGCCAAGGTCTACCGCGCCGGCTCCTACGGCTTCAGCAGCTCCAGCGCCAAGGCGATCGCCACCGCCACCGACAGGACGGACCTGCCCGGCAACCTCTGGTACGCGCTGTGGGACAAGAAGAACACCACCACCACCGACTGGCCGTGGGACCCCAAGCTGTTCACCGACCACAGCCGCGGCCACCAGTACATGGTCAACAGCAAGGAGACCCGCGGCGGCTACACCCTCACCGTCGACCGCAACGCCTGGGACGCCCCGGTCGCCATCGTCGGCTGAGGACCGGCACCCCGCCCCCGCCGTGGGGCGCGCCCTTGCGACGGCCCCGCCGAGGACTCCGGTGGGGCCGTCCGCCGTCCCCGTGGCCGCTCAGCCCTCGCCGCCGGGCACCCATCCCTGGCGGCGCAGCACCGCCGACACGTCCGGAGCCTCGTAGTGCTCCCCCTTGAGGACCTTGCCGTCGGCGCGGCGGGCGATCCGGCCGTCGGGGCCCAGCTTGGTCATGTTGGAGCGGTGGATCTCGGCTATCACCGCGTCGAGGTCGATCCCGTGCACCAGGGCCGTGCCGTAGGCGACGTAGACGACGTCGGCCAGCTCGTGCGCGAGCCGGTCGAGCGGGCCGCTCACCGACACCTCGGCGACCTCGGCGGCCTCCTCGGCGAGCAGCTCCCCGCGGTGCGCGGCGAGGCGGGGGGACACCTCCGTCGGTGTGCTGCGGACGTCGAGCCCGAAGGCGCGGTGGAACTCACGGACCAGGTCGGCGGGCGAGGAACTCATGCACCGACTGTAACGACGGCCACTGACACTCCCGCCGCCCCCGCTCTGTGAGCCCCGCCCTGGTCAGCCCCGCCCCGGCCTGGCAGGATCGCGCCCATGTCCAAGGTGCTCCCCCTTATCGGCAGGCGCCGTGCCCTGCAGGGCTCGGCCGCCGGCGCCGTCGTCCTCGGGCTGCTGCTGTGGTGGCTGCTGCCCCTGGGCGAGGACCCGCCGAGCGGCGCGATCACTTTGAGCACGGGCACCACGAGCGGCGTCTACTACGAGTACGGCAGCCGTCTGCGCACCGAGCTCGCCGAGGACATGCCGCACCTGGACGTGAACCTGGCGGCGAGCAACGGCTCGCAGGAGAACGTGGCCCGGGTAGCGGAGGGCCAGGCCGACTTCGCCATCGCCGCGGCCGACGCGGTGGCGACGTACGAGGCGCAGAACCCCGGCTCGGCCGCCCGGCTGCGCGGGGTGGCCCGGCTGTACGACGACTACGTCCAGCTCGTCGTGCCGCGCGACTCGCAGGTCGAGTCCGTCGCGGACCTGAAGGGCCGGACCGTCGCCACGGGTCTGCCGCGCTCGGGGGTGCGGCTGATCGCCGACCGGGTGCTCAAGGCGGCCGGCCTGACGCCGGGCAAGGACCTCACGGCGGTGTCGGAGGGGATCGACACCGGCCCCGAGCAACTGAAGCAGGGCACGATCGACGCGTTCTTCTGGTCCGGCGGGGTGCCCACGGCCGGGCTGCAGAAGCTGACCGACGGTTTCACCTTCCGGTTCGTGCCGATCGACGCCGGTCTCGTCGCCAGGATCCACGAGCAGGACGACACGACCGGCTACTACCGGGCCACCAACATGCCCGAGTCGGCCTACCCCACCGTCCAGAACGGCTCCCCCGTGGCCACGATCGCGGTGTCCAACCTGCTGATGACGCGCACGGACACGGACCCGCGGCTCACCGAGTGGCTGACCCGGACCGTCATCAAGAGCCGGGACGGCATCGGGGCCCACGTCCACTCCGCCCAGCTGGTCGATCTGCGCACGGCGATCTACACCGACCCGCTCCCCCTGCACGAGGGGGCCCGCCGCTACTACCGGTCCGTCAAGCCGTAGAGCCGCCACCGGTCCGTCAGGCCGGAGAGCCGGCACCGGTCCGTCAGGCCGGGGGCCGCGACCGTGGCACCGACACCGTCACCTTCAGGCCGTTCGGCTCGTGGTGGGCGTACTCCAGCGATCCGCCGCCGGCCGCGAGCAGGGCGCGGGAGATGGACAGGCCCAGGCCGGATCCCTTGACGTTCTGATGGCGGCCGCTGCGCCAGAAACGGTCGCCCACGCGCGCGAGTTCCTCGTCGGTCAGGCCGGGGCCGTTGTCCGTGACGACGACGACCGAGGTCTCGCCGTGGGACTCGACCGTCACCTCCACGTCCTCGCCCTCGGGCGTGAACTTGACCGCGTTGTCGATCACCGCGTCCAGCGCGCTGGACAGGGTGACCGGGTCGGCCCATGCCGTGGTGGGCGGGCAGTCGCCCACCAGACGGACGCCCTTGGCCTCGGCGGTGGGCGCCCAGGCGGCGACGCGCTCGGCGGTCAGCGCGCCGATGTCGGTGACCCGCAGGTCGGCCTCGGTGTGCTCGGCCAGGGCCAGGTCGAGCAGGTCGTCCAGGACGTGGGCCAGGCGCTTGCCCTCGTTCTGCACGGAGGCGATCTCCTCGTTGCCCTCCGGCAGCTCGTACGCGAGGAGTTCGATGCGCAGCAGCAGCGCCGCGAGCGGGTTGCGCAACTGGTGGGAGGCGTCGGCGACGAAGGCGCGCTGCTGCTCCAGCACGTCCTCGACGTTGTCCGCCATCTCGTTGAACGACCGGGCCAGCCGCCGGAGTTCCGGCGGACCGCTGGCGACCGCGACGCGCGACTTCAGGCGTCCGGTGGCGATGTCGTGGGTGGTGGCGTCCAGGACGCGCACGGGCTTGAGCACCCAGCCGGTCAGCTGGAGCGCGGCCCCTATGGCGAGCAGCATGGCGGCGATCTCGCCGGCGCCGATGACCAGCCAGCCGTGCAGGATCCGCGACCGCATCTCGCCGGTGGGCGAGTCGGTGACGACGACCGCGACGACGTCGCCGTCCCGGATCACCGGTGACGCCACCACCAGGCGGTTGCGCTGCCAGGGCCACACCTGCCGGGGGTCATGGCTGCGACGGCTGAGCAGTGCCTCCTCGTACGCGTCCCGGACCTCGCCCGTTTCGGGGAGGTACCAGTCCCTCGGCGCGTGAGCCATGGGGGTGTCGGTGCGGTAGAAGACACCGGCACGGATGCCGTAGACGTCGTAATAGCTGTCCAGCTCGCGGCTGAGGGTGTCGCGCCGTTCGTCGCCGGGCGTGGAGGTGACCCCGGAGTCGCCGGGCGGGGCGGTGACGAACTGGGCGAGGGCCGCGAAGCGCGCCGTGTCGTCGATGCGGTCCACGACGACCTCCTGCTGCTGCGCGCCGGCCACGCTGACGGCCAGGGGCACGCCGAGCGCGAGCAGCACGGCCGCCATCAGGACGATGAGCAGCGGCAGGAGACGTGTGCGCAACGGTCCCCGCTACGCGGCCGGGGCGACGAGCCGGTAGCCGACGCCTCGTACGGTCTCGATCAGCGCGGGCATGCGCAGCTTGGCGCGCAGGGAGGCGACGTGCACCTCCAGGGTGCGCCCGGTCCCCTCCCAGCTGGTGCGCCACACCTCGCTGATGATCTGCTCGCGGCGGAAGACCACACCGGGCCGCTGGGCGAGCAGCGCGAGCAGGTCGAACTCCTTGCGGGTCAGCTGGACGGCCGAGCCGTCGACGGTGACGCGTCTGGTGGGCAGCTCGATGTGCACGGGGCCCAGGCTGAGCGCGCCCTCGCCGGCCGCGGCCGGGTCCTCCGGGACGGTGCGCCGGCTGACGGCGTGGATGCGGGCGAGCAGTTCGCCGGTGTCGTAGGGCTTCACGACGTAGTCGTCGGCGCCGAGGTTGAGGCCGTGGATGCGGGAGCGCACGTCGGAGCGGGCCGTCACCATGATGACCGGGGTGGAGGTGCGCTTGCGGATCTTGCCGCAGACCTCGTAGCCGTCCTGGTCGGGCAGGCCCAGGTCGAGCAGGACGACCCCGAAGCCGGGTCCCTCCGGGACGAGCGCCTGCAGGGCCTCCTCGCCGCTGCGCGCGTGGGTGACGTCGAACCCGTGCCGCTTCAGCACCGCGGACAGCGCGGCGGCGACGTGGTTGTCGTCCTCGACGAGCAGCAGTCTCATCCCGGCCTCCTTCGGTTCGTCGGGCGTACGGGTCGGCTCCTGTGGAGTCGTGCGACCGCGGCGTCCGGTTCCGGCGCACGCCGAAGCCGTGCCCACGCGCGTGTGCACGAAGGCAGTCACGCTGATGGACGAGGACGCCGTCAAGGGGGTTCCGGTTGCGCGCGGCTTCCGTTATCCGGCCGATACGCGCGCAGGTCACAAGTGCTACGACACGTGTCCGATTGCTATCGGATCGTGATGCTCAGATTCCCCTCAGATGTAATGACGCTGGTCGAGACTGGTTACTACTGTCCTCCGAAACCGAGGAGGACGGAGCCCGAGAGCGATGACCGAAGTATCGGTGGCCAAGGAAGACGCGGCCGCGCCCGACGAGCTGGTCGTCCTGAAGAGCGTCAACAAGCACTTCGGCGCGTTGCACGTTCTCCAGGACATCGATCTGACGATCGCCCGCGGTGAGGTCGTCGTGGTCATCGGGCCCTCCGGGTCCGGCAAGTCCACGCTGTGCCGCACCATCAACCGCCTGGAGACGGTCGACGCGGGGACGATCACCATCGACGGGAAGGCGCTGCCCCAGGAGGGCAAGGAGCTGGCCCGGCTGCGCGCCGACGTCGGCATGGTCTTCCAGTCCTTCAACCTGTTCGCGCACAAGACCGTGCTCGAGAACGTGATGCTGGGCCAGATCAAGGTCCGCAAGGCCGACAAGAGGAAGGCCGAGGAGAGGGCCCGCGAGCTCCTGGACCGGGTCGGTGTCGGCACCCAGGCCGACAAGTACCCCGCCCAGCTCTCCGGCGGTCAGCAGCAGCGCGTCGCCATCGCGCGGGCGTTGGCCATGAACCCGAAGGTCATGCTCTTCGACGAGCCGACCTCGGCCCTGGACCCGGAGATGATCAACGAGGTGCTGGAGGTCATGCAGCAGCTCGCCCGGGACGGCATGACCATGATCGTCGTCACCCACGAGATGGGGTTCGCGCGATCGGCCGCCAACCGCGTGGTGTTCATGGCGGACGGCCGCATCGTCGAGCAGGCCACGCCGGACCAGTTCTTCAGCAACCCGCGCAGCGACCGTGCCAAGGACTTCCTGTCGAAGATCCTTCACCACTGAGGCGCCCCGGCGCACACCCCGACGACTGCGTCACCCGCCTGTCGACGGCCCGTATTCCTTCACCCCGAAGGCATCATCCAAAGGAAGTTGTCATGAAGCTTCGCAAGGTCACCGCCGCCTCGGCCGCCGTTCTCGCGCTCGCCCTGACCGCCACCGCCTGCGGTTCGGACGACAAGGACGACTCCGGCAGCGGCTCCGGCGGCGGCGGCAAGATCAAGATCGGCATCAAGTACGACCAGCCGGGCCTCGGCCTGAAGAAGCCCGACGGCTCCTTCTCCGGCTTCGACGTGGACGTCGCCACCTACGTCGCCAAGGAGCTCGGCTACGAGCCGAACCAGATCGAGTTCGTCGAGACCAAGAGCGCCGACCGCGAGAACGCCCTCGCGCGCGGTGACGTGAAGTTCATCGTCGCCACCTACTCGATCAACGACGAGCGCAAGAAGAAGGTCGACTTCGCCGGCCCCTACCTGCTGGCCCACCAGGACCTGCTGGTCAAGGCCGACTCCAAGATCGCCGCGGGTGAGGACCTCAACGGCAAGAACCTCTGCTCGGTGACGGGCTCGACCTCGGCGCAGAACGTCCGCGACAAGATCGCCCCGAAGGCCAACCTGAAGCAGCTGGGCGGTTACTCGGAGTGCATCGCCGCCCTGCAGAGCGGCTCCGTCGACGCGGTGACCACCGACGACTCGATCCTCGCGGGCTTCGCCGCGCAGGACAAGTACAAGGGCCAGTTCAAGCTGGTGGGCGAGCAGCTCAGCAACGAGAACTACGGCATCGGCGTCAAGAAGGGCGACAAGGAGACGATCGACAAGATCAACACCGCGCTGGAGAAGATGGTCAGCGACAAGTCCTGGGACAAGGCGGTCAGCGAGAACTTCGGCCCGGCGAACTACAAGAACGAGCCGGCCCCGAAGATCGGCGTCATCGTCCGGTAAGGCGCCACCCGCACGCCATGCGGCATCCGCTGCCGTAGGGACCCCGCGACCGACGTGGGGTCCCGCGGGCGCGCCGCCGACCGTCGCGATCACGGCGGCGGCGCGCCACGCCCTCCTCCACGTACGCCACACACCCGGAAGCGCGGGAGATCGTGTTCGACTTTCTTGAAGGCTACGACGTCCTCGCGGCGTTCTGGATGACGGTCAAACTGACCGTCTTCTCCGCCGTCGGCTCCCTGGTCTGGGGCACCCTGCTGGCCGCGATGCGGGTCAGCCCGGTCCCGCTGATGCGCGGGTTCGGCACCGCCTACGTCAACATCGTCCGGAACATCCCTCTGACGGTCATCATCGTCTTCACGTCGCTCGGCCTCGCCGACATCTTCGGCATGACGATGGGCGCGGCCAATGACTTCGAGCTCCAGGGCTTCCGGCTCGCGGTGCTCGGCCTGGTCGCCTACACCGCGGCCTTCGTCTGCGAGGCGATCCGTTCCGGCATCAACACCGTGCCCCTCGGCCAGGCCGAGGCGGCGCGCGCGATCGGGCTGGGCTTCGTCCAGACGCTGTGGCTCGTCGTGCTGCCGCAGGCGTTCCGGGCGGTCATCGGCCCGCTGACCAACGTCCTGATCGCCCTGACCAAGAACACCACCGTTGCGGCCGCGATCAGCGTGCCCGAGGCGGCCTTCCTGATGAAGGAAATGATCGAGAACGAGGCGCAGACGCTGGCCATCGGCGCGGTCTTCGCGTTCGGCTTCGTGGTCCTGACCCTTCCCACCGGCCTGCTGCTCGGCTGGCTCGGCAAGCGACTGGCGGTGAAGCGATGAGCTCCGTCCTCTACGACGCCCCCGGCCCCCGCGCCAAGCGGCGCAACGTCCTTCTGTCCGTCGTCTTCGTCGTCCTCTTCGCCCTGGCGCTGTGGTGGATGTGGCAGAAGATGGACGAGAAGAAGCAGCTCGAGTGGGCGCTGTGGGAGCCGTTCACCACCTCCGAGGCGTGGACGACCTATCTGCTGCCCGGCCTCGGCGACACCCTGAAGGCCGCGGCGCTCTCCATGGTCATCGCCCTCCCGCTGGGCGCGGTCTTCGGCATCGCCCGCATGTCCGACCACCGCTGGGTACGCGTCCCGGCCGGTGTGGTGGTCGAGTTCTTCCGGGCGATCCCGGTGCTGCTGCTGATGCTGTTCGCCAACGAGTTCTACGTCCGCTCCACGGACATCAGCAGCGACGAGCGGCCTCTGTACGCGGTCGTCACCGGTCTGGTGCTCTACAACGCCTCGGTCCTCGCCGAGGTCGTCCGGGCCGGCATCCTGGCCCTGCCCCGGGGACAGACGGAGGCCGCGTACGCGATCGGCCTGCGCAAGGGCCAGACGATGACCAGCATCCTGCTGCCGCAGGCGGTCACCGCGATGCTGCCGGCCATCGTCAGCCAGCTCGTGGTCATCGTGAAGGACACCGCGCTGGGCGGCGTGATGCTCGGCTTCACCGAGCTGCTCAACTCGCGCAGCACGCTGGCGGCGAACTACGCCAACGTCGTCCCCAGCTTCATCGTCGTGGCGATCATCTTCATCGTCCTCAACTTCATCCTCACCTCCTTCGCCTCCTGGCTGGAGGGGCGGCTGCGGCGCAGCAAGCGCGGCACGGGCGCGGTGCTCGGCACCGAGGACGTCGAGGACCTCAACGCGGCGGAGGCCGGCGGGACCCACGGGACCGGCGCGATCGACAAGGTCTGACACCCACTCACGTGGTGTGACCTGTACGGAGGCAGTGGCGGACCCGCCACTGCCTCCGTCGCTTGACGCAAGCACCGGCAATAGGTTGCATACGTTCTGTGATCGTGCACCCTGCTCCAACCTCTTGTTCACCCACGTCCCCGAGGACACCGTCACGGGCAGGGGGCGCCACGCCGTGGACCCGGTGATCATCGTCGGAGCGGGGCCCGTGGGGCTCACGCTCGCCCTGGCGCTGGCGCGTCAGGAGGTGCCGTCGATCGTGCTCGACGAGGGTCCGGGCAAGGACGAGCCGCGGCTCGCGCGCACCGTCGTCCTGCACGAGGACACCGTCGCCCTGGTCGAGCGGCTCACCGGGACGTCCCTCGCCGAGGCCGGCCTCCGCTGGGCCGGATGGCGGGCGATGCGCCGCAGGCAGGTGACGCGCGAGATCACCTTCGGCGACGACGAGCCGGCCCCCCTGCACCTCGCCCAGCACGTGCTGACCGGCATCCTGCGCGCGGCCCTCGCGGGTGAGCGGCTGGTGCGGATCTCCGTCGACAGCCGCCTGGACGCGCTCGAGCAGGAACCTTCCGGTGTCACGGCCCACACCCGGGGCCCCCGGGGCACGTGGTGGCGCGGGAGCTACCTGGTCGGCTGCGACGGACCCCGCTCCACGGTGCGCAAGCTCCAGGACATCCGCTTCCCCGGCCGCACGGCGGTGGAACGGCACGCGGTGGCCGCGCTGCGGGCGGAACTTCCCTGGGCGGGCCGGGCGTTGCTCCATCGGACGCCGCCGTGGCGGACGTCGGGTCCCTCCGCCGGGGAAGTCACCGGACGTCCGCTGCCGGGCGGCGTCTGGCGCCTGGACTGGCTGCTGCCGCCCGGCAAGGAACTCGTCACGCCCGAGCTCCTGGTGGCCCGCGTCCGCGAGACCCTCGCGGGCTGGAGCGAGGGTTCGACCCCGCCGTACGAGCTGCTCGACACCGGTGTCCACACGGTCCACCACCGGCTGGCGCGGCGCTGGCGGGCCGGACGGGTCTTCCTGGCCGGGGACGCGGCCCATCTGCTCGGCGCGCTCGGCACCCAGGGCCTCGACGAGGGCCTGCGGGACGCGGACAACCTCGCCTGGAAGCTCGCCCTGGCCTGGCACCACGGGCCGCGCGAGGCGCTGCTCGACAGCTACCAGACCGAGCGGCGCGCGGTGGTGGCCGCCCGGCTGCGCGCCGCCGACCAGGCGCTGCCGCTGCTGCGGGGCGGCGGTGGCATAAGGGCGTACGTCCCCGGCGCCGCCCGCACCCACGACGCGCTGCTCACGGACGGCCATCTGGGCCGCGGCCAGCTGGGCTCGCCGGGCACGTACGCCGCTTCCCCGCTCGCGCCCGAGCGGCTGGACGCGGAGGTCACGGTGGACACGCTCCCGGGCGCGCCCGTCGAGGACGTGCGGGTGACGGCGGAGGACGGTTCCTTCGTACGGCTGCGGGACCGGCTCGGCCGGGGCTCCCTGCTCGTCCTGCTGATCGCGCCGGGCACGGGCGTGTGGGAGCGCAAGCACTGGGTGGGCGCCGGGGTCATGCCACGGCTCGCCGCCGCGGTGACCGCTCTGCCCTGCCCCGCCGAGCTGCTGGTGGCCGAGAGCTACCCGGGCGCGGCCGCCCACACGGTGCTGCTGATCCGGCCCGACGGCCATCTCGTCACGGCGCTGAGCGGGGTCCGCCCGGCCGACCTGTACGCGGCGGCGGAGGCCGCGGTGGGCGGGACGGTGGAGGCGGAGGCCGGAGCCGGGGCCGGGGCGAAGTGACCGGGGCAGCCGGGTCCGCTCGGTGGGGGAAGCCGGAGGCACCCGGAGGCGTCCGGTCCCCGCGGTGGGGCGGAGCCGGAGCCGGCCGTCACCGGTGTGGTGATCGGTCGACCGCACGCACCGTCACCTCGGCGTCCACGGGGTGACGGTGAGTTGACCGGTGCGCACCGGCATGGTCTACTCCGGATCGTGACCGACACCTGTGTGCGCCTGTGGCGGAGGGTCCATATGGACCTCGTCCGCTACGCGGGCTGCGTGTGTCGTCCGTCCTGCTGAATTCGCACCCCTCTTCCACCGGCGCGCCGCCGTGCGCTCCCGCGCTGCCGCGCGCTCCCCCGCGAACGCTTCCAGGACGGTACCCGTTGTCTGTCTCCCCTTCCGTCGCCCCCGTGTCCGCCGTCGCCGCGCCCACGCAGGCGGACCTCCTCGACTTCGTCCGGCGCACGGCCGCCGACGCCGAACTGATCGCCTCACTTCCTCTCGACCCCGAGGGCCGCACCTGGGTGCGCCTGGACGGGCCGGGCGGCAGCGAGGCCTGGCTGATCGGCTGGCCGCCCGGCACCGGCACCGGCTGGCACGACCACGCCGACTCCGTGGGCGCCTTCCTCACCGCGCGCGGCGAACTCAAGGAGAACGCGCTCGCCGCACGGTTGCCGACCGACGGCTGGAAGACCCTGGAGCTGGCGGAGGGCGTGGACCGGGAGCGCCGGCTGCCCGCCGGCCGGGGCCGCGCCTTCGGACACCACCACGTCCACGAGGTCCTGAACGAGTCGACCGACGAGCACGCGATCTCCGTCCACGCCTACTACCCGCCGCTGCCCCGCATCCGTCGCTACAGCCGTACCGGCCAGGTACTGCGGCTGGAGCAGGTCGAGCTCCCGGAGGACTGGCAGTGAGCGGCGAACAGCCCCTGGGCATAGACGAGTTGCTCGAACGGGTGCGTGACGGGTACGCGCGCGTGGAGGCCCGCGAGGCGTTCGAGGCCGCTCGCGCGGGCGAGGCGCTGCTCGTGGACATCCGGTACGCGGCCCTGCGCGAGCGGGACGGGCTGATCCCGGGAGCCCTGGTCGTCGAGCGCAACGAGCTGGAGTGGCGCCTGGATCCCCGGGGCAGTCACCGTCTGCCCGAGGCCACCGGTCACGATCTGCGGGTCGTCGTCATCTGCAACGAGGGCTACGCGTCGAGTCTCGCGGCCGCGTCCCTGCACCGGCTGGGACTGGGCCGGGCCACCGACCTCGTGGGCGGATTCCAGGCGTGGCGGGCGGCCGGACTGCCGGTGACGCCCCCGGCCGCATCCGGCGTGTGAGCGAGCCCGGCGACGGCAGGCGGCGTCCAGCGGGTCGTCGACCGGGCAGCACAGCGGTGCCGTGTCCGCGTCGTGCGGTCAAGGAACGGCACAGGGCCCTCGTGTCTCGCGAGCCCCCGCTTCCCCGAGTCCCGTCCGCGGCTCACAGGTCCTCGTCCGCGTCCCCCAGGAACTCCGTGTCCTCCCCCTCCTCCTCCAGTGCCTGGCGGACCACGCGCAGGGCCATGCCCTGGGGGTAGCCCTTGCGGGCGAGCATCCCGGCCAGGCGGCGGATCCGCTTGTCGCGGTCGAGGCCTCGGGTCGAGCGCAGTTTGCGGGCGACCAGGTCGTGTGCGGTCGCCTCCTCGCGCTCGGAGTCGAGCTGGGAGACCGCCTCGTCGATCAGCGTCGAGTCGACGCCCTTGGTCCGCAGCTCCTGGACGAGTGCGCGCCGGGCCAGGCCCCGGCCGTGGTGCCGGGACTCGACCCAGGCGTCCGCGAAGGCGCTGTCATTGATCAGCCCGACCTCCTCGAAGCGCGAGAGCACCTCCTCGGCCACGTCGTCCGGGATCTCGCGCTTGCTCAGGGCGTCGGCGAGCTGCTTCCGTGTGCGCGGGGTCCCGGTGAGCAGGCGCAGGCAGATCGCCCGTGCCCGCTCAGCCGGGTCCCCTGAAGACTCCCCCTTCTCGGCCCTCGACGAGGAGGAAGTGCCTTCGTCCTGTGCGGACGGTTCACCGAAGCCGCGGCGGCGGCCTCCGCGCCCGCTCCGCCGACCGCCCTCACCACCGCGCCCGGCCCGGCCGCCGCGGTGCCGTCCCTCGCCGTCGGCCCCGCCGCTCCCGTACGGACCGCCGTCCGGCCGCTCGTCGCCGCCCCGGGCAGGGCCGACGCCGTCCCCGCTCCCCGGCTCCCGGGGGGCGCCGGGGCAGGCGTCGTACTCGGCCCAGTCCGTTCGTCGTGTCACGGATCAGCTCTTGGCGGCCGCGGCCTTGGTCTTGGCGGCCTTGGCTGCGGGAGCGGGAACCGTCTTGGTGTCGTCCACGGGGGTGCCGGCGGCGGCCGCGGCGTCCGCGCCGGGCTCGGCGGCGGGCTCCTCCGGACGCACGCCCACGCCCAGCTTCTCCTTGATCTTCCTCTCGATCTCGTTGGCGAGGTCGGGGTTGTCCTTCAGGAAGTTGCGGGCGTTCTCCTTGCCCTGACCCAGCTGGTCGCCCTCGTACGTGTACCAGGCGCCGGCCTTGCGGACGAAGCCGTGCTCCACGCCCATGTCGATCAGGCCGCCCTCGCGGCTGATGCCCTGGCCGTAGAGGATGTCGAACTCGGCCTGCTTGAAGGGCGGCGCGACCTTGTTCTTGACGACCTTGCAACGGGTGCGGTTGCCGACCGCCTCCGTGCCGTCCTTCAGGGTCTCGATGCGGCGGATGTCGATGCGCACCGAGGCGTAGAACTTCAGCGCCCGGCCACCGGTCGTGGTCTCGGGGGAGCCGAACATCACGCCGATCTTCTCGCGGAGCTGGTTGATGAAGATCGCGGTGGTCTTGGACTGGTTGAGCGCGCTGGTGATCTTCCGGAGGGCCTGGCTCATCAGACGGGCCTGCAGACCGACGTGGCTGTCGCCCATCTCGCCCTCGATCTCCGCACGCGGGACGAGCGCGGCGACGGAGTCGATGACGATCAGGTCGAGGGCACCGGAGCGGACCAGCATGTCCACGATCTCGAGGGCCTGCTCGCCGTTGTCGGGCTGGGAGAGGATCAGGTTGTCGATGTCGACGCCGAGCTTGCGCGCGTACTCGGGGTCGAGGGCGTGCTCCGCGTCCACGAAGGCGACCTGGCCGCCGGCCTTCTGGGCGTTGGCGACGGCGTGCAGGGTCAGCGTGGTCTTACCGGAGGACTCCGGTCCGTAGATCTCCACGACGCGGCCGCGCGGCAGGCCGCCGACGCCGAGTGCCACGTCGAGCGCGGTCGACCCGGTCGGGATGACCTCGATGGGCTCCTTCGACCGCTCGCCCATGCGCATGACCGCGCCCTTGCCGAATTGCCGTTCAATCTGTGCGAGTGCGGCGTCCAGGGCCTTCTCGCGGTCGGTTCCTGCCATGGGTTCCACCCGGTTTGCTTGAGTCGATCGCTTCACGTCAAAGACGCTAACGCCTGCCACTGACAATGCGCCCCGACGCTGGTCCGGCCTGTGGATAACTCGGACATTTCCCTACCCGAACCGGGGCGAAAACCCCACCGAGCACCTCGCCGGAGCCTCCATAAGAATGGATGTTCGATTTTCGTGTCAAGCGCGCCACGCGGTACTCCCGAGCCCGCGATCGCTCCTCGGCACCGCCGTCAACCACCCGCGGAACACCGCCCGAAGCCCCTTGCGGGGTCACCGCGTGACCCCTCCGCGCGGCACGCCCCGGCATCACCCCGGCGGCGCGTGGGGGACCGGCCGGGCGGACGCCCTCGCCCCGCTGCGACGAGACGCTCGCCACACCCGGAGAGACAGCCCGCGCGGCCCGCGCGCGGCCGCGGCCGGCGGAAGGATCGACCGGTGGAAGGGCCGGCCGGAGCTTCCCGGCCGGCGGACGGTCAGCGGGACCGCTTCCCCGGTCCGGCAAGACGCTCCAGCGCGCTGTTCCACAGCCTCCGCGCGCGCGTGAACGGGCCCGGCCCCTCGCCCCGGCCGCGGTGCCCGTGGACACGGGGGTCGTCCGTGACGTCGTACCGCTTCACGTACGCGCCGAGGAACGCCTGCAGGGTGGCGACGGCCGGAATGGCGATGAGGGCGCCGACGGCGCCGAGGAGGGCGGTGCCGGCGACGACCGAGCCGAAGGCGACGGCGGGATGGATGTCGACGGTCTTCGACGTCAGCTTCGGCTGCAGCATGTAGTTCTCGAACTGCTGGTAGACCACCACGAAGATCAGCACCCACAGTGCGTACAGGGGGGACACCGTGAAGGCGATCAGCATGGGCAGCGCGCCCGCGAGATACGTGCCGATGGTCGGGATGAACTGCGAGACCACGCCCACCCACATGGCGAGGGCGGGCGCGTACGGGATGCCGAGCGCCTGCAGCAGGACGTAGTGGGCCACGCCGGAGATCAGCGCCATCAGTCCGCGCGAGTACAGGTAGCCGCCGGTCTTGTCGACGGCGATCTCCCACGCGCGCAGCACCTCGGTCTGCCGGGCCGGCGGCAGGACGGAGCACAGGCCCCGGCGCAGGCGGGGCCCGTCCGCGGCGAAGTAGAACGAGAACAGCGCGATCGTCAGCAGCTGGAAGAGGCCGCCGAGGACCTGGGTGGAGACGTCCAGGACGCCCGCGGCGCTGTTCTGCGCGTACTTCTTCAGCCAGTCGGAGTGGAGCAGGCCCTCCTGGATGTCCACCCGCCGGAGGTCGGTGTGGAACGTCGTGTTGGTCCAGTTGATCAACGAGTCGAGGTAGTCCGGGAATCCGTCGATCATCTTGATGATCTGCCCCGCGAGGAGCGAGCCGAGCAGGGTGACGAAGCCGGCGACCACGACCAGCAGGCCGAAGAAGACCAGGAAGGTGGCGAGGCCCCTGCGCATCCCGCGGCCGGCCATGCGGCTCACCGCCGGTTCTATGGCGAGGGCCAGGAAGAACGCGATGAGGATGTTGGTCAGCAGGCCGATGAGCTGGTGGAAGGCCCAGGTGCCCAGTTGGAACGCGCCGACGAGGGCGAGCGCGAGCACCAGCGCGCGCGGGAGCCAGCGCGGCATGCCCGCGCCCGGCGCGGCCTCGGCGCCGGCCGGAGGCCCGGTGGGCGGTGTCGTGCCCGGGAAGGAAGGGTGGGGGGCGAGCTGCCCCGACTCGTCAGTGGGTGCCACGGACCAAGTCTCGCCCACCGCACCGGCGATCGGAGACCCCCCTGCGATCTTCGTCGCGGATCAGCGCCTCTCCTGCGGAACGTTCATCACCGCGCACACCACGCGCCAGACGTCCTTCGCGTCCCATCCGGCCGCCAGCGCCTCGTGCACCGTGCGTCCGCCGAGCTCCGTCATCACATGGTCGCGCGCGAAGGTGTCGGCGTAGCCCGTACCGAAGTGCTCCGCCATCCGCTGCCAGAAGACCGTCAACCGCATGACACCAGTATCCCGCCCCCGGGGGTGGCCCCGGCCGGGACCGCCTGCCGAGAACGCTTTCCGCCCTACGGTCTGACGCATGGCCGAAACAGGAGCGTCCCCGCTCCCCTCCGCACCCCCGGCGCGCACCCCGCTCTTCCGCGCCGAGCACTTCGTCTGGCTCACCGCGCGCGTGCTGGAGCAGCGCCTCTTCGCGTACCACTTCCTCCACGGCGGCGCCGACCCCGTCGAGACCGCGCTCGACGCCTACCGCAACGAGGACGGCGGATACGGCCACGCACTGGAGCCCGATCTGCGCGGCCCCGTCAGCCAGCCCCTGCACGTCGCGCGCGCCCTGCGCGTCCTGGACGCCCTGGGCCGCTGCGCCGGCCGGCGCGTGGAGCGGGTGTGCCGCTACCTCACCTCCGTCTCCGCCCCCGACGGCGCGCTCCCGGTGGTCCACCCCGGCCAGCGCGGCTACCCGGCCGCCCCGTTCGTCCCGATCGTCGACGACCCGCCCAGCGAGCTCCTGTCCACGGGTCCGGTGGTGGGCATCCTCCACCGCAACGAGGTGTGGCACGCCTGGCTGTTCAGGGCGACGGACTTCTGCTGGCGGGCGGTGGACTCCCTGGAGGCGTCCCACCCGTACGAGATCCAGGCCGCCGTGGCCTTCCTGGACTCCGCCCCCGACCGCCCGCGCGCGGAAGCGGCCGCCGACCGCCTGGGCCGCCTGGTCCGCGGGCAGCGGCTCGCCGTCCTGGACCCGGACGGCCTGGACACGCGCCCCGTCCCGTCCGGCTACGCCCCGGGCGAGCACCACTTCCCGCACGACTTCGCGCGGACGTCCGGCTCCCTCGCGCGCGCGTGGTTCACGGACGCCGAGATGGAACGGTCCCTGGACTTCCTCGCCGGCGAGCAGCAGGAGGACGGCGGCTGGCCGATCCGACGGCGCCGCTGGGCACCGGGCACCGCCCTGGAGACGCGCCCCATGGCGACCATCGAGGCCCTGCACACCCTGAGGGCGTACGGCCGCCCGATCGGCTGACACCGGCACCGCCGGCGTCCGGACCCCCGGTGTCCGGGCCGCCGGCGGCCGACGTCCCCACCGCCGACGGCCGGCCGGAGCATCCGGCCGCCCTGCCCGGTCCCGCCCCGCCCCGCCCTCTCAGCCCCCGACGGCCCGCACCCCCGCCGTCACCACCACGGCCGCCGCGACGACGAGCAGGAACGGCGCCCGCAGGACGAGCGCCACGGCGGCCGCGACCAGCCCCGCCGCCCTCGCGTCCAGCACGAGCGCCCGCCCGTCGGCGAACGTCTGCTGGGCCGTGAGGGCGGCCAGCAGGGCCACCGGCACCAGGGCCGCGAGCCGCCGGACGAGGGGCCGTTCGAGCGCGTCCGCGGGCACGAGCAGCCCGGCGAGCTTGACGGCGTAGCAGCCGAGGACGGTCACGCCGATCGCGATCCAGGTGTTCACCGCCGCCCCTCCCCCGGCTCGTCGCGCCGCCGCGCCGTGCGACGGCCCTCGTCCCAGAGGGCGAGCGGCGCGGCGAGCGCGGCCACCAGGACCGGCACCCCGGCCGGCAGGACCGGCAGCAGGCCGAGCCCCAGGACCACCGCGCCACCGGCCGCGATCCGCTCGGTGGGGGTCTTCAGCATGGGGGCGAGCAGCGCCAGGAAGACGGCGGGGCCGGCCGCGTCGAGCCCCCAGGCGTCGGTGTCCCCGATCGCCTCGGCGCCCAGGGCGCCCAGCAGCGTGGTGAGGTTCCACAGCACGTAGAGGCTCAGCCCGGTGACCCAGAAGCCGATCCGGGCGCCGCGCCGGTCCCGCTGCGCCAGCGAGACGGCCGTCGTCTCGTCGATCACCCACTGCGCGGCGAACGGGCGCACCGCGCGCGGGAGGGCCAGCACCTGCGACAGGCGCAGGCCGTAGAAGGCGTTGCGCACGCCCAGGAAGAAGGCCCCCGCGGCCGCCGTGAACGGGTTGCCGCCCGCCGCGAGCGCTCCGACGAGCGCGAACTGGGAGGCGCCCGTGAACACCAGCAGGCTGAGCGCGCAGGTCTGCCACACGGTGAGCCCGCTGCCCGCCGAGGTCACTCCGAAGGCGAACCCGGAGAGTCCCACGGCCACCCCCACGCCGAGGGCGTCCCGTACGACGGCCGCGTCGGGCTTCCCGCCCCGGCCGTCGCGTGTGTCCGCGAGCGCTGTCTGTTCTGCAGCCGTGTGTTCTGCAGCTGTCTGTTCTGCCACCCGTCCGACGGTAGGAGCGGTCACCGCCGCAGGTCTTGTACGTTCTTGCGCTCCCGCTGGTAGGCGCCCGGCGGCACGCCCACGATCCGCGCGAAGTGACGGTTGAGGTGCGGCTGATCGGTGAACCCCACCGCGAGTGCCGCCTCCGCGGGCGCCGTCCCGGCGTCCAGCAGCCGCCGCACCCGTCGGACCCGCGCGTCGGTGAGCCAGGTGTGGGGCGGCATCCCGTAGGCGTCCCTGAACGCGCGCAGCAGCGCGAACGGGCTGGTGCCGAGATCGGTCGCGAGCTGCTCCAGCGTCGGCGGATCGGCCATCCGCTCCTCCAGCACCGCACGCGCGCGTGCGGCGACCGGGCCGCCGGCCGTGCGCACCCGCCGCGTCGGCAGCACGCCGCCGTTCAGTCGCAGCAGGCGCGTCACGGCGACCCGCAGCAAGGTGTCGGCGGCCAGCGCGTTGCCCTCGTCCGCGGCCCGCAGCACGCGCTGCACCAGCGTGACGGTGTACGGATCGTCGAGCACCGGGTTCACGAACCCCGGCGTCCCGCGCAGCGCGGTCGTCTCGGCCGCTATCGCGGCCACGACCTCCGGGGACGGGTACAGGGCCCCGTACCGCCACCCCTCGGGGACACCGGCCCGCCCGGTGTGCGGGGTGTCGGGATTGACCAGCGCCAGCGCCCCGGCCCCGGCGTACTGGTCGCCCCCGCGGTGGTGGAAGACCTCCACGCCCTCGACGATGCCGGCGATCACGAAGTGCTCGTGGGTGTGCCGCACGAAGTTCTTCCGCACGTACCGGGCCCGCAGCAGGTCGACGCCCGGCAGCTCCGCGTACTGCCAGTGCCTCGCCACGTCGCCCGATCCCGCCATGCCCCCATTCTCGGCGACGCGCCGCCACGGCCGCGCCCCACCACCGCCCCTCCCCCTCAGTCGCTCCCCCGCCGTCGCGCACGACGCCCGCGGCACGATCCGCGGCCCGGTCCGGTGCGCGCCCCGCCACCCCGCGGGTCGGCCGCATTGTCAGACCCCGGGTGCACGATGGACGCATGGTCAGCGACGCACACCGAGCCCTGGACGGCTTCTCCCCCGCGACCCGCGGCTGGTTCACGGGGGCGTTCTCCGCGCCCACCGCGGCCCAGGCGGGCGCGTGGCGGGCCCTCGGCGAGGGCTCGGACGTGCTGGTGGTGGCGCCCACCGGCTCCGGCAAGACGCTCGCCGCCTTCCTCGCCGCCCTGGACCAGCTGGCCTCGACGCCCCCGCCGGCCGACCCGAAGAAGCGCTGCCGCGTCCTGTACGTCTCCCCGCTCAAGGCCCTGGCCGTCGACGTGGAGCGCAACCTCCGCAGCCCCCTGACGGGCATCCGCCAGGAATCCGTGCGTCTCGGCCTGCCCGAGCCGGAGGTCAAGGTCGGTATCCGCTCCGGCGACACGCCCGCGGCGGAGCGGCGCGCGCTCTCCACGCGCCCCCCGGACATCCTGATCACCACGCCCGAATCCCTGTTCCTGATGCTGACGTCGGCCACCCGCGACGCGCTGACCGGCATCGAGACGGTGATCCTGGACGAGGTGCACGCCGTGGCCGGCACCAAGCGCGGCGCCCATCTGGCCCTCTCCCTGGAGCGCCTGGACGAGCTGCTGCCGAGGCCGGCCCGCCGCATCGGGTTGTCGGCGACCGTCCGCCCGGTCGACGAGGTGGCCCGTTATCTCTCCCCGCGCCGCAAGGTGGAGATCGTCCAGCCCGAGTCCGGCAAGGAGTTCGACCTCTCGGTGGTCGTCCCGGTCGAGGACCTGGGCGAGCTGGGCGGCTCCCCGGTCGCGGACGGCTCCGAAGGGGCGGAACGCCCGTCCATCTGGCCGCACGTCGAGGAGCGGATCACCGACCTCGTCCAGTCCCACCGTTCCACGATCGTCTTCGCCAACTCCCGCCGCCTCGCGGAGCGCCTCTGCAACCGCCTCAACGAGATCGCCTACGAGCGGGCCACCGGCGAGCCGCTCGACGAGCACCACGCCCCGGCCGACCTCATGGGCGGCTCGGGCGCCGCCCAGGGCGCCCCTCCGGTCATCGCGCGCGCCCACCACGGCTCGGTCTCCAAGGAGCAGCGCGCGCTGGTGGAGGAGGACCTCAAAGCAGGCCGGCTGCCCGCCGTGGTGGCCACCTCCAGCCTGGAGCTGGGGATCGACATGGGCGCGGTCGACCTCGTCGTCCAGGTCGAGTCGCCGCCCTCCGTGGCCTCGGGCCTGCAGCGCGTGGGCCGCGCGGGCCACCAGGTCGGAGCCGTCTCCACCGGCGTGGTCTTCCCGAAGTACCGCGGCGACCTGGTGCAGGCTGCCGTGGTCACCGAGCGCATGCGCACCGGCTCCATCGAGTCCCTCCGGGTCCCGGCGAACCCGCTGGACGTCCTCGCCCAGCAGCTCGTCGCCATGACCTCGATGGACGTCTGGCAGTTCGACGACCTGCTCGCCGCGGTCCGCCGCGCGGCGCCCTTCGCCTCGCTCCCCGAGTCCGCCTTCACCGCGGTCCTCGACATGCTGGCCGGACGCTACCCGTCCGACGCCTTCGCCGAGCTCCGGCCGCGGGTGGTGTGGGACCGCGTGGCCGGCACGATCACCGGCCGCCCAGGAGCCCAGCGTCTCGCCGTGACCTCCGGGGGCACGATCCCCGACCGCGGCCTGTTCGGCGTCTTCCTGGCCGGCGCCGACCCCAAGAAGGGCGGCGGCCGGGTGGGCGAGCTCGACGAGGAGATGGTCTACGAGTCCCGGGTCGGCGACGTCTTCACCCTGGGCACCAGCTCCTGGCGCATCGAGGACATCACGCGCGACCGCGTCCTGGTGTCCCCCGCCCCCGGTGTCCCCGGGCGCCTGCCGTTCTGGAAGGGCGACCAGCTGGGCCGCCCCCTGGAGCTGGGCCGCGCGGTCGGCGCGTTCCTGCGCGAGGTCGGCTCCCTCCCCGAGGACGACGCCCGCCTGCGTCTGCTGACCGCCGGCCTGGACGCCTGGGCCGCGGACAACGTCCTGGCGTACCTGCGCGAACAGCGCCAGGCCTGCGGCCACGTCCCGGACGACCGCACGATCGTCGTGGAGCGCTTCCGGGACGAGCTGGGCGACTGGCGGGTCGTCGTGCACTCCCCCTTCGGCGCCCAGGTCCACGCCCCCTGGGCCCTCGCCCTGAGCGCCAGGCTCTCCGAGCGGTACGGCATGGACGCCCAGGTCATGCACGCCGACGACGGGATCGTGCTGCGCCTGCCGGACGCCGACCTCATGGGCCTCGACCTGCTCGACCAGGAGCCGGTGGAGCCCGGCGCCCCTTTCCGCACGGCGGCCGACGCCGAACAGGCCCCGGTCGGCGCGGCGGACGTCGTCTTCGACAAGGGCGAGGTCGACCGGATCGTCACCGATCAGGTCGGCGGCTCCGCCCTCTTCGCGGCCCGCTTCCGCGAGTGCGCGGCCCGCGCCCTGCTGCTGCCCCGCCGCAACCCGGGCAAGCGCACCCCCCTGTGGCAGCAGCGGCAGCGCGCCGCCCAACTGCTCCAGGTGGCCAGCGAGTTCGGCTCGTTCCCGATCGTCCTGGAGGCGGTCCGCGAGTGTCTCCAGGACGTCTTCGACGTCCCCGGGCTCGTCGAGCTGATGGGCGACCTGGAGTCCCGCAAGGTGCGCCTGGTGGAGGTCACCACCCCGGAGCCGTCCCCCTTCGCCCGCTCCCTGCTGTTCGGTTACGTCGCCCAGTTCCTCTACGAGGGCGACTCCCCGCTCGCCGAGCGCCGCGCCGCCGCCCTGTCCCTGGACTCGCGCCTGCTGGCCGAGCTGCTCGGCCAGGCGGAGCTGCGCGAGCTCCTCGACGCCGAGGTCCTCACCGAGCTGGAGCGGGAGCTGCAGTGGCTGACCGAGGACCGGCGCGTGAAGGACGTCGAAGGCGTCGCCGACGTCCTGCGCCTGCTGGGCCCGCTCACCGACGCGGAGCTGGCCGAGCGCGGCGCGGAACCCCACTGGGCACAGGAGCTGGCGTCGGCCCGCCGCGCCATCCGGGTCCGTGTCGCGGGCGCCGACCACTGGGCGACGATCGAGGACGCGGGCCGTCTGCGCGACGCCCTCGGCACCGCACTCCCGGTCGGCGTCCCCGAGGCCTTCACCGAGCCGGTGAAGGACCCGCTGGGCGATCTCCTCGCCCGTTACGCCCGCACCCACGGCCCCTTCACCTCGGCCACCGCCGCCGCCCGTTTCGGCCTGGGCGTGGCCGTCACCGAGGGCGCCCTCCAGCGGCTCGCGGCGGGCGGCCGTGTCGTCCAGGGCGAGTTCCACCCGGCCGGCATCGGCCAGGAGTGGTGCGACGCGACCGTCCTGCGCAGGCTGCGCCGCCGCTCCCTGGCCGCCCTGCGGCACGAACTCGAGCCCGTCCCGCCCGCCGCGCTGGCCCAGTTCCTGCCCCAGTGGCAGCACATCGGCAAGGGCCACGCCCTGCGCGGCGTCGACGGCCTGGTGCGCGCGATCGAGCAGGTGCAGGGCGCGTCCGTTCCCGCCTCCGCGCTGGAGAAGCTCGTCCTGCCGTCCCGTGTGGCGGACTACGCCCCGGCGATGCTCGACGAGCTCACCGCCGCCGGAGAGGTGGTCTGGGCCGGTGCGGGCGCCCTGCCCGGCAAGGACGGCTGGGTCGCCGTGTACCTGGCGGACGCGGCACCCCTGCTCCTGCCGCCACCGCACCCCCTGGAGCTGACGGCGCTGCACCAGTCCGTCCTGGACGCCCTCTCGGGCGGCTACGGCCTGTTCTTCCGCCAGATCGCCGACCAGGTCCGCGCCACCACCCACCCGGAGGCGACCGACCCCCAGCTCGCGGACACCCTGTGGGACCTGGCCTGGTCCGGTCGCCTCACCAACGACACGCTCGCACCGATGCGTTCCCTGCTGGGCTCGGGCCGCACGGCGGGTTCCACGGCCCACCGCGCCAAGCGGGCGGTCCCGCGCGGGCGCTACGGCTCCCTCACGGCCGCCGCCCGCCCGGCCACCCGCGGCGGCCCCCCGACCGTCGCCGGCCGCTGGTCGCTCCTGCCGGCCCAGGAACCCGATCCCACCGTGCGCGCCCACGCCCTCGCCCGCACCCTCCTGGACCGGCACGGCGTGGTGACCCGGGGCGCGGTCTCGGCCGAGGGCGTCGAGGGCGGCTTCTCGGCGACGTACCGCGTCCTGTCCGCCTTCGAGGAGAGCGGCCAGGCGCGGCGCGGCTATGTGGTCGAGGGCCTCGGTGCGGCGCAGTTCGCGATGGACGGCGCCGTGGACCGTGTCCGCGCGGTGGCGAACGCCCGGGACCGGGAGGAGTCCCTGCCCGGCCCCGCCGAGGCGGACGACACCCCTGACGGCTTCGCCTTCCCCGACACCTCCCCCTCCGACGACCTCGGTTGGGAGATCCCCGGCCTCGACGACGCCCCGGTCTCCCCGGCGGCCCCGGGCGATTACGTCTCCCCCCGCGACTTCGACTCCCCGCGCGCCGGCGGACCCCGGGGCGGCGGCTTCCCGTACGCCTCCGGATCCTCCGGCCGGCGCCGCCGTGCGCCCGCCCCCGCTTCCCGGGCCGTGGTGCTGGCCGCGGCCGACCCCGCGAACGCCTACGGCGCCGCCCTGGCCTGGCCCGAACCCCCGACCGGCGCCGGCCACAAGCCCGGCCGCAAGGCGGGCTCCCTGGTGGTGCTCGTGGACGGCGAACTGACCCTCTACATGGAGCGCGGCGGAAAGACCCTGCTGGCCTGGCCCTCCACGCCGGACGGCGAGACCGCTCCGGCCGACGACCCACGCCTGCACGCCGCGGCGGAGGCCCTCGCCGCGGCCGCCCGCGCGGGCTCCCTCGGCACGGTCACGGTGGAACGCGTCAACGGCACCCCGGCCCTGACGTCCTCCCTGGGCGGCCTCCTGGAAGGAGCAGGCTTCGTCGCGACCCCCCGGGGCCTGCGGCTACGAGCATGACGACCCCGGTACGCCCGACGCGGACCCGCCCGACGCGGCTCCACCCGGCCCCGGCCCCGTTCGGCACGACCGCGCCCTGTCCCACCCGCGTGCGACCCTTGACCCATGCCCGAAGGTGACACGGTCCAACAGGCCGCGAAGCGGCTGCACACGGCCCTCGCGGGCAAGGTGCTGACCCGCACCGACCTCCGCGTGCCCAAGTACGCCACCGCCGATCTCACCGGCCGCACCGTCCTGGACGTCACCGCACGCGGCAAGCACCTCCTCGCCCGCGTCGAAGGCGGCCTGACGCTCCACTCCCACCTGCGGATGGACGGCTCCTGGAAGGTGTACGCGAACGACCAGCGCTGGACGGGCGGCCCGGCGTTCCAGATCCGTGCCGTCCTCGGCACCCACGACCGCACGGCCGTCGGCTACCGGCTCCCCGTCCTCGAACTCCTGCGCACCGCCGACGAGGAGCAGGTCGTCGGCCACCTCGGCCCCGATCTGCTGGGCCCGGACTGGGACCCCGGGCGGGCCCTCGCCAACCTCCTCGCGGACCCGGCCCGGCCCCTCGGCGAGGCCCTCCTCGACCAGCGCAACCTCGCCGGCATCGGCAACGTCTACAAGAGCGAGATCTGCTTCCTGCTCGGCGTCACTCCCTGGCTCCCCGCCGGCGCGCTCCCCGCCGACCGCGCGGCGAAACTGCCCGGCCTCGCCAAGAAGCTCCTGGAGGCCAACCGCGACCGTCCCGTCCGCGTCACGACGGGCGGCCACGGCCCGGCCCTCTTCGTCTACGGCCGCGCGACCCGCCCCTGCCTGCGCTGCGGGACTCCCGTCCGGGTGGCCGACCAGGGCGACGGGTCACGCGAGCGCCCGACGTACTGGTGCCCGTCCTGCCAGACGGGCCCCACCCCGGCTCCGGGCTCCCCGCCCACGCGCCGCGTCCGCCCCCGCACCAGCGGCTGACGGTCCGTCAAGATCCTTGGCGCCGTCGTCCCATGACGGTGGCGGCGCACGGCCTCACCGGGCACGCCGCGTTGGTCACCGGCGCGACGGGCGGCGCCGGCCGCGCCTGCGCGATCCTGCTCGTGGGTCACCGCCGGGCCGGGTCGGCGAGCCGGTCGGCGTCGCCCGTGCCGTACCGCACCCGTCCTCGGACGCGCCCTCGTTCACGAGGGGCCGGATCCACCACCCGAACGGAGGCATGCCCCTGCCCTGGCAGGCGCCTCACGAGCCTCCTCCCCCACGCCCGTCCGCACCCCCGGTCCCCCCGGCACTCCCACGCCCCCGCCCGTCCCCGGCCGCACCGACGTCCCCACACTCCTGCACGTCCCCCGTCCCACCGTCGCCCTCACACCCCTCCCCGCCCTCCACCCCGCCCGCGTCCCCCCGCCAGGCAGCCGCCCACCGTCCGTCGGCGACCGCGCCCACCGCCCGCGCCTTGGCCACGCAGTGCACCGGCAGCAGACTCAACCCCCATCCGCCGGCGGCGACCAGCCCCTCCAGCGCCCCGGCGCCGGGCGACACGACGAGCCGTACCACGGCCCACCACCACAGCGCCCCCAGCGCCAGCACGGCCCCCCGGCGCGCTATCCGGCCCGCCACGGGCGTCGCCTCCAGCCCGCCGTCCGAAGGGGCCGCTCACCGCCCCGGCGCACCGGCGGCGCACCACCGGCGCCGCGCATGTCACACGTTCTCCGCCCGGAACATCCGGTGATGCCTCTCCGGACCGGCGGTGATCGAGAGGAGGACGTCCCGGGTCACCGGGTCCGGCTCCCCGTTGGCCACCACGCGCTCCTGCATCCGGGTGACCCCCGCGCCCGGCGCCGCCACCGGCGTGCCCCGCAGCGCCTCGGAGACGGTCTTCGGACCGGCGTCGGACAGGGGGCTCTTCACGGCGTGCATCCGTGCCTCCGGGCGGGTCGACTCCGTCGTGCCCCTCCACGATGACCGCCGCACCCGACCCCGGCAAACGGACCCGACTCCCCCGGACGGGCAAAAACCCCGACCGCACTCCTCCGGATCTCCCCGGAGGAGCCCCGGCCGGGGCCTCACGGTTGCCGTGCGCCTCATGCGCACGCGCGCTGTACGCCCGTACGCGTACCTGTCGGTGTCACCCGTACCTGTCCGGTGTCACCCGTACCCGTCGGTCGACACACCCGCCCAGGGGCGCATCACACGGGGCACGTCACGCGGCGACCACGTCCACCGCCTCGGCGGGCGCCTTGATGGTCACCCGTTCCGGTGGCACACCGGTCACCGACACGGAACCCAGCATCGGACGAACCGGCGTGGGAACGGGCTCACTGGGGGTGGCCGCAGCAGACTGGGCCAGCTCGGCGAGTGCGAGCTCGTCGCTCACTTCCCGCATGAGCTCGGACATCCGTACGTCCAGCGCGTCGCAGATGGCGGAGAGCAGCTCGGAGGAAGCCTCCTTCTGCCCCCGCTCCACCTCGGAGAGATAGCCGAGTGAGACTCGGGCGGACGAGGAGACTTCGCGCAGAGTACGGCCCTGGCGCTGGCGCTGCCGACGCAGCACGTCACCCAGCAGGCGACGGAGCAGAATCATCGGTGGCTCCCTCCTCGGACCGCGTAGCCGCATCCTTCTCGCCCCACCGTACCGCCTTGCGCCGCGGCCGTGCGGGGAGCGATGTCGTGTTCACTCAGGGCTGCAAACATCAAAACCCCCCGTTCTGTTCCGTATCCTGTGCCCGCTCATTCCCGGTCTGTTCGTCCGCAAGCTCCCTCAGAAGCACTGCGAGTACGCTCCGTACACTCTCTCTACGAATTTCCGCGCGGTCGCCGTTCAACCGCAGGGCCTCCACTTTTCCGCCAGGGGCGGAACCGGCGGCTGCCCCGAACGGTCCGTCCACGGCCACGAAGACCGTCCCGACGGGCTGCCCGTCCTGGGGGTCCGGGCCCGCGACACCGGTCGTCGCGATGCCCCAGTCGGCGCCCAGCGCCTTGCGCACGCCGGCCGCCATCTCGGCCGCGACCTGCGGGTCCACGGCTCCGCGGGCGGCCAGCAGGCCGGCGTCGACCCCGAGCAGTTCGTGCTTCAGCGCGGTGGCGTAGGCCGTGACCGAGCCGCGGAAGACCTTGGACGCCCCGGGGACCGAGGTGATCTCCGCCGCGACCAGGCCACCGGTCAGCGACTCGGCGACGGCGAGCGTCTCGCCCTTCACCGTGAGTAGTCGCACCACGTCGGTGGCCGTGGACGTCACGCTTCCGTCTCCTCCGCCGCGGCCTTGCGCGCGGCGATCCCCCGCCGGCGCAGCACAATGGCCTGTCTCACGTAGTCGAGACCGGTCACCACGGTCAGCACGACCGCCGCGGCCATCACCCAGAACCTCAGGGTGGCCAGCCATCCCGTGAGCGCCAGGATGTACATCCCGACGGCCACGCCCTGGGTGAGCGTCTTGAGCTTGCCGCCCCGGCTCGCCGGGATGACCCCGTACCGGATGACGACGAAACGCAGCAGGGTGATCCCGAGTTCCCGGCCGAGGATGACGCCCGTCACCCACCACGGCAGGTCACCGAGCGCGGAGAGGCAGATCAGGGCCGCTCCCATGATCGCCTTGTCGGCGATGGGGTCGGCGATCTTGCCGAAATCGGTGACGAGGTTGTACGTCCGCGCCAGGTGGCCGTCGAACAGGTCGGTGATCATGGCGATGGCGAAGGCCGCCCAGGCCAGCGAACGCCATGCCGGGTCGTAGCCGCCGTCGGCCAGCATCAGGGCGACGAAGCCCGGCACCAGGACCAGCCGGAGCATCGTCAGCAGATTGGCGACGTTCCAGACGCTCGCCTGGTTGACGGCGGCCGCCGCCAGCTTGCCGCCCCGCGGCGCCTTCGCGGCGCCCGGGGAGTCGTCGGCGGCGGCCGAGGCGGGCGCGGCGCCCTTCGCCTGCGAGGAGCCGCCCGCGGCCGATGCCGGGACACCCGTCATCTGCCCGCCTCCTCACCACACCCGATCGAGCCCTGCAGGGGCTCGGCCACCAGGTCGACGCCTTCCGTGCCGACCACCTTCGCCTCGACCATACGGCCGACGGCGAGTCCTTCGCCCGACGTGAGCAGCACCTGGCCGTCGGTCTCCGGCGCCTGGTGCGCCCCACGGCCGTACACGCCCTCGTCGTCCACCGACTCCACGAGCACGTGCACGGTCTCCCCGAGGCGCTCCTCGGCGCGCTGCGAGACGAGTTCCTCGGCGAGCCGGGAGACGCGGGCGAGGCGCTCGGCGACGACGTCCTCGTCGAGCTTGTCGTCGTACGTGGCGGCCTCGGTGCCCTCCTCGTCGGAGTAGCCGAAGACGCCGATGGCGTCCAGCCGCGCGTGGTTCAGGAACCGCTCCAGCTCGGCCAGGTCGGCCTCGGACTCGCCGGGGAAGCCGACGATGAAGTTGGAGCGCACACCCGCCTGGGGCGCCTTGCTCCGGATGGTGTCGAGCAGCTCCAGGAAGCGGTCGGTGTCGCCGAAGCGGCGCATCGCGCGCAGCACGTCGGGCGCGGAGTGCTGGAAGGACAGGTCGAAGTAGGGGGCGACCTTCGGCATCGAGGTGAGCACGTCGATCAGCCCGGGCCGCATCTCGGCCGGCTGGAGGTAGCTGACGCGCACCCGCTCGATGCCGTCGACCTCCGCCAGCTCGGGCAGCAGCGACTCCAGCAGCCGGATGTCGCCGAGGTCCTTGCCGTAGGAGGTGTTGTTCTCGGAGACCAGCATGATCTCCTTGACGCCCTGCTCGGCCAGCCACCGCGTCTCGTTCAGCACGTCGCTCGGGCGACGCGAGATGAAGGAGCCGCGGAAGGACGGGATGGCGCAGAAGGTGCAGCGCCGGTCGCAGCCGGAGGCCAGCTTGACCGAGGCGACGGGGGCGCCGTCCAGACGGCGGCGCAGGGGGGCACGGGGGCCGGACGCGGGGGCGAGCCCGTCCGGGAGGTCGGCCGGAGCGTGCCCGGGCAGCGCGACGCCGGCGGCCGACTCCTGCCGCTCCGCCGGGCTGATCGGCAGCAGCTTGCGCCGGTCGCGGGGGGTGTGGGCGACGTGGACGCCGCCGGACAGGATGGTCTGGAGGCGGTCGGAGATGTCGGCGTAGTCGTCGAACCCGAGCACGCCGTCGGCCTCCGGGAGGGCTTCGGCGAGGTCCTTGCCGTACCGCTCGGCCATGCAGCCCACCGCCACGACGGCCTGGGTTCTGCCGTGCCCCTTGAGGTCATTGGCCTCGAGCAGGGCGTCGACGGAGTCCTTCTTGGCGGCGTCGACGAATCCACAGGTGTTGACGACGGCGACGTCCGCGTCCGCGGCGTCCTCCACGAGCTGCCAGCCGTCCGCCTCCAAACGGCCTGCGAGCTCCTCCGAGTCCACCTCGTTACGGGCGCAGCCAAGGGTGACGAGTGCGACGGTACGGCGTTCAGGCATGGGCTCAAGACTACTTTGTCCGACCGGCACCCCCGGTCGACGGGGGTTGGCCGTCTTCATGCGTGCGGGGCCGGCGATCCTCGCCGGCCCCGCTCACGCGTGCGTCGTCGGTCACCCGGCCTGCGGGTCGCCCTTCGTGTACGTCAGCCGCTCCACGGCCCCCGGCTGCCAGTCGTCCTCGATCTTCTTGCCGTTGACGTACAGCTGGATCGCTCCCGCGTCGCCGAGGACGAGGTTGATCCTCTCGCTGTCCTGGAAGGTCTTGGAGTCGCCCTGCTTGAGCAGCCCGTCGAAGAGCAGCCGGCCGTTGTGGTCCTTGGCCGAGATCCAGCTCTTGCCGTCGGCGGCGCTGACCTGCACGGTGACCTTGTCCTGCGGGGCGGCGGCGATGGCGCCGTCGGACGGCACGGGGGTCTCGTCGACGGTCTTGTCGCTCTTCGGCGTGGGCGTGGCGGGCGCGCTGGTGGTCGGCGCGGTGCCGTCCGCGACGTCCGTCGTCCCCTCGTCGCCGCCCTTGACGGCGGTGAAGCCGACGAACCCGATCACGGCGACGATCGCGGCGACCATGGCCGCGGTCCAGTTCGGCCCGCGCCGCTCGGGGCGGATGCGCTCCGCCTCGAACATGGGTGCGGCCGACGTCGGCGCGGGGCGGCCGCCGTGGGTGGCGTCGTACTGTTCGATCAGCGGGGCGGGATCGAGGTGGACGGCCCTGGCCAGGGTCCGGATGTGCCCGCGCGCGTAGACGTCGCCGCCACAGGGGGTGAAGTCGTCCGCCTCGATGGCGTGCACGATGGGGAGCCGGACCCGGGTGGCGGTACTGACGTCGTCGACGGTCAGACCGGCCGCGATCCGCGCCTGCTGCAGGGCTCGGCCGATGGAGGGACGGGCTTCCTCGGAGCCGTCTTCGAACGGACGCTCGTCTTCAGGGGAGTTGCCGATGGACACGGGGGCGCCTTTCGAGCGTGTAGCCACCTGTGCTGGAAGTTCAGTCTAGGGGGGGTGCAAAAGGGAGGGGCAACCCGGCGGTGGGGCTTTGTACGCCATCGGAATGGCCGGTCACGCCGATGACGCGCCGGGTGCGGACCCGCAAGGGGAGCCGCACCCGGCCTACTCGCTCAACTTGACGTACGCCGAGGGAAAACGGTTGCCCGTCCTCGTCTAACGGGTCAGTCACGGATGCCCGCCGTTCCCCCGGAGAAACGTCTACTCTCCAGCCTCCCCGCGGATCACCGCGAGCACGCCGTCCAACTCGTCCGGTTTCACCAGAACATCACGTGCCTTGGACCCTTCGCTCGGTCCGACGACGCCGCGCGACTCCATGAGGTCCATCAGCCGCCCGGCCTTGGCGAAGCCGACGCGCAGCTTGCGCTGGAGCATGGAGGTCGACCCGAACTGCGTGGAGACGACCAGCTCGGCCGCCTGGCACAGCAGGTCGAGGTCGTCGCCGATGTCCTCGTCGATCTCCTTCTTCTGCTTGCTGCCGACGGTGACGTCGTCCCGGAAGACGGGCGCCATCTGGTCCTTGCAGTGCTGCACGATCGCCGCGACCTCGGCCTCGGTCACGAACGCGCCCTGCATGCGGGTCGGCTTGTTCGCGCCCATCGGCAGGAACAGCCCGTCGCCCTTGCCGATCAGCTTCTCGGCGCCGGGCTGGTCGAGGATGACCCGCGAGTCCGCCAGCGACGACGTGGCGAAGGCGAGCCGCGACGGCACGTTGGCCTTGATCAGGCCGGTGACGACGTCGACCGACGGCCGCTGCGTGGCGAGCACCAGGTGGATGCCGGCCGCGCGCGCGAGCTGCGTGATCCGCACGATCGCGTCCTCGACGTCACGCGGCGCGACCATCATCAGGTCGGCCAGCTCGTCGACGATCACCAACAGGTACGGATACGGCTGGAGCTCGCGCTCGCTGCCCTCCGGCGGCTTGACCGTGCCCTCGCGCACGGCCCGGTTGAAGTCGTCGATGTGCCGGAAGCCGTACGCGGCCAGGTCGTCGTACCGCAGGTCCATCTCCCGCACGACCCACTGGAGCGCCTCGGCGGCCCGCTTGGGGTTGGTGATGATCGGCGTGATCAGGTGCGGGATGCCCTCGTACGCGGTCAGCTCGACGCGCTTGGGGTCGACCAGGATCATCCGGACGTCCTCGGGGGTCGCCCGCATCATGATCGAGGTGATCAGGCAGTTGATGCAGGACGACTTGCCGGAGCCGGTGGCGCCGGCGACCAGCATGTGCGGCATCTTCGCCAGCGAGTGCATGACGTACCCGCCCTCGACGTCCTTGCCGAAGGCGACCAGCATCGGGTCGTCGTCCTCCGCGGACTCCGCCAGCCGCAGCACGTCCCCGAGGTTGACCATCTCCCGGTCGGTGTTCGGGATCTCGATGCCCACGGCCGACTTGCCGGGGATCGGGCTGATGATCCGCACGTCGGGGCTGGCGACGGCGTACGCGATGTTCTTCGTCAGCGCGGTGATGCGCTCGACCTTCACGGCGGGACCGAGTTCGACCTCGTAGCGCGTGACCGTCGGGCCGCGGGTGAATCCGGTGACGGCGGCGTCGACCTTGAACTCGGTGAAGACGTTCGTCAGGGCGGCGACCACGGCGTCGTTGGCGGCGCTGCGCGCCTTGCCGGGCCCTCCGCGCGTGAGGAGGTCGAGCGAGGGCAGCGCGTAGGTGATGTCGCCGGACAGCTGGAGCTGCTCGGCGCGCGGCGGCAGTTCGCGCGGCGCCTCGGGCGCGGCCTTGGTCAGGTCGGGCACCACCCCGGACGCCGTCGGCCTGCGCTGCCCGGGGCGGGCGGCCGGCGCCGGGACGGGCGTCGGGGTGGTCGGCTCGCGGTCCCCCGCGGTCACGCCCTGCGTGAGGTCGGCGACGATCGGCGAGGGCGGCATGCCGTGCAGCACGGCGCCGTCGAGGTCGGCCGCGGCGGCCGCCGCGATGTCCACGGCGTCCCTCTCCCGGTCCATCGCGGGTTGCGGCACCGCCGAACGCCGGGGCCGGCCGCGCCGCTGCGACAGCGCGTCCTGTTCGGCGCCGTCGGGGTCGTACGCCTGGGGGGCGTTCGAGCGCCGGCGGGGGCGCGCGGGCAGAGCCTCACGCCACTGCTCGTCGTAACGCGCGTCGTCGTCCGTGAACCGGTCGTCCGCCTCGAAGTCGTGCAGCAGGCCCAGCCGCACCCCGAGCTGCCGCAGCCGCTGCGGGACGGCGTTGACGGGCGTGGCCGTGACGACGAGCAGTCCGAAGACCGTGAGCAGCACGAGCAGCGGCACGGCCAGGACCTCGCCCATGGCGTACGTCAGCGGGGTCGCCGCGCCCCAGCCGATGAGGCCGCCTGCGTCCCTTATCGGCTGCATGCCGTCGCTGCGGGCGGGCGAGCCGCACGCGACGTGGACCTGGCCGAGCACGCCGATGACGAGCGCCGACAGCCCGATCACGATGCGGCCGTTGGCCTCGGGCTTCTCCGGGTGCCGGATGAAGCGCACGGCGACGACCGCGAGCAGGATCGGCACGAGCAGGTCGAGGCGGCCGAAGGCGCCGGTCACCAGGATCTCGACGAGGTCGCCGACGGGGCCGCGCAGATCTGCCCAGGTGCCCGCGGCGACGATCAGCGCGAGAGCGAGCAGCAGCAGCGCGACGCCGTCCTTGCGGTGGGCGGGGTCGAGGTTCTTGGCGCCGTTCCCTATGCCGCGGAACACCGCGCCGACGGCGTGCGCCAGGCCCAGCCAGACGGCGCGCACGAGCCGGTAGACGCCCCCGGTGGGGCTGGGCGCCGGTCTGGGCACGGGCTTCTTGGCCACGGCCCTCTTGGCGGGCGCCTTCTTCGCCGGGGCCTTTTTCACGGCGGCCTTCCTCGCCGGAGCCTTCGCGGGAGCGGCAGCCTTCTTGGCGGGCTGCTTCTTGGCTGCGGAGGGACGTGAGGCCATGGGTGTGAGGTTACCGGGGGAGACGGCGGTGGACACGCGTGCCCACTGCTTCACCCGTTCGTGTCGTCGCCCGTGAGGCACGGAACTGACGCGCGCCCCGCGGTGCCTGACTCGCGTTCACGCCCCCCTGCCCTCCGCGCGGGCGCGACCACCCCTTCGGCGTCCCCGACGTCCGTGTGCGCACGGGCGGCTGACGGCCGCTCACGCCCGGCCGCGGCCGCCGTACGCGTCAGCTCTGCGACGGCACCGAGGCGGGACCGCTTCCGGTGCCCGGCTCGAGCGCGTCCAGCGCCCGGCGCAGACCGGTGAGTTTGCGCTCGAGGTGCGCCGCCGTGGCCACCGCGGCCGCGTCCGCCGACTCGTCGTCGAGCTGCTTGGACAGGGCCTCGGCCTGCTCCTCCACGGCCGCGAGCCGCGCGGACAGCTCGGCGAGCAGTCCGGCCGGCTCCTTGGCGCCGCCGCCGACGGCCGCCTTGCCGCCACCGCCCTCCAACTGGAGCCGCAGCAGAGCCGCCTGCTCCCGCAGCTGGCAGTTCTTCATGTACAGCTCGACGAAGACCGAGACCTTCGCACGCAGCACCCACGGGTCGAACGGCTTCGAGATGTAGTCCACCGCTCCCGCCGCGTACCCACGGAAGGTGTGGTGCGGGCCGTGGTTGATCGCCGTGAGGAAGATGATCGGGATGTCCCGTGTGCGTTCCCGACGCTTGATGTGGGCGGCTGTTTCGAAACCGTCCATTCCCGGCATCTGGACGTCCAGCAGAATGACCGCGAAGTCGTCCGTCAGCAGTGCTTTGAGCGCCTCTTCCCCGGACGATGCCCGCACCAGCGTCTGATCGAGCGCCGAGAGGATCGCCTCCAGCGCCAGCAGATTCTCCGGCCGGTCATCGACCAGGAGGATCTTGGCCTTCTGCACCATGGCCCGCCCTCCTCGCCCCGGCAGTGCACCGGGCGCCGCCCCTGGGGACGACTCCTTTGCGCCGCCCTTCCTTGTGCCGGTCATGGTAGCCGTACCCCGACCGTCGCCACACCCTGTCACCGTGATGTCACTGTGCACATACCAGGAACGTGGCACGAGACCAGAAAGTTCCCCGGATCCCGCCCCGTTACACGGCCGCGGCCGCCCCCGGTCGGCGACTTCCCGCACATCCCGATGATTCCCGTCACTCCTCGCCCATCCACTGCCGCATGACTCCCAGCAGGTGATCGGGGTCGACGGGCTTCGTCACGTAGTCGGAGGCACCCGACTCGATCGCCTTCTCCCGGTCGCCCTTCATCGCCTTCGCGGTCAGCGCGATGATCGGCAGCCCCGAGAACTGCGGCATCCGACGGATCGCCGTGGTCGTGGCGTACCCGTCCATCTCGGGCATCATGATGTCCATCAGGACGACCGCCACGTCGTCGTGCTGCTCCAGGACCTCGATGCCCTCACGGCCGTTCTCCGCGTACAGCACCGACAGGCCGTGCTGCTCCAGGACGCTGGTCAGCGCGAAGACGTTGCGGATGTCGTCGTCGACGATCAGCACCTTCTCGCCGCCGAACCGGATGCCCCGGTGCCCCTGCGCGGCCGTCCCCTGCCCCACGGGCGCCCACTGCTCCGGCTGCCCGACCTGCGGCTCCCCGCCGGCCACCGAGCGGCGCCGGCGCCGGAACAGCGCGGCCGCGCCGTTCTGCGTCTCCTGGTACGACTTCACCTCGGCGGGCGTCTCGATCTCCGCGTCGGACAGCTCCGACCGCTCGAACGCGCCGCTCTCGGACGCCACCAGGTCACCCGCCTCCAGCGCGGGCACCACCTGCTGGTAGCCCTGCGGCGGCAGCTCGCTCGGGTGCAGCGGCAGGTACAGCGTGAACGTCGAACCGCGTCCCGGCTCGCTCTGCGCGTGGATCTCACCGCCGAGCAACTGCGCGATCTCCCGCGAGATGGACAGCCCCAGCCCCGTACCGCCGTACTTGCGGCTGGTCGTGCCGTCGGCCTGCTTGAACGCCTCGAAGATCACCCGCATCTTGCTGGCCGCGATCCCGATGCCGGTGTCGGTCACCGAGAACGCGATCAGCGGGGCGTCCGCGTCGGCCAGCGAGCCGGCCTCCAGCAACTGCTCCCGGATCGCCACCGGCACATCCGCCCCGGCCGGCCGGATCACCAGCTCCACCGACCCGGAGTCGGTGAACTTCACCGCGTTGGACAGCAGGTTGCGCAGCACCTGCAACAGCCGCTGCTCGTCCGTGTGCAGCGTGGCGGGCAGCTCCGGCGAGACCCGCACCGACAGGTCGAGGCCCTTCTCCGCGGTCAGCGGCCGGAAGGTGGCCTCCACGTAGTCCACGAGCTGGACGAGCGCGATGCGCGTCGGCGAGACGTCCATCTTGCCCGCCTCGACCTTCGACAGGTCCAGGATGTCGTTGATCAGCTGGAGCAGGTCGGAGCCCGCCCCGTGGATCGTCTCGGCGAACTCGACCTGCTTGGGCGAGAGGTTGCCCTCGGCGTTGTCGGCGAGCAGCTTGGCGAGGATCAGCAGCGAGTTCAGCGGCGTCCGCAGCTCGTGCGACATGTTGGCGAGGAACTCGCTCTTGTAGCGCATCGACACCGCGAGCTGCTCGGCCCGCTCCTCCAGGACCTGCCGCGCCTCCTCGATCTCGGTGTTCTTCACCTCGATGTCACGGTTCTGCCGCGCCAGCAGCTCGGCCTTCTCCTCCAGTTCCGCGTTGGACGCCTGGAGGGCCTTCTGCCGCTGCTCCAACTCCGCCGACCGCTCCCGCAGTTGCTCGGTCAGCTCCTGCGACTGCTTCAGCAGCTGCTCCGTCTTGGTGTTGACGGAGATCGTGTTGACGCTGGTCGCGATCATCTCGGCGAGCTGGTTGAGGAAGTCCTTCTGGATCTGCGTGAACGGCGTGAAGGACGCCAGCTCGATCACGCCGAGCACCTTGCCCTCGAACAGCACCGGCAGCACGATCACCTGCGCGGGCGGCGCCTCACCCAGCCCCGAGGAGATCTTCAGATAACCGCTCGGGGCGTTCGACACGATGATCGTCCGCTTCTCCTCGGCGGCCGTCCCGACCAGCGCCTCACCCGGCCGGAACGACGTCGGCATCGACCCCATCGAGTAGCCGTACGAGCCCAGCATCCGCAGCTCGTACTGGTCCCCGCTGCCGTCGGCCGTCGGCATCGCCAGGAAGAACGCGCCGTGCTGCGCCGCCACCAGGGGCGGCAGCTCGCTCATGATCAGCGAGGCCACGTCCTCCAGGTCGCGCCGCCCCTGCATCAGCGCGGACACGCGCGCGAGGTTGCCCTTCAGCCAGTCCTGCTCCTTGTTGGCGATCGTGGTGTCGCGCAGGTTGGCGATCATCTTGTTGATGTAGTCCTGGAGCTCCTGGATCTCCCCGGACGCGTCCACGTCGATCTTCAGGTTCAGGTCGCCGCGGGTCACCGCGGTCGCCACGCGCGCGATGGCCCGCACCTGCCGGGTCAGGTTCCCGGCCATCTCGTTCACCGACTCGGTCAGGTCGCGCCAGGTGCCGTCGACGTCCCGCACGCGCGCCTGACCGCCCAGTTGCCCCTCGGTGCCCACCTCACGGGCCACCCGGGTGACCTCCTCCGCGAAGGAGGACAGCTGGTCGACCATCGTGTTGATGGTCGTCTTCAGCTCGAGGATCTCCCCGCGCGCGTCGATGTCGATCTTCTTCGTCAGGTCGCCCTTCGCGATGGCGGTCGTCACCATCGCGATGTTGCGCACCTGGCCGGTCAGGTTGGACGCCATCTGGTTCACCGACTCGGTGAGGTCCTTCCACGTCCCCGCCACACCCGGCACGTGCGCCTGACCGCCGAGGATGCCGTCCGTGCCCACCTCACGGGCCACCTTGGTGACCTGGTCGGCGAACGAACTCAGCGTCTTCACCATCGTGTTGAAGGTGTCCGCGAGCTGCGCGACCTCGCCGCGCGCCTCGATCGTCACCGTCCGCGTCAGATCGCCGTTGGCGACGGCCGCGGCGACCTGCGAGATGTTCCGCACCTGAACGGTCAGGTTCTTCGCCATCAGGTTGACGTTGTCGTTGAGGTCCTTCCAGATGCCCGTGACACCCGGCACGTGCGCCTGGCCGCCCAGGATGCCCTCGGTGCCCACCTCACGGGCCACCCGGGTCACCTGCTCGGCGAAGGAGGACAGCTGGTCCACCATCGTGTTGACGGTGGTGACCAGCTCGAGGATCTCGCCCTTGGCGTCGACGGTGATCTTCTTGGACAGGTCGCCCTTGGCGACCGCGGTGGTGACCTCGGCGATCTGGCGCACCTGGATGGTCAGGTTGTTCGCCATGAAGTTCACGGACTGCGTGAGGTCCTTCCAGGTGCCGGAGACCCCCTGCACCTCGGCCTGACCGCCCAGGATGCCCTCCGTGCCCACCTCACGGGCCACCCGCGTGACCTCCTGGGCGAACGACGACAGCTGGTCCACCATCGTGTTCAAGGTGTTCTTCAGCTCCAGGATCTCCCCGCGCGCGTCCACGGTGATCTTCTGGGAGAGGTCGCCGCGAGCCACGGCGGTGGCCACCTGCGCGATGTTGCGCACCTGGGCGGTGAGGTTGCCGGCCATGCCGTTCACCGAATCCGTCAGGTCCCGCCACACACCGGCGACGCCGGGCACCTGCGCCTGACCGCCGAGCCGCCCCTCGGTGCCCACGTCCCGGGCCACCCGGGTCACCTGGTCGGCGAAGGCGGAGAGCTGGTCGACCATCGTGTTGATGGTGTTCTTCAGCTCCAGGATCTCCCCGCGCGCGTCGACGTCGATCTTCTGCGACAGGTCGCCCCGGGCCACGGCCGTCGTCACCTGCGCGATGTTGCGCACCTGCGAGGTGAGGTTCCCCGCCATCGAGTTGACGGAGTCGGTCAGCTCCTTCCACGTGCCCGACACGCCGTCCACCCGCGCCTGACCGCCGAGCCGGCCCTCGGTGCCCACGTCCCGGGCCATCCGCGTCACCTGGTCGGCGAACGACGACAGCTGGTCCACCATCGTGTTCACGGTGTTCTTCAGCTTCAGCATCTCGCCGGACACGTCCACGGTGACCTTCTGCGACAGGTCTCCGTTGGCCACGGCCGTCGTCACCTGGGCGATGTTCCTCACCTGTCCGGTGAGATTCCGGAACGCCGTGTTGACGGAGTCCGTCAGGTCCTTCCACGTCCCGGCCGCGCCCGACACCTGCGCCTGACCGCCCAGCTCGCCCTCGACACCGATCTCCCGCGCCACCCGCGTGACCTCGGCGCCGAAGGCCGACAGCTGGTCGACCATGCCGTTGACGGTGTTCTTCAGCTCCAGCATCTCGCCGGCCACGTCCACGGTGACCTTCTGCGACAGGTCTCCGTTGGCCACGGCCGTCGTCACGGCCGCGATGTCCCGCACCTGCGTGGTGAGGTTGCGGAACACCGTGTTGACGGAGTCCGTCAGGTCCTTCCACGTCCCGGCGGCCCCCGGCACGTTCGCCTGGCCGCCCAGCCGCCCCTCGCCGCCGACCTCGTTGGCCACGCGCGTGACCTCGTCCGCGAAGATCCGCAGCGTCTCGGTCATCTGGTTGATCGTCTCGGCGAGCTGCGCGACCTCACCGCGCGCCGGGACCGTCACCTTCCGCGACAGATCACCGTTGGCGACCGCCGTCATCACCTCGGAGACCCCGCGCACCTGCGCCGTGAGGTTCCCCGCCATGGTGTTCACCGAATCGGTGAGTTCCTTCCACACGCCGTCGACGCCGGACACCTGCGCCTGGCCGCCCAGGATGCCCTCGGTGCCCACCTCGCGGGCGACCCTCGTCACCTCGGACGAGAAGGCCGAGAGCTGGTCCACCATCGTGTTGACGGTGTTCTTCAGCTCCAGCATCTCGCCTTCGACGTGCACGGTCACCTTGCGTGACAGATCGCCCTTGGCCACCGCGGTCGTCACCAGCGCGATGTCACGCACCTGGGCCGTGAGCCGTTCCGCCATCGTGTTGACGGACTCCGTGAGGTCCTTCCACGACCCGGACATGCCGCGCACCTGGGCCTGACCGCCCAGCTTGCCCTCGGTCCCCACCTCGCTGGCCACCCGCGTGACCTCGTCGGTGAACGTCGACAACTGGTCGACGAGGTTGTTCACCGTCCGCCCGACCTTCAGGAACTCCCCGCGCAGCGGATGCCCGGACGCCCCCTCCGGGGTGTGCGTCCGCAGCTCCATGCGCGGCGACAGATCACCCTCGGCCACCGCCGACAGCACCCGCCCGACCTCGGAAACAGGGCGCACGAGGTCGTCGACCAGCGCGTTCGAGTTGTCGATCGCGGTCGCCCACGACCCCTCGCACGGGCCCGTCTCCAGCCGTTCCGTGAGCTTGCCCTCACGCCCGACCATCCGCCGCACCCGCGACAGTTCCCCCGTCAGGTGCAGATTCCGGTCGGCCACCTCGTTGAAGACCGCCGCGATCTCCGACATCACGCCGTCACCGGACACCGTGAGCCGCTTGCGGAAGTTGCCGTCCCGCATCGACACCAGGGCGGCCAGCAGCCGGTTCAGGGCCACCGTGTCCACCACCGTGGTCCCGCCTCGAGGTGTGCGCTGCCTGTTCAGGGACTGTCCGCCTTTCGCGCGCGCCTTAGTGCCCCGCGTCGCTGCGCCAGACTCCACTTGTCCCTCCCGCAGGGGTCGACCGTCGTACTGCCCGATGAAATCAGGCAGGCCATAGAGGCTGCTGCCCGCCGTTCACAGAAGACATCCAGTCTGCCCGACCTTCACAAGAAACTTGCCCAGTGTTTCACCCTCGCCGAACCAGGCCATAACAGTTCGGCAGCACGCACACACGGTCCGCACACCCTTGGGCGGAAACACCGCTGACCGGCGTCCGCACGGACGGGGAAGGTAAGTAACCTTGCATGCGGCTGTCCAGCCGCACCGGTCCGTCCGGTCTGGGCGGTGGCACGAGCACGAGCGGGCATCGGAGGGGCGGCCGCACACATGACCACCGGACTGATCCCCGGGGGACAGCCCCCGGAACCCCGGCCGAGGGGCCCGCTTCCGCAGCAGCGGCGCGAGCAGGACGACCGGGGGAGCCAGCACGTCGACAACCGGCCGAGGAGTTCTGTGATCACCGCGCGCGCGGCCGCCAGCTTCGAGCCCGTCGGGCGATCGGTCGCGACCGCCCGCTCCTTCGTCCGCGACACCCTCCAGGGCTGGGGGTTCGGGGACATCGTCGACGACGCCGTGGTCCTCACCAGCGAACTGGTGACCAACGCGGTGGTCCACGCGGGCACCCATGCCGACGTCCTGTGCCAGCGCACCGACGACGGCGTGCGCATCGAGGTCGCGGACCGCTACCCCGAGCGCGAGATCCCCCTCCAGGGCTCCCCCGCCTCCATGGGCAGCCCGGACCGCGAGGGGGGCCGCGGCCTCCAGCTGTGCGCGGCGATCGCCGACCGCTGGGGCGTCGACTACACCCCCACCCACAAGAACGTGTGGTTCCGACTCACCCTGCCCGAACGTCCGGTCGGCACCCGCACGGCCGGCCCGTCGCTCCCCGCCGACCTCCTCCCGATCGCCGACGGCCGCGTCCGCGTCGCCGTCGTCCAGATCGACCGCACGGGCGCCATCTCCGCCTGGAACGAGGACGCGGAGGAACTCTTCGGCTACCCCGCCGACCAGGTCACCGGCAAACCCCTCACCGACCTCGCCGCCTGGCCGCACACCCCCGGCACCAGCACCGGCATCGCCGAGGCGCTCCAGCTCTCCCGCTGGGAGGGCAGCTACGGCATCCGCGGCGCCGACGGCCGCGTCACCCCGGTGTACGCCTCCCACCTGCGCGTCCGCGACACCGACGGCGACCCCTCCACGGTCTGCCTCCTGGTCCGCGACCACGAACGCGCGGTCCTGCAGACCCCGTTGCGCGGCCCGGCCTCCGACGCGACGCCCGCCGCCGACGGCCAGAGCACCGACCCCTTCGAGGTGTTCATCGGCTCCCCGGCCCCCGACGACCTCGACGGTCTCCTGCAGCGCACGGTGGAACGCGCCCGCGACATGCTCGACGGCGACTCCGCCTTCCTGCTCCTCGCCACCGACGACGAGACCGAGCTGGAGGTCCGCGCCTCCACCGGCCTGCCCTCCGCCCGCCAGCGCTTCGCGCGCGTGCCGGTGGAGGCGGGCCCCGGCCGCTACGGCTCCGCCCGCATGCCGGCCGTCCACGAGGACCTCCTCGCCGTCCCCGGCTCCGTGCCCCTGCTCAACGGCACGGGCATGCGCTCGGTGGTGACGGTCCCCCTGAAGGTCGAGGGCCGCCTCACCGGCTCCCTCGGCGTGGCCGCCGAGGGCCCCGGCAGATACTCCAACGAGGAGGCGCTGCGCCTCCAGTTCGCCGCGGACCGCATCGCCCTGGCGGTCGAGTCGGCCCGCCTGGGCGAACTGGAACGGCTGCGCCGCGGTTCCCTGAGCTTCCTCGTCGAGGCCTCCGACCTCCTCGCCGGCACCCTCGACCGCGACCAGACCCTCGCCCTCATGGCCCAGATGACGGTCCCGACGCTGGCCACCTGGTGCGCCGTCTACACGATCGCCGACCAGGCCTCCGACCCGTACCTGTCGTACGTCCTGCACGAGGACGAGGAACTCATCGACGGCATCAAGTCGCTGCTGTCGAAGGTCCCCCCGCCGGACCCGGTCCCGACTCCGGGCGCCCGCGTCTGGTCGGTTCCCGGCGAGGCCGCGCACGAGGCGGCCCTGCGCAGCTCCATGCGCAGCCTCGGCCTGACCGGGGGCCCGGCCCGCCAGGTGACGTCGGGCATCGGCCCCACCCTGGCGACGGCCTCGGCCGTCGGCGGCGAGACCGTCGTCCTGCCCCTGGTCGCCCGCAACCGCGTCATCGGCATGCTCACCCTCGGCAAGCCCACCGACGAGCACTTCCGGCAGGAAATCCTCGAGCTGGCCGAGGACTTGAGCCGCCGGGCGGCCCTCGCCCTGGACAACGCCCGCCTGTACTCCGAGCGCACGGCCATCAGCCAGTCCCTCCAGCGCAGCCTCCTGCCCCCGGGCCTCCCCGAGATCGACGGCGTCGAGGTCGACGTCATCTACCGCGCGGCCGGCGAGGGCAACGAGGTCGGCGGCGACTTCTACGACCTCTTCCCGATCAGCGACGGCGCCTACGGCTTCGCCATCGGCGACGTCTGCGGTACGGGCCCGAACGCGGCGGCGGTGACCGGTCTCGCCCGTCACGCCCTGAGGCTGCTGGCCCGGGAGGGCCTCAGCGGCCCCGCGGTCCTGGAGCGCCTGAACTCCGCGATCCTCGACGAGGGCGACCGCAGCCGCTTCCTGACCCTCCTCTACGGCGAGATGCGCCCTCAGGAGGACGGCAGCGCGGAACTGAAGGTGGTGTGCGCCGGTCATCCGCTTCCGCTGCGCCTGCGCCAGGACGGCACGGTGGAGGCGGCCGCCGAACCCCAGCCGCTCCTCGGCGTCATGGAGGACCTGGAACTCTACGAGCAGACGGTCGTCCTCGACCCGGGCGACGTCCTGCTCTGTGTCACGGACGGCGTCACCGAACGCCGTGAGGGCACCCGCATGCTGGGCGACGACGGTCTCGCCGACGTCCTCACGACGTGCACGGGTCTGACGGCCGGCGCGGTCGCGGCCCGCATCATGCGCGCGGTGGAACGCTTCGCGTCGGACGCCCCGTCCGACGACATGGCGATCCTGGCCATGCGCGTGGCCTGACGGTCCGACGGGACGGACAGCACGAAGAATCCCCCCGCCCTGAAGGGCGGGGGGATTCTTTATCGAGCCCCCAAACGGAATCGAACCGTTGACCTTCTCCTTACCATGGAGACGCTCTGCCGACTGAGCTATAGGGGCCTGTCGCTTTCGAGGTTTCCCTCGCGGCAACGGAATAGATCATACCCCGGACGGAGCCGTGCCCCAAACCCGTTCAGACGGCGGGTTGGAGCAGTCCTCCGAGAGCGTTGCAGGCCGAGACGATCCGCTGCATGTCCCGCTTCGTCAACGACGCGTCCACCGGCAGCGCGAGGGTCTCGTCGGCGGCCAGCTCGGTCTGCGGCAGCGTGACGCACCGCCGGAACTCGGGCAGCCGGTGCAGCGGTGTCTTCACCGGCACCCGGCATCCGATTCCCTTTCCGCGCAGGGCTCGTGCGAACGCGTCCCGGTCCGGCCGGCCGTTCCCCGGCACCCGCACGACGTACTGCTGGTAGGTGTGCCCGTCCCCGCCGTCGGGTGTCCGTACGCCCCGCAGCCGTGCGTCGAGATAGGCGGCACGTTCCCTGCGCTGCGCGATCTCGTCGTACGGCGCCTCGGACTCGCCCTCTTGCAGCACCAGCATCCCGTGCCGTTGTCCCACGCCGTGCAACCGTGCGACGTCCGCCGGCCGGCCGAACCGGTGGACGACGACGACGCCTGCCGTCCGGGGGGTCACGGCGTCTTCGACGGCGTCCGGATCGAGGCAGTACGTCACCGGGTCGACGTCGGCGAACACCGGAAGGGCGCCCGCCCGGGTCACCGCCTCGGCCACTTCGACGTTCCCGAACGCCGGCACGATGACCTCGTCACCGATTCCGATTCCCGCGGCCCTGAGCATCGCTGCAGTACCCATGCCGTGGATGCTGGGCGCATGACATGAACATCAAGTGACGGGCAACAAAAAAGGGTTGGGCTCCGAACCGAAGTTCAGGGCCCAACCCTTTTGAATGATTGTTCGGCGGCGTCCTACTCTCCCACAGGGTCCCCCCTGCAGTACCATCGGCGCTGTAAGGCTTAGCTTCCGGGTTCGGAATGTGACCGGGCGT
>NZ_JBIRHK010000006.1:312501-472338 GCF_044328485.1 Streptomyces sp. NPDC017936 | reverse complement strand
CGCGCCCCGGCGCCCCCCCCCCCCGGGGGGGGGGGGGGCGGGGGGGGGGGGGGGGGGCGGGGGGGGGGGGGCGGGGCCCCCCCCCCGGGGGGGGGGGGGGGGGGCGCCCCCCGCCTCTGTGTCCGCGCCGCCGGTCAGTCGGCCGGCGTCAGGGCGACCTCGGCGCTGCCCGAGAGGGACGGCAGGCCGTCCGGGGGAGAGTCGTTGTAGGTGGCGTTGAAGACCGCCTTCAAGTTGTCCGCACCGGAGTGGCCGCCGTCCACGAACGTCACGAACGATCCGGAGCAGCCGTTGCTCGAGGAGAGCGGATGGCCGTGCGAGTCGTGGCCGAGGATGAACGTGACGGTGACCTTAGAGCAGTCCACCGGCTGGTCGTCGGTGACGGTGACGTTCCAGGTGACCGTGTCACCCCAGTGGAACGCCGTGCCGCCGTGCGGAGCCGGGTCGGTCGTGAGCGAGACGACGGGCGCCTTGTTGCCGACCACGACGGGGACCGACGCGGAGGCCGAGCGTCCGGTGCTGTCGGTGACCTTCAGCGTGGCGTCGTAGACGGCGTTCTCGGTGAAGGTGTGCTCGGGGTTCGCCTCCCTGGAGTCCACGGTGCCGTCGGCGTCGAAGTCCCAGGCGTAGCGGAGGGCGTCGCCGTCGGCGTCCTTCGTGCCGGCGCTGGAGAACCGGACCGTCAGCGGACTGGTCCCGTTGACCACGTCCGCGGCGACCTTGGGCTCCGGGGTGCGGTTGCCGCGCGTGAAGTCGATGCGCGAGAGCTGGGCCTCGGGCAGCTCCGCGAAGTACCCGGTGCCGTACTCGAGGACGTACAGCGCGCCGTCCGGGCCGAACTCGGCGTCGATCGGGCCGTCCGTCGTGATCGAGGGGATCGCGTCCTCGATCCTCTTGACCTCGTTCCCCTTGCCGAGGGTGATAGCCTTCATCTGGTCGCGGGTCCACTCGTAGAAGAGCGGCTTGCCGTCGAAGTACTCGGGCCAACGGTTCTCGGCCCTGTTCCGCTTGTCGTAGCGGTACGCCGGGCCGCCCATGGGGCCGATGCCGCCCGTGCCGAGCTCCGGGAACTCCTCGGAGGCCCCGTAGTTGTAGACGATCTCCGCGTCCGTGACCGGCGGCAGCGTGCCGAGGCCGGTGTTGTGCCGCGAGTCGTTGACCGGCTTGGCGCAGTCGAAGGCGCCGCTCGACTTCTTCGTGGCGAAGTCGTAGTCCTGGTACGGCATGTCCTGGGTCACGCAGAACGGCCAGCCGTAGTTGGCGGGGCGGTCGATGACCATCCAGCGGCCGTGGCCGCCGGGGCCGCGGTCGGGGTTCGCCTGGTTGGCGTCGGGTGAGTAGTCGCCGACGTAGACCTCGCCGGTCCTGTCGTCCACCGCGAAGCGGAACGGGTTGCGCAGACCCATGGCGTAGATCTCGGGACGGGTCTTCGGGGTGCCCGGCGCGAAGAGGTTGCCGTCCGGTATCACGTAGCCGCCGTTGCGCTTGACCTTGATGCGCAGGACCTTGCCGCGCAGGTCGTCGGTGTTGCCCGAGGTGCGCCGCGCGTCGTAGACCGGGTTGCGGTCGGGGCGGTCGTCGAGCGGGGCGTAGCCGTCCGAGGCGAACGGGTTGGAGTCGTCACCGGTCGACAGGAACAGGTTGCCCTTGTGGTCGAAGTCGATCTTGCCGCCGACGTGGCAGCAGATGCCGCGGTCGGCCGGGACGTCGAGGATCTTCTGCTCGGTGCCGAAGTCGAGCTTGTTGCCCGCGAGCTTGAACCGGGACAGCCGCGTGACGCCCTTGTACCGGGCGAAGTCCTCGGCCGTGCCGAACTCGGGCGCGTCCCCTTCGTTGACGCCCGCAGTGGCCGGGTCGTCCATGGGGGTGTCGAGGCGGGGCGAGTAGTAGAGGTAGACCCAGCGGTTCTTGGCGAAGCCGGGGTCGACGGCGATGCCCTGCACGCCTTCCTCGTCGTGCTGGTAGAGCCCGGCGGGACTCTTCTTCATGTCCGCGGCGAGGAAGTTCACGCCGCTCTTGGGGTCGTGGATCCGGACCTCTCCCGTGCGGGCCGTGTGCAGCACCCGCCGGTCGGGCAGGACGGCGAGGGCCATGGGCTCGCCCGGACGGTCGTTGAGGGTGACCTTCTGGAAGTCCGCCTTGGCCGGCGGTGCGGGGTCCGATGCGGTGGCTCGGGCTGCGGACGGAGGCAGGAACCCGACGGCCCCGGCCAGCGCCGCCGCCCCCACGAGGGTGACGATCCGTCTGTTGCGCACTCAGAACTCCTCTGGTCTGGTCGGCGGCTGCGAGAGCCCGGGGTTCGGCCCCCGGCTGGGCCGCGGCAGAGCGAAAACGAGTCAAATACCGTGCGAAGCGAGTGAGTTGGACGCTAGAGCGCCCACTTTCCACTCGTCAAGGACAAAGTTTCAACCTTCTCGGGGAAAGTCCGTCCTGAGGGTTTCGGGTGTTTTCGGGCATGCCCGCCCGACCCGCCGACGCCGGGGCACCGGGCGGGTCAGGCGGCTGACGCCGTGTCAGTGGCGCGCGCGCAGGGCCGCGAGGTTGTCGTAGCCGATCCGGGCGAACTGCAGGGACTGGGCGGGGTCGGTCGTGCTGGGCGCGTTGTCCTGCTCGACCATCGGGTTGTGGTAGTTCTTCGCCCCCACCCGGGTGAAGAACCTGCGGTAGTCGATGTCCCCGGTGCCGAACGGCACCATGTCGTAGCCCAGGCCGCTCTGGAGGTTGACCACGCCGTCCTTCGCGTGGAAGAGCGGGAAGCGGTGGGTGTTGCGGGCCACGAGACCGGCGGGGTCGAAGACCTTCTCGCGCTGCGTGCCGTCGTGCGCGGTGTACGTGTGGAACTTGTACTGGGCCACGTGCGCCCAGAAGACGTCCAGCTCCAGGTGGACGCTCTTGCGGTCCGTCACCTCCAGGAAGTACTCCAGCTTCCGGATGCCGGAGCTGCGCGTCGGCCGGCCCTGGGCGTCGAGCGGCCCCCCGTCGAGCAGGAAGTCGTAGGCGCTGTCGTGGTTGTGGGTGTACAGCTTGACGCCCTCGCGGCGGGCGATGGCGCCCAGGGTGTTCCACTTCTCGGCGGCGACGTCCCAGTCGGCCCGGTAGGGGGTGCCGGTGGGGTCGCCACCGGTTCCCATGTGCTCCATGCCGAGGATGTTGGCGATCTCCAGGTTCAGCTTGAAGGTGTCCAGGTCGGACGGTGTCAGCGGCCAGGACGCCGGGATGAAGCCGTGGCTGCCCTGCGCCCGCAGGCCGTACTCGTCGAGCCAGGAGCGCAGCAGCTTCGCGCCCTGGACGGTCCCCAGGTTCGCGCCGCCGGGGGCGTTGGCGTGCTGGCCGTAGCCGGCGAACTCCACCTGGCGGTAGCCGAAGCGCGACAACTGCCGGAACACCTCGCGGAAGCCCGAGGGCAGGTCGGTGGTGAGGGGGTCGCGGCCGACCGCGTCCCGGACGGTGTAGAGGATGATGCCGCGCTTGTGCGGCGGGACCAGGGCGGAGCGGCCCCGGTCCTCGACGGCGGGTTCGGCTCCGTCCCGCGCCAGCGCGGGCGAGGCGCCGAAGACCGGGGCGGCGATCGCCACGGCCGCGGCGGCCGTGCAGGTGCTGAGGAAACGACGGCGGTTGACGCCGAGCGCGCGGCGCAGTGCGTCGCCGGTGACGGATTCGTCGTTGAACGCGGTCACAGTGATTCTCGCTTTCGTCGTCGCGGTGCTGCGGGTGCCTGACGGCAGCCGCCTCAGGAGAGGCCGGCGAGCCGCAGCAGGAGGGACTTCACATCGGTGGCCGCGACGCGGCCGGATACTGCGCGGGGGGTGGAGCACAGGACGAGCGGACCTTCTTCGTCGCTCGTGGGGAGGCGGCCGTGGCTGCCGCGGACGGGCGAGGGGTCGAGGGGCACGACCGCCATGCGGTAGCGCATGCCGAGCTTCTTGCGGGCCACCGCCTTGGCCGCCCTGAGCCGTACGTAGGGGTCTTCGGGATCCATGAACAGCTCGACGGGGTCGTAGCCGGGCTTGCGGTGGATCTCGACGAGCTGGGCGAAGTCGGGGGCGCGGGCGTCGTCGAGCCAGTAGTAGTACGTGAACCAGGCGTCCGGTTCGGCGACCGCGACCAGTTCCCCGGAGCGCGGGTGGTCGAGCCCGTTCGCCTTCTTGCCGTCGTCGTCGAGGATCTCGTCGATGCCCGGCAGGTCCTTCAGCGCCTCGCGGGTGGCGTCGAGGTCCTCGGACCGGCGGACGTAGACGTGGGCGATCTGGTGGTCGGCGACGGCGAAGGCGCGGGACGCCATCGGATCCAGGTACTCCATGCCGTCCTGGGTGTGGACCTCCAGCAGGCCGGCGCGCCGCAGGGCGCGGTTGATGTCGACGGGCCGGCTGACGGGGGTGATGCCGTACTCGGACAGGGCGACGACCGTGCGGCCCTCGTCGCGGGCGTCGTCGAGCAACGGACCGATGACGGCGTCGAGTTCGGCGGCGGCGCGGTGGGAGCGGGGGTCGTCGGGGCCGTAGCGCTGCAGGTCGTAGTCGAGGTGGGGCAGGTAGCACAGGGTCAGGTCGGGGTGCCGGGTGCGCATGATGTGCCGGGTGGCGTCGGCGATCCACTTGCTGGAGACGATGTCCGCGCCCGGTCCCCAGAAGTGGAAGAGGGGGAAGGTGCCCAGCTCGTCGGTGAGTTCGTCGTGCAGGGCCGGCGGGCGGGTGTAGCAGTCGGGTTCCTTGCGGCCGTCGGCGTAGTAGACGGGGCGGGGCGTGACGGTGATGTCGGTGTCGGCGCCCATGGCGTACCACCAGCAGATGTTGGCGACCGTGTAGCCGGGGTGGGCCCGGCGGGCGGCGTCCCAGAGCCTGTCGCCGGCGACGAGGCCGTTGTGCTGGCGCCACAGCAGGACGTCGCCGAGTTCGCGGAAGTACCAGCCGTTGCCGACGATGCCGTGCTCCGCGGGCGTGGTGCCGGTGAGGAAGGTGGACTGCGCGGTGCAGGTGACGGCCGGCAGCACGGTGGACAGGTTCGCCTGCGAGCCGGAGGCCGCCAGCGCCTTGAGGCGGGGCATGTGGTCGAGGAGCCGGGGGGTGAGGCCGACGACGTCCAGGACGAGGAGCGGGGCGGGGTGCTTGTCGCTCATGGCAGTTCCTTCGCGTCCTTCACGGCAGTTCCTTCAGGCCGAGGTCGGTGAGCAGGTCGCGGGCGAGGCCGAGTTCGGCGGCGATGCCGTCGACGAGCTGGGTCCTGGTGCGGGGGCGCAGCTCGGGCGGGAGGGCCTGCCAGGTGTAGGTCTCGACCTCGAGGTGGCGGGTGCGGGGCGCGGCGCCCCCCACCAGCAGGGCCAGGGCGTCCTGGAGCACGTGCAGGGTGGAGGTGAGCGGGGCGGCGGGCGGGGCGTGCAGGGGGACGTGGAAGTGGGCGCGCCAGGGTGCGCCGTCGGGCAGGGCGTCGCCGGCCAGCGCCTCGCCGAGGTCGTCGGTGCCGTGCAGTCCGGCCGCCGTGAGGGTGCGGGTCTGGTGCAGGAAGCGCGGTTCGGCGAAGGCCGCGAGGGCGTCGCGGACCTCGGGCCGACGGGGTTCCTCGGCGTGCAGGGCGGCCGACAGCTGCGCCTTGGGGACGCCGACACCGGCGGCGTCGAGTGCGGCCAGCGCCGTTTCCGGGTCCTCGAAGGAGGTGGCGAGATGGCAGGTGTCGACGCACACTCCGACACGGTCGCCGGGCAGGGCGGTGAGCGGTCCGATCGCGTCCGCGGTCGTCTCCACCGTGCAGCCGGGCTCCGGTTCGAGGGCGATCCGGATCGATTTGCCGGTCAGCTCCTCCAGCACGTCGAGCCGCTCCCCCAGGGTGGTCAGCGCCGCACCGGCGGTGGCGGCGGCGTGCTCGTCGAAGTCGGTCCGCCAGGCGAACGGAAGGGTGGAGATCGTCCCCTCGGTGACGTCGTCCGGCAGCAGCGCCGTCAGGAGCCGGGCCAGGTCGGTGGTGTACGCGAGGCGTTCGGTGTCGGCCCAGTCGGGCTTGTAGACGCGGTACTTGACCTCCTGCGCGCCGAACCCCTCGTAGGGGAACCCGTTCAGGGTGACGACTTCGAGGCCGCGCCGGTCCAGCTCGGCCCGTAGTCCGCGCAGCGCCGCCGGGTCGGTGGTCAGCGCGCGTGCCGCGTCCTTGGCGAGCCACAGGCCGATGCCGAGCCGGTCGCGTCCCAGGGACCTGCGGACCGGCTCGCAGTGGTCGCGCAGTTGGACGAGGACGCCCTCGAGGGTCTCCGCGGGGTGGACGTTGGTGCAGTAGGCGAGGTGGACGGTGGAGCCGTCGGGGTGCCGGAAGCGCATCAGCCGCTCCTCTCATTCCCCGCCGCGCAGGATGGAGTTGCCCTCGTGCAGCTCCTCCGGCTTCGGGACGTCGAGCCGGAGACGGCCGCTCAGTCCGTAGAAGGCGACCGGGTTGCGCCACAGCACCTGGTCGACGTCGTCCTCGCCGAAGCCGGCCGCGAGCATGGCGTCGGCCACCTTGCGGGTCTTCAGCGGGTCGCTCTTCCCCCAGTCGGCGGCCGAGTTGACGAGGACCTTGTCCGTTCCGTACGTCCTCAGGATCGTGACCACGCGGTCCTCGTCCATCTTGGTGTCCGGGTAGACGGAGAAGCCGAGCCAGCAGCCGCTGTCCTTCGCGTCCCTGACGGTCGTCTCGTTGAGGTGGTCGAGGAGGACGTGCTCCACGGGCAGGTGCGACTCGCGGACGACGTCGACGGTGCGGCGCAGACCGGTGAGCTTGTCGCGGTGGGGCGTGTGGACGAGGGCGGGCAGGCAGTGGTCGGCGGCGAGCTGGAGCTGGGCGGCCAGCGCGGTGTCCTCGGCCGGTGTCATGGAGTCGTAGCCGATCTCGCCGACGGCGACGACGCCGTCCTTGACGAGGTAGCGGGGCAGGGCGTCCAGGACCGGTGTGCAGCGGGGGTCGTTGGCCTCTTTGGGATTGAGGGCGATGGTGCAGTGGTGGGCGATGCCGTACTGGGCGGCGCGGAAGGGTTCCCAGCCGAGGAGGGAGTCGAAGTAGTCGAAGAAGCCGGCCGGGGAGGTGCGGGGCTGGCCGAGCCAGAAGGAGGGCTCGACGACGGCGCGCACACCGGCTGTGTACATGGCCTCGTAGTCGTCGGTGGTGCGTGACGTCATGTGGATGTGGGGGTCGAAGATGCGCATCACAGCTCCTTGGGCTTCTCGCCCGTCAGGGCGAGCAGGCGACCGAGGTCGTGGGGGACGTCCCGGCCGGCGGCGGTTCGCTCGGCGGCGTAGTCGCCGAGCATGCGGGCCAGTTCGCCGTCACCGGCCGCCCGCTGCGCCAGGCGCGCGACCGCGCCGAGGGGGACGCCGGTGAACAGGCACTTCAGGACGGCGTGACGCCAGGCGTGCGGGTCGAGGTGGGCGGCGCCGTAGGGGCCGACGGCGGCGGAGAGGAGGCTGGTGTCATGGGTGCGCAGGGCGTCCTCGACGAGGTGTACGGCGTGCGGTCCCCGGACCAGGGCCGGGAGCGCCTGGAGCACGGCACGGCGTTCGGCGGCACTGCCGTGCCGGTAGAGCCGGGTCAGGGTCTCGACCCCCGCCCGGGCCTCGACCAGCAGCAGCGTGCGGACGGCGTCCGCGTTGTCGTGGCCGCAGTGCCGCCCGGCGGCGGCGAACCGCAGCTCCCAGCTCTGGGCGAGGTACGGGGAGGTGGGTGTCGGGGGTGCCTTCGCCGCGGACGCGGCGTCGGCCAGTGCCTCGTCGAACCAGGCGCGCGCGGTGTCGTCGGGCAGCCGGGCGGCGACGTCCTCGCGGGTTCGGGGAGGGGGTTGCGTCATGGTGCCGGCGCTTCCTTCCTGGCCGTGGCCGCTGTGGTCCGGAGGAACTCGATGGAGGAGCGGGCCAGTTGCGGCCCCGCGTGGGAGTGGCGGGGCAGTTCGACGACGGTGAGGCCCTGGTAGCCGGTGGCGGCGAGCGCGTCCAGCACGGGCGGGAAGTCGATCTCGCCGTCGCCGAACGGCAGGTGCTCGTGCACCCCGCGGCGCATGTCCTCGATCTGCACGTGCCGCAGCCACGGCGCGGCCGCACGGACGCACTCGTCGGGCGGGTCCGGCTCCAGGCACTGGCAGTGGCCGATGTCGAGGGTCAGGCCGAGGGGGGAGGGGTTGCCGAGCAGGGTGCGCAGGTGGTGGAAGTCGGCGAGGGTGGCGAGGAGGTGGCCCGGCTCGGGCTCGATCGCGAGCGGCACACCGGCGGCGGCTGCCGCGTCGAGCACGGGCAGGAGCGCCTCCTCCAGTCGCCGCCATGCGGTGTCGTCGTCCGTGCCGGGCGGCGTGATGCCGCTGAAGCAGTGCACGGCGTGCGCCCCGAGGTCCGCCGCGACCCTGACCGCCGTGATCAACAGCCGGGTGCGGGCGGCACGGCCGTCGGGGTCCGGGTCGAGCAGCGACGGACCGTGCTTGCGGTGCGGGTCGAGCACGTAACGGGCGCCGGTCTCGACGGTCGCGGTGAGGCCGAGCGCGCCGAGCCGGCGGGAGACCCGGGCGGTACGGGCGGTGAGGTCGGGGGCGAGCGGGTCGAGGTGCATGTGGTCGAGCGTGAGCCCGACGCCGTCGTAGCCCAGGTCCGCGAGCAGGCCGAGGGCGTCGTCGAGACGGAGGTCGGTGAGGCCGTTGGTGCCGTAGCCGAGGCGGAGTCGCTGCGGGCCGTTCACGTGGGGCTCACCTTTCGTGCGAGCGTGCGGGCCAGGGGGGCGAGCCCCAGCACGGCGAGAGCGGTGGCGCCCGCCCCGGACCGGGCGGCGAGCGCGGCCTGGAGCGGGATCATGGCGCGGATTCCGCCGCCGACGGCGCGCCGGGTGAGGGGCGGGGACGGGTTGAGGGCGGCGTGCAGGCAGGGGACGGCGGCGGTACGGACGTACGCGGCGGCCGACAGCGCCGGGAGGAGCCCCGCCGTCGTGCGTGTCCGTGCCAGCAGCAGGCCGAGCGCGGTCGCCGCTCCGCACGCGGCGAGGGGGGTGAGCGTCGCACCGCCGTGCGCCTCGTGCCGCGAGACGGCGGTGACGGCGTAGGTGTGGGCGGCCAGCGCGGCGGCGGCGGGGGCCGCGGTGCGCAGGGCGGGACCGGGCGTGGTGGGAGGCCCGCCTCGCGGCGTGCCGGCGCCCGGGCCGGTGGGCACCGCGCCGACGGGTTCGGAGCCGGTGAGCGCCGGGCCGGCGGCGGGAGCGGCCGGGTCGGGGCCGGACGGCGCTGTGGCGTCGCTCCGGCGGGGCAGCGGGCCACGAGCGCGCGCGGACGGTGCGGCGCCGGCGGCGGTTCGGCGGGAGCGCACCGCGGTGGGCGCCGACACGGTTGCCGTGGTGCCGAGCAGGAGGTCCAGGGCGCGGGCCGCGGCCATCGCCGCCGGGGCCGCGGGGGTGTGCTTCAACCGGAGGTCGTAGGCCCAGACCGTGGCGGCCAGGGCGGTCGCCGCCGCGAGTGCGGGGCGGCCGGCGCGGGCGGCGAGCGTCAGGCCCGCCGCGGTCAGGACTCCGGCCGCACTCAGCGCCGCTGTCGGGGAGACGCGGCCGGAGGGGAGGGGACGCTGGGGGCGGTCGACGGCGTCCTCGTCGCGGTCGGCCCAGTCGTTGAGCGCCATGCCCGCCTCGTAGAGACAGAGCGAGGCGCCCACGGCGTACGCCGTGCCCCGGTTGGGCCGCAGCCCGGCGGCCGCGGCACCGGCGAGGGCGTCACCGGGCACGGTGAACAGGGCGGAGACGCGGAGCAGTTCGGCCCAGTCCCGCAGCCGCGCCCGTCGCCCGCGCCCCGGTGCGGTTCCCGCGGGGCGCTGCCCGTTCCCGGTCCGGGCGGGGTGCGGGACGCGGACCGGTGCGGGTGGGACGAGGCGGGACGCAGGGGCGCCGGTCACTTCGCCTCCCGCAGGCGGTCGGCGAACGCCAGCAGCGCGGTGAACTGCTCCGAGAGGCCCGCCGGCCCCCCGTCCGGGTCCTTGAAGTAGAAGCCCAGTTCCGGGAGCGGGCCGGACAGGCCCGCCTCGTGGGCGCGGGCGACCAGGCGGGCCAGGTCCAGGACGAGCGGTGCGGCCAGGGCCGAGTCGCAGCCCTGCCAGATGGTCTGGAGGATCATCCGCGAGCCGAGGAAGCCCTCGAAGACGATGTGGTCCCAGGCGGTCTTCCAGTCGCCGAGCGCCGGCACGTCGTCGATGTGCACCTCGCCCTGCGGCGTGTGCCCGAGGGTCTCGGTCAGGACGCGCTCCTTGCCGGCGTTCTTCGCCGCGGCCGCCCCCGGGTCGGCCAGCGCCGCCCCGTCGCCGCCGCCCAGCAGGTTGGTGCCGGACCAGGCCCGTACGTCCAGGGCGCGTTGGAGGAACATCGGGGCGAGCACGGCCCGGAGCAGCGTCTGGCCGGTCTTGCCGTCACGGCCCGCGTGGGGAAGTCCGCCGGCCGTGGCGGCGTCCGAGAGGGCCGGGGTGCGCAGTCCGGTGGAGGGCGTGAAGTTGACGTAGGGGCAGCCGGCCCGCAGGGCGGCCGCCGCGTAGAGGGAGCTGGGCGGCAGTCGTACGGCGTCGGGAGCGGGCAGCGGTTCCGTGGAGGAGACGTTGACGACGACCACCCGTGCCAGTGCGTTGCGCGCGCGGAACGAGGTGAGGTCGGCGGTGAAGTCCGTGATGAGTTCCTCGTCGCTGCGGGTGTCGCCCGGGAACGGGCCGCCGGGCCGTATCTCCTCGTCGGCGGCCCGCAGTTCGGCGTGCACGGCGGAGGCGAGCCCGTGCGGCAGGACGCGTGCGTCGGTGAGGTGTTCGGCCCGCTTGGGCAGCGGGCAGTCGACGGTGTCGTGGCCGCCGAAGACGAGTGCGGTCAAGGGCGTGAGGCCGGTGCCGTGGAACGGCGGTGTCTCGGTGACCATGCCGGTCGGCGGATGCAGTCCGGCGGCGACCGCCGCGCATCCGGCGACGGCGGTGGTGGCCACCGATCCGCGTGCTCCGACGAACCAGACACCCGTGCGTGCGGTCCGCCCGCCGGTCCGGGGCTCCGATGCGTTCCCGTCGTTGTTCACGGGCTGCCTCCCTGCCATGTCGATGGTCCGATGTGGTTGGAGGACGGTGGGCGGGGGCTCGGGGCCTTCCCTCCCGCCGCCGGCATGTGGGCGGGTTCCGGCCGCGACCGAGGAGGGCGGCTCCGTGGTCGGCGGGGTCACGGCCAGCGAGTGGGCGGCGTGAGGGCCGCCGGTGACGAGTGCGGGATTCCTGGGGGCGCTTGCTCGTGTGCTGGGTACGGATGTCCTCCGTGGGCCGGCCGGACGAGTGGGGAACCGTGCGACCGGAACGCGCCGTCAGCGGCGGACCCCTGTGCGGTGGCTGTGCACGAGAGGGGACCGTAGCCGCGTTCGTCCTCCGCGGAAAGCCCTTGTGCACGAAGAAGTCGAAACTTCCTCCCGACTCAGGACAAAGGCGCGTCCGGGCAGCCCGGACCGGCCCGGCGGCCTTCTCACCGCCGGGCACCGGTCCAGCCGGCCGCGGGGTCGGTCGCGGGAGCCCCCCCCGGGGGCGGGACTCCCGCGGTGCCCCCTCCTACTTGTCGCCGCCTCCGAAGGCGGCGTCGAAGGACGCGGAGGGCGGGTCGAAGTCGAACCGCTTGAGATCGGCGAGCGCCTGCGGCGCACCGACGAGGCGGTCCATGCCCGCGTCCTCCCACTCCACGGAGATGGGACCGTCGTAGCCGATCGAGCGCAGCATCCGGAACACGTCCTCCCAGGGGACGTCACCGTGCCCGGCGGAGACGAAGTCCCAGCCGCGCCGCGGGTCGCCCCAGGGCAGATGGGAGCCGAGGCGCCCGTTGCGCCCGTCCAGACGCTTGCGGGCCTCCTTGCAGTCGACGTGGTAGATCCGGTCCCGGAAGTCATAGAGGAAGCCGACCGGGTCCAGGTCCTGCCAGACGAAGTGGCTGGGGTCGAAGTTGAGCCCGAAGGCCGGCCGGTTGTCCACCGCGTCCAGGGCGCGCCGGGTGGTCCAGTAGTCGTAGGCGATCTCGCTCGGATGGACCTCGTGGGCGAAACGGACGCCCTCGGCGTCGAACACGTCGAGGATCGGGTTCCAGCGCTCCGCGAAGTCCTCGTAGCCGCGCTCGATCATCCGCTCCGGTACCGGTGGGAACATCGCCACCAGATGCCAGATCGACGATCCGGTGAAACCGACGACCGTGTCGACGCCGAAGGCGGCCGCGGCACGCGCCGTGTCCTCGATCTCGGCCGCGGCACGCCGGCGTACGCCTTCCGGCTCCCCGTCGCCCCAGATGCGGGCGGGCAGGATGCCCTGGTGCCGTTCGTCGATGGGGTTGTCGCAGACGGCCTGGCCGACGAGATGGTTGGAGATCGCCCAGCAGGTGAGGCCGTACTTGTCCAGCAGGGCGTGCCGGCCGGCCAGGTAGGACGGGTCGGCCAGGGCCTTGTCGACCTCGAAGTGGTCGCCCCAGCAGGCGAGTTCGAGGCCGTCGTAGCCGAAGTCGCGGGCCAGCCGGCAGACCTCCTCCAGCGGCAGGTCGGCCCACTGACCGGTGAACAGGGTGAACGGGCGTGGCATGGCGCCTCCGATCGGGGTTCCTGCCGGGTCTCTACCGGACTTCGGCCTGGACTGCCTGGACGGGGGTGTAGACGGCGTTCTTCTGCGCGCTCTCCTCCACCGCGGCGAGCACCCGCTGCACCTGCAGACCGTCGGCGAACGACGGCACCGGGTCGGTGCCGGACGCGATGGCCAGGACCAGGTCGCGGGCCTGGTGGGTGAAGGTGTGCTCGTAGCCGAGGGCGTGGCCCGGCGGCCACCAGGCCTCCAGGTACGGGTGCTCGGCCTCGGTGACGACGATCCTGCGGAACCCGGCCGTGGTGGCCGGTTCCCGGTGGTCGTGGAAGGACAGTTCGTTGAGCCGCTCGAGGTCGAAGGCGAGTGAGCCGAACTCGCCGTTGACCTCCAGCCGCAGGGCGTTCTTGCGTCCCGGCGCCATGCGGGTCGCCTCGAACGTGGCGAGCGCACCCGAGGAGAGCCGGCCGGTGAAGACGGCCGCGTCGTCGACCGTGACCGGCCCGCGCCCGGCGCCGCCGGAAGCGGTCAGGCCGGAGGAGGCGCCGTCGAGGCGGGGGCGCTCCCCGACGAAGGTCTCCGTCTGGGCGGAGACCCCGACCAGCACCTCACCCGCCAGGTACTGGGCGAGATCGACGATGTGCGCGCCCAGGTCGCCCAGCGCCCCCGACCCCGCGTGCTCGCGCTGCAGCCGCCAGGTCAGCGGGAAGTCGGGGTCGACCAGCCAGTCCTGGAGGTAGGTGACCCGTACGTGGCGCAGCGCGCCGAGCCGGCCGTCGGCGATCAGCCGGCGTGCGTGGGCGAGGGCGGGCACGCGCCGGTAGTTGAAGCCCACCATCGCCAGCTGCCCGCGTGCGCGGGCCGCTTCGGCCGCCGCGACCATGGCCTCCGCCTCGGCCACCGAATTGGCCAGGGGCTTCTCGCACAGCACGTGCTTGCCGGCCTCCAGTGCCGCGATCGCGATCTCCGCATGGCTGTCGCCCGGTGTGCAGATGTCGACGAGCTGCACGTCGTCGCGGGCCACGAGGGCGCGCCAGTCGGTCTCCGCCGTGGCCCAGCCGTGCTTGTCGGCCGCCGCCTGCACGGCGTGCGCGTCGCGGCCGGCGATCGCGGCGAGGACCGGCCGCAGCGGCAGGTCGAACACGCGCCCCACGGTGCGCCATCCTTGCGAGTGCGCGGCGCCCATGAACGCGTAGCCGACCATGCCCACGCCGAGTGCCGGCGGCGCGGCCCGACTGTCCCTCTGTTCCATGCGGATTCCTCCTCGTCGGAGTGTCACTGACTCATCGCTGTGCTGGTGGGGCCCGGGGCCCGGACCGGTCAGATGAAGCCGGTCGGCAGGTACTGGTCGACGTTGTCCTTGGTGACCACGGCCGAGTAGAGGGTCAGCGAGGACGGGATCTCGAACTCGGCGAGGCCGCCGACGCCCTTGCCCTGGCCGAGGGCGCGGGCGAGGTCGATGGCGGAGGCGGCCATCGTCGGCGGGTACAGGACGGTCGCCTTGAGAACGCCGTTGTCGGCCTTGATGGCGTCCATCGCGGACTTGGCGCCCGCTCCCCCGACCATCAGGAAGTCGTCCCGGCCGGCCTGTTCGATGGCGCGCAGCGCGCCCACGCCCTGGTCGTCGTCGTGGTTCCACAGCGCGTCGAACTGCGACTGTGCCTGCAGCAGTTGTGCGGTCTTGGCCTGGCCGGACTCCACCGTGAAGTCGGCCGCCTGGCGGGCCACCTTCCTGATGTTGGGGTAGTTCTTCAGGGCGTCGTCGAAGCCCTGGGTGCGCTGCTTGGTCAGTTCGAGGTTGTCGAGTCCGGCGAGTTCGACGACCTTGGCGTTCGGCTTGTCCTTGAGCTGCTCGCCGATGTAGTGGCCGGCGTTGAAGCCCATGCCGTAGTTGTCGCCGCCGATCCAGCAGCGGTACGCCTGCGGGGAGGCGAAGATGCGGTCCAGGTTGACGACGGGGATGCCCGCCTTCATGGCCTGCAGACCGACCTGGGTGAGCGCCTTGCCGTCGGCCGGCAGGATCACCAGGACGTCGACCTTCTTGTTGATCAGGGTCTGGATCTGGCCGATCTGCTGGGCGGTGTCGTTGGAGCCCTCGGTGATCTCCAGCGTGACGTCGGAGTACTTCTCCGCGCGCGACTTGGCGTTCTGGTTGATGGCGTTCAGCCAGCCGTGGTCGGCCTGGGGGCCGGCGAAGCCGATGGTGACGGCCTTGCCCGGCTTGTCGTCCGCGGCCGGGGCGTTGTTCGTGGCCTGTTCCTGCTTGCTGGGCTCGTTGCTGGTGCACGCCGTCAGCAGCGCGCCGGCGGAAGCGGCTGCGGTGCCGAACAGCAGTGCTCTGCGGCTGGTGGCCGGGATTCTTGCCATGGCGGATCGACCCTTCGACTGGGCGGTGTGCGTGAGGTGAAGGATGTGGGGGGTGCCGGACGGCGGGGTCAGGACCCGCGCCGACGGTGTGCCGTGCCGCGTCAGGCGTCGCCGCCGCGCAGCGAGCGGTGCTGGACCAGGACGGCGGCGACGATGATGGCGCCCTTCGCGATCTGCTGGACAGCGGTCTCGAGGTTGTTGAGGGCGAAGATGTTGGTGATCGTGGTGAAGACCAGGACACCCAGGACGGAGCCGACGATGGTGCCGCGGCCGCCGCTGAGCAGGGTGCCGCCGATGATGGCCGCGGCGATGGCGTCCAGCTCGTAGAGGTTGCCGTTGGTGTTCTGCCCCGAGCCGGCGAGCACGATCAGCATGAACGCGGCGATACCGCAGCACAGGCCGGACAGCAGGTACAGGTACAGGCGCTGGCGGCGGACGTCGATGCCGGCGAGCCGAGCCGCTTCCGCGTTGCCGCCGACCGCGACGGTGCGGCGGCCGAAGGTGGTGCGGTTGAGGAGCAGCCAGCCGATGACGGTGACCGCGGCGAAGACCAGGACCAGGGGCGGGACGCCGAGGACGTAGGCGTCCCGGACACCGAGGTCGAGCACCGATTGGACGGTCACGATCTGGGTCCTGCCGTCCGTGATCTGCAACGCCAGCCCCCGCGCGGAGGCGAGCATGGCCAGCGTCGCGATGAACGGCACCATCCTGCCGTAGGCGATCAGCAGGCCGTTCACGAGGCCACAGCCCACACCGACGATCACGGCGGTGAAGAGGATGCCCGCGAAGCCGAACTCCTGCGTGGCCACGGTCGTCGCCCACACCGAGGCGAGTGCCACGATCGCGCCGACCGACAGGTCGATACCGCCGCTGGTGATGACGAACGTCATGCCGACGGTGACGACACCGATCACGGACGCCTGGGTGAGGACGAGCTGCAGATTGCTCGTCGCGAGGAACTCGTCCGGCGCGGTGATCCCACCGACCGCGACGAGTGCGGCGAGGACGCCGAGCAACGACAGGCTGCGCACGTCCCACCGCAGTCCGAGCGGTCGGCGCGCACCCTTCTTGTCCGTCGCGGACTCGGCGGCGGATTTCGGCGCTTCCTTGTGCGCCGCGGCGGCCGGCTGCGTCATGACGTCGGGCTCCCTTCCATCACGAGATCGAGTACACGGTGCTCGTCGAGCTCCCGGGCGTCCGCCGTGTGCACGACGCTGCCTTCGCGGAGCACCAGCACCCGGTCGGCGAGACCCAGCACTTCGGGCACCTCACTGGAGACGAGGAGTACGGCCAGGCCCTCGTCGGCGAGCCGGCGGATCACTGCGTAGAGCTCGGCCCGGGCGCCGATGTCGACGCCGCGGGTCGGCTCGTCCAGCAGCAGCACCTTGCAACCGCGCAACAGCCAGCGTGCGAGCACCGCCTTCTGCTGGTTGCCGCCGGACAGCGTCCTGATCGCGGCATCGGGATTGTCCGGCCGCAGGGACAGCTCCCGAACCGCCCGGTGCGCCGCGGCGCGCTCGGCACGCCGGTCCAGCCAGCCCGCGCGGGCGAACCGGGACAGGGTGGAGATCGACACGTTGCTGCTGACGGACTCCAGCATCAGCAGGCCCTGCGCCTTGCGTTCCTCCGGAGCGAGGCCGATGCCGGCGCGGACGGCGGCGCGGACGCTGCCGGGAGGCAGGGGGGTCCCCTCGACGAGGACACGGCCGCCGTCGGCCTTGCGGGCCCCGTAGATCGTCTCCAGGATCTCGCTGCGCCCGGACCCGACGAGCCCGGCCAGACCCACGATCTCACCGGGCCGCAACTCCAGGTCGACGGGCGCGAACTCGCCCCGCCGGGCCAGCCCTTGGACCGTGAGCACCGGTTCCCTCTCCGCGGCGAACCCCGCCCGGGGGCGCTCGGGGAAGACGTACTCGACGTTCCGCCCGGTCATCAGGGCCACGATCTCCTTGGTCGGAGTGGTCTCGGCGGGCAGACCGCCGGCGACGGCCCGGCCGTCCTTCAGCACCGTCACCCGGTCGCCGATGCGCCGGATCTCCTCGAGACGGTGGGAGATGTAGACGACGGCGACACCGTCGGCCGTCAGATCGCCCACGATCCTGAAGAGGTTGTCGACCTCGTCGGGGTCGAGCGCCGCCGACGGCTCGTCCATCACGATCAGCCGCACCTCGTGGGAAAGCGCACGGGCCATCGAGACGATCTGCTGCTGCGCCGCGGACAGGTCGCCGACCAGCCGCGCGGGGTCGATCTCCGGGTGCCCGAGGCGTTCGAGCAGTTCCGCGGTCGCCGTACGGGCGGCGGAGCCGCGCACGACGAACCCGGCGGACGTGGGTTCGTGCCCGAGGAAGACGTTCTCCGCGACGGACAGCCCCTCGATCAGGTCGAGTTCCTGGTAGATGGTGGCGATGCCCAGACGCATGGCGGCGACCGGCGACCTCAGGGTCACGGGCTCGCCTCGCCAGGTGATCTCACCGTCGTCGGGCTGGTGGGCTCCGGCGAGCACTTTGATCAGCGTGGACTTCCCGGCACCGTTCTGACCGAGGAGGCAGTGGACTTCACCGGCCTGGACCTCGAGGTCCACACCGGCCAGGGCACGGACGCCCGGGAACGACTTGGTGATGCCCGACATGGTGAGCAGAGGTGGTGGTGCCATGAGGAATCCCCTCGGCAGGTGCCGGCCGTGGGCGGGCAGGGCTGGACAGGGTGGATCGGTTACATGGGCAGCGGTGGGAAGGTCCTGGCGTCGTCTGTGCCGGGGCGGGGGTGGGCAGGGCAGGCGGGGCGGATCGGCCCGCGACCAGGGCTGGGGCGGAGCCGGCCGTCGCAGCGTCGTGCGGTGGTACGGCGGTGCTGCGGTGGCTCGTGGTGGCTGCGGTGACTCTGTGGTGACTGTGGTGGTGGTGGCCCTGTGGTGGCTGTGGTGGATCTGTCGGCTTCTGGCGTCAGGGATCGTCGTGACGCCCGTGGTGGAATGCGCCCGGCGGGTGCCGGCCGCGGTCAGGCCGGTGAGAACAGGTGATCGCTGATGAGCCGGGCCGCGCCGATGACCCCGGCGGTCGGCCCCAACTCCCCCAGTACGATCGGCAGGTTGCCCGTGGCCAGCGGCAACGACTGCCGGTACACCTGGGTCCGGACACTGGCCAGCAGCGTGTGCCCGAGCCCCGTGACACCACCGCCGATCACCACCAGCCCCGGATTGAAGAAACTGACGAGCCCGGCGATGACCTGCCCCAGACGCTTCCCGCCCTCCCGGATCAGCTCCAGGGCCACCGTGTCGCCCGCTGCGGCGGCGGCCGACACGTCCGCGGCCGTCAGGCGCCCGGCGGTCTCCAGCCGAGCGGCGAGCTCCACCGAACGGCCCGCACGCGCGGCCTCCTCCGCGTCACCGGCCAACGCGGCACCGCTGAAATGCGCCTCCAGACAACCGTGGTTGCCGCACGCGCACGCACGGCCTCCCGGTTCCACCTGAATATGGCCGATGTCGCCGGCGCTGCCCGTCGTCCCGCGGTAGACCTGGCCACCGACCACGATCCCGCAGCCGATCCCGGTCCCGATCTTGATGCACAGGAAGTCACCCACGGAACGGGCCACACCCGCGTGCTGCTCCCCCACCGCCATCAGGTTCACGTCGTTGTCGACCATGACCGGGCAGCCCAGTTCCTGGCTGAGCGCCTCCCGCACCGGGAAGCCGTCCCAGCCCGGCATGATGGGAGGCGCGACCGGCACCCCCTCCGGGAAGCGGACCGGTCCCGGGACACCGATCCCGGCGCCGTCGAAGCCCTCCGCGACACCGGAAGCCTTCAGCTTGGCAGCCATCGACAGCACCTGCTCGAAGACCGCAACGGGCCCTTCCCGGACGTCCATCGGATGATTCAGATGCCCCAGGACCTCCAACTCCGCGTTCGTCACGGCCACATCGATCGACGTGGCACCGATGTCGACACCGAGGAAACGCAGCGCCGGTGCGAGGCGGATGTTGTGCGAACGCCGACCGCCCCGTGAGGGGGCGAGCCCGTCCGCGACCACCAGCCCCGTCTCCAGCAGCCGGTCCACCTCGACAGCCAGCTTCGAACGCGACAGGTCCACCAGATCGCCGAGCTGGGCACGGGAGTTGGCCCCGCTGTCACGCAGCAGACGAAGCAGCCGCGCCTGATGCGCGTTCTCAGGCCGAGCAGTCATCCGTCGCACGAACCCCTCCCCTTCCCTCGCCTGCGGCTGGGGACCCGGGCGCCATGCCTCCGTCGGCTGTGGTCGTCCGGCTTTCGGGGAGGAAGCTAGCAGCGATTCACCGGGCTGGGAAGAACTTGCGCACCATCCAGGTACGACTTCTTCCACGTGCAGGACAAAGTCGACCGGCGACCACGGGAGCCGTGCACGAGGGCGACCGGACCGGGGCGAGCTCAGGGTGCGGCGAGCAGGGGGTGCGGCGGAAGCGCCGACCACGACGCACGACGATGTCCGACCGCCGCCGGCAAGGCCGCCCGCCGGTGGTCATGCCGACGGCATGACGATGCCGTCCCCCACGGAGTCGGCAACAGTCCTCGCCGACACGCATGCGGCCGAGGCGGAGCACCTGGCGGCAGGAGGCCCTGGCGAGGCTTCGTTCGACCCGCTCGCCCCCTTCTTCGCGCCGGATGCCCAGCCGCACCGAACAGATGCTCCGCCCGTTGCGGGCTCTAAGACCTCCGGCCCTCCTTCCGCGCTTGCTGGAAGGCGTCGGAGATCGCCTCCGCGGCGCCGGACAGGGCTCCCTTGGTCTTGCCGCGGGCGCCGGACTCCGTGAGCCGCCCCGTGAGCTCCGTGAGCCCGGCCGGCTTGCGCGGTCCCGCCTCGAGATCGAGGCGGTTGCACGCCTCGGCGAAGCGGAGGTAGGTGTCGACGCTGGCCACCACGATCCGTATGTCGATCTTGAGTATCTCTATCCCGACGAGGGAGACCCGCACGAACGCGTCGATCACCAGCCCGCGGTCGAGAATGAGCTCCAGAACGTCGTAGAGGCCGCTGGAACCGCCCCCGCCACCCTGCTGTGTCCCCACGGTCATCCCGACCTACCCCCTTGCCGTCCTTCTTCGCGTGGTCACCTCGGCGCCGCCCCCGGCCGTGACGGAGGCTTGCAGGTGCGGGTAGCCCCTCCTTCCATGACCACACATGTACGCCTCCCGGCGAGGTGGACCGCCGTCACGAATCGGTACGAAGATCGCCCGCCCCTCCCCCGGAAGCACGGCGCTTCCCACGTCATCGACGTCGCGCTCGGGTTCCCGCCGCGGTGCGTGCCGCTCTCCCGGGAACCACCGGGCCGACGTCGCCGGATGCCCCTGCCCCACCTGTCCTGCGAGACACATGCACCAATCACCCGATTATCCTGGTTCCGTGGCGCTTTATCCGACTCCTCCGGGCGGCGGTCGAGACGACCGGACGCCGCTGGTTCCCGGAGTACGTCCTGAGATCCTCGCCTCCTGGCAGCGCTCGCAGTCGCTCGGCATCGACCGCGAGCGGGCGGCTCTGCCGATCGAAAGCGACCTGGATCCCGACTCCCGGCTGATCCGAGCCGCCACGCCCGTGCTGGACCGGCTGTGCGAACGGTTCTCGAGCGTGCCCGTGACCGTGGCGCTGGCCGACTCACAGGCGAACATCCTCGTTCGGTGGGGCGACCCGGCGGGGCTGAAGCTGATGGACGCCGCCTCCCTGGTGCCGGGCGCCAACGTCGATGAGCGATTCATGGGGACCAGCAGCGTCAGCATGGTGCTGAGCACCAGGGCGCCGTTCGTGGTCGTCGGTCACGAACACTTCTTGCACGACCTCAAGGAGCTGACGTGCATGGCCGCGCCGGTGCGCGACCCCGTGGGCGGTACCGTGCGGGGCGCGGTCAACCTTTCCGTGCCCCGCGTGCTCGCCGCCCCCGGCATGGCGCTGGCTCTGCAGGACGCCACCGAACGCATCGGGGAACGTCTGCTGGAACTGGGCACGACCCGTGAACTCGAGCTGATGCGCACCTTCCGCCGGGCCAGGGAGCGCGGCGGACGGACCGAGCTGGACCTCGGCTCGGGAGAGCTGTCCCGGCTCGGCGGACCGGCGCCCCGGCTGGCCCCGCAGGAGCGGTTGATGCTGCTGGAGCGTGCCGTCGAACTGATCTCCTCGACCGGTGAGACGTTCGCCGACGTGCCGCTCTCGGGCAGCCGTGTGGCCATGCTGCGCCGCCGAGAGCTGCACCACGGCGACGCGGAGGGCGCGGCGATCGAGGTCAGCTTCGAGGACGCCCGCGGCACCGGGACGACGGGCCCGCTCACCGCGACCGCCCCCGGCGGCCGGCGCGTGCCGCTTCTGCACCGTCCCACCGAGGTGGCGGGGGCGAACCCGCCCGGTACGACGGAGCGACCGCACGCCGCCGACCCCACCGACGCGTGGCTGCTGCTGGTGGGCGAGCCGGGTGTCGGCCGACTCGCCGCCGAGGCGCGTGGGCGGCTGTCCCTGCTGAACGAGGCGGGCAGCCGGCTCGGCACCACCCTGGACATGTGGCGTACGGCCGAGCAGCTGGCGGAGATCGCCGTGCCCCGTTTCGCCGACCTGGTCGTCGTCGATCTGTTGGAGAGCGTCCTGGCGGGCGAAGAGCCACCCCCCCCGATGGCTGGGCCCCGACGCGGCACTGCGCCGGGTGGCCGCCTGGGCGGGCGAGGACTCCCGCGACACCCCGGTCGGGGGCGTGGACGAACCGGCCGTCCACCCCGCCGGTACACCCCAGGCCCGGTGCCTGGAGACCGGGCAGCCGGTCACGGACTCGGTGGTGACCGCCGCCCTGGCCGGGCACCCGGCGGACCGGGCGCACCCCGTCGGCCTGCTGGGCGAGGGCGTGCACTCCTACCTGGGCGCTCCCCTGCGCACGCGGGGCTCCGTCCTGGGCCTGGCAGGGTTCTACCGCCGCGGCAGGACGAGGCCGTACGAGCAGGACGACCTGACGCTGGCGGCCGAGCTGGCGGCCCGTGCCGCGATCAGCGTGGACAACGCCCGCCACTACCGCCGGGAGCACCACGCCTCCCTCACCCTGCAGCACAGCCTGCTGCCGCACGCCCTGCCCCGGCTCAGCGCCGTCGACCTCGCCTCCCGGTATCTGCCCGCGGACACCGAGGCAGGTGTGGGCGGGGACTGGTTCGACGCGATCCCGCTGTCCGGGCTGCGCGTGGCGCTGCTCGTCGGGGACGTGCCCGGAACCGGTCTGCAGGCGGCGGCGACCATGGGCCGGCTGCGCACGGCGGTGCGCACGCTGGCCGGGCTGGACCTGCTGCCCGAAGAGGTGCTGGCCCATCTGGACGAACTGGTCAGCCGCACCTCCGACGAATCGGCCGACGAACAGGACCCCGCGACCGGGACGACCTGCCTGTACGCGGTGTACGACCCGGTGTCCTGCCGCTGCACCGCCGCACGGGCCGGTCATCCGCCGCCCGCTCTGCTGACGCCGGACGGGAGGGCGCGGCTGATCGACCTGCCGGCCGGTCCGCCGCTCGGCCTCGGCGGGCTCCAGCCGTACGAGTCCGCCACCGTCGACCTGCCCGCGGGCAGCGTGCTGACGATGTACACCGACGGCCTGCTCAAGGAAGGCCGCGGCTACGGGGACACCGACGCTCGCACCGGGCGACTGCTGGCCTCGTTGAACCTCGCCGGTCCGGCGCTGGAGGACATCTGCGACCGGGTCGCGGACACCCTCCCGCCCGACGGCCCGCAGGACGACGTCGCCCTCCTCCTGGCCCGTGTGCACGCGCTGCCCGAGGACCGGGTGGCGTCCTGGGAGTTTCCGTCCGACTCCTCGGTCGTCGCCCGGGCCAGGGCGCTGACCCGTGCTCAGCTCGCCGAGTGGGGCATGTCGGAGCTGGACTTCAACACCGGGCTGGTGGTCAGCGAGCTGGTCACCAACGCCGTGCGCTATGGCGGCCGGGGGCCGGTGGGCCTGCGGTTGCTGCGCGACGACTCACTGATCTGCGAGGTCTCCGACCGCAGCAACACCTCTCCGCGCATCCGCCGGGCGGCCACGACCGAGGAGGGCGGACGCGGCCTGTTCCTGGTGGCGCAGTTCACCAAGAGCTGGGGCGCCCGCTACATGCCGCAGGGCAAGACGGTCTGGGCCGAGCAGATCCCGCAGCCGGAGCAGCCCGCGCCGGAGACGGACGAGCAGGCACTGCTGGCCATGTTCGACGACCCCGACTGATCCGCCGGCCGGCGCCGCGGCCGGAAACCGCCTCGTACGCACCGGAGTTCCCCGGAGGAGCACCAGGACGACGGCGGCCGCCCGGCGATCCGCTTCGAGGTCGGCCGATCGGCGCCCTGCAGGTCACCGGTACGGCGGGCCGGGCCGACAGCACCGTGTTCGCCTCACTCGGACGTGTCCTGACGGGCGAAAGCGCGGAGCGTGAACTTTCCCCGTGGTGTGGGACGTTCGATGTCCACGCCGCGAGGGCGCGTCCTTGTGCGTGTCGCTGCCGGATCTCCAGCGGTGAGGCGGCCCCGGACCGGGTGCTTTCGCAGCCGGCCGCGTCCAGCAGTCATGACCAGTGCGTCGACGACCGGCGCCGCTCCTGAGGAACCACGCCCCCGAGCACGCCGGTGCCCCCCTCCGGCGGGCACCCACTCACGAAACCGAGACGGCGTCACCCCTCGCGCGGCAGCACCCCGGGCAGCACCCCACCCCGGTCCCTCCCTCCGCACGACGGTGAACCCGCGCCCCGGAAACCGCCGTCGACGAGCGACGACCGCCTCCTGGGTCCGCCGTCCCTCACCCCCTGTCCCACATCCGAGAGATCGCGCCGCCGAGCCCTCTTCGAGCGTCGGGCAGGGAAGACGGTCGCGTTTCCGCGAGCGAGGCGTACGCACGGGCCGTGAGCTCCGGACGGGTCGTCACCCGCCGCCGTCTCCCCGTCTGTCGCGGCCGTGGGAGCGGATCCCGGGACGGCGGACGACGGACGGCCGGTTATTGGTATGGACCTGCCAAGTGAATGGCCCTAGCCTTCGGACGGCGCCCTGAGAGCGCTCTCATGCCTTCACCCCCACCAGGAGGCCCCCGTGAAACGCACCGCCGTCCTGCGCGCCGCCGTAGCTGCCCTGCTGCTCGCCGCCGGACTCGGCACCGCCCACGCCGGCGCCGCGAACGCCGCCCCCTCGACCCCCCGCACCGAGGCCGCCGCCTCCGTCTCGCCCGGACTGCTCGACGCCTTGCAGCGGGACCTCGGCCTGAGCGCGCCGCAGGCCGAGAAGCGACTGCGCGCCGAACGGGCCGCCGCGGACATCGAGAAGGCGGCCCGGACCACCGCCGGACACGCCTACGGCGGCTCGTGGTTCGAGCCCGCCACGGGGCGGCTCGTCGTCGCCCTCACCGACCGCTCCAGAGCACCCGAGGTGCGCGCACTGGGCGCCGACACCCGCCTCGTGCGGCACAGCGCGGAGGTCCTCGACAGGGCCAAGTCGCAGCTGGACGCGCTCCCCGCCCCGGCCGGTGTCGCCGGCTGGCACGTCGACCCCGGGGCCAACGCGGTCGTGGTCACGGTCGTGCGCGCCGAGCGGGCCGCCCCCGCCGTCCGGGCCTTCGTCGAGCGGGCCCGCCGCAGCGGCCCCGTCACCGTCGAGCAGACGACCGAGGCTCCACGCACGTACGCGGCGGGGACGGTCGGCGGAGACCCGTACTACACCGGCAACGTCCGCTGCTCGATCGGGTTCTCCGTACACGGCGGCTTCGTCACCGCCGGCCACTGCGGGCAGGCCGGAGCGGCCGTGCGCGGCTGGGACGGCTCCGCCATGGGCACCTTCCAGGGCTCGTCGTTTCCCGGTGACGACTACGCCTACGTCAGCATCCACAGCGGCTGGTGGACCGTGCCGGTGGTCCTCGGCTGGGGAGCGATCCCGGACCGCCTGGTGCGCGGCTCGGCGGAGGCGCCCGTGGGCTCGTCGATCTGCCGCTCCGGCTCCACGACCCACTGGCGCTGCGGCACCGTCCTGGCGAAGAACGAGACGGTCAACTACAGCCAGGGCGCGGTGCACCAGATGACGAAGACCAGCGTCTGCGCCGAGGGCGGTGACTCCGGCGGCTCGTTCATCAGCGGGGACCAGGCGCAGGGCGTGACCTCGGGCGGGTGGGGCAACTGCTCCACCGGCGGTGAGACGTGGTTCCAGCCGATCAACGAGATCCTCGCCCGCTACGGCCTGAGTCTGCACACCGCCTGACAGCGACGGCGGGGCTCTGCCGGGAACGGCGACACCGTCCCCGGCAGACCTCGCTCGCCGAAGGCCCGGCAAGAGCTCACTTCCCTCTTCCCGGGCCTTCGGCGTTCCTGGGGCCGTTCAAGCCTTCGGCAAAGCGCTCAGTGCTTGAAGGAACCCTTGGCCTGTTCCTTCGCGCCCCGCGCCCTGCCCCGTGCTTCCAGGGCGGCGCCCTTCGCTGCGAGGGTTTCCCTGTGCGCCGCGTGGGCCGCCTTCCGCACGGTCTTTCCGACGATCTGTTCGGCCTTCGCCTTGGCCCGTTCTCCGGCGCTCATCTCGGTACCTCCGTGGGGTCTCACCGACCGTGTGCCCCCTGGGACAACGGGTAAAAGCCGCCCTGCGAGACGCGTCGGCCCGACGGCCGCTCCCGGCCGTCACGTCGGCACGCCCCCGGAACGAGCCGGGACACGGCTCAGCGACGGGAAACCGAGGGCGGCACGCCTTCCCGGGCAGTGAGCGACGAGCAGGCACCCGACACCGTCCAGCGCCTCACCGGCCGGCCCCCGCGCAGCTTCCGCGCCCTCCTGGAGGGGGAGGAACGATACGGCAGGTGAGGTTCCGGGACGGTCAGCCGTTCCGGTTCGATCCCCTGCGTCATCCCGTCGCCGCGGACCCGGTGGCCGCTTCCCGTCGCGGGGGCCTCCCGTCCGGGCGCTCAGACGTCCCGAAGGGGAAGGGAGACGCCCCTGAGGTGTTCGGCCTCGGTCCACAGACGCGCCGCGACGGTCTCGTCCTGTGCGCTGCGCGGCAAGGAGGTCGCCCTGGTCGGGCCGACCAGGGACCAGCGCGGGCCGTAGTAGCCGCCGGGTACGGCGTCGGGGCTGGTGGCCGCGTACAGCAGGGGTTCCGCGCCCTGTTCGGGTACCTGGGACGGCACGATCTTGTACAGCAGCGATTCGAGCAGGCCGGGCCGGCCGCCGTTCAGGGTGGGGTCGGAGGTCATCAGGTTGGTGCGGGTGCAGCCGGGGTGCGCGCCGACCGACGGCAGCGGCCATCCGTGCCGGGCGGCGAGGCCGGCGAGGTGGAGCATCCTCCGCCCTGGCGGAGTCGACCCTGCTGATGGCCATGACGGCCTGGCAGTGCAGTCGCCCCGCGGAGGCGATGCTGGCGGTCTACGCCTCCGACCCGGCGCTGGCGGCCATGCGCCTGGACTTCACCGACCTGGTCCGCCGCACCACGGCCGTCACCGCCTCCGGCCTGCCGGCCCGCCGGGGCGATCAGGCCGGCGCCGCCTCCTGGCCGCAGACCGCTCGGCGCCTCGACGGGCGCACTGCCCGTCCAGGGCGAACGGGCAGCACGGGGCTCAGCGGTGCAGTCCCCCGGAAGCCGCGCGCGGGGCGGCGTCGAGGCAGGAGGCGAGCTCGTCGTCCGCCGCTTCCGGCCGGTCCGCGTACCGCCGTACGCCGGAGCGGCGGCCGACCTTTCCGCACCCGTGGACGGGACGGGGAAGAACGGGACGCCGGAACTCCGCCGGATCCGGGGGCCGTTGCGGAAGTGTCTGTCATGACGTTGCGCAACGGATCCGATCGACGCCGCGCGGCACTTTCTACGCTGCGGGTCCCGGGGTGTCGACGCGTGGTGCGTCGTGATCCGTAGGGCGGCCGCCGAGTCGCCCGGTGAGGGCTTCGACGTGTTCCGGCTGGGCCAGGACGGACATCGCCGCTTCTTGTCCGCGACGGAGTGCGGCGGCGTCCTGGCGCAACGCGCGAAGGCGCACGCGCGTCCCCCACCGCGTCCGCCACGGGTGCCACAGGGCCCGGAGCAGGTATTGGGCTGTCGCCTGCCGGTATTCCTCACACTGCGTCATGAGTTCTTCGAGCGACTCGCCCAGGACACCGCCCAGGCGGAGATCGATCACTTTGATGACCTCGCACTGCAGGGCACGTTCCTCGCCGCCCCCGGCGAAGTCGAGGACCCTGCGGGGTACGCCGGCCGAGAGCGCGGCCACCACGAGATCCGAGACCGCTTCCCGCTGGGCGTGCTCGGCGTCACGGCCGTCCTCCAGGACCGCCGTGACGCCGAAGCGCGCCGTGGCGAGCATCCGTGGCGCCCCGGCCGAGTGCCGCGGCGGACTCCCCCTCCGGCTCGGCACGATGTCGCACACCCTGTCGCGCACCGCTGCGACGCGGAGGAGCTGTTGCATGACCGCCGCTCGCAGTTGCCGGCGTTGCTGGTTCATGGAGAGGTAGTTGGTCACCGTGGCGCCGACGACACCGCCGGCCGTGGTGTACGCCAGGTCCGTCCATCCGGGCATGGAAGCCGCCTCACTGCGCCGGGGGCAAGCAGATCACTTCGCACCGAAACGGTCCGAGCGTAAGCGGGCCGCCGCATCCGGGGAAGACCGGGACAACGCGGAGCACGCGGTAGGGACCCGATGTGACTGCCAGACACCCGGCGGGCACGGACTCGTCGGCCACCACCGCTCGTCGAGGACTGCGACCGGCACGCTCGCCTCGTGGCGGACGGCGGGCTTGCCGTGACTCGTGGCCACGGCCCGGTGGCGCTCGAGGCGGTGGGTCCCGCACCCGACGGCGAGGGGATCCCGCCGGTCACCCGCCCCGTCCTGGCGGCCCGCCGGCCGTGTTGCGTCACCCCGGCGAGCCCGCCGGCCCGAGGCCGGCGGGGCGGAAGGTCACCGCGTCCGGCTTCGAGATGCGGTCGCCGACACCTGCTGGATATGCTCGCTGAGTGGCCGGGTGATGAGGGCCCAAGGCCGTGGCGCAGCAACCGCCCCGCCCCGCCCGGCGGAAGCCAGGGCTTCCGCAGTCAAGACCTTCGCGTGTTCACGCCTCCACGGGAGGAAGGTTGCGATGAGGTTCACCCGCATGCGGACAGCAAGGGCCACCGGGGCAGTTCTGGTCACCATCCCGCTCGTGCTCGGAGGCCTGGCGTCGCAGAGCCACGCACAGGCCCCGTCTCCCAGCCCGTCGGGAACGTTCGGTTCCGGCTGCTCGGGGCTCTCCCAGAAGGCCAGCACGGCCAAGGACAAGGTCGTCGAGGCCGCGGCCGCGCACCCGCAGCTCAGCCAGCTGGTCTCCGCCGCGGTCAGGGCGAAGCTGGGCAGCACGCTCGACGGGAAACCCGGCATCACGCTCTTCGCTCCCAACAACCAGGCGTTCCAGAAGATCACGGTGTCGCAGCTCTCCTCGCTGCTCAGCAATGAGGGGCAGCTGAAGAAGGTGCTGACGTACCACGTCGTGGACCAGCAGATCACCCCGAACCAGTTGCCCAAGGGCTCCTTCAAGACGGTGGAGGGCAGCAAACTGACCACGTCGGGCTCGGGCAGCAACTTCAAGGTCAACGGCAAGGCGAACATCGTCTGCGGCAACATCAAGGCCGCGAACGCCACCATCTACGTCATCGACGCGGTGCTCCAGCCGCCGTCCTGACGCATCGCTCGCTCCCGTTCCCGGCGCACGGCGACCCGTGTGGATCCGGGAGCGGGAGTTCCCTCACGCAGCTTCCGACCCGTGGCCGTGGTCTTCTCGTGCCGATGGCCGCACCGGTCGGCGAGGGCGACGGCCGAGGCACCGTGCAGCAGCACGCTCAGGCCGACGGTCACCGCCACCGCTCTCGTCGGCAAGCGGACTGCTCACCCGCAGTCTCGCGGGTCCCTGCTCCGAGAGCATCTGGTCCCGCCGTTCAGCCGGGACCTCGCCACCGCACACGGCTACGGAGAATCCGCAGGCGGAACAGGACGACTCGACGTCCCATCGCAACCGGCCGCCCGTCAGGGCCTGGACTCCCCAGCACTCCGACTCCGCACCGCAGTCCTGGCACACAGCGGAGCACCTGACGGATCCGAAGACCGCCTGTTCCCTCCCCGCCCCCACGAAGACAAGGTCGGACGACAAGCCGACTACCTGTCTTCGAACCGTGACGAGCGGAATTCCCGGCTTCCCCACCTGCGCCGTCGCACCTCCTGCCACGAACCGCACACTCCGTGTACACACACCGCGTATACACGATGTGTATAGCGCGGGTCATGTCCACCGGTCACACCCTTTTAGGGCTCCTGGAGACCGGCCCGCGCCACGGCTACGACCTCAAGCGGGCCTTCGACGAGAAGTTCGGTCACGACCGGCCGCTGCACTACGGCCAGGTCTACTCGACGATGTCCCGGCTGCTGAAGAACGGGCTCGTCGAGGTCGACGGCATCGAGGCGGGCGGCGGTCCCGAGCGCAAGCGCTACGCGATCACCGACGCCGGCATCACCGACGTACAGCGGTGGCTGGCGACCCCGGAGAAGCCGGAGGAGCACCTCCAGTCGACCCTCTACACCAAGGTCGTCCTCGCCCTGCTCACCCGGCGCGACGCCGCCGAGATCCTCGACACCCAGCGCTCCGAGCACCTGCGCAGCATGCGCATCCTCACCGACCGCAAGCGCAAGGGCGACCTGGCGGATCAGCTGGTCTGCGACCACGCCCTGTTCCACCTGGAAGCCGACCTGCGCTGGTTGGAGCTGACCGCCGCCCGACTCGACAGACTCCGTGAGGCTGTGACCCGATGACCATGTCCCCTCCCCCGGGTTCCCTGCTCAGCGCGCACGACCTGCGCAAGGCGTACGATCCGACCCACGCGCTGGACGGCGCCGGGTTCTCCCTCCACCCCGGCGAGGTCGTCGCCGTCATGGGCCCCTCCGGGTCCGGCAAGTCCACGCTGCTGCACTGCCTCGCGGGGATCGTGCCGCCCGACTCCGGTTCGATCACGTACAACGGGCGTGAGCTGACCACCATGAGCGACACCGAGCGCAGCGCGCTCAGGCGCTCCGAGTTCGGGTTCGTGTTCCAGTTCGGTCAGTTGGTGCCCGAGTTGACCTGTGTGGAGAACGTCGCCCTGCCGCTGCGGTTGAACGGCTCCTCCCGCAAGGAGGCCGAGCGGGCCGCACTCGGCTGGATGGAGCGCCTGGAGGTCGACGACGTCCGCAGGAAGCGGCCCGGCGAGGTCTCCGGCGGCCAGGGCCAACGGGTCGCCGTGGCCCGGGCGCTGGTCACCGGCCCGCGGGTGCTGTTCGCCGACGAGCCGACCGGCGCGCTCGACTCGCTCAACGGCGAGCGCGTCATGGAACTGCTCACCGAAGCGGCCCGCTCCGCCAACGCCGCCGTCGTCCTCGTCACGCACGAGGCGCGGGTGGCCGCGTACTCCGACCGCAAGATCGTCGTGCGCGACGGCAGGTCCCGGGACATGGAGCGCGCCGTATGAGTCCTCGCCAGTGGGGCAGGGACCTGGCCCTGGGGGCCCGTTTCGCCGTCACCGGCGGACGCGAGGGCTGGGTCCGGATGACGCTCACCGCCGTCGGCGTCGGCCTCGGCGTGGCACTGCTCCTGCTGTGCACCGCCCTGCCCAACGTGTTCGCCGCCCGCCACAAGGTGGAGGACGCCCGCTTCGACCACACGTACTCCGACAAGGCCCCGCCGAAGGCCGACAACACCTTCCTGATCGCCGCCACCGACACCACCTGGCACGACGACGACGTCCGCGGCCGGCTCGTCGAGCCCGAGGGCAGACGGGCGCCGCTGCCCCCAGGGGTCGACAGCTTCCCGGGCAAGGGCGAGATGGTGGTCTCCCCCGCCCTCAAGGACCTGCTCGCCTCGGACGGCGCCGAACTGCTGCGGGAGCGGCTGCCCTACAGGATCACCGGCACGATCGGCGAGAGCGGGCTCATCGGCTCCCACGAACTGGCTTACTACGCGGGCGCCTCGGGGCTGAGACTCACGGACTTCTCCCCGGTGCACCGGCTGACCGAGTACGGCAACCCGGACGCGACACCCGAGAAGACCGACCCGGTGCTGCTGCTCATGGTCCTGGTCGTGTTCGTGGTGCTGCTGACCCCGGTCGCCGTGTTCATCGCCGCCGCCGTCCGCTTCGGCGGCGAGCGCCGCGACCGCCGGCCGGCCGCGCTGCGCCTGGTCGGCTCGGACCGCCACACGACCCGGCGGATCGCGGCGGGCGAAGCACTCGCCGGAGCCCTGCTCGGTCTGGTCGTCGGCACCGGCTTCTTCCTCCTCGGCCGTCAGACGCTGGGCTCCGCCGAGGTGCTGGGCGTGAGCGTCTGGCCCAGCTACCTCGATCCCTCCCCCGTGCTCGCCGCGCTGGTCGCGGTGGCGATCCCGGTCGCCGCCGTACTCGTCACGCTGCTCGCGATGCGCGGCGTGGTGGTGGAACCGCTCGGCGTCGTGCGCGCGGCCGAGCAGCGCCGCCGCCGGCTGTGGTGGCGGCTGCTGCCGCCGCTGGCCGGCCTCGCGATGCTCTACCCGATGATCGGCAAGGGCCGCGAGAACGGCGACTTCAACCAGTACCTCGTCATCGGCGGCGTGCTGCTGCTGATCGGCATCACCGCGCTGCTCCCCTGGGTCGTGGAGGCGGTCGTCGTCCGCCTGGGCAAGGGCGCGCTGTCCTGGCAGCTCGCGGTACGGCGGCTGCAGCTGAGCAGCGGAACCGCCGCACGCATGGTCAACGGCATCGCCGTCGCCGTGGCCGGAGCCATCTCCCTGCAGATGCTGTTCACGGGGACGCAGAGCCAGTACACCAAGGCCACCGGCAAGGACCCCGGCCGGGTCCAGATGCAGGTCGACTTCAGCGACCGCAAGCCGCTGTCCGGTGTCGAGCGCGAATTCACCGGCACCAAGGGGGTACGGGCCGCAGTGGCCCTGGCCGTCTCCCAGTACGGGGACGCGCGTCGCGACCCGCGGAACAGCAACGGCCTGACCGTGGGTGACTGCACCGCCCTGCGCGAACTCGCCACGCTTCCCTCCTGCAAGGACGGCGACGTGTTCATCACGCGGACGAGGAGCCACTACGCCTCCCCCGGCAACGCCGACGAGATCGCCGTGGTGAAGCCCGGTCGGCAGCTCTACATCGACCCGTCGTACGACGACGCCGAACGCGGCATCGAGGTGCCCTGGACCGTTCCGGCGAACGTGCGGGGGGTGGACGCGCGCAAGGACTCGCTGCAGGACGCCAACGGTCTGCTGGTCACCCCCGCCGCCCTGCCCGCCAAGGCCGCGCCCGCGTTGTTCTCGGACGGGGTCTACCTGCGTCTGGACCCGTCGGTGCCGGACTCACGGGAGTACGTACGCAACGTCGTCGCCCGGATCGACCCCCTGGCAGGCGCCTACAGCTGGTCGGCGACCCAGGAGAACGCCAAGTACGCCTCCATCCGCACCGGCTTGTCCGTCGGCTCCGCCTTCGTGCTGGCACTGATCGGCGCGAGTCTGCTGGTCTCCCAGCTGGAGCAGTTGCGCGAGCGCAGGAAGCTGCTCTCCGCGCTGGTCGCCTTCGGCACCCGGCGCCGCACGCTGAGCCTGTCGGTGCTGTGGCAGACGGCCCTCCCGGTCGGACTCGGCCTCGTACTGGCCACGACGGCGGGCGTCACCCTCGGCTCGGTGCTGCTGAAGATGACCCGTACACCGGTGGCCATGGACTGGGCGAGCGTCCTGACCATGACCGGCGTGGGCGCGGCCGTGGTCGGTGTGGTCACGTTGCTCAGCCTGCCGCCGCTGCTGCGGATGATGCGCCCGGAAGGCCTGCGCACGGAGTAACCCCTCACTCGTCCCCCGAAGTGGGCTCCTCCTGCCAGGAGGAGCCCACCCCCGCACGCAGGCAGGCCCGGTCGGCATCAGCACAGTCGCCGTCAGGGCACCCTCGGCGTACAGCAGGATCCGCCGTCGAGGCGAGCACGCCATCAGACGGCGTCGGCCGGGAGCCCGCCGACAACGATCAGGCAGCGCTCGGAGGCACGGGCTCACCGCGTCGGTCCTGTCCGCGTTCGCGGCCGGTGTCCGTGCGTGAGCGGGTGACGGCCGCTGTGTCCGCTCGGTCAGAACAGCTCGTCCTGTTCCACGGGGGCGGTCCGGCCTCTGGCGCGCGGGGCCGGTTGCCGGGCGGGCGGCTCCTTGCCGAAGAGGGGGGCCGTGCCGCATTCGTCGGGTTCGGCCGGCACAGGGGTGGGTCCCGTCCTCACGTCGAGACGCAGCGGGACGTCGCGGTCGAAGTCCGCCGGCGTCATCGCCAGCCACTCGCGGTCCGGACGTTCACTCATCGGCGCTCCTCCTTCCTTGCGCTTTCTCCTACCCGTGCCCCTCGGCCGGCACGCCCAGGCGTGATCAAGGAATCGTACGGCCGGACGTGTCCGAGGACGTCCTGTCGGCAGATGTCGTCCCGCCCGGCATGACGACTGGTCTTCCTGATGTGCCCCTCCCCGTCTCGTCGTGAGGCGCCGGCGCTGCTGCCGGCCGATCCGGACGCCGCGGTGCGCGCCTTCGCCACCGACGCGCGGACGGGCTGGGATCGCGGCTCCTCCGCTTGACGCGGCGTCAGCTCTCGCAGCCCGTGATGTCGTCTTCGCAGCCCTGCGCGTCCTCGGCGCCGACGGTGTTGAGCCGCCGGCTGACGAGGCCGTCGGGGTCCTGGTGCGCTGGTGGTGCGATCCGGGCGGTGGCGGGGGCGCCGGCCGGGATGTCGAACTGGTCCGCCGGCTCCGTCCTCGGTATACCGGTGGCCTCAAGGTGCCGCGCAACGCAGAGGGAGAACCGTCATGACGCTTCAGCGGATGGACAACGTCGGCATCGTCGTCGAAGACCTGGACGCCGCCGTCGCCTTCTTCACCGAACTGGGCCTGGAGGTCGAAGGCAAGGCGCAGATCGAGGGCCTCTTCGCGGACCAGGCCGTCGGACTCGACGGAGTCCGCAGCGACATCGCGATGATGCGGACCCCGGACGGCCACGGCAAGCTGGAGCTCGCGCAGTACCACACCCCCGCGGCGATCGGCGGCGGATCGTACGACCCGCCGCCGAACACGCTGGGCCTGCACCGGGTCATGTTCGCCGTCGACGACATCGACGACACCATCGCCCGCCTGCGCCCCCATGGCGCCGAACTCATCGGCGAGGTAGCGCGGTACAAGGACATCTACCGCCTCTGCTACCTCCGCGGCCCCTCGGGCATCATCCTCGCCCTGGCCGAACAGATCGGCTGACGGCCCTTCCGCGGCCGACCTGCGGGCCGTCAGGACCATCCGCTGGACGGACGAGGAGGACGGCGACGAACGCCCGTCCCGTCCGTCCCCGAAGCGAGCCGGCACCTCCCCGCCGCCGTGTCTCACGAGACACGGCGAAGTCCGGGGAACGACGGTTGCCGCGCTCAGCTCGCCGTGTACGCGGACGGACGGATACCTCCGCGCTCCGGGCAGGGCACGGCCATGACGGCCGCGTTCCCCGGGATCCGGGCAGCGGCCCTCGCGCGGCTGCAGCAGCGGCTCGCCCGGCGCGGAAGCGATGCCGCAGGCAGGCAGCGGGGCTCGCAGACCCCGGCCGCGCGTCCGCCGGGACGGTGTGTCAGATCACGGCGAGCCGGTCCACCAGCAGCTCCACCCTCGGCTCGGCGTCCTCGGGCAGCAGGCGGCCCGCGCGGGTCAGGGTCGCCAGACCGTGCAGGGCCGCCCAGAACACCTCGGTGAACAGCCCCGGCTGGACGCCGTCGCCGGCGACCTCGTCGAGAGTCTCCAGCAGGGCGGCGAAGGCGTCCTTCAGCGGCTCGGGGGTGTCCTCCCGCGCGTACGCCAGGCCGCCGTCGAGCTGGAACAAGGCGTCGTAGACCGCCGGGTTGCGTGCGGCGAAGTCGAGGTAGGCGCGGGCCAGGGCGGCGACCCGGGCGCGCGGGCCGTCCGCGGCGGAGGTCGCGGCCCGCACCTCCGTGGCCAGTTCGGCGGCCCCCTGAAGGGCGACGGCGCCGATGATCTCGCGCTTGCCGCGGAAGTGGCTGTAGAGGACGGGCTGACTGTATTCGATGCGCTCGGCGAGCCGGCGGGTGGTGACCGCGTCCCAGCCCTGCTGCTCGGCGAGTTCGCGGGCCGTCGCCACGATGAGGCGCTCGCGCTCCGCCCGTTCGCGCTGCTTGCGTTCCTGTACGGACATGCATCGATCCTAGCACTGCTAGACAATCGAGCGGCAGCAGTACTAGCGTTGCCTTATCTGCTAGCAACGCTAGTTCACGGAGGGATCGCCATGTTCAACACGCTCGAGGTCGTCACCACCGTCGTCGTCGGCCTGATGGTGGGGGTGGAGTTCTCCGTCGCCTTCCTCATGAACCGGATCCTGGACGCGCTCCCCGAGGACAGCGGCCAGCTCGGCCACGCCCACGGCGGCCGGATGCTCGGCGCCCTGATGCCGTTCTGGTACATCGGCTCGCTCGTCCTCAGCGCGGTCTGGGCCGTCGCCGGATGGCAGCACCCCGGCGCCGGACTCGTCGTCGCCGCCGCCGGACTGCTGATCGTCAGCGTGGTCATGTCGATGCTGTTGCTCGTCCCGATCAACAACCGGAATAAGGCCTGGACCCCGGAGAACCGGCCCGCCGACTGGAAGGAGCAGCTGCACCGCTGGGAGCGCTACCACTACGTCCGCGTCGCCGTCATCATCGCCGCCTTCACCCTGCTGGTCGCCGCCCTCGCCTGAGCCCGCGGGCCGGCACCGCGCCGGTGGCCTTCTCCAGCGCGTCGAGCGCGCCAGGGCCGGAGCGCAACCCACCACTGACACCGAACCGGCGCATCGCACTTGCGTGCCGATGCTTGTCGCGTGTCAGTGGTGGGCGGCCGGTGTCCTGGTGCGTTCGGTCTCGTCCTGCACGAGCAGGGAGAGCAGGGAGGCCACGGGGAGGCCGGCTTCGGCCGGGTGGCGCAGCACCTTGCCCGGCTCGATGCGGTAGGTGTTCGTGCGCCCCTCGCGGGTGCGGGAGAGGTAACCGTCCTGCTCGAGATCGGAGATGATCCGCGCGACGGCGCGCTCGGTGAGCCGACAGTGGGCGGCGATGTCACGGATGCGGACGTTCGGGTCGTCGGCGATGGCCGCCAGGACGCGCGCGTGACTGGTGATGAACGTCCATCCCGTGTGTGATTCCGGCACTCCAACCATGTCCTGCATTTTAGAGGACCAGTGTTGCCGGAAGCCGGTTACATGACATACTTTTCGTGCAACAGATGACGCGTTCTCCCGCGAGGGAGAGCCACAGGGAGGAGCCCGAAGGTGCCGTGGGACGAGGCCGTCATGCCGACCCTCATGAGCGACACCGGCGAAGCGCCGCCGCCGGAACAGACCACCGGGCGTGCCTCACAGCCGACCGACGTGCTGCAGTACGAACGGCGCGGGGCCTGCGTGATCACTGCTCGCGGCGCCTACGACATGGACTCGATCACGTCCTTGGCGGACGCGCTGAAGGATGCGGCCAGAGAGCATCCCAAGGTGGTCCTGGACGCCTCCGGCGTCACCTTCGCGGACTCGACCTTCCTGAATCTGTTGATCCTCACCCACCAGGCGGGCACGCTGCGCCTGGTCGCGCCGTCCCCGCAGGTCCAGCGGCTCTGCGCGATCAGCGGAGTCGACCAGCTCCTGGAGATCAGGGACACGGTCCACGACGCCGTCGTCTCGTGACGGCCCCGGCTCCTGACCGGAGCCCTGCGGCGGACCCGCGCGCTCCCCGCGATCCGGCACTGCGGGCCCCGGCCTCTCAGGCGTGGCCCTCGCCGTAGAGACGGACGTAGTCGACGGTCATCGTCGCGGGGAACGGCGTCGAGGCGTCGGGCGGGCCCGGCCAGTCGCCTCCGACGGCGACGTCGAGCAGCAGGTGCATGTCCTGTTCGAAGACCCAGTCGCGCGGTGAGGGGAGCTTCGACGGAGTCAGGGTGAAGTACGGCTTTCCGTCGACGGACCAGGTGATGCGGTGCGCCTGCTTGTCGACGGCGTAGGTGTGGAAGGCCGCCGAGGCGTCGGCGGTCAGGGTGGCGGCTTCGCCGATCCCGTTCTCGTTGTAGTAGGTCGGCCCGTGGGCGGTGCCGTACACCGTCCGCGGTTCTCCGCCGACCACCTCGCAGATGTCGATCTCACCCTGCCCGGGCCATTCGACCCCGTTGTCGCCCAGCATCCAGATCGCGGGCAGCAGCCCCGTGCCCGTGGGCATCTTCGCGCGGACCTCCACCCGTCCGCGGGTCAGTGCGACCTTTCCCTCCGTGGTCAGGCGGGCCGACGTCCAGGGGCAGGACTCCTCGGTGAAGCACGGGAGTTCGGCCCCTGGCGGAGCCGGACGCACCGAGATCCGGAGGTGCCCCGCACCGTCGAGGGCGGAGTTGGCCGCGTCGTCCGTGTAGTACTGCAACTCGTTGTTGCCCCACCCCTCGGCCCCCCGGTTCCCGGTCTCGGTGTTCCAGGACCTCTCCGACGGGCGGGTTCCCGCAGCTCCGTCGAACTCGGCCTGCCAGAAGGGCTTCTCCCCGGCCGGCGCCGGGCGGTGCGCCTGTGTCGGAGCCGTGCCGCAGGCGCCCAGCAGGCCGCCCAGGGCCAGGACGAGTGCCAGGTTGATCCGTCGGTTCACCACGCTGCTCCCGAACGAGCCCTCACCGGAAAACTGCCATGGCACGAACCCTACAAAGGGCCTGGTGCGCCTGGCCGGGCGGGGCGATGAAGCGGCCGTGACCGGGTAGGCCCGCCGTCGAGCCGGGGAGACCATGAGGACGATGTCTGGATCTTCTCACCAAGCGCTCGGAGCGGCACCGGAGTCGCTCGGTCTGGTTCCCGGGCAGAACCCGCACCTGACATGCGGCCGGCCTCGAGGGAGGGGCCGTCAGGGCTGAGGTCCGACGCTGTGGCGGCGTCATGCCGGGTGGATGAGGCGGCTTTCGTAGGCGAAGATCACGGCCTGTGTCCGGTCGCGGAGTTCGAGCTTCTGCAGGATGCGCCCCAGATGGGACTTCACGGTCGCCTCCGCGAGGTACAGGGTGGCCGCGATCTCGGTGTTGGACAGGCCGCGGCCCACCTGGATGAGCACCTCGCGCTCACGGGCGCTGAGCCGGTCCAGCCGCTCGTCGCGGCCGGCGCTGTCGCCGTCGGGGATGTGCGGGCGGAGGTTGTCCAGCAGGCGGCGGGTGATCCGCGGGGAGACCACCGCGTCGCCCGCGGCCACGCTGCGTATCGCGGTGAGCAATTCCTCGGGCCTGGTGTTTTTCAGCAGGAAGCCCGAGGCCCCGGCGCTGAGCCCGGCAAAGGCGTATTCATCCAGGTCGAAGGTGGTGAGGATCAGCACTCTGCTCTGCGGGGAGATCCGGATGACCTGCCGGGTCGCCTCGATCCCGTCCGTCCCGGACATCCGGACGTCCATGAGGACGACATCGGGACGCAGCTCCCGGGCGAGGCGTACGGCCTGGACGCCGTCCGCGGCTTCACCGACCGGTGCCATGTCGGGCTGAGCCTCCAGGACCGTGCTGAAGGCCATGCGGAGCAGCGCTTCGTCATCGGCGATCAGGATGCGGATCGTCATGCGGACGCCGCTCCGCTGCTGCCGAGGAAGAGGCGGGTACGGACTCGCCAGCCACCGCCCGGAAGCGGTCCGGCCTGCAGCTTCCCCCCGTAGGCGGCCGAGCGCTCGCGCATGCCGGGGATGCCGTGGCCGGATGGTGCGGCGTCGGGCGGTGGCGGGCAGGGGCCGTTGTCGGTGACGTCCACGGTGACGGTCTCGGTCGAGCACCGTATCCGGACCTTCGCGTGCGTGCCGGCGGGTGTGTGCTTGAGGGTGTTGGTCAAGGCTTCCTGTACCAGGCGGTAGACGGTCAGTTGCGCAGTGGCGGGTACGTGGATGTGGCCGCCTCGGACTTCGACACGGGTCGGCAGCCCCGCGGCGCACATCTGGTCGGCGAGGGTCTGCAGTTGTGCGATGCCGGGCAACGGGTGGCGCTCCGCGTCCGGTTCGCCGGTCCGCAGGATGCCCAACGAGCGCCGCATGTCGGTCAGGGCCTGCCGGCCCGTCTCCGAGATCTGGAGCATCGCGGTGGTGGCCTTGTCGGGCGACCGGTGCTGCGCGTAGACGGCGGCGTCGGCGAGCGCGACCATGACGGACAGGTTGTGGGTGACGATGTCGTGCATCTCCCGGGTGATCCGTGTCCTCTCCTCGGCGACGGCCAGTCGCGCCTGCTGGTCCTGTTGTTGCTGCAGGCGTGCGGCCCGTTCCTCCAGGGCCGCGAGGTAGGCGCGCGTGGTCCGCACGTTCACACCCAGGACGGCGGCGGCGACGACCATCGCGGTCACCGCGACGAAGGGGGTCAGGAACGCGCCTCCCGTCGCCCAGCGCAGGCAGGCCAGCAAGGCCCCGCCCTCCACGACGGCACCGGCGACAAGCGTGCCGCGCCGGCCCGAGTTCGCGGCCGCCGTGTAGAGAGCCACCAGCAAGGCGACGTCCGCCGGCAGGGGGACGTCCATCAGCCACTGGACGAAGGCCGCGGCTGCCACGGCACCGAACACCGTGAGCGGGGCCCGGCGCCGCCACACCAGGGGCAGCGCGAGGGCGGCGGTGAGCACCACGGCCACCGGGAGCTCTCGCGGCGCGCGCGTGGTCATGATGTTGAGCAGGAGCAGCACCGGCAACAGCGCGTCCCCCACCATGGGCGGCAGCCGGCGGCTCCAGCGCCGGGCGGCTCTCACCGGTCGCGCCGCTCGCACGGAGGCCAGGCCGGCGTACCCCGTCAGCCGCACGGCTGTCCTCGCCCGCCGCGCGCGGTCCCGGTGGCGCGCCGAGTGGGCGCTGCCGGGCTCTGCGGCCGCCTCGGTCATCGCACGTCCCTGTCGGTTCGGCATCCTGGTGGCCCCGGCCGGGCCACCACCGCGGACAGCCGGAACCGGGTCGGGCACGAGGAACCCGCACCCCGCGCTCCCGGTGTGCACCGCGGCCCTGTCACGGTAGGCCGCGGACCCGCGAAGCACATGAGTCCACCGTCTGACGGCACCACGCCGAAGTACGACCGCAGGAGGAGTCCCGCTACCTTCCACGGTCGCAGAGCGGCCGTTCACCCGGCGTGCTCGATTGCGACTCCGGGTGCACACGACGGCGATCCGGGACCGATGCGGCATCGCGTGCCCCGCCCCGAGGATGGCCGGGTGACCGAGATCATCGCGGGGCTGTACATGTCCCCTCTGGAATTCCTGGTGTTGTCGGGTGCCGTCGCTCTGGTGGTGGCGCGCTGGCTTCCCCCCGCTGTCCGCCCACGCGTCACGATCGCGGCGGGGGCGGTTCTCGTGCTGTCCGCGACCGTGCTGAGCGGGGTGGGGATCCGCTGGCAGATGCTGCCGGTACTGGCAGGCGCTGCCGTCGCGTTGCCGTTCGCCCTCTCCCCCCTGCTGCGACGCCGTACCGGCCGGCCGGCGCGGCGGGCCCGATGGTGGCTGGCGTTGCCGGGGTCGGTGGCCTGCGTCGGCCTGATCGCCGCGGGTCCGGTGGCCGCCTGGGCCTTTCCCGTCCCCGTGTTCCCCGAGCCGTCGGGCCGTTTCGCGGTCGGCACCCTCGTGGTGCAGTGGACCGACCCGCGCCGCCCCGAGAGCTTCACCGCGGATCCGCACGACCGGCGCACGGTCGTGGTGCAGCTCTGGTATCCCGCGCAGAGGAGTCCCGCAGGCGCGCCGCGGGCCCGGTACCTCGGGCGCACGGAACACGAGGCGCGCACCGTTTGCGATGCCCTCGCCCGCGAGGCCGGCTTGCCCGGCTTCCTGGTCGACGGCGTCCCGCGCGCCCGCACCCGCTCGGTCGTCGACGCCCCGGTGGCCGGTGGGGGCGGACGGTTCCCGGTCGTGCTGTTCTCTCCCGGGTCGGGCGGAGTGCGTACCCAGAACACCGCCTGGGCGGAGGAACTGGCCAGCCACGGCTACGTGGTCGCCGCCCTCGACCACCCGTACGACTCCGCCGCCGTCGTCCTCGCCGACGGCCGAACGATCCACACCAGGATCGCCTCCACCGGAGACCGGGGCAAGGACGACGAGCTGGCGGTCGGCTGGACGGCTGTCCGGGCCGCCGACCTCAGCTTCGTCCTCACCCAGCTGGACCGTCCGGGCCGAGGTGAGATCACCGGTCCGCTGACCGGACGCCTGGACACCGGTCGGGTCGCGGTCGCCGGCCACTCCATGGGGGGTGCCGCCGCTCTGCAGGCAGCCCGGCAGGACCGCCGGTTCGACGCCGTCATCGATCTGGACGGCTACCCCCACGGCCCCGCCTCCCCCTCCCTCCACCAGCCGACGCTCGCCCTCACCCAGGCCATCACCCCCGGAACCGACCCGCGTTACCTCCCCCGCCTCACCGAGGCCCTCGGGCTCGGCACCGCGACGAGCTACCGGCTCACCATCCCCGGCGCCGCCCACCTCACCTTCATGGACGCTCCCCTGTACCTGCCGCCTGTGCCCTCGGCAGTCGGCTCCCTGGGCCGCACCGAGAGCCCGCACGTCGTCGCCACCACCACTCTCGCCTTCCTGGACACCACCCTGCGGCACCGACCCGGTGACCTGGCCGGCGTTCTGTCGGCCTACGGCGACCTCAGCGTCCACCACCCGGAGAACAGCCGCTGACCAGCCGTGGTCGAAGTGCTGGAGCAGACGGCATCCGACCTCGGTGTCGATCTCGCTCACGGGCCGGCCCACGACCTTCACCGACCCACGGCTCCACGCGGCGATCGTGGACCGGCTCACCTTCAGCGCCCCCCTCGTCGGGACCGGCACCGGGTCCCACCGCCCGGCCCGCACGAAAGCCCACAGGACCAACAGGACCAACAGGACCAAGTGAGCAGGCCGAAGCACCCGCAAGGAACGGTTCCGCATCATCCGCATGTCGCGCTGTCGGCGCGGTGGACAGCCTCTGCGGGTGACCCGCACGGCGTGGCCGCTGGCAGCCCGTCCGAATTCGCTACCCGGCGATGTACCCGATCTCCGGGTGGCGCGGGGAGGCCCCCCACAACAGGCCTCCGGTGTCGGGGCGCCCGCGCAGCTGGAGGTCGAAGAAGGCCCGGACCGTGGCCCGTACGGCCGCCACCGCGCGGTCGGCGGGGATCGTGCCGGCCTGCAGCCCCTGTCTCACCGGCTCGGGCACCTGGGGTGCGATGGCCACGATGTCGGTGTACGCGTTGTGGTCGGCGTCCGCGAGCCGCAGGCAGCGGCGCCAGCCGCGCAGGTTGTCCCAGAACGGCGGCCAGGTGGTGTCCTGGCCGAGGCCGTCGTGGACGGCCGTGTCCATCAGCAGGAACGGCCGGTCGAGACCGCGTTCGACCACCGGCCCGTACAGGGCGCCGTCCAGGTCGATGCCGGCCCGTACCCGTTCGTCCAGGTCCATGACGGCGGCCGTCGCGGCGCCGCCCCGGGAGTGCCCGAAGGCGCCGGTCCGTCCCAGGTCCAGGGTCCCGCGGAGTCCGCGGGGAAGCGGGCGGCGTCCCGCGTCGGGGTTGTCGCCCCGATGCAGCACCGCCAGCTGGTCGAGGACGAACCGCAGGTCGGCGGCGCGCACCGCGACCGCCGCCGGCCGGTCGACCGGGTCGGGATCGGGCCGGGTCACGACCCGGCCGTCCGGGAACTCGACCTCGCCCGAGTCGTACGGGTGGTCCACCGTGACCACGACGTACCCCCAGGACACCAGGTCCTCGACGACGAGGCTGTTGAACGTGCGGTCCGAGGTGTAGCCGGGCGAGTACAGCAGGACCGGCCGGCGGCCCGGCCTGGCCGGCGCGCCCTGCGCGCTGTGCGTCCACGGCATCGCGTACGCGTCCACGGCCCCCTGGAAGCGAGCCTTCAGCGCCCGCTCGGCCCCCGGCGGCAGCCACGGCAGCAGCGCGTGACCGCGCACGTCGGCGGCCGGGTAGTGCACGGTCACCATCAGCTCGCGCGGCCGGCTCGTGCCCGACGCGGACTCGGTCCGCGACCGGTCGACCAGGTGCAGTTCCACGGCGCCCACCGGGGCGGGCCCGGTCGGCCCGGCCAACAGGATGGGGAGGAGGCCGGCCGCGGCGGCGGGCGCGGACACCGGGAGAGGAACGGCGGCGGCAGCAACGACTCCGAGGCCACCGGCCATGAGTGATCGGCGCGTGGGGCGTACGGGAGGCATGGGACTCCTTCCGCGGCCGGCGTGCGACTCGGCACAACAGTTGCCATGATCCGGCCTGATCATCGTCAAGTCCCTTGCACTGTAGATCACTTGGCGCGACGGCTGTGAGCTTCTTATGGCCACCGGTAAGGGATCGTTTGACGCCAAGCGGCGTCATCGCCGTCTTCGCCCCCACCGGTGCGGTGGCGCGCGACGGGAAAGCGCCGGGCGGGGTGTCCGGCGACGCCAGGCGCGGTACGTGCGCCACCACGGGGGCGGAGGAGGGACACTGAGTTTCTTCAGTGTTGCCGCTCCCAGGGTGAGGACGGCGCGGCGGTACCTTTCGTCCGCAGGTGCGCGGCCCTTACCGGTCCGGTGCCTCGTCCGGCTGTCGGAGGTTCTCTTCGGAGAACGAGGCTCCGCCGGTGCGGGACGCGACCGCGGGCCCCGCATCCACGGCAGGTGCGTCGTGCACGGTCTGCCGGAGGTGCGTGGCCGCGCGGTCGGGCTCACCGGCACCACGGTGTGCCAGGGCGTCGGCTATCCGCGGCGGCCGGAGGCGAGCGGGTCGCCGGCGTTGCGGACGACCTTGGCGATCCAGGCCATGGCCTCGGGCACGTCGTAGTTGCCGGCGTGCGGCTGGTTCCAGGCGAGCTGGTAGTTCAGGTCCTTGACCTGCTTGTCCGCGGCGAGTGCCCGGTCCAGGTTGACCGAGACGGTGAACGCGGTGTCGCGGTCGCGGGTGCCGTGGCGGACGTACCAGTTCGGCGCGGTGTCGGCGCTGGTGCCGACGAAGTCCATCGGGTTGATCAGGTGGACCTGGTCGTCGACGGTGGTGCTCCTCCTGCTGGTGTACTGGTCCCAGGTCAGCCCGGTGTCGTCGAGGCCGCTGCCGTCGCCGGCGACGTCGTTGTGGTTCCAGCTGTACTCGGTGTAGTTCATGTACTTCTGGGTCGGGGGGCCGAAGAGGTCGGTCTCGGTGCCGCTGGTGGTGTTCCCGTTGACGCCCACGGCGTCGAAGGCGGGGGTCGTCTTGAGCGTGGCCTGGGTGGCGACGAAGGCGAGGTACCTCACCATGTCGACGGAGCGCACCGTGTCGGTGGCGTCGTCGACGTCGATCCAGTCGTTGACGTACGACTTGGTGGTGGGAGGGCCTCCGGGGCCGCCGGAGGTGATCTCGAAGGTGCCGCCCAGCGGCGGGATCGTGTGGGCGGGATCCGCCTTCAGGTAGGTCTCGGCGGAGCGGACGACCTCCTCCTTGATGGTGTCGAGCAGGGTGGCGGCGGTGAGCCGGGTGCCGTCGGGGTTGCGCAGTCCGAGGCTCTTCTCGTACTCCGGGAATCCGGCCGCTATCGCGGTGGCGTCCTCGGGCGAGGGGTTCGAGCCGGTGGTGTCGCGGGTGGCGAGGACGTTGTACAGCCACTCGTAGGCCGCATCGGCGTTGCCGAGGTCGGTGATCGGGCAGTACGCGTTGACGGCGAAGACGTCGTCGCGCAGGGTGCTGCGGCCCTTGGCGTCGATCCCGGCGGCGCCGATCGCGGCGAGGTACGGGGTGTACTCGGCGCTGTTGCCGGAAGCGCCCAGGATCGACACCAGTGCGCCGCCGCCGCTGGTGCCGTTGATGACGATCCGCTCCGCGCTGCCGGGCATCGTGGCGTCGTTGAGGCGCAGGTAGCGCACGGCGGCCTTGGCGTCGACCACCGCCGCGGGGGCCTTGCCGGGGGACGAGCCGTCGGCGCCGACCAGTCCGCGGCTGCGGTTGGCGACGTCGACGAAGACGTACCCCGCCTTCAGCGCGGCGCCGACGTTGCTCGTCGAGCTGTTGTAGGAGGTGCCGTCGGTCACGCTCGCCCTGAGGTAACTGGCCTTCCAGCCACTGTTGTTCACCGCGAAGTAGAGCGGCGTCCGCTGGTCGCCGAAGGCGCTCTCAGGGACGAACACGTTCATGCTCTGGTAGCCGCAGGCGGTGTTGGGGATCGTGGTGGTGCCGCCGCCGGGGCCGCCGGGCTGCTGGGCCGCCGCCGCGACCGGGTGGGCGACGTAGCAGATCTCCTTGTACCAGCGCACGTTCATCGGCCGGCCGTCCACGGTGACGGTGATCGTCGTGTAGGCGGCGGAGTCGAAGTCCAGCGCGGAGTCCTGGGGGTCCGCGACATGGCCGCTGCTCTTGGAGGGGGCCGCTCCCGAAGCGGCCGCCGCGACGGAGGTCGGCACCGCGACGGCAGCGAGAACGAGAGAACTCGCGATCGCCATGCCGCTCAGGAGGCGGCCGCGGGTCACAGGGCTTCCTGAGCCCGTACCCGCCGGGTGAGTGAGTGCACCGCGTCCGAAAGACGCAGAGAGCTTCTGCATGGGTCTCCCTCATCGAGCATCGAATGCTTCGCCCAGGGCCGTGGGGCCGAAGCGTGACGCACGCTACAAGATTGTTAACAATACAGACAGCAATCTCGCAGACATTTTTACGGGCGCGTGTGCGGCGCCGGACAGGGCTCCTGCCCCTCGTCCCGCGTGCGACCGCCGCAGCGCCTTCGCCGCCGGCGGGCTCCGTACAGCCCCGGCGGAGCGCTCGCCGGCCGGGTTCCGGCCGTACCGCGGCGACGAAGACCACGGCCCCCTGGCCGCGGTGCGGCTGGGGTGTGCCGAACGGGACCGGGTCGACGCCCGTTCGGTTGTGGAAGGGCTCCCGACAGCGGCCGAGATCGCCGAAGCCTCCGCCGAGCTGGAGGAGCCGTCCAAGAACCAGATCCTGGTGGCGTACGACGGGAGCGTCGTCGGCTACGCGACGATCCGGTGGTGGCAGGAGCGGGACGATACGTGGCTCCACCTGCACCGCGGCCACCTCTTGCCCGAGCATCGCCACCAGGGCATCGGGTCAGCCATGCCGAGCTGGGCCGAAGAGCGGATCCGCCAGCTCGTCGAGGAACAGGGAACGGCGCGGACCGCAGTGATCGGCGCGAACGCCACGGTCTCCGAGCAGGACGCCACGGCGCTTCTGCTCGCAGCCGGCTACCGACGTGCCTTCAGCCTGGTCGAGCTGGAGCTGGGCGATCTGCAGCAGTTGCCCGATCCGGCCGGCGAACTGCCGGCCGGGACACGGACGGGGCCGATCGGGACCAGCCACTACCGTGCAGCCTGGAGGACGGTCGTCGATTCGTGTGCGCACACCGGTTTCACTCAGAAATGGTCCTTCCAGGGCTTCGTCGACACCGCCGACCCGGCATGCTGGAGAGCTGCGTGGAACGGGCAGGACATGCTCGGCGTGGCCCTCTGCTCCCTCCGCCGTCACGACCGCACCGTGGGCGAGGTCGAAGAGCTGGGTGTCCGAGCGGACCAGCGCCGCCTCGGGATCGGCCGGGCCCTGCTGCTGGACGGGCCGCGAAGCCTTCACGGGCGGGGTGCAACGACCGCCAGGCTGTACTCGGGCACGGCGAATCCGCACCGGTCCTACGACCTTTACGAGAGCGTGGGGTTCCGGCGGCAGAACGAGTACGTGCGATACCGCAAGCCGCCCGCTTGACCTGGCGACGGTCTGGACCCGTTCCCCTGCTTCCCTCTGGTTCGGGCACACTTCCAGGTCGGCGGTGCGGTGTTCGCGGTCCAGCGGTGCGCCGCCCGGCGCGTCACGGAGTCCGGGCCGCTGCGGGGGCTGACGGCGAGGCTCCGCCGTCACAGCGACGCCATCGAGCCGTGGCTTACCGCCCGGCCCCGGCCTCGCGGGCGTCGAACAGGCGCTGCGCGCAGGCCGGGGGAAGGCGCACGGTGAGTCGCCGGAACCGTCCGCCGCCGGTCGTGTCGATCGGCGCGGTGTACCGACGGGCGAGGCGCTGACGTGATCCCCTTTTTTTGAGGGCCCGGACGTGCGAGCCGTCCACGGCACGGTCGTCCGGGCCCAGCAGGTCAGCGCGGAGCAGTTCGTACCCCGGGCACCCCGCCGACCGGGACGTCGAGCACCAGCCCTCAGCGAGCATCATCCCGACACGAACAGCAAGCCCGACTGCCAAGTGCCGAACACCGACTCGTTCTGAACGGAGCAGTGAGGCCGGCGGTGTGAGCGGGTTCAGTCCGGTACGAGGCCGAGGGCGTGATCGTAGCGGTTGACCGAACTGCTCTTCAGTCCGGGCCAGTTCTGCACCCGTTCCCACTGCGCCGTCGCCGAGCCGACGCCGTCGCCCGGCGCGGCGAGGGCGTCGACGTGGTCCCGGGCGCTCTCCCACTCGGCGTAGTTGAGGACCCGGGTGCCGTCGGTGCTGAGGTGGAAGTGGGCGGAGATACCCCCGGGGTGGGGCTCCGGTTCGCTCGCCAATGCCTCGAAGACGGCGTCCACCCAAGCACGCTGCCGCTCGGGGTCGGGCCCTTCGAACTCGATGTCCACGATCACGATGCACCCGGGGACGGGCGCGGTCCCGTTCCGCCGGGTGTCGCCGCGGTAGTAGCGGTACCGTCCGAGGTGCAGCCGTTCGATGCCGGGCACCGCGGTGTCGATCTCGTCGACGCGCTCCTGCCGGTGGGTCTTCACGAACGCCTCGTACGCCGCTTCGCTCGCCCACTGCGAGTGGTGCAGCAGGGTGCTGCCGTCGTGGCCGGTGTAGAGGTGGTAGCTCCGCAGGTCACCGGTGGGCCAGGGGCGGCGCTCCCAGGTGCGGGCGATCGCCTCGACGGCCTGCCGCTGCCGCTCGGGGGTGCCCACGCGCCAGGTGCTGAAGAAGGGTGCCCGGACGTCCGGAAGGCCGAGGTCGGGATGGGTGTCGGTGCGTCGGGTCATGCCGTCCTCCAGTGATCGGGGTCGTTCGGTGCGCCCACCACCTTCCGACCTCGACCAAGGTTGAGGTCAAGTCCTCGCGGGGAGCGGCGTGCGGAAGGGGCCCTGAGCGGACCTCCGCCAGGCCGACCGCCCGGCCGGCCTGGTTGTCGCAGCCGAACAGGTGTGGACGTGGCTCGCCGCCGACGAGCACCGCCCGCTGCTGCGGCTGTGGGCCGAGGCGTACGCCCGCTCCCTCGTCGAGCCCGACGGACCCTGGGCCGGGTTCGCCAGGACCACCGTGGACGACTGGCTCGACGTCCTGGCCACATGCCAGTCGGCGCCGGAACGCGACAGCGAGGAAGGCGTCGCCCGCCGCACCCTGATGCTGGCGGTACTGCGAGGGGCGCTGCTCGACCTTCTCGCCACCGACGACGAACAGCGGGTGACCGCCGCCGTCCGTCAGCAACTGGCACTCCTGCGCCGTGAGAACCGCAGTGATACGTGACCGCGGTCCGGTGCGGCGGCCGGGCCGGATCGACGCGATCAGGCGAAGGTGTCCAGGAACGGCCTCACGGCGACGAAGGCCCCTGCGGTTCCTGACACCGGACAGGCGAACCGGCCCGGCCCGTTGCCTCGTCCCAGGCGTCCACGTCCACGGTCCGGCCGATCACCGTGTCCGTACCGGTGAAGACCGTGAGCCGGCCTGTCCCGTTGAAGTGACGCGTGTGGTCATCGGCCATGACGGCGGTCGGCGGCCCCCGCACGGCCGGCTCGGCAGTCAGGCGGTGCGAGTTCCGGTCTCGCGCCAGAACGCGTCGACGCGGGCGTTCCACGCGTCGGGGACCTCCTGGAAGGGCTGGTGTGCCTCCTCCTCCATCACGGCGAACCGGGCGCCGGGGATCGCGTCGGCGACCGCGCGGCAGAGTTCGGGGCGGCTGGTGGTGTCCCGGCCGCCGGCGAGTACCAGCGTCGGCACGTCGATGTCCGGCAGACGTTTCGTCGTGTCGTGGTCGAGGACGGCATCGAGGAAACGCTTCAGGTTCTCGGTCGTCTGCTTGTGCGGGAAGGCGAGCGCGTCCTCGATGAACCGGTCGACCGTGCCGTCGTTGTGCGCCCGGGCCGTGTAGATGTCCAGGAAGAAGCTCTCGAGGAAGGCGCGTTCGTCCGGTGCGGCCTCGACCAGCCAACGGACGAACAGGCCCCACCGGCGCAGGTAGGGATCCGGCGCCGACCAGGTGCTCTGCAGGACCAGGCTGCGTACCGGCCGGGGGTGGCGAAGAGCCAGCTCCTGGCCGATGACGCTGCCACCGGAGAAGCCGGCGACGTGGGCGGACGGGATGTCCAGGGCCCGGAGCAGCGCGGCGGCGTCGTCGGCCATCGCTTCGACCGAGACCGGGCCCTCGGGCATGGCGGTCCGGCCCGCTCCCCGGTTGTCGAAGGCGGTCAGCCGGTAGCGGTCGGCCAGCCCGTCGAGCTGGAACTGCCAGGACTCGACGGTGTCGCCGAGCCCTCCGATCAGCAGCACGTCCGGGCCGGTGCCGGTCTGCTCGGTCCAGATGTCCAGCCCACCGGCGCGCACGTACCGTCCCATCGGCCGGCCTCCCTCCGCGGTTCCTTCGAGAGTCTGCCCGTCGGGTGCGGCATGCCAACCATGCTCCGGCTCACCGGCCCTGGTGCGAGAAGGCCGCCCAGTAGTAGGGGGACCCGGCCCCGTCCTCCGCGGCGGCCGCCATGCGGGCCTGTGCCTCTGCCAGCGCCTCGGCCGGAGAGGACCCGCCCCTGATCATGATCCGGTGGAACTCCTCCATCAGGTCGGGGGTCCTCCTGTCGTCCACCGTCCACAGGGATCCCACGGCGGTGGCCGCCCCGGCCGTCAGGAAGGCCGTGGACAGGGTGAGCGCCTCGTCGAAGTCGTCCGCGGTGAGGGCCGAGGTACAGGCGGACAGCACGACCAGCGGGCCGGCGGCGGTGACGCGCCGACCGCCGTGGGCGAGCAGACGGCTCACCGTCAGGCTCTGCCCGTTGGCCAGCAGCAGCCGGGACGTGGTCGGGTCGTTCTCGAACCTGGCGTGGCAGGCGAGGTGGAGCACGGGGAGGCCGTCGCCCCCCGGACCGGGGAGCGCGGCGAGCACGCGCCCCGGCACGGCCGGGGCCGTCCCGGGCACACCGGACGCCCCCAGGCGCTCGGCGCGGGGGTAGAGCGCGCGCAGACGGTCCGCCTCCTCGTCGGCGTGCTCCAGGTCCGAGGTCGGGTTGCCCACGAGAAGCGCGCGGCCGTCGTACGCCGCCGGCTGCCGTCCCGCGACGGCGTGGAGCGCGCGAGCCGAGGCGGCGTAGGAGAAGGTCGCCTCGTGCAGCGCGTAGCGGGGCGGCCCGGCGGTGCCGGGCCGCCGTGCCGCGTGCCACGGCACCACCGCGGCGTGTCCGCTCGGGACGAGCACGAGCCGGGGCTTGGCGGGGCGGGACGCCCGGACACGCCGGTCCTCCTGGGCCGAGTCGGCCGATTTGAGCGACTCGGCCGACTCGGCCCACCCAACCCGCTGGACCTGCTGGACCGGTCGAAGCTCCTGAACCGCCTCGAGCAACGGCCCGGCCAGTGCGTCCCACGCCCAGTCGCACAGCCTGTCGAGGGCGCGGGTCCAGGCACGCCAGGCCCGGTGGCTCTCCTCGCGGGCCCCGCGCAGGGCCGCTCCCTGTTCCGTGGCCTCGGCCGATGCCCGCGCGTCCGAGGCCACCAGATGACGGTTGTACGCGTCCACGTAGCGGGCGAGCGGGTTGCCGGGCACCGCGCGCAGATCCGGCAGTTCCAGCCCCGTGGGCCGACCGGTCCGCGGCACGAGCAGCGCGTACCCCGGCGCGCGCCGGGTGCCCGTCACCACGTACACCAGCGCGTCGCTTCCGGTCGTCTCCAGTGCCTGCCGGGTCTCGCCCGTGGGGGGCGGGTCCAGGATCTCCGGGCGGGTGCGGCCGGCCGCGAGGGCGGTGATGACCTGGTGCCTGAGATCCTCCGGCACCGTCCGCCGGCGACTGCGCAGCGCCCCGGCGTCGGCCGCGTCCCAGTCGTCCGCCAGGTCCGGCCGGCCCGCCTCGCGCAGCCGTTCACCGACCGACCCGGAGAGCATCACGGCGTGCACGACGAGTCCGCGGCCCAGTTCGAGCACCCCGGCCGCCTCCTCGGGCCGCTGGTCCGCGAGGCACCAGCGGGCCACCTCGGCCGTGTGCGCGCGGGCACCGCGGGCGGTCGCCAGGGCGGACTGCGGTGACTGGACCAGCACGTCGCGCACATGGAGTTCCAGAGCGCGCCGGCCCTCCGCACGCGCTTCGTCCCGGTACCTCGCCGCTTCCTGCCCGCCCTCCGGCGCCGCGTCCAGCGCGTCGGCCAGGGCCCGCAGACAGCGCGCGAGTTCCGCGACGGTGGCCGGCGACACGGGTTCCGCCTCCGGACCCCGGCCCGCGGCCGCCTCACGGGCGAGGCGGACGGCCCGGCGGATGTCACCGAGGTCTTCGGTGCGCTGGTGACGCAGCCGCAGCCCGTACGCCAGGCCGCGCTGCACGACGGGCCGTTCGGGCTGGTCGGCCGGCATGAGTGCCAGCGCCCACTGCTGTGCCCGGATGCCGTGGCGCAGGTCCGCCGCCCGGTGGTCGCGGCGGTAGCGGGTGAGCAGGGTTCCGCCGAGCTGGTGCAGGGCCGGGGCCCGGTCGGGGTGCCCGTGCCCGGCTCCCCGTACCGCCGCTCGGCAGCAGCCGAGGGCGTGGTCGAGATCGCTCCGCTCCCGGATGCCGCCGGCCGATGCCGGGGCGGCCGGCTCGGCGGCGCGCAGCCGCAGCGCCTCGGCCAGGTTCAGCAGCCGCCGGACGTACTGCGGATGCTCGGGCCCGGTCGCCGCCACGGCCTCGACCAGCACACCGACGGCGTCGTCGGCGTCCGCGCCCCCGGTGCCGAGACGGTGGCGCTCGGCCAGCGCGTCACCGAGCTGGGAGAGCCACGTCGGGCGGTCCGGGTCGGACGCGCCGGCGAGGGAGACGGCCTGCCGTACGGCGTCGACGGCCGCGTCGAGATCCGCGCGGACGCCCCGGACGCGGAAGCGGACGCGCAGCGCGCTGCCCAGTCCTCCGAGCGCGACCGCCTCCGCCCGCGTTCCCGGTGCGGCGGCCGTCACGGCCGCCCGCTCGCCGGCGATCGCACGGTCGAGGTCGGCGAGCCGGTGGAACCGGTCGAAGCGCGCCCGGTGCACGGAGGCGAGGTTGTGCAGGCGGGTACTGCGGGCGGGGTGCCCGTCCGGGGTGCCGTCGACGGCCTGGGTCAGGCAGCCGGCGGCCTCGTCGACGACGGTCCGTGTCCCGCACCGTTCGAAGCGGGAGAACAGGACGTTTCCCAGGTTGTTGAGCCACAGCGGGCGGTCCTCGGAGGTGGCGGGCAGCGACCGTACGGCTTCCCGCAGCGTCCTTTCCGCCGCGGCCAGGTCGTGTGCGTCGCCGCGGTGCTTGTACCGGGTGTGCAGGGCCGCGCCCAGGTTGCCCTGGACGGCGGGACGCTCCGGATGGGCCGGCGGCGTCACCGAGAGCGCCTCCGTACCGAGCGACACGGCGTGGTCCAGGTCGGCGGGGGCGCCGTGCTCGTCGTACCGCGTTCGCAGGGCGTGGGCGAGGTTGCTCATCCGGGTCGGGCGGTCGGGGTCGGCCGGGCCGGTCGCCGCCAAGGCTTCTTCGAGCCGTTCGACCGCCGCCTCGAGATCACCCGGGTCCCGGGTCGCGCGGAACCGGGTGAGCAGGCAGTCGCCCAGGTTGCCCAGGCAGGCGGCCCGTGCCGGATGGCCGTTCCCGCACGCGGCGAGCGCCACCTCGTGGCAGGTCACGGCCTGCGTGAGATCGGCGGCGTGGCCGCGCAGCCGGTACCTCTGGTGCAGTCCGTTGCCGAACCCGCTGACCACGGCGACGCGGTGCGGGCTGTCCGCGCCCAGCGCGCCGACGGCCTCGGCGTGCAGCCGGACGGCGTCGTCGAGCAGGCCGGCGTCGCCGAGGCTCCGGGCGCGCCGGGCGCGGATGTTCGCGAGGGTGTGGAGGCGGCCTGGCCGGGCGGGATGACCGGACGGAGTGAGGTCCACGGCCGTGCGGGACCGCTCCTCGGCGAGGGCGAGGTCCTCCGTCCGGCCGAACGTCCGGAAGCGTGTCAGCAGGGCGACCGCGTGGTTGGAGGCGTACCCGGCGCGGGTGGCGGCGTCCGCGGGGCCCGCGTCCCAGGCCGCCGCGTAGAGGTCGACGGCGGTGCCGAGGGCTTCCGCCCGGCGGGGCGCCCGGTGTGACGGGGACCGTTCGAAGCGGGCGAGCAGGGCGTTGCCCAGGTTCCTCAGGGCGTCCGCGCGCTCGACGGACGGGTGGGGCGCGGTGGCCAGGGCGTCCAGCAGGGCGCGGATCGCGTCGTCGAGACCGTCGCCGGCCGGGGCGGTGACGGTCTCCCGTTCCCAGGGCCGGCCCGGGACCCCGTCCTCCTGCGGGGTCACGGCTGCCCCGGTGCGGCGGGCGGCGGGGACGGCAGCGGGGGGTCGGGCCAGTCGAAGGTGACGGGTGCCAGGCTGCGCTTCGCCAGGTACTTGCTCAGTTCCCGGCCCTGGTCGCGCTCGTGCCCGGTCGTGGTCGGGAGCGGGAAGCCCAGCGCGCGGTAGAGGCCGGTCCGGTGGACGAGGAAGGTGTCCTCCGCGGCGTCGCAGTACGCGTCGACCGCCTCCGCGACCGCACGGCAGGCCAGCAGCACGAGGAGCAGACAGCCGGCCGCGTACGCGCCCCGGGCCCGCCAGGTGGGCAGGAGCGGTGTCCACAGCAGCAGTCCCGCGGCGAACGGTACGGCCTGTGCCCGGGCGACGATCAGGCTGGACGCGGTCTCCAGACGCGTCCGTGCGGTCTGGTCGACGACCTGGACGAGGGGCCGCCAGCACAGCTCCAGATCCAGCCCGTGCCGCTCCTCCACCCGTTGTTCGGTGGCGGCCAGGGCGTTTCCGATCCGGGTGGGCTGGAGGGTCGCGCTGCCCTTGGGGTAGTGGCGCCGGGCGACGGAGGCGGTTGCGGCACGGCGGACCGCGAGGACGTCGTTCGTCGTGGGCAGCATGGCTTCGACCAGCTTCCTGCGTCGTTCACGGTGGGCCTCGACACGCCGCCGCGCCCACCGGCGCAGCGGGGGCACGTCCGGCCAGGCACCGCTGAGCAGGTTGAGCACCCCGGGCGCGCACCACACGGTGAGCAGGGCGGACACGACGACGACGCCCAGGGCGACGGTGGTGGCGACCCCGACGCCGAAGCCACCGTGCCGCGTCACCAGGCAGACGAGGTCCGCTCCCGGGGCGTCGTCACGGCCGCAGTCGAGTCGGCCCGGCGGTGTGCGGACCAGGTGGAGGACGACGCCCACCAGCCAGAAGCACACCACCGCACCGCCCATGGCCCTGCTCCATCGGCGGGCGAGCGGTTCGACGAGTCCTTTCGCGAGGTCTCCCATGGCCGGCCCGGCTCATGGCCTGCGTTCGAGGGCCAGGGCGGGGTGGACGGGACAGCACTCGTCCTCGAACGGACCTTCGTCGTCGCCCGGCGCCCGGTGCGTGCACAGGGGGTCCGGGCACTGCCAGTGCTCCGTCTCCGCCGGGGCGCGCCGGATCGGGAAGATCCGCTCTCCCGGGGCGGACCCGGTGGTCGGCGCGGTGTCGTCGTCGGGGCTCTGCGCCGGTTCGTCTTCGTGCGGCTCCGTCGCGCGGTCCGGTGCCATGAGTTCTCCTCGGCCGTGGTGGATGAAGGCTGCCCAGACGTAGGGGTCGGCAGGGTCGGTGTCGTCGTTCCCGTCGCCTTCCTTTCCTGAGCCGCGCCCTTCCGCGGTCGTCGGGGACGCGTCGCGGGGCGTGCGCAGCGCGGCGAGCTGTGCCTCGCGCAGGGCGTCGGCGGCCGCCAGGTCCCGCTCCCGCAACCGCCGGTGGAAGTCCAGCATGAGGTCGGCGGTCCGCCGGTCGTCGACGAGCCAGAGGGAGCCGACGACGGCGGAGGCTCCGGCGGCGAGGAAGGCGGTGGCCAGGCTCAGCGCCTCGTCGTGGTCCCCGGAGGGCACCCCCGTGGCGCAGGCGGACAGGACGGCCAGGGGCCCGGGTTCCTGTCCGCCCTGCTCGGGGCGCCGGGGCAGGGGCGTGAGGAGGCGGCGGACGGTCAGCCGCTGTCCGCCCGCGAGCAGCAGATGGGAGGCGGTCGGCGGCTGGACGAGGGCTCCGTGGCAGGCCAGATGCAGCAGAGCGCAGGGGACGGAGTTCCGGCCGGGGAGCGCCGACAGGACGCGGTTCGGTGTGGCCGGGTACGCGTCCGGTGTGCCTTTGCCGCCCAGGAGTGTGGCGGGCCCGGGCCAGCCCGCCCGGACGCCCTCGGCCTCCCGGCGGGCGTGCTCCAGGTCCCCGGTGGGGTCTCGTACGACGACGGCGGCGGCGTCCGCTCCGGCGCACGGCCGGTCGGCTGCCTGGATCAGCTCGCGCCCGGAGGCGGCGTACGAGAAGGCCGCGTCCTGCACCGCGTACCGGTACTGCCCGGGCCTGCCGGTGTCCGGTCTCCGCGCGGCGTGCCACGGCACGAGTCCGAGCGGGCCGGTGGGAACCAGGTAGAGCCGGGGGCAGCTCCCCTCCGCCGGGGCGCCGGTACGACCGGCACACGGTGCGCGGTTTCCGTCGCGTCGCAGACCGAACTCCTCGAGGACCGGGTTCACGACGGCGGGCCAGGCCCAGTCGCACACCGCGTGCAGGGCGGAGCGCCACGCGGCCCTCGACCGGGAGCGGTCGCCGTCCGTCGCGGCGGCCACGTGGGCGTCGTGTGCGGCCAGGAACGCGGCGAGCGGTCCCGAGCGGACGAGTTGCCGCAGGGGGAGGACGCGGCCGCTTCCGTCGGGCCGTACGAGCAGTGCCCACCCGGAGCCGTCCTGCTCACCGGCGACGAGGTAGACCAGCCCGTCCGCGCCGAGCTGCGCGAGTGCCTTGCCGATGAGGGTGCGGGAGGGGACACGGACCAGCGGCGCCCTCACCTCACCGCCGCCGCGGCGGTACAGGACCTCCAGCGCCCGGTGCCGCAGGTCGTCGGGAACGCCGGGCAGGTCCCCCGGAGAGGCGGCGCCGGGAACGATCGGGACGACGCCGGGGGTGATCGGGACGACGCCGGGAGTGGCCGTGCCGTCGCCGCGCGAGCCGGGGAGGCCACTCGCTCCCGCGCCCGCGTCTCCTCCCGGTCCTGCTCCCGCTCCCGCCAAGGCGAGGCCGTCGGCCTGGGATCCCGCACCGTGCGGCGGGAGGCGGACGAATCTGCGGGCCGTGTTCCGCCGGGAAGCCTGCCGCCACGCTTCGGCGAGTCCGGGCTCACCGGCCTCGTCCAGCAGCTGCGGCACGGTGGCGGACGCGGTGCCCGCGGACAGCACGAGCGCCCGCGCGGACTCGGCCGCGGCCACCGCGTCCCGCGCCGCGTGGTCCTCCAGGCACCAGTGCAGGACCTGGCCGGCGGTCCGGGCCGCCCGCCGGGCGGCCCGCAGTCCGTCGTCCGTCCCGGACTGCAGCAGCACGTCCCAGGACCGGTCGGCCAGCATGCTCAACCCGGTGGCACGGCTGAGCGCGTGCTTGCCCCGGGCGCGCTGGGCCACCGCGAGCCGGTGCCGTACCAGGGTCCGCCGGGTGTCTCCGAGGGTGTCGCCGAGCCGGGCGAGGGCCCGCTCGAGCACCTCCTCGGCGCGGCGGAGGTCGTCGGGGTCGGCCCGCACCGCGTAGCGCTGGAGCAGTACGGTTCCCTGCAGTTCGAGTGTCATCGCGCGGTCGGGTGCCGTGCGGCCCTCGACCGCGAGGGCGGTCTCCAGGTCGGCCCAGGCCCGGTCCAGCAGGGCGGTGTCCCCGGACGTCTCCCGCGCCCCGGCGAGGTGCGCCTGCAACAGCGCCTGGGCCCGGTTCCGGGCGAGCGCCGCCCTGGCCGTCTCGCCGTCTGCGAGCGAGCCGAGGGCTTCGTCGAGTACGGCTGCGGCGCGGGTGAGCTCGACGGTGTCTCCGGTGTGCGCGTACCGGGTGGTGAGCAGCGTGGCCTGGTTGTTGAGGCAGCCGACCCGGTCCGCGGAGCCGGCGGGCAGCAGGGTCAGGGCCGCTTCGGTGTGCCGGAGCGCCGCTTCCAGGTCGGGCCCCTGTCCCAGGTGGACGAAGCGGGTGTGCAGCGCGGTCGCGAGGTTGGCGTGGTACTGGCCGCGTACGAGTCCGCTGGGAGGCAGGTCGCCCAGCGCCTCGGACATCAGGCGGACGCCCGCGTCCAGATCCGTGAACGCGCCGTGGACCTCGAAGCGCAGCACCATGACGAGCCCGAGGTGCGCTCTGCGGACCGCGGTGTCACGGTGCCCGTCGGCGGCGGCCTCGACGGCCCGCCGGTGGCCGTCGACGGCCTCGTCCAGGTCCGCGGGGTCGCCGGTCAGCCCGAAACGCTGTTCCAGGGCGGAGGCCAGGTTGCCGGTCCACAGGTCCCGGTGCGGGTCGCCCGGCGGGCCGAGGACGGTGGCCCGGCGCAGGTGCGCCACCGCCTCGTCGAGGTCCTGCGCCCGGCCCCGCCGCTGGAACCGCAGCAGCAGGCTGTTGCCGAGGCTCCCGTCGAGCGTCGCGGCCTCCGGATGACCGGGGGCGGCCGCGCCGACGGCGCGGCGCAGGGTGTCGACCGCCTGGTCGAGGAGGTTCGGCTCCCCGTCGAGCCAGAAGGCCTCCGCGTACGCCACGCCGAGGTGGCGCAGCCGCATGGCCAGGTCCGGGTGGTCGTCCGGAGTGCGCTCCACCGCCTCCGCGAGGACCTTCACCCCCTCCCGCAGGTCCTCCGGACGGCCGCGCTCCCCGAACCGCATCACCAGGACGTTGCCGAGGACGGTGGCCCACAGCGGGCCGGCCGGATGGTCCGGTCCGGTCAGCCGGTACGCCTCCGCGATGGCGCCGTACGCCCGGTCCAGGTCCGCCGGATCGCCGTACCGTCCGAAACGCGTGCACAGCGCGTTGGCGTAGTTGCCGGTCACGGCGTGGCGCGCGGGGGCGTCGGCCGGTGTCCGTTCGGCGGCGCCCGCCAGGCTGCGCACCGCCTCCTCGAGGGTGTCCTCCTCACCTCCGTGCTCGTACGCGAACAGCAGGGCGTTGCCCAGGCCGCCGAGGTACCGGGCCTGTGCCGGGCCGGCCCCCGCCAGGTCGGCCGCCCGGCGGTAGTGCCGCAACGCTTCCGCGAGGTCGCGGGCGTCCCGCACGTCCCGGGCCCCCGCCGGGCCCGGCTCCTCCGGGCCGGACGTGCGGAGGTACGCGATCAGGTCCGCCGTACGGGACCCGGCGAGCAGCCCTTCGGGCCGTCGCTCGGCGGGTTCGCCGTCCCCCGGGCCGTGCGCGAACTCGAATCGTGCGAGCAGGACGTGTCCGGCCAACTCGTGGAGGGACTCCCGCCCGCTGTCCGCCACGGTCAGGGCGCTGCGCACCGCCGCCAGGGCGAGGTGCCCGTGCTTCGGCTCGGCGAACCGTTCGTACGCCTCGAGGGCGTCCCGCGCGAGGTCCTCCAGCCGGCGGCCGCGGTCCGGGTGGTCGTGCGGCGTCAGGTCCAGCGCCCGCAGGCGGGCCACCACCGCCGCCTCGGCGAGTCCCCTCTCCTGGCGCCGCCCGAACTCCGCCCCGTACGCGTCGGCGAGTTCGTCCCACACCTGCTCGGGCGGGCCGCCGTGCCGGCGCGACCGGGCGGCGAACTCCCGTGCCGCGTCCGGAACTTGCCCCTCCCCCGACGGCGCGTCCTCGCCCCCGCCTGCGGCCCCGCTGCCCGTCCCCATCGGGCAAGCGTCGCTCGCGTCCGCCGCGCGCGGCAAGGGGACGTCCGGATCCGACCGTTGCGGTGCCAGGCCTGTTCGGAAGTGGCTGGACCTGTTGCCGCGGTGGCTCGGGCGGCCCGGCCGGCCGGCTCCGGTGCGGGGGCGGGGGGCCCGTGCCGCCATCATCAAGGGTGTCGACGGTCATCACTCGAAGGAGCCGAGACCGGGTTCCTCCGAAAGCAGTGAGATCCGGATCCTCTTCGCCTTCGATCCGGTGCGCCGGGCGGTACTGCTGGTGGCCGGCGACAAGGCCGGAAACCGGCAGCGTCGGTACGGCGTCACCATCCCGGTCGCCGAGGTGCGCACCCACAAGCTTGCGGAGATCCGACGCGAACAGGCCTTGCCCCAGCGCCAGGCCACCGCGGCTACGGGAGTCTCGGCTCCTCGCGTCTCCATGATCGAGCACGGCGGGCTGGACCGGGCCGGGGTGGCCACGCTCAGGGCCCTGTGCGGAAGCACTCGGAGGCCGGCTGCGCGTGGTCGCGGACTTCGGGGACGCGGAGTACACCGTGGCCTGAACCGGCTGCCGCTCCCAGCCTGCCCGGCACGGACAGCTCTTCGACGCGCTCCGGGAGCCGTGGAAGCACCCACGCGTGCGAGGAGAGCCCTTGGCGACGAAGAAGGCCCGGGTCTCTGACCCGGGCCTTCTTCGGGGAGCGGGTGACGAGGGTCGAACTCGCGCTCTCAGCTCGGGAAGCGGCGGTCATCGGGGGCTGGTGGTCGGCAGGGGTGGGACTGAGGGCGGGCACCGGTGTCGTCTCCCTTCACAGGCGCCGCCGTCCGAGGCCGCGGCACGCTCGGTTCGGGCAGGGTGCGAAAGAGCAGCCAGCTCAGCACGGGCATCAGGACGAGCGGCGCCAGGGCGGTCCGCAGGGACGTGGCGTCGGCGAGGCTGCCGATGACGGGGCTGGTCAGGCCTCCGATGCTGACGGTCAGGCCGAGGGTGATCCCGCCGGCGGTGCCGACACGGGAGGGCAGGTAGTCCTGGCCGAGCGTGACCTGCAGCGAGAAGGGCACGTACAGGCCGGCCGAGGTCAGTGCCACGAACAGGTGGACGGCCGGTCCGGGCACCCACACCACACCCGCGATCGCCGCGGTCGTGATCAGGTACGACCAGCGCGAGACCGTCACCCGGTCCCACCGGGCGGCCAGGGACCCGCCGAGCACCGAGCCGATCGCACCGCCGAGGTAGAGCACGGACAGGGCCGCGGTGCCCGCGGCCGCGCTGCCGCCCGGGCGCTGGCGGACGTACAGCGAGAGGAAGGTGCTCAGACCGATGAACGCGATCGATCGGAAGACCACGGCCAGTGACAGTTTCACGAAGGAGGCGATGTCGTCCCTCCCGGCCGGCACCGTCGTACGGGGTCCGGCGGCCTGCCGCTGCTGCAGGGCGCGCACCACGGGCAGGCACATCGCGGCACCGACGAGGGCCGGCAGTACCAGCAGGGGCGTCCAGCGCAGTCCTCCGGTGGTCACCACGGCGGTGACCATGAGCGGGGCCAGTGCGAAGCCGATGGTGCCGCCCGTGGAGAACCAGCCCATGGCCCGGTGGCTGCCCCGGCCGGCGATGCGGGCGACGCGGGCGGATTCGGGGTGGTAGGCGGCCACGCCGATCCCCGACATCGCGACGCATGCGAGGGTGAGCGGGTAAGAGCCGTTCAGGCCGCTCAGCGCGATGCCGACACCGCCGAGCAGCGTGCTGACCGGCAGCAGCCAGGGCATGGCCCAGCGGTCGGTGAGCGCGCCGAACACCGGCTGCGCCACCGAGGACAGCAGTGAGGCGGCCAGCACGATGCCCGAGGCGACCGCGTAGGTGTAGGCACGCTCGGCGATGAAGAACGGCACCAGGGCCGCCACGCAGCCCTGGTAGATGTCGACACAGGCGTGGCCCGCGGACAGCAGAACGATCGATGTGCTCCTTCGCATCGCGTCATGTTCCGGTCCCGGCACCATGTCGCGCTTCCGATAATCTGCCACGTGATGAGGGAAAGCCGCCACGACCCCGTGGCCCCGACCCGCACCCAGTGGCTGGCGCCCGGCGGCTCGGTCGACGCCCACCGGCACGACGACCACCAGATCGTCTACGCGGGCCGCGGGGTGCTGGCTGTCACGACCAGCGAGGGATCCTGGGTCGCCCCGGGCACGCGCGCCATCTGGGTGCCCGCCGGCACCGTGCACGCGCACCGGGCCTACGGCGAACTCGACCTCCACCTGGTGGGTCTGCCCGCCACCGAGAACCCGCTCGGCCTCGACGCACCGACCGTGCTGGCTGTCAGCCCACTGCTGCGTGAACTGATCATCGCCTACACGGGCGCGGAGGACGACGACAGTCCCGAACGGGCCCGCCTTCGCGCGGTGCTCCTCGATCAGCTGCGGGCCTCCCCCCAGCAGCCGCTGCACCTGCCCACTCCCACCGCTCCCCTGCTGCGCGCCCTGTGCGACATCCTGCGAGCCGACCCGGGCGACGGCCGCACGCTCGCCGAACTCGGCCGCGAAGTCGGGGCGAGCGACCGCACCCTGTCCCGGCTGTTCCGCAGTGACCTCGGCATGACCTTCCCGCAGTGGCGCACACAGCTTCGTCTCCACCACGCGTCGGTCCTCCTGACCGGACGGACGCCGGTGACCGCGGTGGCCCATCAGTGCGGCTGGTCGTCCACCAGCGCCTTCATCGACGCCTTCCGCCGCGCCTTCGGCCACACCCCGGGCTCCCACCGGACGGGCCTGAGGTGATGAACCTTTTCCCACCTCAGGCCGACGGGGACAGGGACCCGTGGCGGAAGGGCCGCCCAAGCCCCGGCGTCGATCTACGTCTGCTCGGCGGACCACCGGGCGGCCTCGCGTTCGCCGGCGCTGACCAGCCCTGTCTCGTAGGCGACGATGACGGCCTGGACACGGTCACGGAGTCCGAGCTTGGCGAGGATGCGGGCGACGTGCGTTTTGACGGTCGCCTCGGCCAGGTGGAGACGGGCCGCGAGTTCGGCGTTGCTCAGTCCTCGGGCCAGCAGACCGAGGACCTCCCGTTCGCGCGGGGTGAGCGAGGCGAGGTCGCGGTGGAGGGCGGCGGTGTCGTCGTCGCGCCGGGTGCTGTGCCGATGTCCGCCGCCGGCGAAACGCCGCACGAGGCGGCGGGTGATGGCGGGTGCGAGGAGAGCGTCGCCGGTGCGAACCGTGCGGACGGCCGCGGTCAGCTGCTCGGGGGTGACGTCCTTGAGGAGGAAGCCGCTGGCCCCGGCGGACAGTGCCGCGTAGACGTACCGGTCGAGGTCGAAGGTGGTCAGGATGATGACGCGGGGGCCGTCGGCGGCGCCGGTGAGGATGCGGCGGGTGGCCTCCAGACCGTCCGTCTCGGGCATCCGGACATCCATCAGGACCACGTCGGGCCGGGTGCGGCGGACCGCCTCGACCGCTTCGGTTCCGTTGGTGGCCTCGGCGACGACGTCGATGCCGTCGGCGCGGAGGATCAACCGGAATCCGGTGCGGACCAGGGTCTGGTCGTCGGCGAGGAGCACCCGCAGCGGCTCGGTCACGGTGTCTCCAAGGGGATCAGGGCCTCCACACGGTAGCCGCCGGTCAGGCGTCGGCCGGTGCTCAGGGTTCCGCCGTGGACGGCGAGGCGCTCGCGCAGGCCGATCAGACCCCGGCCGTTTCCGGTGGGCGCGTCCGCGCCCGGGTGTCCACCGGTGTCGGTGACTTCCACCCGGAGCCGTTCCGGGCCGTAGGCGACGGTCACGGCGGCGGTGGCGCCGGACGCGTGCTTCACGGTGTTGGTCAACGCTTCCTGGACGACGCGGTAGGCGGCGAGTTCGAGGCCGGGCGGAAGGGGACGGGGCGGACCCGTCACGGTCAGGTCGACGGGCAGGCCGGTGTCCCGGACCCGTCCGACCAGCGTTTCCAGCTGGTCCAGGCCGGGTTGCGGGGTCAGCTCCGCCGCCGGGCCGGCCGGGTCCGCACAGCCGCCCGTCCCCTCGTCCTCGTCCTCGTCCGCCATGGTGAGCAGTCCCATGACGTGGCGCAGCTCGGTCATGGCCGCCCGGCCGCCCGCCTCGACGGCGAGCAGCGCCTCGTCGGCCTCCTCGGGGGAGGCTGTCATGATCTTGCGGGCGGCACCCGCCTGGATGATCATCACGCTGACGTTGTGCGTGACGACGTCGTGCAGTTCGCGGGCGATCCTGGCCCGCTCGTGCTCGACGGCCCGGCGCAGCGCCTCGGCCTGTTCGCGTTCCAGGGCCAGGAGCCGGGTGCGGCCCTCATCGGTCCGGAGTTTCCAGGTGCGCAGGCCGACGGCGGCCACGGCCATCGGGATCAGGATCAGCAGCGCGATGTACTGGTTGGGGACGATCGGGGTCACCGAGTTCCCCGAGGCGCCGACCAGGACGACCGACACCGGCAGTGCCGCCAGGGTCGCCGCCCGGTACGGGCTGTACACGGCGGCGCTGTAGACGGCGATGACGAACGCGTAGAAGGTCAGCCGCAGGACGCTCTGCGGTGTCGCCAGTGTCGCGGCCGTCACGACGCACAGCACGGCGAGCGGGCAGCGGCGGCGCAGCGCCAGGGCACCCGAGGCGACGGCCGCGAGGGTCACCATGAGGGCCAGGCCGCCGGGACCGGACGGGCGCGGCACGACGTACTCGACGCCGGGTGCGATCTCACGCACCACGACGACATCGGCGTTGTCGATGCCGTAGTAGACGGTGACGACGCCGAGCACCAGTGCCACGAGTACGTCGAACTGCCGGGCGCGCCGGGTGGGCCGCAGCGGTGGACCGCTCCGGAGCCAGGCGCCGCGGACCGTCCGGCGGGCCGCTTCCCGCAGTCGCTGCAGCGTCGTACGTCCGTCCGTCACCGGATCATTCTCGCCGCCGCGCGGACCCGCGGAGTCCGTCCCGGTGACCATTCCCGCCGTACCGGATACACCACCCGCCTACATCGCAGGGATGACGTTCGCGGGGGCCCGGCCCGGAGCGGTACCGCAAGGGGTCCGGGCGGGCGACGCGTGCGCGCCGGGCCCGCTCCTAGCGTTCACGCAGCCGACCACCCATACCCGGGGAGACTTTCATGACCATGCCGGTGATCGAACTGCGCGAGGTGAGCCGCCGCTACGACGACGGCCCGCCCGCCCTGCACGAGGCGTCGCTGACCGTGCGGAGCGGCGAGGCCGTCGCGGTCCTCGGCCCTTCCGGCAGCGGCAAGTCCACGCTGCTCCATCTGATCGCGGGCCTGGACCGGCCGGATTCGGGAACCGTCACCGTGGACGGGGTGCGGGTGGACCAGCTGGGCGAAGCCGGATCGGCGAGATACCGGCGATCGAAGATCGGCATGGTCTTCCAGTTCTTCCACCTCCTCGACGACCTGACCGTCGCCGACAACGTCGTCCTTCCGGCGCGGCTCGCGGGTGCGGCACGCGGCGGGGCCGACCGCCGGGCGGCGGAACTCCTGGAGATCCTCGGCATCGACCGGCACGCCCACGCCTACCCGGGGCGGCTGTCCGGCGGCGAGCGGCAACGCGTCGCGGTGGCCCGGGCCTTGATGAACCGGCCGGCTCTGCTCCTGGCCGACGAGCCGACCGGGGCCCTGGACACGGCCGCCGGACAGGACGTCAGCGGACTGCTCACCGACCTCAATGCCGAGGGGCAGACCATCGTCGTGGTCACCCACGACCTGGCTCTGGCCCGGTCCTGCACGAACCGTACGGTCCGGATCGCCGACGGCCGGATCACCGAGGACGTCCGGTCCCGGACCACCGCCGCGGAGGCGGTCCGATGAGCGCGCTCGGCGAGGTGGTGCGCTCGGGAGTGGGACGACGCCGGGTGCAGACGCTGGTGATCGGGCTCGCCACGATGATGGCGGTGGCCGCCTCCGTCCTCGGCGGAACACTGCTGGTGGTGTCCGGCGCGCCCTTCGACGACGCCTTCGCGAGGCAGCACGGCGCGCACCTGTCCGTGCAGTTCGACGCGGGCGAGGTGAGTGCCGGGCACCTGTCGAGGACCAAGGACGCCGAAGGGGTGAGCAGCGCGGCCGGGCCGTTCCGTACGGCGACGGTCACCCCGCGGTCGGACGGGAGGCACGGCCCCGAGTGGCCGATGACCGTGGTCGGCCGGCGCGATCCCGGCCGGGACGTGGACGAGGTGGCACTGCTCGAGGGGCGGTGGCCCACGCACCCCGGCGAGATCGCGCTGTCCGCCGACTCCCCGCTCCTCCCGGCCAGGGGCATGAAGATCACCTTCCCCGAGCTGTCCGACGGTCCGACCCTGACGGTGGTCGGTGTGGCCCGCTCGGTCACCCGGACCGCCGACGGCTGGGTGGTTCCGTCCCAGGTGCCGGCGCTCACCACGCCCGGCAGCGGCGGCTACCAGATGCTCTACCGCTTCACCGCCGCGGTCACCGCCGCGCAGATCACCGCGGGCGGCAAGGCCGTGACCGGGTCCCTGCCGCCAGGAGCGGCCGTCGGCGAACAGTCATGGCTCACCGTCAAGAGGACCGCCGAGCGCGACACCGCCCTCTACGTCCCGTTCCTCATCGCGTTCGGCGCCCTGGGCCTGGTCATGTCCGTGCTCGTCGTCGGCAACGTCGTCGCGTCGGCCGTCGGCTCGGCGACGCGCCGCATCGGCGTCCTCAAGGCCGTCGGCTTCACCCCGGCCCAGGTCGTGCGGGCCTACCTCGGCCAGGCGCTGATCCCGGCCGCCGCCGGCACGGCCCTCGGCGTCCTCGCCGGCCACCTGCTCGCCGTCCCCGTCCTGACCGAGACCGAGGAGGTGTACGGCGCCCCGTCCCTGGCCGTCGACCCCCGGGTCGACCTGGCGGTGGTCGCCGGGGTGCTCGGCCTGGTGGCGCTGACCGCGTGGGCGGGTGCCTGGCGAGCCGGGCGGCTGCGTACGGTCGACGCACTCGCCGTCGGGCGTACGGCTTCGGCGGGGCGCGGCCGGTGGGCGGCCCGCCTGGCCGGCCGGCTGCCGCTGCCGCAGCCGGTGGCCCTGGGCCTGGCCCGGCCCTTCGCGCGGCCCGCCCGCGCGCTGGCCATGGGCACGGGGCTCCTGTTCGGCGCCGTCGCCGTCACGTTCACCGTGGGGATGGCCGCCTCGCTCGGCCAGGTGGTGAAGGCCAGGGCCCACGATGCCGCCGATGTCGTCGTGCCCGCGCCCTTGCCGGACTCCGGGCCCCGAGACCCCGGCTCCGAGAAGCAGCCCGCGGTCGATCCCGCAGCCGTCGCCGCGGCCGTCGAGGCCGCCGCCGGAACCGGGAAGCACTACGGCGTCGCGACGGTACGGGCGACCGTGTCCGGCTCGACCGGCACCATCGACGTGAACGCCTTCACCGGCGACGCCTCCTGGGGCGGCTACACGATGGTCTCGGGCCGCTGGATCGACGGGCCCGGCGAGGCCGTGGTCCCGACCCCCTTCCTCGCCGCCACCGGCACCCGCGTCGGTGACACCGTCACCCTGAACGGCCTGGCCGAGCCGGTCACGGTCCGGATCGTCGGCGAGGTCCTCGACCCCCGCAACGACGGCATGCAGGTCTTCACCGACGCCTCGACCCTCACGTCCGCACGACCCGACGTGACGGAGACGAGCCACCACATCGCGGTCACGCCGGGCACCGACGTCGCCGGCTACGTCGACGCGCTGAACAAGGACCTGGCCCCGCTGGGCGTCACCGCTCGGGCCGGCGGGCTCGACGACGGCAGCGACATGGTCGTCACGCTCAACGCGCTGTCCGCGACCCTCACGCTCATGCTCGTCGCCGTCGCCGCGCTCGGCGTCCTCAACGGCGTGCTGCTCGACACCCGCGAGCGCGTCCGGGAGATCGGTGTCCACAAGGCGCTCGGCATGACCCCGCGACAGACCGTCGCCATGGTCATCACCTCGGTCGTCGTGACCGGACTGGTCGCCGGCGCCCTGGGCGTGCCGCTCGGCGTGGCCCTGCACGGCTGGGTCGTCCCCGCGATGGGCGACAGCGTGGGACTCCGCCTCCCCGGTTCCGTCATCGCCGTCTACGACTGGGCCGAACTGCTCCCGCTCGCACTCGGCGGCCTGCTCATCGCCGCCCTGGGCGCGCTCCTGCCCGCCGGCTGGGCGGCCAGGGCCCGAACAGCCACGGCCCTGCGCACCGAATAACAGGTCGGGTTCAGAGCTCGTCCCCCTCCCCCGGTCCCCACCGCGAGCAGCGATGGGGACCGGTCCGGGCGGTCACCGACGTGGCGATGACCGAGTGCGAGGCGGGCAGGTGGCCGGCTCGCGCGGTGGGGCCGCCCGGTCGCGTCAGGGCGCAGGGCGCCTGACGATCGTGCTGTGCATCTCCCGGCTGATGGCGCGGCGCTGCCTGGCGGTGGTCGCGCCCCAGATGCCGGCGTCCTCGCCCTGCTCTATGGCCCAGGAACGGCAGGCGAGCAGGACGCGGCACCGTCGGCACACCGCTCGGGCCCGGGCGACCTGGGGATCGGTCTCCCGCTCGGCCGGCGGGAAGAACAGTTCCGGGTCTTCGCTGACGCAGGCGGCTTCCCGTAGCCATTTCCGAGCGGCGTTCCCGGCCGCGATGTCGGTGTCGTGGTGACGGGACGAGCGTTCGTCGGGCACGGCGCACCTCCGCATGGTGCCGGCTGAGCCGACACGTGGCTGCGGCATGGCACTGCCGCAGGCCCGGCAGAGGTTGCTCCTCCCATACTAGAGCGCCGTGGCTACCGACCGGTGGAGGGGCTGTCGGGACGGGCGGTGTGGTCGGGGTGGCCGACGGTGCGCCGGGCTTCCTTCATCTCCGCCTCGTACAGGTGGTCCCTGCCGTCGGCCAGGTCGTCCAGGGCCTGCCGTTCCACCTGTTTGAACGGCTCGTAGTAGGTGCGGTTGTACTCCTCGATGATCTGGAAGGTCCACCGCCCGGGGATGACGTTGCGGCCCAGGATCTCCTGCTGCACGCGGTCGGCCCAGCTTTCATGGCCGGCCTCGCGCAAAAGGCTCACCGCCCGGTCCAGCTCCAGATCGGCGCTTCCGGTCAGTTGGTGGAAGGAGTAGAGGTGGCCGCGGGCTCGCTCGGTCGTTTCCAGGGCCTTCGACAGAGATCCGAGCGCTTCGACCGTGGCGTCGGTGACACCGTCGGGGCGCTGGTGTTCGGCGTCCGGCCCATCACCGTTCGTGTGCATCGACAACCGTCCTTCCGGAGAACTTCATGACTCGGGCCGGCGTCCGGGTTCCCCGAACGGGCGGCGCAGACATCACGTTTCTTCGTCCACGAGCTCGAGCGCGAGCCGAAGGCGAGGCCCGGGCGGTACTCGCAGGCCGCTCCGGCGACGGCTGAAGGGCTGCGTTCCGTCCCGGCTGCCGGGAAGAGCGAACGTCGCCGGGTGCTCCGGTGACGGGTGGCTCGGGCGATGCGGGCGGCGGGGCGCAGCCTGCTGCTCCGGTTCTCCGCGGCTGCCCCGGCCCGCGCTGGAGCGGTGGCCGTGACACGGGGGGACCGGTCCGCCGGGGTGACGCGCTGGGCGGTCTCGCACCGGTCGACCGTACGCAGCGGTGGTCGCTGCGACCGGGCGCGGCACGCCGGTGGTGTCGCAGTGGCTCGGCAGCAGCGTCTGCGGAGAGGCGAGGGAGCCGGCGATCCCGGCCAGGACCACTGCGGAGGAGACGGGACGGCGGACCTTGCCCCTGACCCGCTTCCCGGACCGGTGGGGCTGGTGAAGACGGTGTCCTGCGCGGCAGGGAGCGCCACCGCACCCCGGCGCGGTCCACGGACAGGATCGCGTTCATGATCCCGCGCGGATCGCGCTCGGGCGGGCGTCCGATGTTCAGCGCATGCCGGCGCCGCCGGTGTCGGACCGATCGGCACCGTCGCCGGCTGCGTGCTGAAGGCCGGCTACCGCCGTGGCGGTGGCCGTCGAGGCGGTGGCCGTCAGGCCTGCCTCCGGCAGCGGAAGCGGTGCCCGCTGACCGCGATACGCCCTCTACGGGAACGGCGAAGCGACATGCGGCCGAGATGTGCGGGAAATCGACTGCCGGGTACCGGGAGCGATTTCTAGCCTGGGCAGCATGGCGGCCCGGTGGAGGAGTTGGCGATGGGGGCACGGACTCGTCCGCACGCACCGAGGCCCGGCAGGCGGATCGAATGGTCGGTCGTGGTGGTGAGCGTTCTGGTCCTCGCGGCCGCGGCGTACGGTCTGGTCCGCTGCTTCTCCTGGGTCGAGGAGCAGTACCACGAGACGGCGGCGTACAGGAACGCCTCCGTCTGCCCGGCCGGGCACGCACCGAGTCATGGGGCGGACACCTGCATCCAGCAGAGCACGGCACACGTCATCGACAAGTGGAAACAGTGGGTCTGCAGCCATGACGGCACCACCTCGTCCTGTGCCAACCGGTACGACCTCGTGGTGCGTCATCCGCAGGGCACCGACGTCTTGAGGGTGAAGGAGAAGACCTACCGCGACGTGGGCTTCGGGGACCCGGTCGAGCTGCGCCTGTGGGACGGCGCCGTGACGCGGATGGAGGCGGGTGGCCACACCGAAACGTATATCGCCCCCTCCCAGTCCTCGCTGCTCTGGGGGCTGACCGTCGGCTGGACGGTCCTGGGAGTGGCGGTGGCCGCCCTGACGCTCCACGGGGGCTTCGCAGCCCCCGTCCTCATCACGTGGCTGTGCCTGGCCCCGCCGGCCGTCGCGACGGCGTACATCGTGCTGGCCGGGCCTCCGACCGGCGTGCAATGGTTCTTCTTCGGCTGGCTCACCGCTTTGGGACTGGGCGTGCTGGTGGGCATCCGGCATCGCCGATGACGCTCCACGGCCCGGCTCGCCGCCCACCCGCCCGCCCGACAGGCCGACGGCACCGTTTCCCCCTCTCCGGTAAGGAATCACGGCATGACCATCCCGCACGCCTTCCCCCTGGAACCCACCCCGATCCATGTGCCCGACGAGGCCCTCGACGACCTGCGCGCCCGTCTCGCACTGACCCGTCCGCCGCTGGACGAGGGGAACGAGGACTGGTCCTACGGCGTCCCGGACAGCTGTCTCCGTGAGCTGGTCGCCCACTGGCGGGACGGCTACGACTGGCGCAAGGCCGAGGCCGCCATCAACGTCCACGAGCACTACCGGGTGAGCGTCGCCGGCGTCCCGGTGCACTTCATGCGCAAGCCCGGCCGCGGCCCCCGTCCGATCCCGTTGATCCTCACCCACGGCTGGCCGTGGACGTTCTGGCACTGGTCGAAGGTGATCGACCCGCTCGCCGACCCGGCCGCGTTCGGCGGCGACCCCGCCGACGCGTTCGACGTCATCGTGCCGTCCCTGCCCGGCTTCGGTTTCTCCGGCCCGCTCACCGGCTTTCCGGACGTCAACTTCTGGAAGGTCTCCGACCTCTGGCACACCCTGATGACCGAGACCCTGGGATACGAGAAGTACGCCGCCGGGGGCTGCGACATCGGCGGGATCGTCTCCAGCCGGCTCGGCCACAAGTACGCCGACGAGCTGTACGGCATCCACATCGGCTCCGGGCTGCCGCTCGACTTCTTCAGCGGCCCCCGCGCCTGGGACTTCGCCCGGAACCGGCCCCTGACCGACGACCAGCCCGCCGACGTCCGCGCCCGCGTCGTCGAGCGGGACCACCGCTGGGCGTCCCACCTCGCCGTGCACATGCTCGACGGCGCCACCCTGGCCCACGGGCTGAGCGACTCACCCGCCGGGCTGCTCGCCTGGCTGCTGGAGCGCTGGAACGCCTGGAGCGACAACGGCGGCGACCTCGAGTCCGTCTTCACCAAGGACGACCTGCTCACCCACGCCACGATCTACTGGGTGAACAACTCCATCGCCACGTCGATGCGTTACTACGCCAACGCCAACCGCTACCCCTGGACCCCCGCCCACGACCGCACCCCGGTCGTGCAGGCCCCGGTCGGCCTCACCTTCGTCACGTACGAGAACCCGCCCGGCATCCACACCGCCGACGAACGCGTCCGGGCGTTCAGGACCGGCCCGCAGGCCGACTGGTTCAACCACGTCAACGTCAACGCCCACGACCGCGGCGGCCACTTCGTCCCCTGGGAGAACCCCGACGCCTGGGTGAGCGACCTGCGCCGCACCTTCCGCGGCCGCAGGCCCTGAACGACCCCGCGGGCCCGCCGGGCAACGGGCCGGGCGAACGCTGCCCGGCGGGGGCGTGCGCGTCGACCGGCCGGCCCGACCCGGAGGAAGGACCTCAGGCGGGGTCCGAGGTGTCGAAGCGCAGGCCGCTGGAGCCCTCGCCGCGGCCGGGCAGGGTGGCGCGGGAGGACCACAGCGCGGTGTCGCCCGCCGCGGTGCGGGCGAGCTGCCACCGGCGGGTGACCCGGACGCCCTCGCGGGGCACCTCCTCCGAGGGGAACCGCAGGACGGTGCCCGGCTGGAGGATCTGTCCCCTGGCCCCGGCCCCGTACCGGTGGAGCAGGGTCCGTCCGGGGGCCGCCGGGTCGGGGACCGGCGCCAGCGGGACCCAGTGGTCGGGCACGGCCGTCTGGAGGCGGTAGCGGCGCATCACGCCCTGGCCCGTCGGCACGGGGGCGGGCGTCAGGGCTCCGTCCACGGCGGCCAGCCGGTGGCGGTCCACCCGGTGGCCGGCGGCCCCGGCGACCGCCTGCTCCACGGCCCAGGCCAGGTTGGCGCCCTCGTCGCGCAGGAACAGCACCTCCTCCACCGGCTCGCCCTCCAGCGCGTCCACCGCGCCCGGCAGGAGCAGCAGCAGGTCGGCGGCCCCTGAGACGCCGAGGACACTGGGGCGGAACAGGCTCCAGTCCTGGGGCGCGGGCGGCAGCAGCACGCGCTCGCCGAAGGTGTCGGTGACCACCACCGAGGTCACCCGGGTGACCGTGCCGGCGGGCAGTTCCAGCGGGACGAGGAAGTAGTCGTTGGCGTACGAGGTGGCGTACTCGGCCAGCAGCAGCCGGGCCAGGTCGGTGCGTTCGGCGGTCAGGCCGCCCCAGTGGACGCGGGCGTCCTCCATCTCCCACCAGCGGGTGGCGGGCATCCCGGGGTAGGAGGCGACGGTCGGCAGCACCGTGCGGACCACCTGCTGCGGCGCGTTCGAGGGGGCGCCGAGGGTGGCGCCGGGGCGGTGGTCGAAGGCGAACCAGTCCAGCCGCCCGCCCGGGTACTCGGCGGCGGACAGCACCGTCTCGGCCTCGGTGTGGCGGGCCGCGACGGAGAAGCCGTGCTCGAGGCGCTGGGGAATCCAGGCGCCGCCGCCGGCCGGGGCGGTGACCGGCAGTCCGAGCACCCGGCGCCAGGCGGCGGTCGCCCGGGTGACGGCCGCGGTCAGCGCGGCGGGCACGGTGACCCGGGAGGGCGTGTCGCGCGGGGTGCCCTGGGCCGGGGCGAGTTCGGCGGCCAGCGCCAGCCCGTCGGGGGCCCGCCCGGCGACGGCGGCGAGGTAGCCGGTGGTGGCGTCGTCGGCGACGGCGCCCGGCGCGGCGCTGATCGGGTAGGCCGCGGCCAGCGCCGAGGCGACCGTCCCGGCGCCCTCGTCGCGGAGCAGCCGCAGGTATTCCAGGCCGAGCTGGGCGGCCGTGCGGCGGTCCAGGGTGGCGGCGGGGGTGTCGCGCTCCACCACCGCCTCCAGCGGCAGGTCGGTGTCGAGGGGGACGGGTGAGGGGTCGGCGCCGCCCTGGTAGCGGGTGAGCCGGGCGGACTCGGCGCGCAGCCGGACGGAGACCGGCGAGCCGGCGTCCTCGCCCTGGAACTCCCCGACCTGCCACTGGCGCCCCAGCAGCCACAGGGGGTCGGCGGTGCGGGCCTGGAGGCCGGGCGACATGTCGGCCGCGCGGGTGCGCGGTTCGAGGCGGGTCCATGAGGTGATGGAGGGTTCCTGCGGCACGGTGTGGTCTCCGGTCGGCTGGGCGGGCGGCTGGGCGACGGTGCGTGGGGCCGGTCAGGACACGGGGGTCGAGGCGCGGCGTCGGGACACGCGGGTCAGGGCGCGGCGTCGGGGCGGAAGTCCGTGGAGACGGCCCGGTTGTCGGTGTTGAGGCCGAGGTGGAGGCCGGGCAGGAACTGGCCCGCCCCGCCGAGGGCGTCCGTGTCCACCAGCCGGGTCCTGGCCCGGTCCAGGGTCTGGTGGAGCAGCAGTTCCACCCCTCGTGGCGTCCACACGGCGTCCTCCGGCACGGCGGGCACCGCCAGCAGCACGGTCTGCGGCGGCACGGCGGCGGGAGCGTCGAACTCCAGCGCCGCGGCGGCGGTGTGGACGGCGTCCGGCACCGTCTCCACCCACTCGTCCACGGCCAGTCCGTACACCGGCGAGGACAGGTCCAGCGCCGCTCCCGGCAGCACGCCCAGGACCAGGGACAGCCGCCCGCCCTCCGGCGCGTCCGCCGGGCGCCGCGCGCCCCACCAGCGGTCGCCGGGCACGTGCGGGAGCTGGGCCACCCGGACCAGGTCGGTGCCGGTCGCCACCGGCGCGTCCAGGGCCGCCGCCAGGTCGAAGACCTCCTGGAGGCGCCCGGCGCCGCCCCGGACCCGGCCGGTCTGCCGCAGCCAGCGGCGGCCCTCGCCCGGGGCGCCCTGGAGGGCGGCGGTCACCGCCAGCGAGGCCGCCAGTCCGGTGCCCGCGGGTTCGGCCGGGGGCAGGAACGAGGCGAGCAGGGGCAGGTCCTCGCCCAGCAGCGCCCTGATCCGGGCCTGGTGGTGGGCGGAGACCTCCGGGGCGGAGGGGGCCGGGGAACCGGCCGGGTGCTCCTCGGCCCAGGCGGCCGTCAGCCGGTCGTGGGCGGCCAGCCGGGAACGCAGCTCGCGCTCGGCCGAGGCGGCGGCCTCCGTCAGCAGCGCGGCCTCCCCCGCCGCCCCGCGGGGCGGCGGCACGGCCCCGGGCACGCCCGCTCCGGCCGCCTTCAGCAGGGCCGAGCGCAGCGGGTCGCCGCCGGAGGCGGCCGCGGCGGCCAGCGCCGTCAGGGTGTCGTTGACATGGCCCAGGGTGAACGCCGCCCGGTTGATCGCGTCCTGCGGGTGGAGCCCGTGGGCCGGTTCGGTGTTCTGCTCGGTCAGGTCGGCGGCGGTCAGCGGCCTGCCGTGGTCGAACAGCCGCCGTACCGCCGCCACCGCCGCCAGGAACTCGGTGATCGACAGCCGGTCGACCGGCCATTCGGCGGCCCGTCCGAAGTCCAGCTCCAGCGTCCAGCCGTGGTCAGCGGCGGCCGGCTTGGCGCTCTGCCACGCGGCCAGCGCGATGCGCTGCTCCAGCTCCGCGCCGCACGGCGCCGGTCCGCGCGGCGGCATGGCCACGTAGTCCACGGCGCCGATCTGGAGGTGGTCCAGCGAGATCTGGCCGGTCACCGGTGTCCCGCCGCCCGGCGGGACCCAGCGCAGCCGGCAGAACACGCGGTACGGCACGGGCAGCAGCGCCGAGGCCACCGCGTCGGTGTGCGCGGCCGCCACGATCCTGGGCTGCCGGCCCACGGCCGCGCCCCACGCCCCCCGGTCGGCGGTGCGGACGTTGCCGACCAGCAGCAGCCGGTGGGTGACCGCCGAAGCGGCGCGCGGGGTGCGCGGGAACTCCAGCTCCGGCGGGGTGGTCTCACCGCGCGACAGGGCGTCGAGGGCCGCGCCCGCCCGTTCCGGACGGCCCTGCACCACCTGGTGGACGCCCTCCGCGAGCAGCGCGTCGTGCAGCGCGTCCACCGCGTCGCTCAGGGTGTCCAGCACCGCGGCCAGCGCGAGCTGGTCGGGGCTGCCCGCGGCGGGCAGACCGGCGCTGCCCCACGGCAGCCTGCCGTCCCGGTGCCGCGCGAACAGCTCCAGGCCGTCGCAGACCGAGGACGGCAGCGTGCCGGTGGCCGTCGAGCCGTCCGGGCCGAGGACGGTGGCGGCGGCCGGGGCCAGCGCCCGGAACGCGGGCAGGAACCGGTCCAGCAGACCGCGCGGGCTCTCGTGCACCCCGCGCTCGAAGCGGTAACCGAGCTGGGCGTTCAGCGGCAGCCCGGCCCTGGCGCCCTCCAGCAGCGCCTGGGCGGTGCGCACCCGGCGCGACGACAGGTCCAGCGCCAGCGGCCCGCCGCCCGCCCCGCCGTGCGAGCGCTGCGCGCTGCGCAGCACCGCGGCGGTGGCGGCCTGGCCGACCGAGGGCGCCAGTACGTAGCCGGTGCCGGAGGCGGCGCTCACCAGCGGGCGGGCGGGATCGTCCTCGTCCTTCGGGGGTCTGGCGACCGGCGTCCGTTCGGGAGCCGCCCGCAGATCGGTGACCCAGCCGTACGCGCCCAGGTGGACGCCGGTGGGCCGGGTCGCGCGCAGCGTCGCCAGGCGTTTGGCGGCGAACGACGTGGTCCAGGCGTCCAGCCGGTGGGCGGCCAGGCCGAGCGCTCCGGCGGTGTGCCGCTCCGCGGTCTCCACGGGCAGTTGCGCCAGGGCGGACAGGACGGAGCGGTAGGAACGCAGGGCGGCGGTGGCGGGGTCGGAGGCCGGCGGGTCCGCGAGGTAGTCGCCGAGGGTGCGGGCCGGGTCGGCGGGCGCCGGGCGGGCCAGCCGGCGCCAGAGGGTGTCGGTGACGGCGCCGTCCTCGACGTCCGGCAACTGCGGTTCGACCGGCTCCGGCGCGCCCAGCGCGTGCGCCGCCCGGGACACCTCGGCCAGCAGGCCCGCCCTGGCCAGCCGGTACAGCAGCGGGGTCGGACCGCCGCCGGGGTCGGCGGCCGCGGCGAGCTGGGCGGGGGTCCGCCCGGCAGCGGCCAGCGCCGCGAGGTGGCCGAGGGTGCCGTCCGGCCCGGTCACCAGGGGCGTGCCCAGCCGGAAGGATCCGGTGGCGAACACGGCGGTGGCCAGCGGCACGTCGTCGGGCAGGCCCAGGCCGCGCAGCAACTCGGTGCCCTCGGCGAAGGCGCTCTGCCGCCATTCGGCGCCCAGCCGCAGCCGCAGGAACCGCCACAGCCACACCACGTACTCCCCGCCCAGCACGCTGCGGGCACGGACCTCCCGGGTGCGGGCGTCGGCGCCCAGGATCCGCACCAGGTTCTGCTCCGGCGTCTGCGCCGGAGCGCCCGGCACGGGCAGCACGCCGATGCGCGGCAGCGTCCGTACCGAGGGCTTCCACACGCGGGAGTGCAGGCGGCTGAGCAGGCGGAGGCCGGGCGAGTCGTCCGGTTCGCCGGGCAGCGGCCGCCAGCGCCCGGCCTCCATCACCGGCAGGATGCCGTACGGCTGGGCGCCCACCCGGAACGCGGGCAGCGGGCCCTCGGCCCGCACCCACCGCAGGTAGTGGTCGCGGATCCGGGCGAGGTGGGCCTCGTCCACGCTGCCCGCCATCATGTGGCGCAGGTGGTAGCCGAGTCCGGCCGGCCACAGCGCCTCCTGGACCAGCCGGGCCGGGGCGTCCTCGTCGTCGTCGGCGTGGGCGGCGCGGGCCGCCGCCGTGGGTGCGCCCGGCCGCGGTGGCAGACCGCGGACGGCGGCCAGCGGGCCGCCGTCGCCGGACTCCGTGCGCAGGCCGAGGGCGAGCGCGGCGCGCCCGGCGGAGGTGGCGTCGGCGGGCGCGGCGTCGGCGTGGGTGACCCGGGCGGGCGGGACGGCGGTGGTGAAGCCCGAGGGCAGGTCGTCGGTGTTGTTGGTCGGGGTGCCCGGCGGCAGCCAGGACAGGCCCTCGGTGGCGGCGTGCGCCTCCAGCAGCGACGCCAGGTCCTCGGCGGCGGCCTCGGGTCCCGCCTTCTCGCCGACGCCGTAGACCAGCACCCGGTCCAGGTGGCCCCGGGCGGGACCGGCCGGCAGGTCGAGGACCACCGCCATCCCGGCCGCCCGCGCGGCCTCGAAGTCGGTGAGCCAGGCGGTGGAGGGGCCCACCGGCGGCAGGTGGTCCGGCACGGCGGACACGTCGGCCGCCGGGTCGGGGCCGACCACCAGTTCGGGACGGATCTCCCCGCCGACCCCGCGCACCACCACCGTTCCGCAGGAGGCGGTCACCACCCAGCGGGTCGGCAGGGCGCGGGCCACCGCCGCCCGGGTCCAGGCGGCGGTCTTCTCCAGTGGGTCGGGGAAGCGCGGCAGCTTCTCGGGCAGCGGCGCGTCGTCGGGGATCGGCTTCTGCGGACGCCCGTCCGGATCCGGCTCCATCACCCGGGCCACCCAGGTCGCCCGGTTCGCCCCGACGGCGGCGACGAGCCGTTCCCAGGCGGCCTGTTCGCGGTCGGTGTGGCGGGCGGCCCGCCACACCGCGCGCCAGTAGTCGGCGCCCGAGGCGACCTCGTCCGGGGTCAGTTCCGGTTCGTGGCTGTCCACGTGGACGGCGTCGGGGAAGATCCGGACCAGCAGGCGCTCGTGGCCCGGTCCGGAGAACCGGGTCTCCAGCCGCACGGGGAGCAGCGCGAGGGGATGGGAGGTGGCCAGCGTCCAGACGGGCGGCTGGGCGTTGTCGGCGCCCGCGGCGGCCGTCACGGCGGTGTTCGCGGTCGCGGGCGTGGTGGTGGGGGCGGTCACTGGTCGGCCTCCGACGGGTCCGTCGCGGCCGGTCCGGTCGCGCTCTCTTCGGTGGTGTGCTCTGCGGCGGTGCTCCCTCCGGTCGCGGGCCGGACGCCCGCGGTGCCCGCCGTCGCGGTGCCCGGTCCGCCGGGCGGGGCGGTGGCGGAGCCGGCGGGCAGCAGGTCGTCCGCGTGGAGCGCCACGAACACCGGACGCTGCAGCACCCGGCTCGCGTAGTGCGCCGAGTTGTACGGGTCGGCCGGGGGCTGCTCGCCCTCGTCCAGGCCGAAGCGGAGTCCGGAGGGCTGCTCCCGGAAGCAGAAGAACCACCCGGCGTCGCCGCCCTCGCCGACCGCCCGGGCACGGGTCAGCGGGAAGCAGAACAGCCGCAGGTCGGGGTCGAACCGGGCGGAGAACAGCGGCAGCAGTTCGGTGCCGCCCTCCTGGACCGTGCGCGCCACCCGGGCCGGAGTGGTCCAGCTCGCCTTGCGGGCGGTCACCGCCGCGTCCGGGTAGCGGCGCAGCAGTTCGCCGCGCACCACCAGGACGAGCACGCCCTCGCCCGCCGCTCCCACGCCGGTGGTGTGGGAGCCCAGGGCGCCGCCGCCCCACTCGCCGACCGGGGGGATGTCGGGCAGCGGGGAGCCGGGCGGGCGGCTGCCGTCCGGGGCGGCGCCCCGGGTGTCCCAGAACTGCCGGAAGTAGGTGGTGGACGGGTCCACCGGGACCTCCCGCCACAGCAGTTCACGGCCCAGCTCGGTGTTGAGGCCCAGCAGGAACGCCTCCAGGAACGCGGGGTCGGTCTCCAGCAGGCCCACGGTGTCGGCCGGCACGTTCTCCGCGCCGCCCAGCAGGTGTTCCGGCGACAGGGCGCGCAGCAGCTCGTACACCGGCTCGGGGAACTCCACGCCGGTCACCAGGGAGCGCAGCGGATCGGCGTCGGGCGGCAGGGTGTCGGCGAGCGGCAGCCCGTCCACTCCGATCCGGGACAGCGCCCGTTCGGGCACGGTGGCCAGCGGGTCCAGGGCGGCCCGCAGCGCCGCCGCGGTGGGGGCGACCGGGACGGTGGGCGGCGCGGTCTGCCGGGTGAGCCGCTGGGCGGCGGCCACCACGCTCTGGTGGCGCATCGCCGCCTCCACGAACCGGCTGCCCATGGCGGCCCGCCGCTCGGTCAGCGCCGGGTCCAGGTCGATGACGGCCAGGGAGGCCCCGGCCACCGCGGCGCACTGCGGCTGCGGCGCGGTGACCGCGGTGTCGCCCCAGACGGCCGGCACCCCGGCCGGGTCCAGGTCGAAGGCGGCGGACAGCACCGGGCGGTGCACGCCGCCGGACGGACAGGACCGCAGGAACAGCAGGTCGGCACGGCGGGTGCCGGTCAGGTCCACGGCGGCCACCGAGAGCCCGGACAGCCGGGCGGCCCCGGCGTCGGCCGGCCCGCCGAACGGCACCGGCTCGCTCCAGCCGCCGGTGACCAGGCCGCGCCGGTTGACCGACCGGCCGATCCGGTGGCTGACGACGTCCCGCTGAGGGCCGCGTTCGGCGGTCACCAGCACCAGGTCGGGGGTGTCGTCGTCGGTGACGTCCACCACGTCCACCCCGAGGGCGGCCAGCGGGCCGGTGGTCGCGGGCAGCGTCTGGGTCAGGCCCCAGCCGCCGGTGGCCCGGCCGGTGGCGTCCAGCCGCCAGCCGATCCGCCAGGACACCCGCCCGCCCGCGCCCTCGGCCTTGGCGTAGGCGACGACCAGTTCGGGGCGGCCGTCGCCGTCGAGGTCGGACAGGGCGATGTCCACGTCCGCCACCGCCCCGACCAATTCCGGTGCGTACTGCATCGGGCCCCAACCGCTCGCCGGCACACCGTCCTTGTCGAGGTCGAAGCCGACCCGGTAGCCGATCCGGCCGTAGCCCCCGGCGTGGTCCACCGAGAGCACCACCAGGTCCGGCCTGCCGTTGCCGGTCAGGTCGGCGACCGCCGTGCCCACCCCTTTCGTGTAGGCGTTGAACTGGGCGTCGACGCCCGGGCCCGGCACCCAGCCCGCCCGGGGGGCGCCGTCGAAACCGAGGTCGCGGCCGGTGGCGTGCCGTACGACGGGGGAGGCGGGGGCGGCGGCGGACACGTCGAGCTGGCTGACCAGCACCGAGGCGAACAGGCCGACCCTGGGCGCGTAGCGGCGGCGGTCGGGCGTGGGCCAGTCCAGCCAGCCGCCCTGGCCGCCGGGGTCGGTGGCGGTGCCCCGGTCGGTGCAGGTGACCGACGATCCGCTGAACACCGCCCGCAGCACCCGGCCCTCGGCGGTCAGCACGAACGCGGCGTTCGCGTCGTAGGGGTCGGCCACCGGGGCGACGGCCGGCTTGGGGGTGTGCCCGGCGGGCAGCGTCCACGCCCTCCAGGCGGGGGCGGTGCCCGCGACGCCGGTGCCGCGCAGCAGGGTGCCGTCGGCGGCGATGGCGTGCTGGACGTCGCCGGTGGACGGCGACAGCGCGGCCAGCGCGCGGCCCAGCGGCTTGCCGAGGTTGCGCCAGGCCGGGGTGCGGCCGTAGCGGTGGTCGTACAGCTCGCCGTTGGTGGAGACGGCGCGCACGTCGGCGGGTCCGGCGGCGACGCCCGGGCCGTGCAGGCCGGGGGCGTTGAGCAGGGTCCAGGTGCCGGCGCCGGCGTTGGGCCGCCACTCGGCCAGGGCGCCGTGGATGGTCGTGGCGAAGACGTGCGTGCCGTCGGGGGAGACGGCGAGCGGCCCGGAGAGCCGGTTCAGCAACCCGGTGGCGGGGGTGCCGTAGTCGCTCCAGGTGCCGGCGGCCAGGTCCATCCGGCACAGGGTCTCCTGCCCCGAGACCACCCAGACCCCGCCGGCCGCCACCACCGGGTCGCTGCCGTTGCCCGGATAGCCGCCGTTCGGCAGCGGGTGGGTCTCCCAGATCCAGCGGTCGGTCACCCAGCGGCGCTCCACCAGTTCCTGCACCCAGCCCACGGTGTGGAGGGCGAAGATCCGCGGCCCGCCGCTGCCGGGCGCCACGGCGAGGTTGCCCACCAGGCCGGCCCGGCCGAAGCCCTCGGGCGCGCCGTGGTTGCGCCACGGGCCCGGGCCGCCGGAGGGGTCGGGCACCTGCTCGTACAGGCTCCCGGTGGGCCGGCCGAAGCCCGGGTCGGCCGCGGCGAGCAGGAACAGCCGTCCGTCGGAGGTCACCACGGGGGCGGTCACGGCCTTCTGCGGCAGCTCGAGCCAGCCGGCGGGCGGCGGGGGCGGCGGGGTCAGCCACCAGGGGTCGGCCGAGGACAGGAACGCGGCGGTGAGCTGCTCCAGGGTGATCGGGTTGCCCTGGGCGTCCCGCAGCAGGGTGTCCGGCACGGCTCCGGCGGGCAGCTTGGCGGGGGGAACGGGCGAGGCGAGGCCCCCGGCCAGCGCGGCCACCGTGGCGGCGGCGGAGGCGCCCAGCCGGTCGCCGCCGGCGGCGCCGCCCCGGGTGGCGCGGCGGAACGCGGCCGTGGTGGCGGCGGCCACCCCGGGGTTGCCGTCCACCAGGTCGGCGACGGTCGCGGCGGCGCGGGCGAGCGGGGCGGCGGCCCGCCCGGACGTTTCGGCCCGGACCTCGTCCTGCGGGCCGGACGCCGCGAAGGCGGTGGACGGGGGCAGCGGCACCAGGTCGTGCACCGGCCGGGTGACGGCGAGGAGCTGGGCGTCGCTCAGGGCACGGGAGGCGCCCGCGGCGGCCGTCGCCGTCGCCGGCTCGGGCGAAGCGCCCGCGGCGGCGGCCGTCGGTTCGGCACCGGTGGGCGCGACGGTGGCGGGCGTGGTGGCGGGCGTGGTGGCGCCCGCCGCCGGGGGCGCGAACCGCCGCCGGTGCAGGGCGGACCCGGTGCTCCGGGCGAGCCGGGCGAAGGACAGCAGGGCGTTGGCCTCGCGCAGGTCGGCCGCCTGCTCCTGGACGGCGGCCACCAGGTCCTCCTGGTGGTCCTGGACCACCCGGGCGCCCAGCGCCGCCGCCGCCCGGTGCTGCGGTTCCAGGTTGACGGCCGCCAGCCAGGCCGGTTCGGCGCCCTCGGCGGGCGGGGCGCCGTCGGGCGTGCCGCCGTAGGCGCCTCCGTACAGCGGCGGCGGCAGCCGGTCGGCGCCGGGCGCGAACCTGGCCCGCATCGCGGCCCGCCACGCGGTGCGGGTGGCCGCCGGCCAGAGCGGGCCGGTGCCGGGGGTGCGCAGGGCGCTGCCCAGCCAGGCGGTGGCCTCCGGGGTGCCCGAGGCCAGCGGCAGGACGCCGGCGTCCGCCAGGTCCAGCGCACGGGCGCCGACGCCGGTGATCGGGCGGCCCTCGAGCTGTCGGGCCAGGCTCTCGAAGTCGCCGTCCAGGCCGGTGGTGAAGCGCCAGGAGTGGTAGACGGGCAGGGTGATCCGGCCGCCGGCCCCGGACTGCCAGGCCGGGGCGAGACCGGTGGCGTCGGGCTGCGGCAGGCCGAGCCCGGCGAGCCGCCCGGCCTCGTAGGCCGGGACCAGGGCGGCCAGGTAGCGGGTGCGGTCGTCGGTGACGGTGGGACAGACGATCCGCGACAGCGACCGCTCGGGCGCCTGCTCCAGCACGGTCAGCGGGTCCTCGTCGGGGGCGGCGACGAGCTGGGCGTGCGCCCACGCCCAGGACTGGGCGAGGTCGGGCAGCGCGTCGGCGGGGCAGTTCAGCACGGCGGGCGCGACGCCGGCGCCGTCGGCGGCGGTGAGCCGGGCGTCGGCCTCGGGCACCACCACCAGCACCAGCCAGGGCCGCAGCCGTCCGCGCCCGTCGGGTCCGCCGGGGGAGAACATCCACGGCAGGTCGGGCCGGTCGAACTCGACGGCGGCGAAGCCGGTGGTCTCCACCCCGGTGGCGTCGGGGGCGGGGAAGGTGCGGATGATCTGCCCGGGGTCCACGCCGGTGACGTCGCCGGGACCGAGCAGGGTGACGGTGACGGGGGCGACCTGCAGCAGGTCGGTCCCCCGGCTGACCGTCAGGCCGACCTCGACGGCGGCGCGGGCGGCGCCGGAGGGGGCGGCGGGCAGTCCGCCGGCGAGGCCGTCGCGGACCCAGGGCAGGAAGCGCAGGCCGCTCATCGGGCGCCTCCCGCCGCCGGGGCGTCCACGTCGGCGAAGGGGGCGGCGTGGATCCGGGGCGGGCGTCCCGGCGCCCGGACCTCGGTCGCGCCGGCCGGGGGCCGGGACTCGTGCAGTGCGGTGGCCATCTCCCATGCCTCCGTGTGGGTTTCGGCGAGGTGGGCGGGGTGCGGCGCGGCGGCGCGGGTCCCGGCGGCGCGCGCCGGGCCTTCCGCCCGGTCCGCCGGCGCGGCGACCCGCCAGGTGTGCGGGCGGACCGCGACCCCGGCCGTCGTGCAGCGGGAGCCCCGGGCCGTCCGGCCCGCGGGACCGGCGGCGGCCAGGGCGTTCAGGAGTGCGGCGGGCACGGTCTCGAACCGCCGTGCCGGGGCCGCCGCGAGGCTCTTCGACACGGCGCCGGACGGCGCCTCGGCTGCCGCGGCGGTCCGCCGCGCGGCCGCCGCCTCCACCGCCGCGATCCGGTCCGACGCCGTCCGGGGCGCTTCGGCCGCCGCCCCGGCGCCGGTGCGCACCGCCAGGGACGAGGCGGCGGTGGCGGCCAGGGGCTCGTCCACCACGATGGGCTCGTAGCCCAGTTCGGCGAAGGTGGTCAGCTCGGTGCCGTCGGCGCTCCTGCCGGACGGCGCGGTCAGTGCGCCGACGGCCAGTTCGGTGCCCGCCTTCAGCAGGTCGAAGGAGGGGCTGCTCAGCTTGGCGGCGTCCGCCATGTCCTTGTACTGGGCGGGCGCGAACCAGTCCTTGACCTGCGCGCCCAGCGTCCCGGGGCGGGCGGTGGACCCGGAGCCGTAGCGGACCTGGGCGATGTCGAAGACGGCCGGGGCGGGCAGCGGGTCGGGGCCCATGCGGCGGACCGTGACGCCCAGCGGCAGCAGCCGCTGGGCCACCGTGAGCCCGCCCAGCGGGTGGGCCAGCAGTTCGCCGGGCCGGGCGGTGACCTCGCGCAGGGTGACCACCGACTGCCCGCCCGGCGGCAGCGAGGACCAGCCGGCCGGGTCGGCCAGGGCCGCCAGCAGGGCCGCGCTGGGGTCCACGGGCGCGGGCAGCACCTTCTTCCCGTCGCGGCCCGCGGTGATCTCGAAGCCGACGGAGACCGAGATGAACCAGAGCTTGAAGCGCGCGTGGCCCTTGGCGTGCCACGGGCTCGGCCCGGAGAGCTGGAGCGCGAGGTCCACCGCCAGCAGGGTCCGCGAGCCGCGCTTGACCGAGGCGGAGGCGAAGATGTCCACCACGAAGCCGAACGGCGCGAACTGGATCAGCGCGTCGTAGCCGAGGCGCCCCAGCACGGTGAACCCGGCCTTCTCCACCCGTACGTCCACCAGCGCGCCGTGCTGGACGGTGTTGGAGGTGACGGCGAGGTAACCCTCCACCCGCACTCGGGGGTTGTCGCCCTTGGTCAGCGAGATGGCCACCCGGCGCAGTTCGGGGAACCCCTCGGGGCGGTCGGTGAAACGCGGGTGGAAGCCGCCGATGGAGAGGGTGAACTGCCGCCTGGCTCCCCACGAGGCGCGCAGCGCCATGTCGCCGGTGACCGGGAAGCCCGCCACCGAGGACTCCACCAGCGAGGCGTCCAGCGAGGCTTCCTTCGTGCCGAGGTCCACCAGGCCGACCGCGTCCATCCGCAGCACCACCACCGGCGCGGCCGGGGCGGGCAGGGTGAGGGACACCCGGGCCAGCAGGCCGATCCGCACCGGGGCGGGCAGTTCGACGAAGAGCGCCAGGTCGGCGGTGGCCAGGGCCTTGGCGCCGGCGGACGGGTTCCTCGGGTCGGGGGTGCGCGGGCCCCAGGTGATCCGGGCCATCAGGCCCAGCAGGTACCGGTCGGGCGCGACGGGGAACAGCTTGGACAGCGAGGCCGCCAGTTGCGGCCCGGACGCCACCGGGTCGGCGGGGAACAGCACGTTGTCCAGGGCCTTGGTGCGCACCCCGGCGCGCAGCGCCTCCGCGTCGGCGGCCCGGTGCAGGCCGACCAGGACGCCCAGGCCCTCCAGGGCGAAGCCGGGGCTGGGCGGGGCGGGCGCGGTGCCGGTGGCGATCACCAGCAGGGAGTAGATGTCGCGTCCGGCCTTGTCGCGCAGGGGGCCGCCGTCCGCCTGACGGGTCGTCAGTATTCCGACGGCGGTCAGCCGGTAGGCGGCGAGGGCGAGTTGGGCGGCCCCGGCGTACTGGCCGCGTTCCTGGTCGATGGAGAGGTAGCCGCCGCCGGAGACCAGGTCGCTGTCGACCGACAGCGCGATGCCGGTGGGCAGCTTGAAGGCGGTGGACACCTGCATCGGGCCGGCGTTGCCGCCGCCGGGCGGGAAGGCCGCCGTCACCGCCAGGCCCAGGCGTTCCACGGAGGCGGTGACCGGGCCCAGCGCGAGCCGGGCGCTGAGCGACGCCTCGACGGCGGCGACCGGGGCGGCCGGGCCGCCGTCCGGCGTGCCCGCCCGCACTCCCAGGTGGAGCCGGTCGATCGTGAGCGGGCCGAGCGGCAGGTGCAGCGGCAGGTCGGCCTCCATGCCCGCCTGCCCGGTGAAGGACAGTCCGGAGCGGCGGGTCCAGCCCAGGCCCGCCCGGAACGGCACGGTCAGACCCTGCGCGGGCAGGATGCGCCGCAGGAAGGAGTCGCCGTCGCCGCCGCCCGGCTGGATGCGGACCGTTCCGCCGGCGGCCTCCGCGGCCACCCCCCAGTCCGCCTCCTTGGCGCCGAACCGCGCGAACGCCGAGAACGACAGCCGGTCCAGCTCCACCCGGGTGCCGTTCGGCGCCCCGAAGGTCCAGGCCGGGGCGGACTGGGCGGCGCGCCGGTCGGCGGCCAGCGAGAACCGGACCTCGGTGTCCGCCCCGTCCGGCAGCAGCAGCCCGCGCGGCCCCCAGGCGAAACCGCCCGGGGTGCCGCTCAGCGCCAGCGCCAGGTTCCACGGGCCGGCCGCCGTGGACACCTCGACCGCGCCCCAGGGCAGCACCACCAGCCCCATGCCGCCGCGCTCGTCCGGCGACAGCACGAGACCCGCGCCCCAGCCGCCCTCCAGGGCTCCGTCCTCCGCCCCGCCGATCAGCGTCAGGGCGTGGGCGGCCAGCTCCGCGCCGGGCGCGTCCTGGGCCGGCCCCACCCCCTCGGGCGTGCCGTACCCGGCCCGCAGGCCCAGCGTCCGGAACAGGTCGGCCAGGCGGGGGAAGAGCAGCCCGGCCGTGATGTCGGCCTGTTCGGCGGTGGGCTCGGCATGCCAGGCGTACAGCTCGGACAGCAGTGCCTCGGGCTCGCTCAGCAGCCGCCGCAGCCGGTCCGGGCGCAGCCGGTCGCGGGAGACCGCCAGCCGCACCGGCGTCTGCGGAGGAGCGGGCACCGGATCGCGGACGGCCTGCGGCCCGGCCGGCTCGATCACCCCGAGCAGCACCAGCAGCCGGTACAGCGCCGGGACCTCGGACCGCAGGTAGCGGGTGCCCAGAAGGTCGGCGAGGTCCTCGGCGAGGGCCGGCAGCAGCCACGGGTCGGGGGCCTTGGCCTGCCACACCGGCGGCAGCGCCTTGAGCACCCCGGCGGCCTTCCCGGCCTGCTGGGCGCGGGCCTTGACGGCCTCCAGCGAGTCCGGCAGTCCGGCGGCCACCTGGGCGCGCAGCTCGGCGTAGGCGGTGGAGACGGCCGAGATCCACTGGTCCAGGCTCTGTTCGAGCTGGGCCGGATCACCGATCTTGAGCTGTTCGCCGAGCGCCGCCAGGTCCCAGCCCAGCTCCTCGGCGAGCGCCCGGCGGCGTCCCGGATCGCCGCCCGCTGCCAGCAACGGCCTTACGAGCACGTCGAGTTGCTGCCAGAGGCGGGTGAGCAGATCGTGTTCGCGGCGTGGGTCTGGTGCCCGGCTCTCGCCCATGGCAATACCGTCCTGACGGCGTGTCGGAGATGGGAAGGAGTGGTGTGGGGGGAGAACACGCGTGCGCGGCGGGGCGCGTGGCGAGGATCAGTGGCTCTCGGGCCAGGGCAGGCCGACGTCGTCGAGCCGGAAGCTGTTCCGGTCGGAGCGCAGCTGGCGCTCGCTGACGGCACGCGGCGGGGCCGCGGCGGGGTCCGCCAGAGGGAGGTCGCCCAGCGGCAGGGTGAAGCCGGCCGGGTTCTGGCCGGGTGTGGTGAGGTTCCACGACGGCCAGTCCCGGGCCCGCTTCACGCTGGCCTTCAGTGCGGGGTCCTTGCACACCTGGACCAGGCCCTCCAGCAGCCGGGCCTCCTCGGCTTCGCCCCAGGCGGTGACCGGCTGGAGCAGGTCCGCGGCGGGGGCGCCGGGGGCGGGGGGCTGCCTGGCCCACTTCAGCGCCTCGCGCAGCATCGTCCCGGCCCGCCGGTCGGTGACCATCTCGCCCGGCTTGTTGACGTGCCAGCGCAGGATCATGGCGACGGCCTTCTCGGAGGTGAACACCTCGCTCACCAGCGGTCGGCGGGCGCCGGTGCCGGTGTCCACGTCGTCCAGTTCGAAGTTGCCCTGGGCGGGAGCCGCCTCCCGGTCGGGCCAGCGCAGCCGCAGCACGTCGAAGAGGCGCTGCCGGGCCAGGTCCCACATCGCGCGCCGGAAGTCCGGCTCCACCCGGAAGGCCATGGCCAGCCGGTAGCCCCAGTGCCAGCCGCGGAACCGGTTGAACTCCCGCACGGTCGCCGGCATCACGGTCGGCGCGCCCTCGGTCTCCTGGGTGGCGGTGCCGGCGTAGACGCGGTTGGAGCCGTCCCAGATCGCGTTGGTGTGCCAGGCGTGCTGGACGTCGATGCCGTAGGCGGAGAAGTGGTGCCGGAACGCCTGCGGATAACGGGACTTGAGCAGCGCCAGCAGGCCCCACAGCTCGCCGCCGCGGACGCCCCAGGTGTCCTGCACCGGCTGCAACGGCCACAGGGGGGAGTCGTCGGTCGGCGGAACGGGGTTGGCGACCGGGAAGGTGTGGGACGGCACCCGGGTGGGGCCTGCGGTCCAGTGGTAGAGCCCGCCGGAGATGAAGGCGCTGTCGTAGCAGTTGAGCACGTCGAAGAAGCCGTAGGCCTCGACCTCCGCCACCGACCGGATCACCTTGAAGGTGGACAGCCGCCCGTCGTCGGGGTCGGCGTCGGAGGCGGCGACCAGTTCGGCCAGCGTGGGCGGGGCCGTGGCGGGAGCCCGGGCCGGGAGCAGGGTCTCCGGGACGACCTCGCTGTCCGGGCGCCAGCTCGACGCGGCGGTGGTCCGCAGGCCGCCCTCGAAGACCACCCGCGCGCCCCGGGTCACCACCGGGGCCGTGTCGGTCTTGTGCTTGTAGGTCTGGCGGTAGAGGTGCCACGTGCCCACCGGGACCCGGGGCACCCCGGCGGGCACCCCGCCCGGCTGGGCCTCCTGGTGCGCCTCGGGGATGTCGTAGTAGTCGCGGAAGTCGGTGGCGTACATGGTGTGGGTGGCGACGCCCGGCTGGGTGTGCCGCCACAGGTTGTCCATCCCGGCGACCGGGGCTCCCGCCGAGGTGAACGCCTCGATCACCACCGGGCAGCGGTAGCGCTCCCGCTTCCACAGCGCGAGGGCGAACCGGGTCTGGGCGTTGACCACGCCGCTGGCCGGTCCGGCGTAGCGGTCCTCCTCCGGGCACCAGGCGCGCTCCAGGCGCTCCGCCCAGCGGGCGGGCGGCGGGACCTGGGCCGTCTGGCGGGCGATCCGGCTGTCGCGGGCGTACGCCTGGAACTCCCGCACGCCCCACTCGGTGTGCGGACCGAAGACGCCCGCCGGGTCACCGGCCACCACCGCGAAGCCCAGCTCGGCCAGGTCCCGCTGGAGGTCGCGGACATGGGTGCCGCCGCCGGCGGTCGCGACTCCCGCGTACACGGCTCCCGTGGCGCCCGGGTCGTGGTCGCCGCGCTTGAGCGACAGGTTGGCGTACAGGCGGTCCACGTACATGCTCGGGCCGGGCGCGGCGGGCAGCGCGAAGTCGGTGAACGGGCGGACCTGGCCGCCCTCCTCCAGCAGGAAGTGGACGCTCTGCCGGGCCAGCCGGAGTTCGGCGGCGAAATCCGCGGTGAAGTCGGACAGCGCGTTGACGCCGACCACGGAGGTGCCGCTGGCCCAGTGGAGCAGCATCTCCCGGTGGTTGGTCAGCGCGTTGACGTACTGCCGCAGACCCAGTGAGGGAAGCTCGGCCAGGTCGAAGCCGTCCGGGTCGTAGGCCGGCGGCACGCCGTCGTCCGGGTCCACGTCCAGCGGCCGCCCCGGCCGCAGGCCCGCCCCGCGGCCGAACGGGTCGTGCTCGGCGGCGGTCAGGCCGAGGAACCAGTCCGGGCGCAGGTTCAGGCGGCGGTCCGGGGAGAGGGTGCCCGTCTGCGGGGGCCCGCCGCCCAACTGCCAGGGCACCGGCGGCTGGTCGCCCGGCCGCAGCTGGGTCCCGGCCTGCACGGCGGTCACCGGGGCGTCCCAGCCCACCACCCGGGTCTGGCGGGTCGGTCCGGAGCGCCGCCCCCGCAGGTGCAGCGCCTGGTCGTCGGGGCCGGTGCCGCGCAGGGCGCCCGCCGTCAGGTGCAGCAGCACCGACTCGGCCTTCACCGGGGTGCCGGCCGGAGTGCCCTGGACGCGGTAGGCGTGCTCGGCGGAGAACCGCACCACGTCGCCGTAGGAGTGGCCCGCCCCGCCCGCGAGCAGCACCAGTGTGCGGCGCCGGACGCGGTCGCCGCCCGCCGGGGCCCCGCGGGTGGCCAGGCGGTTGAGCGCCCAGTGGTACCCGGCGGTGTCGGCGGCCCAGGAGTCCGACTGGTCCACCGCCGGTTCGGTGCCCTCGGTGACGGCGGTGGCCACCCGGTGCAGGGGCACCGCCGAGGCCACCAGGGTCAGGGTGTCCGGGCGGGCCTCGGGCAGCAGGTCGAGCATGGCGTCCAGGTCGGCGTCGCCCACCGGGCGGCGGTCCTGGCCGCCGGGCACGGCCGGCGAACGGCGGGTCGCGGTGTCCAGCACCAGCAGGTGCCAGCGGGCGCCGGCGACCAGGAAGTGGTAGTCCAGCGCGCCCGCCGGGCGGACCAGCCCGGGGCCGGGCAGCCCTACCCGCTCGGCGACGGCGGCGCAGTGGGCGTCCTCGCCGGGGACGGCGGCCGTCAGCCAGGCGGCCAGCTCGTTCAGCAGCGTCCGGCCGGGCGAGCCGGCCGCCGCGAACCGGTCGGGGGTGTTGCCCCAGGCGCGCAGCACCGCGTGGGCGGCCAGCGCGTTCTGCACCACCCGGCGTCCGGTGGGGTTCCCCAGCAGGGCGGTGGTCTCGGCGGCGCCGCCGTTCCACCCCCGGGTGACGTCCTGCCCGCCCAGGCCCATCAGCACCGGGACGTTGGCCAGCAGCCGTCGCACGGCGGGCAGCCCGGCCCGTAACGCGGCCAGCCGCGCGCTCTCGTCCCGCCACGCCTCCAGCCAGGCCACCAGCGGCGCCTGGGCCTCGGTGGCGGTGTAGGGCGACCGGGCGAGGACGGCGGTGCGCAGCGCGGCCGGGAAGGACGCCCAGCGCGGGTCGGGGTGCACGGCCTCCACGGCGGGCAGCGCGGCGGGCCACAGCGTGTCGCTCCACAGCAGCAGTTGCGCGGCGGTGTACTCGGCGAAGGAGAGCAGGTGGTTCGGCCAGGTGCCGGGCATCTTCGCCCCGTCGCACAGCGCGGCCCGCCCGCCGGGACCGAGCACCCCGGGCTGTTCCGCGTCGGCCGCACCGGGCAGCTTGTCGTCCGGGATGCCCAGGGTGGCGACGGCGGAGCGGACCACGGCGAGCAGGGTGGCGGACACGTCGTCGGCGGGAGACTGGTCGCCGTGCAGCAGGAGCAGGTGCGGCCGGGCGGGCGGGGCCGGGGTGCCCTCCGGCGGCGGTGCCGAGGCGGCGGCGACGGCCTCGGCCAGCACGGTGTCGGCGTGGGCCAGCAGATCGGGGCCGGCGGCGTGCGGCAGCCGCGCCCCGCCGTGCAGCACCCGCAGGTCGCCGGGGCCGCCGGGCAGCGCGAACCCCGGCAGGTCGCTCCCCGGGTGGCAGAGCAGCGCGCGGGCCTCGTCGGCCCCGGCCGCCGCCACGCCCGCCTCCAGCAGGTCCTGCCGGGAGCCCCCGGCGGCGGTGAAGCCCAGCCGGTAGCGGTACCCGGCCCCGGCGGCCAGCGGGGTGCCGCCGGTCGCGGTGACCGCCACGACGTGCGTCCGCGCACCCAGCGCGACCGTCGCGGCGCTGCCGGTCAGCAGCGGCGCGGCGTCGGCCGGCCCGCTGCCGGGCAGCACGTCGAGGGTGACCGTGCGGGCCTCCCGGGTCACCACGAACACGGTGACCGACCCCGGCTCCGCCCGCCTGAGCAGCGGCCCGGCGACCACCAGCGGCGGCGCGGGCTTGCCGGGCGCGGCAGCGGTGACGGCGGCGGTCGTCGCCGTGGTGGCCGCGTCGGCTGTTCCGGCCGCCGCCGACGCGCGTAGATTCCGTCTCCGACCCGATTCGGGCATGGCACATCCCCCCGTACGACCGTCCGGCCGCTCCCCCGAGCGCCTCCCCCGTGGAGGCCCGCCCCGCCGGTCCCGTCCATGCACGAAGGTCCCAGAGGGCTGTCCGGGACTGAGAATGACCCGCGAGTGCGGAGCTTTGCAAGGGCTGTGCAGAATTCCCATGGTGTTTTCGGGGAAATTCAGTGATGGAACGTCAAATTCCATTGACAAAAGCGGAATCCAGGGATTCCAGATGGGGCCGATCGGCCCCCCGCGCTCGCCCTCGCACAGCCGGCGCGATCCCCCGGCCTCAGGCCCGGCCACGGTCGCCGGATCCGGCCCCGCTGCCGGGACCGCTGGTTCACGGCCCCGGCAGCGGGTTCAGCGGCGCGGTGCGCCGCCCCTCCCGCGGATCACGGGAACGAGGTCACCTTCGACGGCACGGTGTTCGTCCCCGAGGTCGGGGCGCCGGTGTCGTTGACGACATGGGCGTACTGTCCCTTGCCTCCCAGGGAGATGACCTGGAGGCTGTGCAACTTGACGCCCGCCTTGACCGGCACCTGGAAGCCGTGGTGCTGCACGATCGAGGGATCGGCGGTGAAGTTGCAGTAGCTGCCCAGACCCCACGCCTCGTGCACGGCGACCGTGTCGGCGACCTTGTAGGCCGCCCACCCGACGATGCCGTCGTGCGTGATGGCGGCGGCGTCGGGGGCGTCGTAGGCCTTCTCGTTCTGGAAGAAGATCGTGCGGCCCCGCTCACCGTTCCACACGACGTCGTACTTGTTGAAGTGCTCCACGAACAGGCCGGTGGCCAGGACGTCGTCGCCGTTGACCCGCAGCCCGTAGTCGGCGCGGTTGGTCTCCCAGCCGACGCCCTCGCCGTGGTCGGCGCGCCAGATCCAGGTGTGGTCGATGACGACGTCGTCGCTGTTGACCACGACGGAGTCCGTCGCCAGGCCGGGGCCCGCGCCGCCGATGCGAATGAACACGTCCTGCATGGTGGTCGGGTTGGCGGAGTGGTCCGCGGCCGCTCCGGCGGGGCCGATCTGCAGCAGGGTGTCGGACCGGGTGGCGCCGGCGTCGATGAGGAATCCGGCGAGCCTGACGCCGTCGACGTCCGCGACGTGCAGGGCGTCGATGCCGCCGTCGGGCACGATCGTGGCCAGGCCCAGGCCGAGCACGACGGTGTTCGCGCGAGTGACGTCGATGGTCCGGTCGAGGTGGTAGACGCCGGGCGTGAACAGCAGGTTCAGGCCCTGGGCCAGTGCGGTGTTGATGGTGGCGGCCGTCGCGCCGGGCTTGACGACGTAGAACTGGCTGAGCGGCAGCGAGGTCCCGGCGTTGGCGGGCCAGGACACGCCGCGCGCGTTGGTGCGCTTGGCGGGGACGAAGACCTTGTACTCGTTGCCGTCGAGGTAGAGGAACGGCTTCTCGCGGGAGATCGGCGTGGTGTCCAGCGTGGTGTACGGCCCGGTGTCGAAGTTGGTCGCCGGGGCGCCCTGGACGCCGGTGAACGTCATGTTCCACACGCCGTTGGTCCAGCCGCCCACGGAGCTGTCACGGGTGTACCACTGCTGCTGCGAGTACGGACCGACCGTGCCGTCGATCCTGGAGTCGGCGATGTAGCCGCCGGAGGCCCATCCGTAGCCGTTGGGGGCGAGGTTGAGGCCCCCCTTGACGTGGATGCGGCGGAACGGCGCGGCCTGGGCGACGGCCCAGCGGTCGGTGCCGTTGGACGGGGTGATCGCCAGGTTCTCCGCCGAACGCCAGAAGTTCTGCGTGGCGTTGCCGTTGAACCAGCCCGCGTCGACGGTGATGTCACCGTTGATCTGGACGTCGTCGGGGTTCAGGCCGAGGCCGGAGACGGAGGTGTAGAAGCCGAGTTGGGCGTTGATGCCGTTGTAGGTGCCCGGCTTGAGCAGGAACTGGTAGCGCCCGGAGCCGAACTGCGCGGACTCCTGCTGGGCGAAGACCTGGTCGAACTTCTGCTGGAGGCCGGGCGTGGAGGGGTCGACGACGATCACGTTCGGGCCGAGGTCGCCGCCGCCCTGGACCGGGCCCGAAGTGCCGCCGGACGTGGTGTGGACGGCGACCTCCCAGAGCGAGTAGCCGTAGCCCGTCCCGCGGGCCGTCCCGAGGACGCGGACGTAGCGGCCCGTGCCGCTGACGTCGTAGGAGGCCCGGCCGCCGGTCGCGCCGGTGACGGTCTTGAGGGTGGTGAAGTTCTGGCCGTCGGCGGAGACCTGGAGCTGGAAGTCCTTGCCGTACGCGGCTTCCCAGTTCAGGTCGATCCTGCAGATGTCCTGCGACGAGCCCAGGTCGACGCGCAGCCACTGCGGGTCGGAGGCCTGGCTGGACCAGCGGGTGGCGTCGCTGCCGTCGAACGCGGCGGCCGCGGGGGTGCCGGCGTTCTCCGTCGAGGACGCCGAAGCGGTCTTGCCCTGCGCCGAGTCGGCGGTCGAGCACGTGCCGGGCTGGGGCGTTCCGCCGGTGGTGCCGAACACCCGGAACTCCCAGACGGAGTAGCCCCACTGCGTGGCCCGGTGGACGCCCTGCAGGCGTACGTAACGGCCCTGGCCGGAGACGGCGAGGGTGTCGGTGCCGCCGTCTCCGCCGGTGACCGCGCGCAGGTCGGTCCAGGTGCTGCCGTCGGACGAGGACTGGATCTTGTAGTCCTTGCCGTAGGCCGCCTCCCAGTCGATGACGACCTGGCTGATCGTGGCGCCGGTTCCGAGGTCGACCTGCAGCCACTGGTCGTCGGTGGCGGCCGAGGACCACCGGGTGCCGGTGTCGCCGTCGACCGCGTGGGCCGCGGGCGTGCCCGCGTTCTCGCTCGAGGATGCCGTCGCCGTTCTGCCCTGGGACAGGTTGGCGTCGGCGGCCGCGGCCGCCGGTGGCCGGACGGCGGGCAGGGTGATCAGCGCTGCCGTGGCGGCGAGCGCGACACCCAGGGATCTGAGTCTCATGAAGGGTCCCTGCGGGTGCGTCGGGAAAGGACGAGGGCGCGGCAGCGGGCGCGGGGACACGCCGAGGTCACTGCCGCGAGGCTTAGTTCACATCTTGATTTAACTGATGAGTTACACGTCTCGGCAAGCCTTGGAAAGTTGAAATCTTTCCGGGCCTCTTTCCGCCGCATCCCTCGACATGTTGACGACACCCCCTCGCCCTCCCCCGACGGACAGGGCGTCCCCTCCCCCGTCCGACGCCCTTGAGGCCCGCCCGCGTTCACGTCTCGACGTCGCCCGGCTCTTCCCACCCGGGCACGGGAACGTCGAGAGGTGCCGTCCCCGCGGAGGAGCGGGCGAGGTCGCGGCCCCCCGGTCCGGCGGCGTTCCTGGCGGTTGTCACTCCGCCGGGAGCGAGGTGACGGTGCGGGTGCGCGAGTCGTAGCTGCGTGCGGCGACGAAACGGCCGTGCACGGGCTCGTGCAGGCCGGGAGGGAGCAACTGGTCGTCCGGTACGTTCCACGCCGGCCGGCGGCTGCGGCCGAGGGTGATGTGCGGCTGCCAGTTCTCCGGCAGGAGCAGGGGGTGGTCGGGTTCGCAGCCCGTGGCGAGAAGCGCGTCGTGGACGGCGGCGTGCACGGCGAGGAGTCCGGGCACCCGCCGGACGCGCCAGGCCAGCACGTTCGTGCGACCGCGGAAGCGGACGAGCCCGTCGAGGACGGCGGGACAGTCGAGGCCTTCCAGCACCCCCCGGAGCTCCTGTCGTGCTGCCGCTGTCAGGACGTCGGCCGCCGCCAGCGTGAGATGAGGCCGGTTGGTCGGATGGCTGTGGTGCCTCTGACTGGGCTCTCCTCGCGCGGCCAGATGCTCCCAGACGTGCCGGACCTCGTCCTCCGTGCCGGGGTCCAGGAGCAGCTCGACCGTGTTCATCGCTTCACCCCCGCAGGCCGCGCGAGGCGTTCGCGGACGAGCAGCACACGGCCCCGGGGCCCGCGACCGGGAGCGGGCCTGGAGCAGCAGAGCCTGTCGGGTCGGCCGGCCCGGTCCGAGGACGGGGCATGTGCAGCAGCCTAGAACAGGCCACCGACAGCTCGCAGGACCGTCCCCTCCCCCCAGGCCGTCGCCGTCCGCGAGAACCCCGGTCCGACCCCCGGCCCGGGCGCGGTGCGCCGCTCCCGGCGCCGGTACTCCCCCGGTCCTCGACGCGCCGGGCATGCGTGAGGGGCTCGGCGCGCTCGCGGAGGGGTCCGCCGGTGACGGGTTCGGGGTGGCGGCGGAAGCAGGGCAGGCCGGCGCTCACCGGTGTGCCCGCCCCGGGGCCGACCGGTCCCGGCAACAGTCCGACCGGCCGGCCCCGGCCGGACCTCCCCTTCGCCGCGGAGGCGCCTGAGCCCTACGCCCGGGGTGTGCCGTCCCAGCGCCATGTGGTCGGACGAGGGTGGCCGGGCAGTTCGGCGCGGCCGGTGGCCCACAGGAGGGTGAGCCAGGCGTCCGTGGACGACGGTGCGTCCGGGAACAGGCGGGCGAGCACCCGGGAGCACAGATCGGCGGGCGGGCTCCATGCGAGACCGAGCCCCTGCGTCAGGTCGTACGTGTGCACCAGGGTTTCCACGATCCCCATCGCGGCGAAACCCTCGGGGTCCGAGACACCGAAGACGTGATGAGCGCGGATCCGCGGAGGCGTCGTGCGCACCATGGCGACCAGCAGCGCGCCGCTCGCTTCCAGGACCTGCAGCAGGCCGGCGGGCCCCGCCGCACGGTTCGCGTGGATGGCGTTCGCCGGGCCGCCGGGCCGCCGGCTCTCCCACACGAAGGGCACCTCACCGTCCAGGGGCGGTGTTCTGGGACCCAGTTGCGCAGCGTAGGCGAAGAGGTCGTCGCTGAGGTGCTCGACGGTTTCCCAGCAGTCCCATTCCAGCGACCCGGCCTTGCCCTCCCAGGCAGTCGGGGGCGCCTCGCGAAGGACTGCCACAGCGAGCTGCACGGCGAAGTCGAGGTCGTCCGCGGTGACGGGGGGCGGGAGGAAGCCGGCATCGGCTGATCGGGACATGGCAGGACCGTACCGCGACCGGAAGAAGCCGCCCCTCCGGTTGATGCACCGGCCCGGCGGTCCGGCGCACCCGTGCGGTCACGGCACCACGACGGGCAGCGCGGGCCCACCGGCGCGCGGGGAGTTGTCGCGTGCCGACGGCGGAAGCACCGTGGAGGGGGTCGCACCCCCGTCCGTCCGGGGAACCGCCGAGTTCCTCCCGGAGCTTCCGGTCCCCGCCAGGTGGGCAGCGTGTCGCTGCCGGAAAGGAGACGCGCGTGAAGGTCATCGTCATCGGCGCCGGCGTGCTGGGCGTGAGCGTCGCGAGGCAGCTCGCCCTCGCCGGTGAGGACGTTCTCCTGCTCGATCAGTGGGGGGCCGGCGCCGGTACGACGGCGACCACCTTCGCCTGGACCAACTCCAGCCGGAAGCCCGACGCGGACTACCACCGGCTGAACCTCGCGGGGATGGAGGAGCACGCCAGACTCGCCGGGCACCTGCGCGGTGCGCCGTCGTACTTCCCCAGCGGGGCGTTGCAGTGGGCGGACGCCGCGAACGAGCAGCGGCTCGCCGACAACGTGGAACGACTGCGGTCGCTCGGCTACCCCGCCCGCTGGGTCACGCCCGAGGAAGCGACACGGATCGCGGGCGACCTCCGCATCCCGGCGACCATCACCTCCCTCGCGCACTTCCCCGGCGAGGGGTACGTTCTGCCGGACCTCTTCGTGAACGAGCTGCTGACGGATGCCGAGCAGCACGGCGCCACGTGCGCGATCGGCGAGGTCGTGGCCATCGACGACGGGCCGGACCACGTAGCCGTCACCCTGGCCGACGGCGAGGTCCGCACGGGCGATCGAGCCGTCCTGGCGGCAGGCCGCTGGACACAGCGGCTCGCCGCACTGGCCGGGATCGACATTCCCCTGGTGACGGACGTCGGCCGCGGAGCGCCGACCGTCGGTCTGCTCGGGTACGCCCGGTCCCCGCGACTCGACCTGCGCTGCGTGATCCACAGCCCCGGTCTCAATCTCCGCCCCGCGGCCGGTGGGCACACCGTGCTGCAGGCTCTCGACCTGAACGCCGACGTCGACCCGGCAGACCCTCCGACCGTGAACGGGGACCTGGCGAGCACCCTGGCACGGCGGTTCTCCGCGCTGCTGACCGACCCGGGCCGGCCACCGAGGATCGACCTGCGCGTCGGCTTCCGCTCCCTGCCCGCGGACGGCCGCACCGTCGCCGGCTACGCCTTCGCAGGGTCCCGCGTCTACTGCCTCGTCTCGCACAGCGGGATCACCCTGGCGCCGATCCTGGGACGCCTGGTCGCGGCCGAACTCACCACCGATCAGGAACAGGACCTCCTCCGGGCCTTCCGGCCCACCCGGTTCGCCGGCGCACGGCGCTCGGAGATCGAGGTGGACCAACACGCCACCGGTCTGGGCGAGCAGTAGCCGACAGCCCTCTGCGGCCGGACGCCACGGCCGACCCACCGACGACCGATTCCCGTCACCACCCTGTTGCGTGGCCGAATCCAGTGCCATCCTGTGACCGCGGTGATCCTCTTCCTCTCCCCCGGCGGAGGCTCCCGCCCCCTGGCCCCGTCCGCGTGCTGTCACCTGGGCGGAGCCGCGCCGCCCCTCCCGGCCTCCCCACGGGAGGGCGGACGCCTGCGCAGACCCGATCCGGCCCGCCTTCTCGACGGCGGACCGACCGGGCCGGGCCGGGCTGGGCCGGGAAGCCGATCACAAGACCTGCCATCATCCGCGGAGCCGCTCAGCCTGCCTGGTCACGGCCTTCTCCAGCACGCTTCAGGTTCCGTCCCGTTCTTTCGACGCCTGCGACGGTGGCGGGGACGTGGTGGGGGAACGCGTGTGGCATGAGACTGATGGGTGGACGTGACGCCAGGAGCCGACGCGGTGGGCCGTGGCTGCGCTACGGCTCCGCCGCCGCCGCGGTGACGGTCTCGGCCGTGACGGGGGCGCGGGCGGTCGATGCGGACAGTGCCTGGTACAGGTCGTTGCGCAAGCCGTCCTGGCAGCCGCCGTCGTGGGCGTTCGGTGCGGTGTGGACGCCGCTGTACGCCTCGATCGCCTATGCGGCCGGCCGTGCGTGGGGAGTGCCGGCGCAGCGGCGACGGGCTGCGCTCACGGCGAGTCTGGCGGTGAACCTGACGCTCGACGCGGGATGGAACCGGCTGTTCTTCCACCACCGCAGCCCGAGGGCGGGGCTGGCGGGGACGCTGCTGCTGGACCTCAGCACCGTCGATCTCATCCGTCGCACTGCTCGCGTCGACCGGCAGGCGGCAGCCGTCCTGGTCCCTTACGCCGCGTGGTGTGCGTTCGCGACGGCGCTGAACGCTTCCCTCGCCCGTCGCAACGCCTGACGGCGCCGGGAACGGGGTGGCGTGTCGTCGCAGGGGCGTGGCCGTCGTGCTGCCGCTGTCGAACGGTGACACGGGGTGCGGGCCGGGCGAGGGGGGCAGCCGGCCGCATCAGGGCCGTACGAGACGGCGCAGGGCCAGGCGTGCGAGGGGGGCATAGGCCAGGAGCGCGAGTCCGGGGCCGTCCATCGTCAGGCTCGTGGTGCAGCCGCGCGCGTGTGCGCGCACCACGTGGTGCAGGCGGAGCAGGACCGGCCCCCACCGGACCCGCCAGGTCCACGTGCGGCGGTCGTGGTCGACGGCTTCCACGACGAACGCGGCGCGCACGCCCGCTCTCGACTCCACCGTCCCGCGCATGCCGGCCCTCAGGCGGCGCTCGGCGGCCCGGACGGTCTTGACCTGCGGGGACCACGAGGCCCACTCGTCGACGCAGGCGTAGCGCTGCCAGACCGTCTCCGGGCCGGCCGCGCCGGTGGCGTGGAGGGTCAGGTGCCCCATGACGATTCCGGCGGCCGCCGTGCCGGCCCGGCGGTCCGCGTGCTGGTCACCGGGTCTGGTCCTGCAGGTATTCGGTGAGGGCTATACCCGGCCGGAAGGTGGTGACGCCGTCAGCGGCCTGGAAGCTTCCGAAGCTCCCGAGGGTGACGGCCTCCCGGGCCCTGAGCGCTTCGGCGATGGTCCCCGCCTGTTCCACGGTGCCGAAGAGCAGGTCGAGGATCCGGCTGATGTCGTCCGCGCTGAACTGCCGGCCGTCGGAGCCATCGGCGGCACGGCGAGCGGTCATCTCGGTGAGCTGCGACTTGTCCACGTCAATGTTCCCGTCGCGTCCTGGTGGCGGTGCTTCGACACTTCCACCATCGCGGCAGGCCGGACCGGCCGCATCTCCTGACGCCCGCCTCGGTCGGACGATCGACCGTTCACCTGTTCGCCTCCAGGAGAGGTCCCTGTAGTTCTGCCGGCCGGTGCCGATCTTCACGCGCGCGCCGAAGGTGCCGGTACCGGTGCCGTTGAGTCGGTAGAGCACTCCGGCGGTGTCGCGGGCGACGAGATCGGCCCTGCCGTCACCGGTGATGTCCCCGACTCCGACGACGGCGTTGCAGGTCCCGCCCCAGCCGGTGAAGAGCTTCACGCGGGCGCCGAAGGTGCCGTTGCCCCTGCCGATGCAGCGGTAGAGGTTGTCGGAGGTGTCCTGGGCCGTGTACGGCGTGGTCGGCTTCAGCGCCGCCCCGCAGGCCGGCTCGTACAGGCGCAGCGCGCCGGTGCTCAGCCGGACGAGGACGTCGTTGCAGCGCTGACCGACCGGAACCGTGACCGTCGTGGTCTCGTCGGTGACCATGTTCCGCAGCTGTACGTCGCCGGTGCCGCCGCTGGGCGGCACCGCCACGACGTCCGACGCCGCCCCGTAGTGCTCCGGGTCGCGCGGCTCCAGGCCCACGAGCTTCCTGGTCGAGCCGTCCACGCCCGTCCACTCCGGTCCGGAAGGACCGTCAAGGGTGGTGGCGCGGTGCAGGAACCCGGAAGGGCCGACGCTCATCACGGAGCCGGAGCCCGGTGTGACGCGCAGGGCCGGGGCGACGACGGTCTCGTCGAACGTCCCGCCGTCGGCCGACGCCGTCCAGGCGGCCGGGCCGAAGACCAACGGCACGGACACGACCGCACAGGCCGCGAGAAGACGCAGGCGTGCAGAGACATGACGGCCAAGAAGACCCTCCCCGGGACGCGAGGCGGGACCCGCACCGTCACATCCGGTGCCCCTGGCCCCCCGGTCGTCGCACTCGCCTCATCAAGTCGGCTGATCCTACAACCGGCTCCCGGGCTCGGAGCATCGATTCTCCCGATCCGGCCGAGCGTGAATCAGCCGTTGTGCCACCAGCACGGCCAGTCCTCGCGGTGGAAGAGCGCGCCGCTGCCCAGTGCGCCCGGAGCGTGCCCGCTGACGTCGTGTGTGCTGTGCCCGGCCTTCCTGGCCGGCCTCCGGCCGGTAGTTTCAGGGAAAGCGGAGAAAGCCGCCAACGACGACGACCACCATGAGGTTCGCCTTGGTCATCCCATGGGATCGGAGACAGATGCAGCCCGGACAGTACGAAGAGGTGGCCGACACCGCAGGACTTCCGGCACGGCTGCGGCACGTTTTCTGGATCGGTGGCGGGAGTGGTGCGGGCAAGTCGACGACCGCCCGCCGACTGGCCGACCGCCACGGCTGGCGCCTCTACGCGACCGACGACGTGATGCGGGATCACGCGGGGCGGACCACCCCCGAGGAGGCCCCCTTTCTGCACGAGTTCATCGCCATGGACATGGACGAGCGATGGGTGAACCGGTCTCCGGAAGTCATGCTCGAGACGTTCCATTGGTTTCGAGGTGAGGGCTTCGGTCTGATCGTTGAAGACCTCCTTCGTCTGCCGCCGGAGCCGTGCGTCGTCGTCGAGGGATTCCGGTTGCTGCCGCACCTCGTCAAGCCTCTGCTTGCTGCTCCTGAGCACGCCGTCTGGCTTCTTCCCACACCCGATTTCCGCCAGGCCGCCCTCCGCAGTCGGTCGGTACCGGGGGAAGGGTTCGTGGGGAAGACCAGTGATCCGGCGAAGGCCGGCCGCAACACTGCCGAACGTGACCGCATGTTCACAAGACGCCTCGAGGAGGAAACCGCGCGTCTCCGACTGCGCACCGTCCGGGTCGACACCACGATGACAGAAGACGATCTCGCCGAGCAGGTGACCACGGCGTTCCGGCTCTGACGTCGGCCGGCACGAGGAACTGCACACCTTGGTCCAGCGTGATCTGGTGCTCTGACCGCACGGGTTCGCCGGGGTGACGACGTCGTTGCTCGGACCGGCTGGATGGGTGTGGGAAGAATTCGAGCGGCCGTGGAGCCGGTCAAACCAGTACTCCAGCCGTAGATCGTGATCTTCATGGTTGGTGGGCGGCCTGGCGCTGGTAGTGGCAGGTGCGGGCCCGGGCTTGATGGCGGCGTCGCCAGTCGGACCAGCGGAGCCGGTGTGCGGCTGTGTGGGTGGGCCGGGTGACGAGTGCGGTGAACAGGTGCTGGATCTCGTTGGGGGCAGCGTGCCAGCGGGCGACCACCTCACGCGATCCGATACCGATCCGGCCGCCCGATCCCAGCCCCGCCCAGCCCAGCCCAGCCCCGCCCAGCCCAGCCCAGCCCCGCCCCGCCCCGCCCACAAGATCAGGTTCTACGGCTGGAGTACCAGAAGGCCCGGATACGGTCCTCGGCTCTCGCTCGCAGCCGGTGACGGAGCTCGAGCTCGGCGATCGGCCGATCGGTGGTGGCGAAAAACGTCGACCGAATCTCCTTCTTCTTCCGATGGCCAATTGTTGCCCTACCCGCCCCTTCGGCCTTCGGGAAGGATATGCACGGACGAAGCAGCCGCGTTCAGGAAACTCGGTCGAAAGAGGACCGGGGTGAGTTTTGCTGGGGAGGAACAATGCGGAGGTTGTTCAACAGGCCAAGAATGGCAACGATCGTCGCGGCGGCAGCCTTTTCGCTGGTTGCGTCGGCGACCACAGCATCGGCCACCACCCCGGGTGACGCCACCGCTCAGACATGCTGGGCGACCGGGACACCGAACATCGATTCCTACGACGACTGGGGCTACGGCAAAGTCCAGAACGCCACTGCTCCGCTGCGGCCGGGCCCGTACGCGGACTGCGGCACCAGGGAGACCCTGTACAAGGACTATCCCATGACCATCTACTGCTACTACAACAACGAGGTCGGCAGTACGTGGTTCTACGTCAGCGCGTATCCGAACTGGACCCGCGGTTGGATCTACTCGAGGAACGTCATCTGGGACACCGCAGAGCCGTGCTGGTGAAAATAGGATCAAGAATTGTATGACACGGTTGCTCTCCGCTCCCCTTGAAGGACCAGGCCGTCCGCCGACCGGCCCGGGATTCAGTGGGCGGACAACCACCCGGATTCGACCGCACCGCGTACAAGCGCCGTAACAAAGTCGAGCGGATGACCAACAGACGGAAGGGCTTCCGCGCCGTGGCGACGTGCCACGACAAGCGCGCGTACGTATTCCACGGCACGGTCACAGCCGCTGCCGTCCGGCTGCGGTCAGCCGAATGACGATGGGCGCGGTTCGTCTCCGGAGAAGCCGGCATCTCCGATGTGCATGCGAACGCTGCGCCCGGGCCACACCTGGCCCAGGTCCGCACGGGTCAGAAGTGCGACGGTGGAGCGATCTCCACGAACTTCCCCTGCAGCGGGCGCACCTCGGGACAGCAGCCGCTCGTCGGCGAGGACCGATGCGTTCCGCAACTGGACTGCCCGGCCGAGCCGGATCAAGGCGTGCCGTTGGTCCGAGGTCCGGACCCGGACGATGCCCTCGTCGGCCTGCACCAGCCGGGCGGTCACCGGCACCCGGTTCCCGCCGGCCGAGGCCGGCAGCATCATCGCCCGCCGACAGCGCACCGAACTGGTGCTGCCCCGGCGCACGATCTGCCGCAGCTTCCGCCCCTCCTGGTCGGTCAGTCTGCGCACACGGACGGGCTCGGCGACCGCGCCTCCAGTGGTCAGATCGGACGTCACCGCACATCCAACCGCTACGACCGCCGACCCGGCGAACCTGTGCGGTCACAGCACCGGCGGGGAACCCCGGGCGTTCACACCCGGGAGGAAGCGCTTCTGTGGACAGGGGTGACCCGCACGGGCGCCACGAGTGAGCCGGGTCATGCGTGGGTCGAGCGCGGTGGCCCGAGCATCGGGACGAGGAACCGCCGGGCCACCGCACGCATCCGCTCGTCGTCGTCGACGCGGCTGGGGACGACCAGGAAGGACGCGGGGACGCGGACCGTCATCTCGGCCACGACGTCCACGTCCACCTCGGCGGCGACGTGGCCGGCCCGCTGCTCCTGCCGGAGCCTGTCGGCGACGAACTGCTGCACCACGAAGAGGGTGCGTCCCCCGTCACCGGTCATGGACGGCACCGCGGCGTCCGGTTCCACGGTCGCGAGGCCGCCGATGAGACGGTTGTGGCGGAGGGCTCGCGAGGAACTCACGAACCCCAGGACGACCCGGTCGGCGACCGTCCCGGCGTCCTGGATCTCGACGGCGAACCGGTCGAAGTACCGGCGGAACTCCCGCCGTACGACCTGCTCGACCAGCACCTCCTTGGTGGCGAAACGACGGTGGACGGTGATCCGGGACACTCCTCGAGCCGCGCCACGTCAGCCATCGTGGACCGCTTGATCCCCATGCGGCAGGACTGCTCGTACGCGGCGTCGAGCAGGCGCACGGCCACCTCGTCGTCCGGGGCGGCGCCTTCGACGGCGTCGCTGAACGCGAGTTCCGGTGCGGAGAGGGGGCCGGAAGGTCCCATGAGGCCCGACAGGACGGGTTCCACGACCTCCCCCCTGATTCCGTCGGGCCTCTGGCGTTCATGCCTCGTCTGTGCTCCCCTGATGCCTGATGATACAACGATGCTCAACATGTTTCATCGTACCAAAGCGCGTGCGGGACGACAGAGCGGCAGGACTCGAGGAGGAGTTCGGAGCAATGGACGGGTTGAGCAGACGCAGGATGTTGTTGACGGGCGGGGCCCTGGGGGCCTTCGGGGCGCTGGGCGCGGCCCCGCCGGCCAGTGCCCGCTCCCTGTGGACGTGGGCGCCGAGCGGCTCGGTGGCGGGCACGGGAGCGGGCATCGACCCCGAGTGGGTGTGGGACGAGGAAGCCGACCCGGTGCTCGCCGCCGTCATCGACCGGGGCGACGTCGCCAAGGTCAACCAGGCGCTCAGGCAGTGGACCCGCAACGACCAGGCGCTGCCCGCCGGACTCCCCGCGGACGTCCGGGAGTTCATGGAGCACGCCCGCCGGCTGCCGTCCTGGGCGGACCGGGCCGGGCTCGACCGTGGCGCCCGGTTCAGCAAGACCAAGGGAATCTACGTCGGAGCCCTGTACGGACTCGGCAGCGGCCTGATGAGCACGGCCATCCCCCGCGAGGCGCGCTCGGTCTACTACTCCAAGGGCGGCGCGGACATGAAGGACCGCGTCGCCAAGACCGCGAAACTCGGGTACGACATCGGGGACCTGGACGCGTACCGGCCGCAGGGTTCGATGATCGTGACCACCGTGAAGACGCGGATGGTGCACGCGGCCGTGCGGCACCTGCTGCCGCAGTCCCCGCAGTGGAAGGCGACCAGCGGCGGCCAGACGATACCGATCAGCCAGGCGGACATCCTGGTCACCTGGCACAGCCTGGCCACGTTTGTCATGCGCAAGCTAAAAGATTGGGGCGTCAGGATCAGCACCGCCGACGCGGACGCCTACCTGCACGTGTGGCAGGTGTCCGCGTCCATGCTCGGCGTCGACGACGAGTACATCCCCGCGACCTGGGAGGCGGCCGAGGCCCAGTCCCGGCAGGTCCTCGACCCGATCCTGGCCCGCACCGCCGAGGGCGAGGCGCTGACCGACGTCCTCCTCGGCATCGTGGCCGAGATCGACGGCGGTCTGACACGCCCCCTGATCAGCGCCTTCTCCAGGTACACGCTCAGCGACCGGGTCGGCGACATGATCGGGCTGTCCAAGGAGCCGCTCCTGCAACCGCTGATCGCGACGGCCTGGCCGCTGCTGGTGGCCTTCCGCGAGGGATTGATCCCCCTGCCCGGCATCCCGGCGATCGTCTGGACCCTGGAGGAGGCCATCCGCCGGTTCGTCCTGCTCTTCCTCGCCGAGGCGCAGCCGATCCGCATCGAGATCCCGGACGCGAACCGCCCGTCCTGACCGCCCCTCCCGGCCGGCCGTCGGCGCCGGGGCCCGGCGCCGCTCGGGTCACGGCCCCGCCGGGGCAGTGGCGCTTCTCCCCACTGCCCCGGCGGCCCACGACACGTCACCGGCCGGCGACCACCACCCGGAGCCGAACCGCGCCCATGAGCACACCGACGAGACCACGCAGAAGCAGGACGCCGGCACGAGTCCCCGGCCGGACGCACGGGGAAGGGAGCCGCCGATGAGAAGCGCTGACCGCCGGTCCGGTCCGGAGCCGCGAACGCGGCCGGAGTCCGGGACACCCGCCCCGGGCCGCCGCCGGTTCCTCGGGTACGTCCTCGCGGCCCCGACGCTCGTGGCCGCCGCCGAGATCGGTGCGGCGCCGAACGCCGCCGCGGACGGCATCCCCTCGGCGGAGATCACGGACCTGATCGACCTCAACGACGCGATGACCCTGGCGGCGCTGCCGACCTCGCACCTGATCACGATCGAGGTGGACACGGACGGCACCGTGGCCTTCGCTCTGCCCCGTGCCGAGGTGGGACAGGGCATCACCACGTCGACCGCCATGCTGATCGCCGAGGAGATGGACGTCCCCCTGGACCGGGTGCGGGTCACCCTGGCCGACGCGCGGCCGGAGCTGGTCTTCAACCAGCTGACCGGCGGGTCGAACACCACCATCGCGACCTACACCCCGGTCCGGGTCGCCGCCGCCGTCGCCCGCGGCCGGCTCCTGCAGGCGGCGGCCGCCCGGCTCCGCTCCCCCGTCGGCGAACTGACGTGGAAGGCCGGGGTCGTCACCGACCGCGCGGGCCGCGGCGTCGGCATCGGCGCGCTCGCGCAGCAGGCCGCGAGCGTCAGCACCCGGCAGGTGTCGGTGGAGCTCAAGGCGAGCGACCGGTTCACCGTCATCGGCACACCGCGCGGCCGGATCGACGCGCTCGCCGCGGTCACCGGCCGCAAGAAGTTCACCCTGGACCTCGACGTGCCGGACGCCCTGCCGACCATGGTGTGCCGCCCGCCGACCATCAACGGCAAGGTCGGATCGGTGGCCGACCTCGACGAGGTCCGTGCCATGCCGGGCGTCACCGACGCCGTGGTGATCTCCACCGGGGTGGCGGTGCGCGCCCGGACCTTCGGCCAGTGCATCGACGCCGTACGCGCCCTGCGGGTGGCCTGGAGACCCGGAACCGCCCGGGGCAAGTCCGACGACACCGTCCTCGAGGAACTGCGCGCCGCCGAACTGCCGCTCGGCCTGCCGCCGTTGACTCCGAGCGTGGAGGGCAGCTTCACCTTCCACTTCCGCAGCAACAGCGCGCTGGAGCCCAACTGCGCGATCGCCGACGTACGTCCCGGCCGGGCCGAGATCTGGGCGAGCCTGAAGTCGCCGATCGTCGCGCAGCAGACCATCGCCGCAAGACTGGGTCTTCCCCTCTCCGCGGTGACCGTGCACGTCGTGGAGGGCGGCGGCTCCTTCGGGCGCAAGCTGTTCTTCGACGCCGCACTGGAAGCCGCCGAGATCTCCCAGAGGATCGGCAAGCCCGTGCGGCTCATGTGGCACCGGGCCGACGACTCCCGCCAGGGGCGCACCCACCCGATGTCCACCTCCCGCGTGCGCATCTCCTACGCCGGCGACACCGTGCTCGCGTACACACAGCGGCACACCAGCGTCGCCACCGACTTCGGCCACGGGTTCGGCGAGATCGTCACCGCCCTGGCCGCCAGGCTGCCGGTGGGCGACATCGGCTTCTCCCAGACCTACTTCCAGCTCTCCCGGTCGATGCCCTACCGCTTCGGTGTCGACAGCCAGCAGCTCAGCGAGACCGACAAGGGCTTCAACACGGGCAGCATGCGCAACGTGTACGGCCCCGACGTCGTCTGCGCCCGGGAACTCGTCGTCGACCGGCTGGCCGCGAGGATGAACAAGGACCCGTACGCGTTCCGCCACGCCTTCCTCCACGACGACCGTGCCCGCGCGGCCCTGGAGAAGGTCGCCGAGGCCGGGAACTGGGGGCGTGCGATGCCCGCCGGCACCGCGCAGGGCATCGCCCTGCAGACCGAGTACCGCGGCGTCAGCGCCGTGCTCGTGGAGATCGACTGCCGCCCGGAGACGGTGAACCGTCCCCTCCGCGACGGTGTCGCCGGACCCCGCGTCACCAAGGCCGTCTGCGCCGTCGACGTCGGCCTCGCGATCAACCCCCGGGGCCTGGAAGCGCAGATGACGGGCTGTCTGACGGACGGCATCGCCCAGGCCCTGACCTCCAGCCTGCACCTGCGCGACGGGTACTTCCTGGAGGCCAGCTGGGACAACTACTTCTACACCCGGCAGTGGAACACGCCGCTCGAACTCGAGATCATCGTGATGCCGGACACGCGTGCCGAGCCGGGCGGCGCGGGAGAGCTGGGCGTCGCCGCCTCCATGGCCGCGGTCGCCTGCGCGTACGGCCGGGCCACCGGCACCATGCCGACCACCTTCCCGATCAACCACGGCACGCTGTCCTTCGCGCCCAAGCCGACCGTCCCGCCGATCCCCCCGTCCCCGGCCGACGGCCTCGACCACGCCTACTGACGCACCGTCCGCCCACGCCGCGAGGAGCCCTCATGCCCGAGCACACCTTCCGCCTCAACGGCGAGCAGATCACCGTCGACGCGGCCGACGACGAGCGCCTGTTGTGGGTGCTGCGCGACCTCCTGGGCGTCACCGGCCCCAAGTACGGCTGCGGCATCAACGTCTGCAAGGCGTGCACCAGCCACCTCAACGGCAAGGCGGTCAACCCCTGCGCGATCCCGGTCGGCCGGCTGGAGCCGACCGACGAGGTCACCACGATCGAAGGGCTGCCGGCCACGGTGGGCGCGGACCTGCACCCGATGCAGCAGGCCTGGCTCGACCAGGACGTGGCCCAGTGCGGCTACTGCCAGCCCGGCCAGATCATGACGGCCGTCGCCGTCGTGCGCCGCGCCGCAGCGGAAGGCCGCGAGATCACCGACGCCGATCTCGACGGCATCCGCAACATCTGCCGCTGCGGCACCTACTTCCGCATCCGCGAAGCCATCAGGGCCGGCGCCGCGATGATGTGAAGGAGGCGCCCCGGCCGGACCGTCGGCCCGGCCGGGCCCGCTTCAGTGCTCGCGCGGCTCGTACGCGAACCAGTCGAAGTGAACGGTGCCGGCCGAGGCGTACATGCCGATGACCCGGCCGGTGAAGCCTCCGGCGACCTCCGTGGACAGGTACCGGCCGTCCAGCGAGGCGAGTTCGACGAACGTGCCGTCCGGTTCCTCGACGCCGATCGAGAGGGTGTCGGGGCCGGTGCGCGCGTCGTCCACCGTGCGCACGGCGGCCGCCTCGACGCGGAGCACCACGGGTCCGGGAGGGACCGGCCGGGATGCCACGACCGTGTTCGACGGGCCGATGCGGGCGCGCACCCGCACCTGGCCGGCCGAGGCCTCGATGTCGTAGTGGTGCCGCTCGTCCAGGCGGACGGCCAGGCCGCCGCGTCCCCGGCTGGCGTCGACCAGGGCGCGTGCCCGGCAGGACTGGTGCTGCTGCCGCCGGCCCAGGAACGTCACGCCGTTGTCGTCGAGCGATCCGTCCCGTGCGTGCAGGGTCAGCCAGCCGGGCCGCTCCCGCGTGGTGCAGTCCTCCGGGGCGCGCCGGCGCGGGGAGATCCAGCACGGGGCCGGCTCGTCCGCGTCGAAGTCGTCCCGGACCGGCACGGCGGCGGGGGGCCGCAGCGGCCAGGGCGGTGCCGGCATGACGGGCGACAGCTCACCGACGACCGGCCAGCCGTCGACCCAGTCGACGGGCACCAGGAACGTCTCCCTGCCGAGGACGTGCCATCCGGGGGTGCCGCCCTGCGGACGCACGCCGAGCAGCACCATCCACCACGAGCCGTCGGGCGCCTGCACCAGGTCCGCGTGGCCGGTGTTCTGGATGGGGTGGTCGGTGCCCCGGTGGGTCAGGATCGGGTTGGCCGGGCAGGGCTCGAAGGGGCCGTCCGGCGTGCGGCCACGGGCGACGGAGACGCTGTGGCAGCGCTCGGTGCCGCCCTCGGCGATGAGCAGGTACCAGTAGTCGCCGATCTTGTACAGGTGCGGTGCTTCCGGTGCCTTGGCGCCCGGGGTGCCGGACCACAGCCGGCGCGGCGGGCCGAAGGTCTCCCCGGTGCGGGGGTCGATGCGGACCTGGGAGACCCCGGCGGTGGTGCACCAGCAGGTGCCGTCGTCGTCCCAGGCGATGTCCGGGTCGATGCCGTGCACCCCGGGCAGCCGGATCGGGTCGGACCAGGGGCCGGCCGGGTCGGTCGCCGTGAACAGCAGGTTGCCGTCACCGCTCACGTTCGTCACGATCAGCCAGAAGCGGCCGTCGTGGTGGCGCAGGGTGGGCGCGTAGATCCCTCCCGAAGAAGCCGTGTCGCGGGGCAGGCGCAACTGACCCGGGCGGTCCAGCGCGTTGCCGATCTGGCTCCAGTGCACCAGGTCCCGGCTGTGGAACACGGGGACGCCGGGGAAGTATTCGAAGCTGGAGCACGCGAGGTAGTAGTCCTCGCCCACCCGGCAGACGGACGGATCGGGGTGGAATCCGGGGATCACGGGGTTGCTGAAGGTGCTGCCCGTCTCGGGCACACGGAGGTCCACGAAAGTTTCTCTCTTTCACATGGAGAGTTTCCCGGAGGCTAGTGACGGTCCCTCTCGTGGTCAATGACCACACGGAAGCGCTCCCCACGGCCGGCCGGCCGTGGGGAGCGTCGGCGTGGGAGCGCGGTGAAGGACCGGTCCGGCGGGTCAGTTCCTGGGCGGAGCCGTGCTCGCCCGGACCGTCAGAGTGGTCGCGATCTCCATCCCGATCTGCGGGGCCTCCTCACCGCGACCGAGCGTGAGGGCCAGCTCGGTGGCGGCCCTGGCCATCTCGGTCAGGGGCTGGTGGACGGTGGTCAGGGGCGGGTCCACCCAGCCCACGACCGGCAGGTCGTCGAAGCCGACGACGCTGAGGTCGTCGGGGATGCGCAGGCCCGCCTCGCGCGCCGCCTGGTAGACGCCGAGCGCCTGCAGGTCGTTGGCGGTGAAGACGGCCGTCGGACGGTCGGGCAGGGCCAGCAGGGACCGCGCCGCCGCGCAGCCGTCCTCACGGGTGAGCGGCGCGTGCACGAGGAGTTCCGGATCGGCCGGCAGGCCGGCGGACCGCAGCGCGGAGCGGTACCCGTCCAGGCGGGCGCAGCAGTACAGCTGGTCCTGGGGGCCGCTGATCATGGCGATACGGCGGTGCCCCAGGGCGGTCAGATGGCGGGTCGCGGCCCGGCCGCCGGACCAGTTGGTGGCGCCCACGAACGGGACGTCGTCCGGCAGTTCCGTGGCCGGGTCGAAGACGACGAACGGGATGCCCTTCGCCCTCAGCTGCTCCCGCTCCGCCTCGGAGAGCTGGGCCACGGACAGCACGCAGCTCGGACGCCGCGAGACGGTGTCGTCCCAGGTGGGCGGCTCGGCGTCGTGCAGTCCGAACCGGGACACCATGACCCCCACGCCGTGCCGGCGGGCCACCTGCTCGACGCCCCGGATGATCTCGACCGCCCACATGTGCTCGAGCTCGCGGAACACCAGTTCCACGACGTTGTTCCGGCCGGCGCCCGCGGGTCTGCGGTAGCCGTACTCGTTGACCAGCGCCTCGACCCGTGCGCGCGTGTCCGCGGAGACGCCGGACCTTCCGTTGATCACCTTGGACACGGTCGGGACGGACACTCCCGCCGACTCGGCGATGTACGCGATGGTGACCGGCCGGGAGGAGTCGCCCTGCCCGCCGTCCTTCTCCACCGGCCCGTCAGCTGCGTGGTCCGCCAAGGTCGCCTTCCGATCGTTCGTCGAACCGCTCGCGCCGGCGCAGGCCCCGCGCGAGAGCCGGTCGAACAGCGTCGTTCGGGTGTGCCCGGCCATTCTGGCATCTCTTCCCGCCGATCCCGTGGCCTCGGACACATCTCCGTGTTAATTTTTCCGCCGCACGCAGCGCAAGTTTCCTTCTCCGTTTTCCATCCCGGTCGGCGTCAGGCCGCCCCCACGCGTCGAACGTGTCTGGCGGGGATCCGCCCGCCGGGGTCTGCGCCGCCCCCCGAACCGGAAGGTGCACGTGATGACGAGGAGACTGGCACGACTGCTTCCGCGCCGCAGATCGTCGCGCCCCCCGCGAAGACTGGCGGCGCTCCTCCTGGCGATCGCCCTGCTCCCGCTGGCGCCCGCCACCGCGCGGGCCGCCGGTTCCGCCGGACCGCCCCCCAGCGCCCCGGCCGCCCGCAGCGCGGTGGCGGCGATGCAGCCCGGCTGGAACATGGGCAACACCTACGACGCCGTCCCCGACGAGACGTCCTGGGGCAACCCGCCCGTGACCCGGGAACTCCTCAGGAAGGTCAAGTCGCAGGGTTTCAGGAGCATCCGTCTGCCCGTCACCTGGGGCACCCACCAGGGCCCCGCGCCCGACCACACCATCGACCCGGCCTGGACGGCGAAGGTGCGGCAGGTGGTCGACTGGGCACTGGCCGAGGACCTCTACGTCCTGCTCGACATGCACCACGACTCGTGGATGTGGGTCAGCACCCTCTCGACGGATCACGACGCCGTCCTCGCCCGCTACCGCGCCACCTGGACCCAGATCGCGCGGGAGTTCCGGGACCGGCCGTCCAGGCTGGTGTTCGAGAGCATCAACGAGCCGACGTTCAGCGCCACGTCGGGGGACGAGGAGAACTACCGGCTGCTGGCCGAGCTCAACAAGGCGTTCCACCGGATCGTCCGTGACTCCGGCGGGGGGAACGCCACCCGTCTGCTCGTGCTGCCCACCCTGTACACCAACGCCGACCAGGGACGGCTCGACGCGCTGGCCGCCGAGCTGACCGACCTGAACGATCCCATGGTGGCCACGACGATCCACTTCTACGGCTGGTGGCCGTTCAGCGTGAACATCGCCGGCTACACGCGGTTCGACAGCACCTCGGAGCAGGACCTCACCGCCACGTTCGACCGCGCGTACGACACCTTCGTGGCACGGGGCATCCCGGTCGTCATCGGTGAGTACGCCCTGCTGGCCTACGACCACAACCGCCCCGGCATCATCCAGCGGGGCGAGCAGCGCAAGTACTTCGAGTTCCTGGGCCACCACGCCCGCCGGCGGGGCCTCACCACCATGCTGTGGGACGCCGGCCAGTTCCTGAACCGCACCACCCTCCGACAGCGCGACCCCGAGCTGTTCGACCAGATCAGGTCGAGCTGGACCACCCGTTCGGGAACCGCCTCCAGCGACACGGTGTTCCTGCCGCGGTCGGGCGCCGTCACGAGCCGGACACTGACGCTGAACCCGAACGGCACCGACTTCCAGGGGCTGCGGCACGGCTCCCGCAACCTGCTGAAGGGCAAGGACTACACCGTTTCCGGCGACCGGCTCACACTGACGGCCGCCGCGCTCACCGAACTGGCCGGCGGCCGGGCGTACGGAGCCAACGCGACGCTGGAAGCCAGGTTCTCCCGCGGCGTGCCCTGGCGGATCGACGTGATCACCTACGACGTCCCCGTCCTGTCGGACGCCTCCGGGGACACCGGCGGCCTGACCATCCCCACCCGGTTCCGCGGCGACATGCTCGCGACCATGGAGGCCAGGTACGACGACGGGAGCAACGCGGGCCCGGCGAACTGGACCTCCTACCAGCAGTGGGACACCGCTTTCTCGGCGTACACCGGCGACTCCGTCGAGCTGACCGCCGAGTTCCTCACCTCGCTGAGGGACGGCTCCCGGGTGACGCTCACCTTCCATTTCTGGAGCGGCGCCACGGCGACCTACCACGTCACCAGGTCGGGGAGCAGCGTGACCGGCACGGCCACCTGACCGGACCGGCGGCAGCTGCCGGGGCTCGGGGCACGGACACCCGGCGCGGGCAGCGTGTCCGCGGGTCGCTCAGGGCCCTGCGGGCACGCTGCGGTCACCGGACGAGTGCGGGAGCCGTGTCAGCGGACGACGTCGAGGACGTTCTTCTGCAGGCCGTTGGCGTAAGCCTCGTGCTCGACCAGCCTCAGCTTCTGGGTGTCCTTGTCCGTGGTGCTGAACAGCCGCTTGCCCGCGCCGAGCAGGAGCGGGAAGACGAGCAGGTGGTAACGGTCGATCAGTCCGGCGTCCGACAGGCCGTGGTTCAGGGCGGCGCTGCCGTGGACGATGATCGGGCCGCCCTCGGTCTCCTTCAGCGCGGCGACCTCGTCGAGCGAGCGCAGGATCGTGGTCTCGCCCCAGTTCGCCACCAGGTCGTCCTCGGCGAGGGTGGTGGAGACGACGTACTTCGGCATCGCCTTGTAGCCGGCGAAGTCCTCCATGTCCGGCCACACCGGGCTGAACGCCTCGTAGCTGACCCGGCCCAGCAGCATCGCGGTGGCCTCCTCCTGCTCCCGGCCCTTGATGTCGAACGCCTCGGGGAGGAACTCCACGTCCTTGAAGGTCCACCCGGCGTTGCGGTAGCCGGGCTCGCCGCCCGGGGCCTCCACGACGCCGTCGAGCGAGATGAACGCGGTGCTGATCAGGGTACGCATCGAAGATCCTTTGTGGTTCGGGTCCGTTACCGACAAGTCCGGTCGTGCGCGCTCCGGCACACTCGCGGCCGCAGCGCACCCAGCCTCTCGGACGCCGCATCGGGTAGGACAGCACACGCCGACGAAACTCATCGCGATCGGGCGACGATTTTCCACGGGTGCGGAACCCGGCCGCGGCGGAGCGGCGCCACGACTCCGGCCGGCGGCCGCCGGGCTTCGTGCAGGCGCGTCGTGGGTGATCCGGAACAGTTACCCGTCGCGCAGGAGGTGGACGCGGGAGTCGCCCGTGTGGACGAGGGTCGGCTGCGATCCGGTCCGGAGCATCGCGGTGGGTGTCGTGCCGGTGTCCTCGGACGAGGAGCCGCTCCCGGCGACGTCGTGCACGGCCTGCTCGGCCTGTTCGACGGCGACGACGAGCAGGCGGGGTCCGGCGTCCGGGACGGGCGAACAGCCCCGGACGGCCCCGGGATGCGGGCCCGCGCTGCGGCACGTGCAGCGGTTCGAGGAGGCGGTCACCCGATGCCCCTCGCCACAGCTCCTCACCCGGCGACGGGAGCCGGCGGCGCACTCATGCGGCGCTGTTCTTCTTGATGACCTGTTCGGCGATCTCCGCGAGCAGGGTGATCTGGCCGGGGGTGAGGTGGTCCAGGAAGTACTGCCGGACATCGGCCACATGGTGGGGTGCGGCGGCGCCGATGGCGCCCCGGCCCTCCGGGGTGACCACCACGAACGCCCCGCGTCTGTCGGCGGCGCACTCCTCGCGGGTGATCAGACCGCGCTTCGCCATGCGTGTGAGGTGGTGCGACACCCTGCTCTTCTCCCACCCCAGGACGTGCGCCAGTTCGGTGATGCGCAGTCGCCCGTCCGGAGCACGCGTCAGCTCGGCGAGGACCGTGTAGTCGGTGGCGGACAGTCCGTACGCGGTCTGGAGGGACTGACCGGTCCGGCTGACCAGCAGGTCATGCATGCGCAGCAGCCCGCGCCACGCCTGTTCCTCGGTCGCCGTCAGCCAGCGGGGTTCTGCGCTCATGAGCCCACCCTATGAGCAAGTTGACACATCACGCATCGCCTCCTCGGCATCCGGTCCGGCGGTCATCAGTACGAACCGGCCGGGACACGCCCCACGCACCGCAGCGGCCTGGACGCATCCCCCGAATGGTTGACACGTCACCTATCTGGAGTAGGGTGATTGAAGATTGAAACAAAGGTCGGCCCGCAAGGGTCGCCCCGTCGCAGGAGGGCAACCATGGGACAGCTTGACGGCAAGACCGTCGTGGTGACGGGTGGTACCAGCGGGATCGGGCTGGCCACGGCCCGCCGGTTCGCCCAGGAAGGTGCGCACGTCTACGTCACCGGGCGGCGCAAGGAGGCGCTGGACGAGGCCGCCGCGTCGATCGGCGGGTCGGTGACCGCCGTGCGGGCCGACAGCGCCGACCTGGAGGACCTGGACCGGCTCTACGCCACCGTCGCCGAACAGGGACACCGTGTCGACGTCCTGTTCGCCAACGCCGGCGGGGGCGAGTTCGCCACCCTGGAGCAGGTCACCGAGGAGCACTTCGACGCGACGTTCGCCACCAATGTGCGGGGCGTGCTGTTCACCGTGCAGAAGGCGCTGCCGCTGCTGAACGACGGCGCCTCGGTGATCCTCACCGGTTCCACCGCGGCGAGTGTCGGCAACGAGGCGTTCGGCGTCTACGGCGCTTCCAAGGCGGCGGTCCGCGCGCTGGCCCGTACCTGGGCCAACGAGCTGAGGGGCCGCGGCATCCGGGTGAACACCGTGGTGCCCGGCCCGATCACCACACCCGGACTGGACGGACTGGCGCCCGGCGAGGAGCAGGCCGCCGAGCTGCGGCGGCAGCTGGCGGGCACCGTGCCGCTGGGCCGGATGGGCCAGCCGGAGGAAGTGGCCTCCGCCGTCCTCTTCCTGGCCACCGCCGAGAGCAGCTTCGTCACCGGCACCGAGCTGTACGTCGACGGCGGCGCCAACCAGGTCTGACCCGGACCGGCCACGACCCGCCGACGCGGCCGGTCCGGCACCCCCGGACGCGACCGGCGGCCCGCCTCCGGTTCGCGCGGCGGGTGCCGGCGGCCTCAGCTCTCCTCCTCCTTCGGCCGGGACCGGTGGGCCCTGAGCGCCCCCGCGTGCGCCTTGCTGGTGGGGTCACGGCGGGTCCTGAGCAGGCTGGCCACCGTGGCGACAGCGAGCACGACCCCGATGACGACGAGGCTGAGCGGAGTGGAGATCTGCGGAACGTCGTGCGAGACGTCCTCGTGCGCCCAGTGGAGGACGAGTTTCGCCCCGATGAAGGCCAGGATGACCGCGAGGCCCGTCGACAGGTAGACGAGCCGGTCCAGCAGACCCCTGACGAGGAAGAACAGCGCCCTGAGGCCGAGCAGGGCGAACGCGTTGGCCACGAAGACGATGTAGGGCTCCTCGGTCACGCCGAAGACCGCGGGGATGGAGTCGAGCGCGAACAGGAGGTCGACGCTGCCGATCGCGATGAGCACGATCAGCAGCGGCGTCACCCTCCGCCGTCCCTCCACCCGGGTGAGGATCCGGCCGTCGACGTAGCCCTCGGTGACCGGGAGCAGTCGCCGGGCCGCCTTCACCACGCCGTTGTCCTCGACGTCCGGGTCCTCGTCCCGGTGCCGGTAGAGCTGTACGGCCGTGTAGATCAGCAGCAGGCCGAACAGCAGGAACATGAAGGAGAACGCGGAGATCAGCGCGGCTCCGAGGGCGATGAAGACGGCGCGCATGGCGAGCGCGAGCACGATGCCGAAGGAGAGCACCTTCTGCTGGTGCTCCTCCGGCACGGTGAACGTCGTCATGATGATGACGAACACGAACAGGTTGTCGACCGAGAGGCTCTTCTCCACCAGGTAACCGGCGAAGTACTCGGTGCCGTACGTCCCCCCGTAGGCGCTCATGAACCACACACCGAAGACGACGGCCGCCGCGACGTAGAACACGGACCAGGCGGCGGCCTCCCGGAAGCCGACGCGGTGAGGTTTCACCCATCCCATCGTCAGGTCCAGGGCCAGCAGCCCCACGATGACCGCGACCGTCACCGCCCAGGTGACCCCGCTGATCCCGTGCATCCCCGCACCTGCCTCTCCGCCCGCACCGTGCGGCGACTGTACTGGCAGGAACCTCGGAAACACGCACCATCGGGACGGTTCGGCCTCCGGTGTCCCGTGGGAAGGCGCCGACTCGCCCACGGCGCCGGCGGCGGGCGCACCGGAGCCAGGCCGCGTCCTTCCTCGCCCACGGCTCGCGGGCCTGTCGGGTTCGGGGCGAGGGGCGGGTGGCGGCCGGGCCCGCGGTCACGGTCGCCGAGCGCCTCCGCGCGGCTGCCCGGTCATCGCAGCGGCACCGTCACCTCGCCCGTTCCCTCCGCGCTCGCGCCACCGGCGACGCGTACGGTGAAGGGCCGGTCGAGGCCGTCCGCGGTGACGTGCAGGAGGTCGCCCTCACGCCGGACGCGGAACACGGCGGCCTGCGCGCCGGTCGGGTCGGGCACGCTCACCTGGCGGGCGTAGCGGGCCGAGGCCGGCGGGTGGACGAGCAGGGTCGGATTGTCCAGCCAGTCGCCGTCGGGCCGCCGCGTGTCGGCGGCCAGCGGCAGGACGGCGCCCTCACGGACGTACAGCGGAAGGCTGTCGTAGCCGTGCCGCTCGGTGCGCCACACCGGGCCGACGACCTGCTCACCGCTGAGGAGGTGGGTCCAGGTGCCCTCGGGGAGGTACACCTCCACCTCGCCGTCCTCGCTGAACACCGGAGCGACCAGGAGGTCGGGGCCGAGCAGGTACTGACGGTCGAGCGGGCGGCATGCCGGGTCGTGCGGGAACTCCAGGACCATGGGCCGCATCACCGGGACGCCCGTGCGGTGGGCCTCGACGGCGGCACCGTACAGGTAGGGCATGAGGCGGTGCTTGAGCAGGGTGAAGCGCCGGGCGACGTCGACGGCCTCCTCGCCGAACTCCCACGGCACCCGGTAGGACGACGAACCGTGCAGACGGCTGTGGGAGGACAGCATGCCGAAGGCCAGCCAGCGCTTGAAGACCGTCGGGTCGGGCGTGCCCTCGAAGCCTCCGATGTCGTGGCTCCAGAAGCCGAAGCCGCTCAGCGACAGGGACAGGCCGCCCCGGAGCGACTCGGCCATGGCCTCGAACGAGGACCAGCAGTCGCCGCCCCAGTGCACGGGGTACTGCTGGCCGCCCGCGGTGGCGGAGCGGGCGAAGAGCACGGCCTCGCCCTGTCCCCGCTCCTTCTCGAGGAGTTCGAACACGGTCCGGTTGTACAGGTGGGTGTAGTAGTTGTGCATCCGCTCCGGATCGGAGCCGTCGTGCCAGACGACGTCGGTCGGGACGCGCTCGCCGAAGTCCGTCTTGAAGCAGTCGACGCCCTGGTCCAGCAGCGGCTTCAGCTTCGCCTGGAACCACGCGCGGGCGTCGGGGCTGGTGAAGTCGACCAGTCCCATGCCGGCCTGCCACAGGTCCCACTGCCACACGTCACCGTTCGGCCGGCGCACCAGGTGCCCGAGGGCGGCGGCCTCGTCGAACAGCGGGGACTTCTGCGCGATGTACGGGTTGATCCACGCGCTGACCCTCAGCCCCCTGGCCTTCAGCCGGGCGAGCATTCCCTCCGGGTCGGGGAAGACCTCGGGGTCCCACTGGAAGTCGCACCACTGGTACTCGCGCATCCAGAAGCAGTCGAAGTGGAAGACGGACAGCGGGACGCCGCGCTCGGCCATGCCGTCGACGAACGACATCACGGTCGCCTCGTCGTAGTCCGTGGTGAAGGACGTGGTCAGCCACAGGCCGAAGGACCAGGCGGGCGGCAGGGCAGGACGGCCGGTGAGGGCGGTGTAGCGGGTGAGGACGTCCTTGGGGGTGGGGCCGGCGACGACGTAGTACTCCATCGTCTGGTCCTCGACGCTGAACTGCACCTGTCCGACGGACTCGGAGCCGACCTCGAAGGAGACCGCGCCGGGGTGGTTGACGAAGACGCCGTAGCCGCGTGAGGACAGGTAGAAGGGGATGTTCTTGTAGGCCTGCTCGCTGCTGGTACCGCCGTCGGCCTGCCAGATGTCGACGACCTGGCCGTTCTTCACGAACGGGGTGAAACGCTCGCCGAGGCCGTAGATCTGCTCGCCGACGCCGAGCGCGAGCTGGGAGAGGACGTGATGCGCGCCGTCGCCGGTGGTGGCGAAGGCGGCGCCCTTGCGGCCCGCCCGGGTCAGCTCCCGTCCGTCCGCTCCGTGGAAGGTCAGGGTCCACGGGGCGGCCCGGTCCAGGCGCACGGTCAGCGGGCCGCTGGTCAGCTGGACGACGGTGCCGTCCTGCCGAACCTCGCCCGCGCCGTCGGGCTCGGCCGCGAGGGTGAAGTCCGGTCCCGGACGCAGCTTCCCGGCGTGATGGGTGACCCGCACGCCGATGACGCCCCGGGCGGGCGAGAAGCAGGCGACGGTGACGAGCGGCGCGTTGAGCGTGTCCCCTCTGCGCGTCACCTTCTGCACGGCAGCAGATGCGGTGAAGCGCTTCGATTCGACGCGCACATCGCGCACCTCAGTGGCGTACGCGATCTGGACGCCGTCACGGATGCGCCAGAACCCGTTGGTGAACTTCATGGTCTTCCTCGGGGGGAGCGGGGTGATGGGGCGGGGACTGCGGAGACTGTCGCCCGAGAAGGCGATCGTACACAGAACACCTCGCGCCGACAGGGTGTACGGCAGCGTAAAAAGCCTCTTGACCAGGTCTTATGACCCGAGAGGTACGGAGTGCCCCTGCGTGCCTTCACCAGCCCGACACGCGCACAGGTCTAGCGCGGCGTCAGGGATTGACGTATTAGTCATCGGAGAAAACAAAGGGGCCGGCGACGACGCCGGGCGACACGACAGCAAGGGCCGCAGCATGTCGAAGCGCTTCAACTCAACCTCACAGGACCAGGTCACCGCCCACGCGTGGACCGATGGCACCCGCTGAGCCGTCCCGTATCTCCCCCTCCTACGCAAGGGCACCCACCGTGACAGCACCCACTCCGGCTGCCGTGCGCCGCGGACGCTCCCGCAGGGCCGTGGCACCGCTCGCCGCCGTCTCCGTCCTGGCCGTCGGGGCGGCCCTGACCGGATGCGGTCAGGGCCGTGACAGCGACGTCTACACCGTGATGAACTCCTCGACCGACGAGTCCTACCACCGCTGGGACGCCCAGGCGATGGCCCGCTGCGGCGAGCGGCTCGGCGTCACCATCGAGCAGCAGAGCGTCCCGGCCGCGCAGGTGATGACGAAGGCGCTGCGCATGGCGTCCTCGAAGTCGCTGCCCGACATCGTCCAGTTCGACGCCTCCGAGATGCCGACGTTCGCCCAGGCGGGCGGCCTGATCGACCTCGAGAGCCTCGGCCTGAGCACCCGGGACATACCCGAGGGCATCGTCGACTTCGGTTCCTACGAGGGGACGTACTACGGTGCGGCCCGGTCCGTGAACACCCTGGCGCTCTTCTACAACAAGGACATCCTCGACGAAGCCGGCGTGGCGGTCCCCACCACCTGGGACGAACTGCGGGAGACCGCGAGGAAGCTCACCCGGGGCAAGCGGCACGGGCTGGCCCTCAGCGCGGGCGGCGCGGAGGACGGCGTCTTCCAGTTCACGCCCTTCATGTGGTCCAACGGCGGCGACGAGACCGAGCTGGACAGCCCGCAGGTGGTCGAGGCGCTCGACTACTGGAAGGCCCTGCTGGCGGACGGCTCGCTGTCGAAGTCGACGGTCAACTGGACGCAGGCGGACGTCAACGACCAGTTCATGGCCGGCAACGCGGCGATGATGATCAACGGTCCGTGGCAGGTGGAGACGCTCAACACCGAGAAGTCGCTGCACTGGGGCATCGCGCACATCCCCGTGCCGGAGGCGGGCGAGGACTCGGTCGGCCCGCTGGGCGGTGCCGTGCTCACCGTGCCCAACACCGGTGACGAGGAGCGGGAGAGGACGGCGGGCAGGATCGTCGCCTGTCTGTCCGGCGAGAAGGAGCAGCTGACCTACGCGCTCAACAGCTGGATGGTCCCGGCCAACGCCAAGGCCGCCGCCGTATGGCGCGAGCGGGTGCCCGAACTCGACGCGCTCGCCGACCAGGTGGCCGCCGCCCGGTCCCGCACCGCCAAGCTCGGCGCCGGCTGGTCGGGCGTGTCGCTCGCCCTGCAGAGCGCCTTCCAGTCCGCCCTGACCGGCCAGTCCAGCGAGGCAGCCCTGAAGCGCGCGCAGCAGCGGGCCACGAGCGGGAACTGAGGTACGCGACCATGACCACGTCCACCGCCACCGTCCGGACGCCGGCGAAGGCGTCCGGAGGGACCGCCGCGCCCGGCCCGGACCGGCTGCACCGCCGCCGCAGGCTGGCCCAGTGGGGGTTCGTCGCCCCCGCCGTCGTCTTCATGCTGCTGTTCTTCGGCTACCCGCTCGTCCGCAACGTCGTGATGAGCTTCCAGCACTACACGCCGAAGACCTTCTTCACCGGCGAGGCCCCCTTCAACGGGACCGACAACTGGTCGAACGTCTTTCAGGACGCCCTGTTCGGCAAGGCGCTGTGGCACACCCTGGTGTTCACCGCCGGCTCGCTGCTCGGGCAGTTCTGCATCGGCCTCGCGCTCGCGGTGTTCTTCGCCCGCAGGTTCCCCCTGAACGGCGTTCTGCGGTCGCTGATCCTGCTGCCCTGGCTGGTGCCCATGGTGGTCTCCGGCATCGTGTGGCGGCGCATCCTCGACCAGGACACGGGCGTACTGAACTCCTTCCTGGACACGCTCGGCCTCGGCGGCCACACCCCGTGGCTGACCAGCCCGGACATGGCCCTGCTGTCGGTGATCCTGGTCAACGTCTGGATCGGCATCCCGTTCAACATGGTCATCCTCTACGGCGGTCTGCAGGAGATCCCGAAGGAGCTGTACGAGGCGGCCTCCCTGGACGGCGCCTCGGCCTGGCGGACCTTCCGCTCCATCACCCTGCCGATGCTCAGACCGGTCACCACCGTCGTCCTCGTCCTCGGCTTCATGTCGACGGTGAAGATCCTCGACCTGATCCTGGCGCTCACCGACGGCGGCCCTGCCGACGCCACCCAGACCCTGGGCACGCTGACCTACCAGAACTCCTTCGTCCAGCTGGACTTCGGCGCGGGCGCGGTCGTCGGCAACGTGCTCATCCTTGTCTCCGCGGTGTTCGCGGTGCTCTACCTGCGGGCCAACCGCACCGAGGGGAAGTGACGTCCGTGGCCTCTCGCACGCCCACGACATCCAGGCGCCGCTGGGGTTCGACCATCGCCGGTGCGCTCATCCTGTGCGTGATGCTCTTTCCGCTGTACTGGATGCTCAACACGGCCCTCCAGCCCGCCTCGGGCCTGCTCCAGGTCGACCCGGTGCCCAGCGGCCTGGACCTGTCCGGCTTCTCCAAGGCCCTCGACGACCAGGGCGGTCACCTGCTGACCTCGCTGCTCGTCTCGCTCGGCGCGGTCGCCGTGTGCCTGGTGATCGCCGCCCCGGCGGCCTACGGACTGGCCCGGTTCGGTCTGCGCGGCTCGCGGACGATCGTGTTCGGCACGCTGATCACGCAGATGGTGCCGGGCATCGTCATCGCCAACGCGCTCTACAACTCGTACGTCGACCTCGGCCTCGTCAACTCCTACGTCGGCCTGATGCTGGCGGACGCCTCGCTCGGCATCCCGTTCTCGATCGTGCTGATGCGGTCCTTCATGGTGTCGATCCCGGGTGAGGTGATCGAGGCGGCGCAGATCGACGGCGCCGGGCCGGTGCGGACGTTCGTGCGGGTGGTGCTGCCGATGAGCCGCAACTCGCTCATCACGTCGGGCCTGTTCGCCTTCCTGTTCTCGTGGAGCGACTTCATGTTCGCGCTCACCCTGAACACGACCGACGACGTCAAGCCGGTCACGCTCGGCATCTACCAGTACATCGGCGCGCACGTCGGCGACTGGGGCTCGGTGATGGCCGCGTCCGTCCTGTCCGCGGTGCCCGCGGCGATCCTGCTCGTCCTCGCCCAGAAGTACATCGCCGCCGGCATCACCGGCGGATCCGTCAAGTGACACCCACTCCGGAAACGAGTCCCCTCACATGAGCGACTTCCCCAGCTTCCCGCCCGGCTTCGTCTTCGGCGCCGCGACCGCCTCGTACCAGATCGAGGGCGCGGCGCGGGAGGACGGCCGCGGTCCGTCGATCTGGGACACCTACAGCCACACCCCGGGTCTGGTGGTCGACGGCGACACCGGTGACGTCGCCTGCGACCACTACCACCGCTATCCGCAGGACGTGGCCCTGCTGCGGGAGTCGGGCGTGGGATCGTACCGGTTCTCGATCGCCTGGCCGCGCATCGTGCCGGACGGCGCCGGCCGGGTGAACCCCAAGGGGCTGGACTTCTACTCCCGGCTGGTCGACGAGCTGCTCTCGGCCGGCATCGAGCCCGCCGCCACCCTCTACCACTGGGACCTCCCGCAGGCGCTGGAGGACCGGGGCGGCTGGCGGACGCGGGAGACGGCGGAACGGTTCGCCGAGTACACGGCCGTCGTCGCCGAGCACCTGAGCGACCGCGTGCCGCGCTGGATCACCCTCAACGAGCCCTGGTGCAGCGCCTTCCTCGGCTATTCCGTCGGCCGGCACGCACCGGGTGCCCGCGAGGGCCGGGGCGCGCTGGCCGCGGCCCACCATCTGCTGGTCGGCCACGGCCTGGCCGTACGGGCGCTGCGCGCGGCCGGAGCACGCGACGTGGGCATCACCCTCAACCTCGACCACAACCTGCCGGCCACCGGCTCCGCCGCCGACCTGGCGGCCGTCGTCCGCGCGGACACCCAGCACAACCTGGTGTGGACCGAACCGCTCCTGGCGGGCCGCTACCCGGCCACGGAGGAGGAGACCTGGGGCGAACTGATCACCGGGCAGGACTTCCGGCGGGACGGCGACCTCGACCTGATCTCCCAGCCGCTGGACTTCCTCGGGATCAACTACTACCGGCCGATCGTCGTCGCCGACGCCCCGTACCGTGAGGACGACCCGGCGCGGCGCGTGGCCACGGACAACCGCTACCAGGAGGTGCGGCTCTCCGGCGTGCGGCACACCGCCATGGGCTGGCCGGTCGTCCCCGACACCTTCACCGAGCTGCTGGTGCGGCTGAAGGACCGGTACGGGGACGCGCTGCCGCCGGTCCTCATCACGGAGAACGGCTCCGCGGAGGACGACGAGGCGGGCCCCGAGGGAGTGGTCGACGACGTGGACCGCGTGGCCTACCTGCGCGATCACCTCATCGCGTTGCGGGCGGCGATGGACGCCGGCGTGGAGGTGCGCGGCTATTACGTGTGGTCGCTGCTGGACAATTTCGAGTGGGCCTTCGGCTACGCCAAGCGCTTCGGGATCGTCCACGTCGATTACGCCACCCAGCGGCGCACGCCGAAGGCCAGCTACCACTGGTACAAGGCGATGATCGCCGCACAGCGCGGCTGACGAGGCCCCGGAGGGCCTCGGCCCCCCCGGGGGCGGGTGGTGGGCCGTCGGACAGCCCACCACGGCCTGGACACAGGACCGGACCGCGAGCCCGTCACGCCCCCGGCACGCCGTCGGACGCGATCCGCCGGCAACGTGACGGCTTCCCGCACCAGCTGGTCGACAAGCTCCGGCTAGGACCGGCCGATCGTGTCGAGGGCGTGTTCCTTGAGGAATGCGCCCGCATGGGCCGCCGCTTCCTCCGCGGTCGCGCACCACGTCCCCTCGGCGACCGTGCCGGATGCTCCATCAGCGCCCCTGCCCGTCCAGCTCCAGTCGCCGGAAGGCGCCTGCACCAGCTCCGCGGTCCCCCCGAAGAGCGCGAGCGTGCGCCTGCCCGCCGTCGCGGGCGCCGGGCGGCTGACGGCGTCGGGCCATTTCTTCCGGGCGCCCTGCCGGGTGATGCCCCAGGCGGCCCCCAGCTGCTCGTAACTCGCGCCGTAGGAGCCGGCGGTCGCCGCCGCCTGCGCGGTCAACCGCCTGACCTCGGCGTCCATCACTTTCCAGGCGGCCAGGACGGACAGTGCCACTTCGACGGGATCCGCTTCCCACATGCGGTCCGCGGGCAGCCCGGTCTCTCGGGAGCGAAGAGCCGAGGCCAGGGGATTCAAGGCGTCGTACAGGGCCTTGTCGAGTTCCGCCTGTTCTTCCGGGGTGATCTCAGAGACCGTCATACGACAACCCTAGTTACCGGACCCATGGATGTAAACCAAAGTTTCCGGATTGCTTCGGTCGTGGACCGGCGCATCGGAGAGGCACGCCCCCGTTCGGGATCCCGGTCTCTCAGTGGTGCGTGCCGGAGGCCCAGAGGACGGTTTCCCCTTCGAGGATGACGATGTTGCCGTCGCTCTGGAGTTTCAACACCGCCGACGCGTGGCCGTCCGTCCGGCTCGCCCACACGGGCCGGTTCTGCGTGTCGTACACGACGAGGTTGCCGTCCGTCTGGAAGTCGGCGCGCGCGCCGGTGCCGAGCGTCCGGCTCGCCCAGCGCGCCTGGTTCGTCTCGTCGTAGGCGACGAGGTTGCCGTCGCGCTGCAGGACGAGCCGGATCCGTGCCGCGGCGACCTCTTCGGCCGGTCCCAGGGTCATCGGTGCGTTGATCACTCTCTCCGCGGGGACGCCGTCGTCCGGGTTCGCGGTCGCGCCCGGATCGGTGTTCTCCGCGGGCGCCGCCGTCGCACCCGGCTCCGCGTCTGCGTCCGTGCCCTTGTCCTTGTTGTCCTTGTCCTTGTCCGCAGCCTCGTCCGTGGCCGTGGCCGTGGCACTCGCCTCGGCGCCGGACCGCGCCCCGGCGGGTCCCTTCTCGCCCTGCCAGGGCTGGAGCACCAGCAGGGCGGCGACCACGGCGCTCACGCCCGCGACCGCCGCCACGGTGAGGACGGCTCTGCGCCGGAAGCCGTGCCGGCCGGCTCCACCGGAGGCCGACGTGTCCGGTGCCGTACCGGCCGACTGCCTCGGGCCGGGGTGCGCGGCCGGGGGACCGGGCTCCGGAAGGACGTCGGTCGGCCACGCCTCGGTCGGGGCCTCGTGGGGCTGGGCGGCCACGACCGTCTCGGAGGCGTCCAGCGCGGTGGGCACGAGGACGGAGGTCGGGACCGGGGCGCCCGACGCCGTACCGGGGGTGGCGATCCGCTGGTAGACCGAATCGTTGGCCAGGGATGTGTGCGACTGGCACAGCTCCACGATCTCGCCGGGGGCCGGCCGCCGAGCCGGGTCGCGGTCGATGCAGGCGGTGATGATCGCGGCGAGGCCGGACTCGACCCCCTCCAGGTCGATGTCGCCGTGGAGGGTGCGGTAGGCGATCGCGGGGAAGGCGCCGTCACCGAACGGAGGCCGACCGGTCGCCGCGAAGGCCAGGGTGGCGCCCAGCGCGAACACATCGGCGGCGAAGCCGACTTCCTCTCCGTCGAAGGCCTCGGGCGCGGTGAAGCCCGGCGTGCCCGCGGTGAGGCCGACCTGGGTCAGCGCGGTCTGCCCGCTCCCCCGGGCGATGCCGAAGTCGATGAGCTGCGGGCCGACCGGGGACAGGATGATGTTCTGCGGTTTGACGTCCCGGTGCAGGACTCCGTGGACGTGGATGTCCGACAGCCCTTCGGCCAGCGCGGCGAGCAGGCTCCGGCAGAGCGGCGCCGGCAGGGCGCCGGACGCGGACACCGCGGAGTGCAGGGTCCGGCCGGGCACGTACTCGGTGGCGAACCAGTACGGCGGAGTGTCCAGGCCGCAGTCGATGACCGAGGCGGTGTAGGCGCTCCGCACGGTGTGCAGGGTGTCCACCTCACGGCGGAACCGCTCCAAGGCCACTTCGTCGTAAGCGAGTTGACCGCCGATGACCTTGATCGCGACCGGTCGTCCGCCGGGAGTGCTGCCGAGGTAGACGGTGCCCATGCCTCCCGCCCCGAGGCGGCCGGTGAGACGGTAGCGGCCGATCCGGTCCGGATCGGCGTCGGTGAGCGGGTGCACGCGCGGGATTCCTCCTGGAACGATCTGTCCGGCCGCACGACCGCCGTGCGCTCCCACACGGTGGATCGATGGCTCGCGGCCGTACGCGCGGCCCGTGCTTCGCCGTGCGTGGACGGTGCGTCGCGTCACCGCGGAACAGCCGGTGACCGGATCATACGCCAGTGTCCGTAAGGCAGTTCGACGTTCGGGACCGGCGCCCCGGCACGCGCGGGCGACCGTACGGCGTCCTCACGGCCGGTGCCGCGAGCACCGGTCCTGCCCGGCGGCCCGTCGGTCGATGTCGACGGTGCGGACGGCGAGCCGGTCGCGGTGGCTCCCGGCCGTCCAGGCGCCGGGGACGGCGACGCCGAAGCCGCGGGCGGCAGGGCCGGCCGTACGGTTCGAGGCGCCGGCCGCGAACGGCCGACGCCTCGGGTTCGGTCCCTCCCGGCCGAGTGCCGGCAGAGGCGGACGTGATCCTCGTCAGGCCGTCGGGACCTGTCCGGCCTCGGTCGTGACGTCGGCCTTCGACGACGCGATCAGCTCCGAGCCCCCGTTCCCGCGGTCCGTGAAGCCGCCGAGGAAGGCGAGGCCGAGGCCGGCGGCGGCGAGCGCCGCGCCGACCAGGGCGGGCGAGGCCCAGCCCCAGCCGGCCGAGATGGCCAGGCCGCCGAGCCAGGCGCCTCCCGCGTTGGCGAGGTTGAAGGCGGAGTGGTTGGAGGCCGCCGCCATCGTCGGGGCGTCCTTCGCCTTGGTCATGAGCAGCATCTGCACGGGCGTGGTGACGAAGGCTCCCATCGCGCCCATGACGACGAGCGTCACCAGCGCGGGGACGGTGCTGTGGACCGTGAAGTAGAACGTCATGAGCGTCGCGCCGAGCAGGGCGAACCCTCCGTACAGCGTCGGGCGCAGGGCGCGGTCCGTCAGCGGGCCCGCGACCAGCGTGCCCAGCGTCATTCCGGCGCCGTACAGGGCGAGGACCCAGGTGGTCGAGGACTCGGTGAAGCCCGTCAGGTGCGTCAGGATCGGCACCAGGTAGCTGTAGACGGCGAAGAAACCGCCGAAGCCCACGACCGCGGTGGCCAGGCCGAGGGCGACCTGCCTGTTCCCCATCGCCCGCAGCTCGTGCCGGACGCCGGCCTGGTGGCCGCGCGGCTGGTGGGGGACGAAGGCGGCCAGCGCGGCGAGGGCGACGAGACCGATGACGGCGACCGCGCAGTAGGCGTACCGCCAGCCCAGCTGCTGTCCGAGGGCCGTGCCGACCGGGACGCCGACGATGTTCGCGACGGTGAGTCCGAGGAACATCCTCGACACGGCCCGCCCGGCCCGCTCGGGGGCGACCAGCCGGGAGGCCACGACGGCGCCCACGCCGAACAGCGCTCCGTGCGGCAGGCCCGCCAGGAAGCGTGCCGCGAACAGCAGGCCGAAACCGGGAGCCAGGGCGGACGCCACGTTGCCGGCCACGAACAGTCCGGACAGCAGGAGCAGGAGCCGCTTGTGGGCGATGCGCGCGCCGATGCCCGTCAGCACGGGGGCGCCGACGACGACGCCGAGCGCGTAGGCGGAGACGAGGTTGCCGGCGTGCGGCACGGACACGCCGACCCCGTCGGCGATCTGGGGCAGCAGCCCCATCGTCGCGAACTCGGTCGTACCGATGCCGAACGCGACGAGGGCAAGGGCCAGCAGAGCCAGTGGCATGGAACGGGAACACCTTTCAGCGACGACCAGTGCGAAACGACGGAGCAGACGCGGACCACGGCTCCACCGCTGCCGTGGCCAGTCGCGCCGGCCACCATCGCCCGGCACCCCCGCGCGCAGGGAAGGCTCCAAGCACGTACAGCCACCGGGAACCCGCGTGCATTCCAAGATCCGCGCCTCGGCGGATATGGGACCGGTCACACCGGCGGCCGCCGACCGGCCCCGGGCGACCACGGCGTCCGGCGGGATCACGCCGGGCACGCGGCGCCGCCGTCCGGTGCGGACGCGCGGGCCGGCGCCTCCCCGGCCTTGTGGTGCTCGGGCCGCGCCGCACGCGGAAGGTGATCGCTGACCAGGCAGCCAAATCTTCTGCCGGGTGAACAACGGCATGGTCATCTTGAGTTTTCTACGCAGGTCAAGCCCGCCTTCACCCCAGGTAGAGGCCGCTTTCTGCGCACCGCCGTGGAGGCCGTCGGCTTGACCGGGAACACGCCAGCACATTTACTTGTTCGAACAGTAAAAGGCCTGGGGCGAGACCTCCTCGTCCAGCGCCTCCGCCTGTGGACGATCTTGAGGAGTACGACCATGTCGAAGGCTTTCGAGCCCTACGAGCTGGGCGGCAAGCGCCTGGCCAACCGCATCGTGATGGCGCCGATGACCCGCAGCCGCGCCTACGGCCCCGGGCAGAGCCCGACCGACCTGACGGCCGCCTACTACGCGCAGCGGGCGAGTGCCGGCCTGATCGTCACCGAGGGCACCCAGCCGTCGGCGGTCGGCCAGGGATACCCGGACACCCCGGGCATCCACTCCGCGGAGCAGGTGGCCGCGTGGCGGAAGGTCACCGACGCGGTCCACGCCGAGGGCGGCGTGATCTTCCTGCAGATCATGCACACCGGACGGGTCGGCCACCCGAGCCTGACGGGGCTGCAGCCGGTCGCTCCCTCCGCGGTGACGGCGAAGGGGCAGGTCTACACGCACGAGGGGCCGAAGGACTTCGTGGAGCCCGCCGAGCTGTCCGAGGAGGGCATCGCCGGGACGATCGCCGACTTCGCCACCGCGGCCCGCAACGCCGTGGCCGCCGGGTTCGACGGCGTGGAGCTGCACGGCGCCAACGGCTACCTCGTCCACCAGTTCCTCGCCCCGAACTCCAACCGGCGCACGGACGCCTGGGGCGGCACGCCGGAGAAGCGGGTCCGGTTCGCCGTCGAGGTGACGCGGGCCGTGGCCGACGCGATCGGCGCGGACAAGGTGGGCTTCCGCCTGTCCCCCGGCAACCCGTACAACGACATCGCCGAAACCGACCCGGCGGACCTCGAGGCGACGTACACCGCGCTGGTGGAGGACCTGGCCCCGCTGGGCCTGGCCTACCTCCACCAACTGGAGGCCCCCGGCGCGGGCGAGCTGATGGCGCGGCTGCGCAAGCTGTGGCCGGGGACGTTCGTCGTGAACCCGTTCACGGGCACGGAGCCCACCGGTCCGGACGCGCTGGACCTGGTCGAGAACGGCACCGCCGACCTGGTCGCCTACGGTGCGCTGTTCCTGGCCAACCCCGATCTGCCCGCCCGGCTGCGGGCCGGCGGCCCGTTCAACGCCCCGGACCCGGCGACGTCCTTCGGCGGCGACGAGCGGGGCTACACCGACTATCCGGCCCTGGGCGGCTGACCTCGCGGACCGGCGGAGGGGGCCGCGCGACCGGCCGCTTCCGGGCACCCCGCCAGCCTCTCGGGCGTTCGTCGCCTACAGTGCTGCAGGAACAGGGCGACGTCTCGCGGTCCGGAGCAGCCCGAGAAGCCGGCCCGGGGCAGGCACGGGAGCGAGAGATGAGCGAGAAGGCAGCGGCCGGGGAGAACGACGTCTGCGGCGGCGCCCTGGCGGCAGCCCGGCAGGGCCCCCTCAGCGCCGCCATCGTCCAGGTGGCGCGACTGCACCGGCTGCTCGCGGGACAGCTCCTGCGGGAAGTCGGCCTCCACCCGGGGCAGGAACTGGTGATGATGGAGCTGTGGGAGCGCGGGCGGCTCCGGCAGGTGGACCTGGCCCAGGCGCTGGGCGCGGACTCGGCGACGGTGACCCGCACCGTACGCAGGCTGGAGCAGGCCGGTTTCGTGCGCAGGATCCCCTCCGACACGGACAAGCGGTCGATGCTCGTCGAGGCGACCGCCGCCAGTCTGGCGGCGCGGCAGAAGGTCCAGGACCTGTGGGGCGAACTGGAGGGGTACCTGACCGACGAACTGAGCGAGGACGAGCAGAGCGATGCGCTGACCGTTCTGCGCAAGCTCGAATCCGCACTGGCACGGCACGCGCCCGACGGGCTCATCGCCTCCCGGTGAGCCGGTCCTGAGGTGTCGTCCCGCCGTGTGCGTCGCGCCTGTCTCGGATCACGGGTGCGCTGCCGGCGGTTCCGGTGGTGTGCGGGCTGCCGCGGCCGCTTCGTCAGCCGCCGCGGCAGCCCGCCCTCGCCGGTCGGCTGCGGGCCGTCGGCGCGGGACCGGAGGACCGGTTCCCCGATCCTCAGGGGGCGACGGGCAGGTCGAGGTAGCTGGCCTGGCTGTCCTCGGTGGTCAGGGTGATGACGGTGCCGGATTCGTTGGCGCTGTCGTAGAAGGGGTCGTGGGTGTCGACGGCGAGCATGAGGCGCCACCCCGCGGGGAGGAAGAAGTCGGCGCTCTGCAGGTCGAACCCGGCGGTGACGGGGGTGCCCGCCCGCCCGTCACGGTGGGTGAAGGGGGCATGGCTGATGATGTACCCGCCGCCGAGGGGGTCCACGGCGAACAGGTAGGCCACGACCGTGGCCATGCCGGTGGAGGAAGCCATGTTCAGGCTCAGCCGGGGCGTGCCGCGCAGCCGGATGCCGCCGGGGTCTGCCGGGCCGGTGGTCCAGATGCCCACGTGCTGCTGGGCCGCGCCCTGGTCGAAGGTGTGGGTGAGGTACCGCTTGGGCAGCACGAACCGCTCCAGCAGTCCGCTGATGATCACCGCGTCCGCCGCCCTGGCCGGCGTGCTCGGTCCGCCCGCCTGCAGGGACAGGCCCCAGCTCGGCGGCCGGCCCGTACCCAGGAGTCCGCGTCTGCCCCCGGCCTCCGGCGCGCCCAGGTACAGCCGCTGTGCCCGGCCGGCGAAATCCTCCCAGTCGGAGTAGGTGTGGCGCACGCGGGTGTGCATGACCTCGCTGGTGATCCGCGGTTCGTTCTCGACGCCGTTGTCCTCGTCCTTCAGGTACCGGTCGAACCAACGGCGCAGGCCTTCGAGGATCGGGTCGCCCGGTACGCCGCTCAGGCACAGCAGTTCGGGCGAGGTGTGGTCGCCGATCCCCAGGTACAGGCGCTTGGGCCCGGTCAGGCTGCGGAACAGCTGCAGGGCCTGGTTGACCGGGAAGATCGTCTCGTGCCAGGCCTGGACGTAGAAGACGGGAACCCCACGGTCGTTGAGGGCTTCGACGTGGCTGGCCGGGGAGCGCGGGACGGCCCAGTCGAGCGGTTCGCCCACGTCCCCGCCGTTCAGCAGGGCGTCGAACATCTTCTCCGTGTCGGGAGACAGGCGTCCGGGGGTCGGCGAGGACTTCAGCGCGCTGATGGAGGCCAGGTGCCGGGTGCCGTTCTCGTAGAAGGCCGCGCCCATGTCGCCCCATGTGCTGAGCGCTGCCACGGCTGCCACGCGGCGGTCGGCGGCGGCGGCCATCTGGCTGATGCCGGACCCGTAGGACTCGCCCAGGAACCCCACCTTCGTCACCCGCTCGCCCAGGCGCGCCAGCAGGTGGTCCACCGCCTTGCCGGCGTCCGTGATGTCCTTGTCGCCGGCCGTCTCCACCAGCCCGTCGGAGTCCCCGAAGCCGCGCGTGGTGTAGGCCAGCACGTGGTAGCCCCACTCCTGGAACCGGGCGGCGATGCCGGTGTACGCGGTCCACCCCTGGTTCACCCACGGGGAGGGCATCACCAGCGCCGGACGCGGCGCGTCGTCCGGGTGCGTCCACAGTGCGCCGTCGAGCTCGTCGCCGTCCGCACCGGGGATCCGCACCTCCTCGTATCCCCGGGCGCGCACCTGCTCCACCTGTGCCGCCAGGTCCTCGGGCAGCACGGCGGTGTCCCCGGTGCGCAGCGCCTGCCGCAGCGCGGCCAGCCGGACCTCGTCCAGCGGAACGAACGCCGTCTGGGCATCGGGCAGGTCCTCCGCGGAACGCCTGCCGCTGTCGGCGAGGTCCGCCACGGCGGACATCAGCGCCCAGGGCGCCTCGCCGCTTCCGAGTTCCTCGTTGAATCCGCTTGTCATCCGGTGATCCGCCTTTCCGTTCGTGTCTTCGGTCGGGACAGGCCGGCGCTGTCTGCCGCGGACGGCGTACCGTCCGGGCCCGCGCCGACGTCTGGGGCCGGAAGGGGTGCGACGCGCGGCGCGCTGACGGTGGTCCGCCGCTCTCCCGGCAGTGAGGGCAGAGACGGTCGCCGCTTCCTGCGGCACGGTTCTGCCCGTGGAACGCGTCCTTGCTGGACGGCGCCTGGTGAGATGTCCGGTCCCGCGGCCGGGCCCCGCCTTTGCGCCCGTCCTGCCTGCGGGCCCGGAGCGGGTTTCCCGTGGCAGTCGCACCGGCGGCGGCCGTCACGGCCGCACCGGCGAGGACGCGCTCCGGCAGGTACGTCCGTGGGGGACCTCCCCCAGGTCATGGCCTTCCGGGCGGGGTGTCACCCTTCACCCGCGCCGGCGTGGAATACGCCATCGTGTGATCTGTGGAGGGCCGCCCGCCCCGCTCACCCGCCGGCAGGCGGAAGCGTCGGGCGGCGCTCTGTGCGACGAGGGCCTGCCGGAAGGCATCGGCTGCGGTGGGGCCGGTGCCGGCCGCTCACGGCGGCGGCTCCTCCTGCATCGGTGACGCGCGGTGCCCGGTCACGGGCTTCCCGGCCCTCGGGTCCGCGCACGCTCCCGTCGTCGCCGCCTCCGGCTTCCGCCGGCCTCACCGGCGGTGGATGCGCCGCGCCTCACCCGACGGGGGCGGTCCGCCGGCGTTTCACGACCTGTGCATGAGGAAAGGGGTGGCCGGGCGCGTCCGCTCCCACACGCCGGGCAGCTGCTGCTCGGGGCGCTGCTGCTCACCGTGCAGGGCGTTGAGGACCACCAGGCATCCGGTCAGAGCCGGCACCGCCCACTGCGCGCAGGCCAGCTGCCGCCGGGCCTTGTCGGTGTCGATGGGGTGCTGCTGCGCCTTCTCGGCGTCCTGCGGGTCGGAAGAGGAGGCCAGCTCGATCTTCTTGCCCAGGACGCGGGCGTAAGCGGTGGCGACCAGGGCCGCGGCGGTGACGGCGGTCTTGGCCACGGTGGAGGCGGCCACGCCCTGCTGCGCGGCGACCCGGTGGGCGTTCACGGCGAGCAGCCCGCCGCCGCCGAACAGGTGCGCGCCGATGGCGGCGGCGTTGACCGGTGCCCACTTCGCCCAGCCCGACGAGGAGATGCGCGCTGTGGCCAGGTCCGTCTCGCCTTCGTCCTTGGCCGCGCCGTTCAGACCGACCGCGCCCATCAGCGATCCGCCGAACCATGCTGCCAGGCCCAGATCGTGCAGACTGCGGATCCATGTGTTGCGTTCGGACACGAGAGCGCTCCTTCGGGAGGGGATGAGCCGACGGGAACATCGAGCACTCCCCCACTCTCACCGGACCCCTTTCACGCCGCCACCACAACTGACCCGGACAGGGTGCTCCACTGGGGTGATGCGACCCGCCGGGCCGGGTGGGGCGACGTCGCCGCCGAGACCGCCGTCCTCGACGCGCGCGCCCCGGACTGCTCGCCCGAGGCGACCGTCGCGCTGGTGTGCGACGCGGCCTCCGGAGCGCCCGGCAGCTACGGGACCGGACCGTCAGCAGAACGCCCCGCCCACCGCTCGAGATCGAGCGGTGGGCGGGGCGCGAGGAGCGGATCCTGTTCGGCGGAACGCCCCTGTGCGCTTGCGGTGGCCATAGGCCGATCGTGTTCATCGACCGGTCCCGGGCGGCGGGCCGTACGCGGACACCCGCCGCCCGGGGCCGTCAGCCCTTCTCGGCGGACGCGGCCGGGGCGCCGGCGGTCGCGGAGGGCGCCCCGCTCCCGTCGGTCCGCCCGGCGGCACCGGACTCCTCGGCGAGGCGTTCCATGCCGCTGGTGGTCTTCAGCGGCTTCTCCTTGACGAACAGGACCGCGATCACCGCCAGGAGCGCGAAGGGGGTGGCGACGAGGAAGAGCTCGCCGGTGGCGACGCCGTAGGCGTGCTCCACGATCTCGCGGACCGGGGCGGGCAGGGCCGTCATGTCCGGCACCGCGCCGTGTCCGGCCGCGCCTCCGTCGGTGGGTACGCCGGCCCCCTGAAGGCCCTTGCTCATCTCCGTGGCCACGCGGCTGGCGAGGATCGCGCCGAGCACGCTGGTGCCGATGGTGCCGCCGAGGCTGCGGAAGAAGGACAGGACGGAGGTGGCGGCACCCAGTTCGGAGGCGGCCACGTCGTTCTGTGCGGCCAGCACCAGGTTCTGCATGAGCATGCCGACGCCGATGCCCATGACGGCCATGTAGAGGCTGAGCAGGCCGAAGTGGGTGTCGGCGCCGATCGTGGAGAGGAGACCGAGACCGGCGGTCATCAGGACGCCGCCGGCGATGAGGTACGCCTTCCAGCGGCCGGTCCTGCTGATGATCTGCCCGGCGACGGTGGAGGAGACCAGGAGTCCGAGGATCATGGGCAGGCTCATCAGGCCGGCGACCGTCGGGGACTTGCCGAGCGAGATCTGGAAGTACTGGGAGAGGAAGACGGTGCCGCCGAACATGGCCAGGCCGACGAAGAGGCTGGCGACGGTGGTGAGCGTCACCGTGCGGTTGCGGAAGATGCCGAGCGGGATGACCGGCTCGGGCACCCGGGACTCGACGAGGACGGCGGCGGCGAGGAGGACCAGTCCGCCGCCGGTCAGGGCCGCGGTCTGCCAGGAGGCCCAGTCGAAGCTGTTGCCGGCCAGCGAGACCCAGATGAGGAGCGCGCAGACGCCGGCGACGATGAGGAAGGCGCCCAGGTAGTCGATCTTCGCTTCGCGGCGGAGGGTGGGCAGCTTCAGGGTGCGCTGGAGCAGGACGATGGCGAGGAGGGCGAACGGGACGCCGATGAAGAAGCACCAGCGCCAGCCCAGCCACGAGGTGTCGACGAGGACGCCGCCGATGAGCGGTCCGGCCACGGTGCCGACGGCGAAGACGGCACCGAACACGCCGGCGTACTTGCCGAGCCTGCGCGGTGGGATGATCGCCGCCATCACGACCTGGGCGAGGGCGGTCAGGCCGCCGGCGCCGATGCCCTGGGCGACACGGCTGAAGATCAGCAGGCCGACCTCGTGGGAGAACCCGGCCAGCAGCGAGCCGACCACGAACAGACCCAGGGAGATCTGGAGGAGCAGCTTCTGGTTGTAGAGGTCGGCGAGCTTGCCCCACAGCGGCACGGTCGCCGTCATGGCGAGCAGTTCGGCGGTGACGACCCAGGTGTACGAGGACTGGCTGGCGCCGAGGTCGGCGATGATCCGGGGCAGGGCGTTGGCGACCACGGTGCCGGCCAGGATGGAGACGAACATCCCCGCCATCAGCCCGGACATGGCCTGGAGTATCTGCCGGTCCGACATGGAGGTCGGGGACGCCTCGACCGGCGCCACTGTTGAGTTCACAGCATCCTTCTCGGGGTTCGTTGGTCGGAGGACCGCCCGCGCGTGAGCGGGTGACGGTGCTCCAGGGGAATCCGTTCGACGGACGGACCGGACGGGGTCGTCCGCTTCAGCGTCCGTCGTCCTGAACGGGGGGTTCGGGGAAACCCGCGGCGAGGTGCTCGAACGCCTCCCGGAAGACGTCGGCGAAGGTCACCTCGGCCTGCCGCACGCACCAGTGCTCGACCGCGACGCGGACGGCGGTGCTGCCGACGGCGGCCAGGAGGCGGGGGTACAGGGCCAGGGCGCGCCTGCGGTCCTGTTCCTCCGGCGATGCGTGGGCGGGGGGGGCCTGGGCGAAGAGCGGCGAGCCCGCGCCGATGCGCTCGGCGATCGTCTCGGCGAGGAGGAGTTCGTCGCTCATGTGGGCCCCGAGGGTCCGTGCGAGCAACGGGGGGTTCTTGCCGAGGACTTCCGCGTGCAGTCGCCACAGTTCCTGCTGCTGCTCGACCTCTTCCAGCTCTGCGGCCAGGGCCTCGCGCAGCGCTTCCAGGGGGGAGAGTCCGGCGGGGGCGGCGAGGACGGCGTGGCGGACGCGGACGCCGGAGTCCGCGCCGATCATGACGAAGACTTCGTCGCGGGAGTCGAAGTAGTTGAAGAACGTACGCGTGGACACCCCGGCCGCCGCGCTGATCGCGTCGACGGTGACGTTCTCGACCCCGTGCTCCCCCGCCAGGCGTACGGCCGCTTCCACCAGGGCGGCACGGGTCGCCTTCTTCTTGCGTTCTCTGAGCCCGCTCCGGGCGGGCGCCCCCTCTGCCATGCGTGCATGGTACGCAAAAATGCAGACCGTGCAAAAACCGCGCGTTCCGCCGCCCCGGCGTCAGCGCCCCGGCCGGGTCCCCAGGCCGGCGAGGAGCGCGCCGGTCACCGTCACGAGGCCGACGAACCGCGGAACACCCATGCGCTCTGGCTAGACCGTTCTACCCAGTAGGGGTTACGGAGCCGCAGCCGCGGTACCTGCACGGAGCAGCCCGGGAGAGAGGCACCGGGCTCGCGGCCGTCGGCCGACGCCCCGTCACCAGGAGCTGGGAGCTGGGAGCTGGGAGCAGCATCATGACGTCACCGACCGGTCATCTCGTCGTCGACGGAGTGCGCCTCGCCCACCGTGACCGCGGCCGGGGCGAGCCCGTGGTCTTCCTGCACGGCACGCCCTCGCGTTCCTACGAGTGGCGTGAGGTCGTACCGCGCATCGAGGAGGCCGGCCACCGGACCGTCGTCTACGACCTGCTGGGATACGGGCTGTCCGAACGCCCGGTCGACCGCGACACGTCGGTCGCCGCCCAGACGGACCTCCTGGGGGGCGTCCTCGACGCGCTGGGGCTCGACAGCGCCGACATCGTCGCCCACGACGGGTGACGTCCTGCGGTCCTGTCCGGCGCCGCACCGGGGGGGCGCCCGGACGCGTCTCCTTCTTCGAGCACCAGGTGCGCCACTACGACTCGAAGTACACCGAGGAGATCAGCGACAAACTCGGCTCCCTGGCCGTGCCGGTCCGCACCCTCTGGGGTGAGCGCGACCGGTGGCAGCCCCTCCACTACGCCGAGCGGCTCAGCGGCGACATCCCCGGCGCCGACCTCGTCGTCGTACCCGACGCCGGGCACTTCCTCATGGAGGACGCCCCGCGGCGCGTCGCCCACGAGATCGGCGGTTTCCTGGTGACCCCCGTCCCGTGGGAAGACGCGGCGGGGAAGGCCCCGTTGACGCCGACGCCCCCGGCACGTCACGGCACGTCACGGCGCGTGACGGCCGGGGCGAGCGGTACGACGGCCGCCGGCGGCGGCCCCGTGAGCGCGGCCGGCGTGGCGGTCAGGGTCCCGGCGCGGTGAAGTAGTAGCGGCGGTAGCCGCGCAGCATGCTGTCGTCCGACAGCGTGAACCAGTCCACGAACTCCAGGTCGCCGGACCCGCCGTCCGCGCCGGCGGGGGTCAGCGGCGTGAGGCGTCCGGTCACCACCACGCTGTGGCCGTCGGCGACGATGTCGTCGATGTGGTGCGTGCCGGGTCCGATGATCGCGTCCTGATGCAGCCTCAGCACCGCCTCCCGGCCGGTGCGGTGCGGAGCGTCGGGACGTGCGACGTGGACGTCGTCGGCGAGCAGGGAGGCGTAGCCGTCGATGTCACCGGTGTCCAGGTAGTGGTAGGAGAGCCGCACGTGGTCGACGCCGGCCGCCGTCACGGCTCCGCTGACCGAACCACCGGCCGTGTCGCGCGTGGTCATGCTGTTCACTTCCCTTCCCGCGGCCCGCCCGCGAGTCCTCCCCCACCCTGCTCCGACAGCGCATCGGCGCGTTATCGCGTCACTATCACGCGTCCGCGTCGCTTCCGCAGTCCCTCACCACTCCCTTGCAACAAGCTGCTGTCGGTGAAATCACGGGCGCCATGGACAAGGGGACGCCCGGTCGGTGAAACTGTGGCCCGACATGGACGACCCGTGAATTCCCGACATTAGCTCCATGTCGATGTCTACGCGGCTACGGTCCTCGTGCGCTGTCAGAGCTGGGAGACACATGATCGATTCGTTGGTCCCGGACCGGTCCGAGTCACAGCAGACGGTGTTCAACATCCTGGGCCCGGTCGAGGTGCGGGGGCGTCGCGGGGACGTGCGGATTCCGCCCGGACGCCAGGAGATCGTCCTCGCCGCGCTCCTGCTGGACTCGGACCGCGTCGTGGGCACGGACCAACTGGTCGACGCGATCTGGGGCGACAACCCGCCGGACACCGCCCGCACCCAGGTGCAGATCTGCGTGTCGCGCCTGCGCAAGACCATCGCGGACGCCGACGTGACGGCCCCGATCACCACCCGGGCTCCGGGGTACGCCATCAACGTGCCGGCCCACCTCCTGGACGTACGGCTGTTCGGCAACCGGGTGGCGCAGGCCCACGGGCTCGTCCGCGAGGGGCGCGCCGCCGAGGCCACGGACCTGCTGCGATCGGCGGTGTCCCTGTGGCGCGGTCCCTGTCTGGACGGGGTTCCCAGCGAGGCGCTGCGCGGGCGTGCCCTGCAGTTGGACGAGGAGCGGCTGACCGCTGTAGAAACGTATCTGCAACTGGAACTCGATCTCGGCCGGCACCATCGGCTGGTGGGCGAGATCAGCCGCCTGGTCCATGAGCACCCGCTGCGCGAGCGGCTGCGCGGCCATCTCATGGTCGCCCTGTACCGTTCGGGCCGGCAGGCGGAGGCGCTGGAGGCGTACCGCACCGCGCGAGCCCTGCTGCTGGAGGAGCTGGGTCTGGAGCCCGGCGAGGAACTGAAGCGGCTGGAGTCGGCGATCCTCACGGGCGACCTCTCGCTCAGGGCGGCTCCGGAAGCCCTCCGAAGACCCGCCGGCCCGTCCCGCCCCGCCCCGCCCGAAGCGGACGACGAGGACGACGAGGCGGCCGACCCCCCGGCCCCCTCCGCGCCGCACCGCGACCCGGTCCCGCACCAGTTACCGGCGGACACGGCCGACTTCGTCGGCGACGAGGCCGTCATCGGATCCGTCACCGCGCTGCTGGCCGACGGCGGCACCCGCAGCGCGGTCGGCATCGCGGTGATCATCGGCAAACCCGGCATCGGCAAGAGCACCTTCGCCACCCATGTGGCCCACCGGCTCAGCGCGGAGCACTTCCCCGACGGCCAGCTCTACTGCGACCTGCGCGGAGTCGGCCTGGTGCCGACCTCGGCCCGGGACGCGCTCGGCCGGTTCCTGCGGGCCCTGGGGATTCCCGGTCCGGTGATCCCGGATTCCGTCGACGAGCGGGCCGAGATGTACCGGACCCTGCTGGCCACCCGCCGGGTCCTGGTGGTCCTCGACGACGCCGCGAACGAGAGCCAGATCCGTCCCCTCCTTCCCGGCACCGGCACGTGTGCGGTGATCGTGACGAGCCGCACCCGGATCACCGGCGTCCCGGGCGCCCGCCGCATCGAACTCGACGTGCTGAACGGGGACCAGGCGCAGGAGCTGCTCGGCCGGATCATCGGCCACGAGCGGGTCGCCGACGAGCCGGAGGCGGCCGACGCCCTGGTGCGCACGGTGGGCGGGCTGCCGCTCGCGCTGCGGATCGTGGCGGCCCGGCTGGCCGCGCGGCCGCACTGGTCGCTGGCATCGATGGTGCACCGGCTGGCCAACGAGCGGAACCGGCTCGACGAGCTGGCGCACGGCGAGATGACCATGCGGGCCAGTCTCTCCCTCACCCACGACGGCCTCGCCACGACCGACCAGCGCCTGCTGCGCCTGCTCAGCCTCGCCCACGGTCCGGCCCTGCCGGGCTGGGTGGCGGGCGCTCTGCTCGACGACCGCCGCCCCTACCCGTCCGACCTGCTGGAGCCCCTCGTCGACGTGCAGATGCTGGACGTCGTCGGGGTGGAGCACACCGGGGAGTTCCGCTACCGGTTCCACGAGATCATCAGGGTCTTCGCCCGTGAACTGCTCGTCGCCCACGGGGACGAGCAGGAGAAGTCGGCCGCGGTCGAGCGGATGCTGGGCGGCTGGCTGGCGCTGGCCGAGCTGGCGCACAGCAAGGTCTACGGCGGCGACTACACGGTGCTGCACGGGCGGGCGCCCCGCTGGCACCCCCCGGCCGCGTACGTCGACGCCCTGCTCACCGATCCCCTGGAGTGGATGGACCGGGAGCAGGCCAACCTGTGCCACGCCGTGGAGCACGCCGCCCGTGAGGGGATGGACGAGCTGGCCTGGGACCTGGCGACGACGCTGGTGACCCTCTTCGAGGCACGCGGTTACCTCGACCAGTGGGAACGCACCCACACCGTGGCGCTGGAGGCGGCCCGGCGGGCCGGCAACCTACGGGGCACCGCGGCGCTGCTCACCTCACTGGGCACCCTCCACCTCAGCCGACGCCAGGCCGCGCACAGCCGCGCCTCGCTCACCTCTGCGCTGGACCTGTTCGACCGGCTGGGCGACGTGAGCGGCCGGGCCCTGTGCCACCGGGACCTGGCGCTGCTCGCGCGTTTCCAGGGCGACGACGATCAGGCCCTGAACCTCTACGAGCAGGCGCTGCGCGACTTCGACCGCGGCGGCGACGTCGTGGGCCGGGCGATCGTCCTGACCCAGCGCGCGCACATCTGGATGCGCCGGGGCCGGACCGCGGCGGCGCACGCCCAGTTGGAGGAGGCGCTGGAGGTGTTCCGCTCGGTCGGCTACGCCGGCGGGCAGGCCCGCGCGTTGCGGCGGGTCGGCCAGGTCCTGGTCCAGCGGGGCCAGTACGAGCAGGCGGCGCACGCGTTCAGCGAGGTGCTGCAGATGGTGCGGGACAGCGGGGACGTCATCGGCGAGGGACACCTGCTGCGTGACCTGGGCGAGGCACACGCGCGCATGGGCCGGGTGGACCAGGCCCGCGCCCTGCTGGAGCGGGCGCTCGCGGTGCGGGAGCAGATCATGGACGCCGGCGGTGCGGCCGTCGTACGCCTGGACCTCGCGCGGCTGGGCCACGGGGCCGGTGGGTGGCGGGCCACGGCGGACCTGCTGGAGTCGGCGATGGTGACGTTCCGGGACCGGGGCATGTCCCGCGAACTGCGCGAGGCGGAGCAGTTGTTGGGGGCGGCCGTGGAGGCGCCCGCCGTACGGCCGTCGGTGCGGCTGTCGCCCTCCGCGGTGTTCACGGAGGCGCCGTTCGCCACACCCTCGCCGGTCCTGCCGCTGCCGAAGACTCCCTTCGGTCGGTCATCCGTCCTCCCCAAGGACGGTCCGGCCGGCGGCTGAGCGTCGCAGGTGTGCTTCGAGACCTACCGGCGCGAAGCGCCTCGGGTCGCGCCTTCGGGCGCCGCGACGACCGGAGCGAGGGTCGCGGGCATCGGACCGTCCGGACCGGACGCGGCCCACCCGGGGACGTGAGCGGCTCCGCCCCGGTGTTCCCGGAGCACGCACCGGGCCGCGTGCCGCCCGACGCGGGCGACCGGTGGCTCCACGATCGTCCGGGAGGCGCCGGACACACAGGTCGGGGTCCACGGCTCACTCCTGCTCACCGAGAGAGGGACGGTCAGTCCCAGGGGTTGTTGCCGTTCGAGGGGGTGGGCGTCGGGCTGGCCTGCGTGGCGTCGGCCGGCTCCGTGACGCCGCCGGCGCCGGTGGTCCCGGTGGTCCGGGCGACGCCGGTCTGCGAGGGCGTGCCGGAGGCGTCGGCGTGGGCGATCTGCGCGCCGAGCAGCACGGTGCCGGTCAGAGCGGTGGTGGCGACGGCGATCCGGAGAGCCTGGGCGATACGCATCGGGAGCGTCCCTTCGTCGGTCCTGGGCTTCGCAGTTCCGTTCGCTGCGATGTCCTCAACCTAGGAACCGGCGAAATTCCGGCACCGTCCCTGCCCCTATCCCGGCGCTATCACCGCCGGCTGTCCCCGGACAGTGCGCCGACCCGGTGCCGACCGCACGGTGATGTCACGCGGATAGCGGCCTGCGAAAGATGGGGTGTGAGGCCGGGTCGACCGCCGGGCCTCGCCGACGCCCGCCAGGGAGAGGGAACGAGACATGACCACGAGCGCCGCACCGGACACCGCCGATCTCCCGCCGCAGTTGGGAGCCCTGATGCGCCGGCACCGCCTGCGCATCGGGCTGACCCAGCGCGAGCTGGCCGATCTGTCCACGATCAGTGTCCGCGCCATCCGGGACCTGGAGCAGGGGCGCGCCACCCGGCCGCGCAGCGACACGATACGGCTGATAGCCGACGGGCTCCGGCTCGGCCCGAGAGCCCGTGCGGACCTGGAGTCGGCGGCGCGGCAGGGCCGCCGCGCGACGGCGCTGCACGAGCGGTTGACGGCCGCGCCGCCGGCTCCCCCGCGGGCCGCGAACGTCCTGTTCGGGCGGGGCGCGGAGACGGCGGTGGTCACCGACGAGCTCGCCCGCGGCACCGAACGCCTGGTCAACCTGGTGGGCTTGAGCGGTGTCGGCAAGACCCGGCTGGCCCTGGAGGTGGCGGCGCGCCTGCACGGCGAGGCGGGGCTGCCCGTGCTCTGGTACGCCTGGCCCGGCGCGCCGGCCGAGTACCGGGCCGACCGGGACGCGGAGGAGTTCGCGGGCTGCGTGGAAGCGCTCGTGCGGTATCTGTTCGGCACGGCGGACGACGATCCCGCACCCTTCCTGGAGCTGATCGGCGACCGGCCCGCGGTCCTCGTGATCGACGGCGTGATCGCGCAGCGGCCGCACGAGGGGCGTCTGGCCCGGCTGTTGCGGGAGTGCCCCGGGCTGCGTCTGCTGGTCACGTGCGACCGTCCCTGGGACACGCCGGGTGAGCGTGCGTTCCTGCTGACCCCCCTCACGGCGCCGGACGGCACCACGCAGGAGCTGCTGACGGCCGAGCCGGAAGACCTCGCGCAGGTCACCGCCGTACAGCTGTTCCTCTTCCATGCCCGCCGGGTGCGGCCCGAGTTCGTTCTCGACGGGCGGACGGCGGGTCCCGTCGCCGACATCTGCCGCCGCCTCGACGGGCTTCCGCTGGCGCTGCGCGCCGCCGCCGGATGGCTGGTGGTGTACGACGTGGAGACGCTGCGGGACTGCCTCGCGCACGATCCCGCCGTCCTGCTCGACCACTTCACCGACGCCGGCGAGGGCGCCCGGCTGCGCGCCTGCCTGGAGCGCGGACTGCACGGGCTGGATGCCGGCCAGCTCACCCTGCTCGACGAAGTGTGCCGCGGCGACGGCGATTTCGGGCTGGAGGACGTGATGGCGCTGACCGGGCGCACCCTGCCCGAGTGCGGTCGGCTCGTGCGTGACCTGCTGCTGCGCGGCGTCGTACGGCCGAGCCACCGGCCGGGCCGGTCGCGCTTCCTGGTGCTGGGCCTGGTGACGGTGGTGTGGCGCGGCGCCGGTCCTCGGCTCCGCTCCGTCCGCGCATCTGCTCCCGGAGTGCCGGAGGAACTGCCGCTGCGGCCCGCGGCCCCGGTATTCGATGGGTTTCACCAGTCTTCGGCCCTGTGACGGTGCTCCGTCCGGCCCGGCCGGAACCACGCGAGAATGCCCAAGGAGGACCCTTGTCCCCAGACATGCGCTCCGGCACCGGCGGCGTCGCGTCGGCCGTCATCGCCGGCATCGGGGCCGTGACGGCCGACCGTCTGGTGAAGAACGACGAGCTGGCGCGACGACTCGACGTCACCCCGGACTGGATTCGGGTGCGCACCGGAATCGAGCAGCGGTACGTCCTCGCCCCCGACGAGGCCACCTCGGACCTAGCCTGCCGGGCCGGGCGCCGCGCGCTGACGGCGTGCGGCGATCCCGACGTCGACTTCGTGATCCTGGCGACCTGCACCCCGGACCACACGTTCCCCTCGACCGCCCCGTCCGTGGCGAGCCGCCTCGGTCTGGGCCCGGTCACCGCCTTCGACCTGAACGCCGCGTGCTCCGGGTTCGTCTACGGCCTGTCCGCGGGCGCCGGGCTCATCGCTTCCGGCGCGTTCCGCTCCGGTCTGGTGATCGGCGCCGACGCCATCTCCACCATCACCGACCACGACGACCCGGTGACCGCCCCGATCTTCGGTGACGGGGCCGGCGCGGTGGTGCTGCGCGCCGGGACGGCCGACGAACCCGGCCGGCTGCTGGCGCAGACCACGGGCAGCGACGGCTCGCTGCTCGACGTCCTGATCACGCCGTCCGGCGGGTCACGGCAGCGTGCGGCGGGCGTGGCGCCGGATCCGGCCGACGGCTATCTCCGGATGGAGGGCCGGCTCGTGTTCCGGCACGCCGTCCAGCGGATGGCGGAGGCGTGCCGCACCGTCATGGAGCGGACGGGATGGTCCGCGGACGAGGTGGACCTGCTCGTGGCGCACCAGGCCAACGAGCGCATCCTGACCGCGACCGCGGGTGAGCTGGGGCTGCCGCCGGAGAAGGCCTTCAGCAACGTCGACCGGGTCGCCAACACGTCGGCGGCCTCCATTCCGCTCGCCCTCGTCGACGCGCTGGCCGCCGGGGCGCTGCGCCCCGGCGACAAGGTGGTCCTGGCCGGGTTCGGCGGTGGGGTGACCTGGGGTGCGGTGACGCTGGTCTGGCCGGACGTCCCGGTAGGCACCGGGTCCGAGGTCTGAGCGGCGCGCGTCCGGCCCGCTGCCGGCCTTCCCCGCCCCCGGTTTTCCGCCGCCGGTCGCAGCCACCCTGTGCGGCTGCTTCCCTTCCGCCCCTTCCTTTCGCGCTTCCGTGGCGCACTCGACCTGCGCGTCCCGCTGCTCCGCGTCCTGCACGGGCACTGCCGTGAGGCCATGCCCGCGAGCCCTGTTCCCGCCCCTCGCCCGCCCCGAACGATCGGAGAAGATCATGACCATCGCCGAGTCCCCCGTCACCGCCGTCTCCACCCCCCTGGAGCGGGTCGCCGAGACGATCCTCTTCGTCGTCGGGGACACCGACTCCCCCATCGTGCCGGAGGCCTCCCTCGGCGCCGACCTCGGCATCGACTCGATGTCCGTCGTGGAGATCCTCGTCCAGGTCGAGAAGCGCTTCGGCTTCCAGCTCCAGGACGCGGAGGTCACCACCATCGCGACGGTGCAGGACGTCCTCGACGCCGTCCTGCGGCGGCAGTGACCCGAGTCCATCCAGCGAAGCCACCAGGGAGACCCCCATGTCCGCTCCGGCAGCCGAAGGACCACGACCGCTCAGCCCGGCGCAGGCCGGCGTCTGGTACGCCCAGCGCCTGGACCCCGCCGACCCCGTCTTCCACATGGGCGGCTACCTGGACATCCTGGGCCCCGCCGACCCGGAGCTGCTCAAGGCGACGGTGGCGGCCCTGGTGGCGGAGGACGAGACCGCCCGGCTGAGGTTCACCGAGGTCGACGGCGTTCCGTTCCAGCACTTCGTCGCCGAGGCGGACTTCGTGCCGCGGCTGTACGACGTCAGCGACGAGCCCGACCCCGCGGCCGCGGCGATGCGGATCATGCGGGCCGACCTCGGGTCGCCGCCCGACCTGGAACACGGGCCGTTGTTCGAGCACCTTCTCTTCCGCCTCGGCGACGAGCACTTCGTCTGGTACAACCGCGTCCACCACCTGGTGCACGACGGCTACAGCGCCTCGATCCAGCGGCGTCGGGCCGCCGAGATCTACACGGCGCTCGCCGGCGGGGACGCCCCCGGCACCCCCTACGGGTCGTACGCCGCGCTGCTCGACGAGCAGGCGGGCTACACCGGTTCGGCGGCGCAGCGCAGGGACCGCGCGTACTGGACGCGCGTCATGGCCGGCGCCGAACCGCCCGGCGGTCCCGGAGTGTCCGGGAGCTCACCGACGGGTGCCGCGCGCCGGATCGTGCGCGACGTCTCCGAGGTGGACGCACACCTGTGCGCGGCCCTCGCCGCGTTCGCCGAGCGGTCCAAGGTGACGTGGCAGCAGGCGCTGCTGACGGTGGCGGTGCTGCACCGGCAGCTGTGGACCGGCGGCACGGACGTGCTGCTCGGTCTGCCGGTACCGGGCCGGGTGACCCCCGGGTCGCACCGGACGCCGGGCATGGCGGCCAACACCGTCCCGCTGCGCTGCGGTGTCGATCCGGGCGAGCCGTGCGAGGACCTGGCGGCGCGGGTGGCCGCGCTGTCCCTGCGCGCACAGTGGCACCAGCGCTACGCCGACACCGACCTGCTGCGGGACCTGGACTGGCCGGTGCGCGGCCGCAGCCGTTTCGGTCCGGTCGTCAACATCGTCGCGGGCGAGGAGCAGACCGCGTTCGCCGGCATCCCGGCGGTGAGCCATCTGCTGTCCACCGGCGGAACGGCGGACGATCTCACGCTGTCCGTCACCCACGGGGACCACGGCCGGCTGCGCCTCGACTTCACGATCGACGCGGCCCACGCCGAGGGCGTCGACCTGGCCGCCTACCGCAGGTCGTTCCACCAGGTGCTGTCGTCCGTGGTGACGGGACGTCCGGGGCGGCCGGTCGCGGAGCTCGAGGTCTGCGATGCCGGGGAGCGGGTGTGGGTGGTGGAGGGCTGGAACGACACCGGTGCGCCGGCCGAGGAGCGGTCGGTGCCGGCGGTGTTCGCCGCGCAGGCCGCCCGCACCCCCGACGCGACCGCCGTGGTCTTCGGCGAGGACCGCCTCACCTACCGCCAACTGGACTCCCGCTCCAGCCGGCTGGCCCACCACCTGATCGAGACCGGCTGCCGCCGCGGCGACGTCATCGGCGTGCTGCTGGAACGCGGCACCGACTTCGCCCTGACCCTGCCGGCCGTCCTCAAGACCGGCGCCGCCTACGCCGTCCTGGACCCCGACCACCCCGACGACCGCCTGACCACCACCCTCGCCGACGCCGCCCTCACCACCGTCGTCACCCACACCCGCCACCAGCACCGCCTGCCCGACCACGTACGCAGGATCGTCCTCGACACCCTCGACCTGAACCGGCACCCCGTCACGCCACCCCCGGACGCGACCACTCCGGACGACGCGGCCTGCCTGATGTTCACCAGCGGCTCCACCGGCCGCCCCAAAGCCATCCTCACCCCCCACCGCGCCATCACCGGCACCCTGCACCACCAGACCTACACCCCCCTCGGCCCCGCCCACACCACCCTGCAGTGCTCCCCCACCGGCTGGGACGCCTTCAGCCTCGAATTCTGGGGAGCCCTCCTGCACGGCGCCACCACCGTCCTGCACCCCGGCCAAAAACCCGAACCCGACACCATCCACCACCTCACCCACACCCACCCCATCACCACCCTCCAAACCTCCTCCACCCTCTTCAACTACCTCGTCGACCACCACCCCACCACCTTCGAACACCTCCACACCGCCTTCACCGGCGGCGAACCCGCCTCCCCCGCCCACGTCGCCCGCATCCTGAAGCGCTACCCGAACCTGCGCGTGATCAACGGCTACGGACCCGCCGAATCCATGGGCTTCACCACCACCCACGAGATCCACACCCCCGACGACGCCACCACCAGCACCCTGCCCATCGGCCGGCCCATCACCAACAAACAGGCCTACGTCCTCGACACCGCCCTGCGCCCCGTCCCCATCGGCGTCACCGGCGAGCTCTACCTCGCCGGCACCGGACTCGCCCACGGCTACCACAACCAACCCACCCTCACCGCCACCCGCTTCGTCCCCCACCCCTACGGACCCCCCGGCACCCGCCTCTACCGCACCGGCGACCTCGCCCACTGGACCACCCACGGCCACCTCCACTACGACGGCCGCACCGACACCCAGATCAAGATCCGCGGCTTCCGCATCGAACCCGCTGAAATCGAACACACCCTCCTGAAACACCCTCACATCACCCAAGCCGCCATCACCCCCACCACCAACCCCACCGGCCAACCCTGCCTCACCGCCTACCTCACCACCACCCACGAGACCGACCTCGACGCCTCCGAGGTGAAGCGGTGGCTGCGCACGATGCTGCCCGACCACATGGTCCCGGCGGCCGTGACGATCCTGGACCAGCTCCCGGTCACACCGAACGGCAAGCTCGACCACCGGGCCCTGCCCGCACCCCGGTTCGCGGTGAAGGAGGCGGGCCGACCACCCAGGACCGCGCGGGAAGCCGTCCTGTGCGACCTGTTCCGCGAGGTCCTCAACACCGCCCGGCCCGTCACCATCGACGACGACTTCTTCGACCTCGGCGGACACTCCCTCCTCGCCGCCCGCCTCACCCACCGCACCAACCACACCCTCGACACCCACCTCACCATCCGCGACGTCTTCCAAGCCCCCACCGTCGCCCACCTCACCACCCGCATCGACGGCCAGGAGGACGGCGTACGGCCGGCGCGGTCCGCGCTCGTCGCCGCCGAGCGGCCGGAGCGGGCGCCGCTGTCGGAGGCGCAGCGCCGGCTGTGGCTGCAGGCCTCGGTGGACGGACACGGCACCGCGTACAACGTGCCCTTGGCGGTACGGCTGGACGGCGCCGTGGACCGGACGGCGCTGCACGCCGCCTTCCGGGACCTGGTGCGGCGGCACGAGGTCCTGCGGACCGTCGTCGTGCAGGAGGACGGGACCCCGGAGCCCTGGCAGCGGATCCTGGGCGCGGACGCGCCGGACGCGCTGGCCTTCGAGGTGCTCCCCTCCTCGCAGGAGCGGATCGAGGACGACCTGCGCAGCGCGGCCGCCCACGTCTTCGAGCTGACGCGCCGCCCGCCGCTGCGGGTGACGCTGTTCGAGCTGGCGGCCGGAGAGCGGTACGTGCTGTCGGTGGTGCTGCACCACATCGCGACCGACGGACAGTCCGTGCGGCCGCTGTTCGAGGACCTGACCGAGGCCTATCGGGCCCGTCTCGCGGGTGAGGCTCCCGGGTGGCGCCCGCTGCCGGTGCAGTACGCGGACCACGCGCACCGGCAGCGGCGCACGCTGGTGGAATCGGGCGCGCTGGAGGACGACCTCGCGTACTGGACACAGGCTCTGGCCGGCCTCCCGGAGGAGCTGGGGCTCCAGCCGGACCGGCCCCGGCCCGCCCAGGCGGGCCACCTCGGTGGTGCGGTGCCGGTGTCGTTCGGTCCGGACGTCATGAACGGCGTACGGCAGTTGGCGCGCGCCGAGCGCTGCACTCCGTTCATGGTGCTGCACGCGGCCCTGGTCGCGACGCTCACCCGGATGGGAGCCGGCACGGACGTGCCGATCGGCTCGCCGGTGGCCGGCCGGTCCTCCGACGAACTGCGCGGCCTGGTCGGGTTCTTCGTGAACACCCTGGTGCTGCGCGCCGACGCCTCGGGCGACCCGTCGTTCCGGGAGCTGCTCGCGCGGGTGCGGCACACGGACCTGGACGCGTTCGCGCACCAGGAAGCCCCGTTCGACCGGGTGCTGGAGGCGGTCAATCCGGTGCGGTCACTGTCGCGGCACCCGTTGTTCCAGGTGTGCCTGGCGCTGGAGGACGGCGAGGACCTCGCCGTCGAACTGCCGGGTACGGCACGGACGTACGCCCGCGTGGTGGACACCCCGACCGCCAAGTACGACTGGGAGTTCCTGCTGCGGGACGATCCGGTCGACGGGCTCTCGGGAGCCGTGCTCTACAGCGCGGAGATCTACGACCCCGCGACGGCGGAGCGGATGGTCCGGGCGTTCCGGACGGTCCTTCAGAGCGCCGTCGCCGATCCGGACCTGGCCTTGAGCGCGGTGGACGTGCTCGATGCCGGGGAGCGGGTGTGGGTGGTGGAGGGCTGGAACGACACCGGTGCGCCGGCCGAGGAGCGGTCGGTGCCCGCGGTGTTCGCCGCGCAGGCCGCCCGCACCCCCGACGCGACCGCCGTGGTCTTCGGCGAGGACCGCCTCACCTACCGCGCACTCGACGCCCGCTCCAGCCGGCTGGCCCACCACCTGATCGAGGCCGGCTGCCGCCGCGGCGACGTCATCGGCGTGCTGCTGGAACGCGGCACCGACTTCGCCCTGACCCTGCCGGCCGTCCTCAAGACCGGCGCCGCCTACGCCGTCCTGGACCCCGACTACCCCGACGACCGCCTGACCACCACCCTCGCCGACGCCGCCCTCACCACCGTCATCACCCACACCCGCCACCAGCACCGCCTGCCCGACCACGTACGCAGGATCGTCCTCGACACCCTCGACCTGAACCGGCACCCCGTCACGCCACCACCGGATCACACCACTCCGGACGACGCGGCCTGCCTGATGTTCACCAGCGGCTCCACCGGCCGCCCCAAGGCCATCCTCACCCCCCACCGCGCCATCACCGGCACCCTGCACCACCAGACCTACACCCCCCTGGGCCCCGCCCACACCACCCTGCAGTGCTCCCCCACCGGCTGGGACGCCTTCAGCCTCGAATTCTGGGGAGCCCTCCTGCACGGCGCCACCACCGTCCTGCACCCCGGCCAAAAACCCGAACCCGACACCATCCACCACCTCACCCACACCCACCCCGTCACCACCCTCCAAACCTCCTCCACCCTCTTCAACTACCTCGTCGACCACCACCCCACCACCTTCGAACACCTCCACACCGCCTTCACCGGCGGCGAACCCGCCTCCAGCACTCACGTCGCGCGCATCCAAGAGCGCTATCCCGCGCTGCGGGTCGTGAACGGCTACGGTCCGGCGGAGTCGATGGGCTTCACCACCACGTACGAGATCCCGCGCGGCGGGCCGACCGGTTCCAGCGTGCCCATCGGGCGGCCGATCGTGAACAAGCAGGCCTACGTCCTGGACACCGCCCTGCGCCCCGTCCCCATCGGCGTCACCGGCGAGCTCTACCTCGCCGGCACCGGACTCGCCCACGGCTACCACAACCAACCCACCCTCACCGCCACCCGCTTCGTCCCCCACCCCTACGGACCCCCCGGCACCCGCCTCTACCGCACCGGCGACCTCGCCCACTGGACCACCCACGGCCACCTCCACTACGACGGCCGCACCGACACCCAGATCAAGATCCGCGGCTTCCGCATCGAACCCGCCGAAATCGAACACACCCTCCTCCACCACCCCCACATCACCCAAGCCGCCCTCACCCCCACCACCAACCCCACCGGCCAACCCTGCCTCACCGCCTACCTCACCACCACCCACGACGGATCCACGGATGTCCGCTCGATCCGTCAGTGGCTCCGGGACCGTCTGCCGCAGCACATGATCCCGGCCGCCTTCATGGTCCTGGACCGGCTGCCGTTCACACCGAACGGCAAGCTCGACCACCGGGCCCTGCCCGCCCCCCGGTTCACCGCCGCCGAGCAGGGACGTGAACCGCGTACGGACCGGGAGCGGCTGTTGTGCGACCTGTTCCGCGAAGTCCTCAACACCGCCCGGCCCGTCACCATCGACGACGACTTCTTCGACCTCGGCGGACACTCCCTCCTCGCAGCCCGCCTCACCCACCGCACCAACCACACCCTCGACACCCACCTCACCATCCGCGACGTCTTCCAAGCCCCCACCGTCGCCCACCTCACCACCCGCATCGACGCGATGCGGGCCGACGGGGACGGCGGGGCGCCCGTCCGGCGGGCGCGGCCCGCGCTGCGCCGCCGCACTTCGGCGGGCGCGTTGCTGCCGCAGGGCTGACCCGCCGCCGAACGCGGCCCGGCGCCCCCGGCCCCTTGCCCCCGCCCATCCGCACAGTCCGCGCAGTCCGCCCCATGCGCTCAATGCGAACGGAGTCCGAGATGAGTCATGCCCTGTCCTCGCCGTGCCCGGACGAGGACGTCGTCTGGCGCCTTCCCGAGGGAGGCACCGGGCACCGTCTGTCCCTGCTCGTGCTGCCGCACGCGGGCGGCAACGCCCATGCCTACGCCCCCTGGCGGGACGTGCTGCCGGCTCATGTGCGGTTGCTCGTCGGTCAGTACCCGGGACGCGGCGCGCGGTTCGCCGAACCGCTGCCCACGTCGATGCCGGATCTCGCCCGGCCCGTGCTGCGGGCGTTGCCGCCGGACACCGGGGACCTGGTGATCCTGGGCCACAGCATGGGGTCCCTGGTGGCCTTCGAGGTGGCCCGCGAGCTCACGGCGGCAGGCAGGCCGCCGCGTGCCCTCATCGCCTCGGCCTGCCGGGCGCCGTTCCTGCCCAACCCGGCCCGGGTGCACCCGGAGCGGCTCACCGACGACGAGCTGGTCGCCGCCCTCAAGGAGCGCGGCGGCACGGAGGACGGCGTGCTCGACGAGCCGGAGCTGCGCGAGATCGTGCTGCCGTCGATCCGCGCCGACTTCGCCATCGACGACGACTACCGGCACGAGGGCCCGGCCCGGACGCTGTCCTGCCCGGTGACCGTGGTCGGCGGGAGCGAGGACCCCATCGTCCCGGTGCCGGCCCTGGGCCGATGGTCCGAGGTGACCGACGGGCCGTGCGCGACCACGACCCTGCCCGGCGGCCACTTCTACTTCCAGCAGCAGGGCGACCGCTTCTTCGCGCTCGTCGACGAGGTGCTCGCCCAGGCGGAGACCGGGACCGAGCGCCCCGCCCTGGTCTGACCCCGGCCGCCGCCCCGGCCACCCGCCCCGGCCGCCGCGCGGCCACCCCACCACCGTCCCGTTCCGGACGCCTGTCCGGAGCACCCTTCGAGGAGACGCCATGCCGACCGACCCCTCCGCCTCCGTCATGGACCTGGATCTGACCAGGGCTCCCGGCGCGCCGCTCGTGCTGCGGACGCCCGAGCTGCCCGACCTGGACACCGCCCTGGACTGGCTGCGCACCCACCGCGACGCGATCAGGGCGGAGTTGCTGAACTCCGGGGCGCTGCTGCTGCGCGGTCTGCCGGTGCGGGACGCCGCCGATTTCGCCCTGGCCCGGGACGTCCTGATCGAGCAGCGGGCCGGGTACAAGGAGAAGGCCACTCCGCGCACCGACTTCGGCGAGGGAGTGTTCTCCTCCACCGATCTGCCCGCCGTCCAGCCGATCCGGCTGCACAACGAGAACAGCTACACCCTCGACTTCCCCGGCACCCTCCTGTTCTGCTGCGTCACCGCGCCCGAGGAGGGCGGGGCCACGACGGTCGGCGACATGCGGGAGGCGCTGCGGCTGATGCCGGCGGCGCTGCGGGAGCGCTTCGAGGCGGCCGGCTGGCTGCTGGTGCGCACCTACTCGGAGCTGGCGGGACTGCCCTGGTACAAGAGCTTCGCGACCGAGGACGAGGCGGTCGTCGAGGAGTACTGCCGGCAGAACACGATCGGGGCGCAATGGCTGGAGGACGGTGCGCTGCGCACCCGCCAGGTGCGCTCGGCGGTCGTCACCCACCCGGTCACCGGTGAGCGGGTCTGGTTCAACCACTTCGCCTTCTGGAACCAGTGGACGCTCGACCCGGACGTCCGTGACGTGCTGGTGGAGACCTACGGGGCGGACGGGCTGCCGTTCAACACCTATCTGGGCGACGGCAGCGCGCTCACCCGCGAGGAGGTCGACGCGGTCAACGCCGTGTACGACCGGGTCACGCTGCGGGAGTCCTGGCAGCCGGGGGACCTGATGCTGGTGGACAACATCCTGTGCGCGCACGGCCGGGAGGCGTTCCGCGGCGACCGCAAGATCCTCGTCGCCATGGGCGATCCGGTGCCTCTGGACGAGTGCCGTCCGACGGTGGCCCCGTCGGCCGGCGCCTCGGCCGTGGTCCGCGCCGCGAGCGAGGGGTGAGCGCGATGACGGTGATGACCCCGGCACAGCCGCTGCGGTCGTCGGGCGCGGCGGACCTGGTCTCGCGTCTGGCGCGCGTGCCGCGGCACCGGATCGCCGTCGTCGCGGGCGACCGCACGCTGACCTTCGGCGCGCTGCGCGCCGAGGCCGGCCGGATCGCCCGTCGGCTGGCGGAGCGCGGCATCGGCCCGGAGAGCGTGGTGGCGCTGTGCCTGCCGCGCGGCGCGGATCTGGTGAGCGCGCTGATCGGCACGCTCACCGCGGGTGCGGCCTACCTGCCGGTCGACCCCCGGCTGCCCGCCGAACGCCGCCGCTATCTGGTGACGGACGCGGCGGCCGACCTGGTGGTGGGCGACCCGGTGCCGGACGCGGCGGCCTGTGTGCCGTTCGCCGCGCTGGCCGCTCCGGACGGCCCCGAGGACGACGGCGGGGACCCGGTGGCGGTGCCGGAGGGCACGCTCGCGTACGTCATCTACACCTCCGGGTCCACCGGCCGGCCCAAGGGCGTGGAGATCAGCCGGGGTGCGGCGGCAGCCCTGCTGGCCGAGCTGGAGTCGGAGGCCCTGGGGATCGTGCGTCCGGGCGTGGCCCGGGTCGGCTGGAACGCCTCCCCCTCCTTCGACGCCTCGGTCCAGCAGTGGGTGCGGCTGTGCCGCGGCGACACCCTCGTCATGATCGACGACGAGACGCGCGCCGACCCGGACCTGCTGGCCCGCTTCGTCCGCGACCAGCGGCTCACCGATCTCGACATCACGCCCTCGCACGCCGACGCGCTCGTCGACCAGCTGACCGGCGACCCGGAGCGGGGTGCGCTGAACCTGCTGATCGGCGGGGAGGCGATCAGCCCCGCGCTGTGGCGGCGCATCGCGCTGCGCACCGACGAGGGCGTGCTGCGGGCGGTGAACCTGTACGGGCCCACGGAGTGCACGGTCGACGCCACGGCCGGCTGGATCACCTCGGACACCACGCCGCACATCGGCCGTGCCCTGCCGGGGCTGACGGCCCGTCTGCTGGACGAGCGGCTGCGGCCGGTGGCGGACGGCACGCCCGGCGAGCTGTACCTGGCCGGTCCGCGGGTGGGCCGGGGCTACCGCGGCCGTCCCGGGCTGACCGCCGAGCGGTTCGTCGCGGATCCCGCGGGCGGTCCGGGCGCCCGGATGTACCGCACGGGCGACCGGTGCGTGCGCCGCCCCGACGGGCGGCTGGAGTACCTCGCCCGGGGCGACGGCCAGGTCAAGCTGCGCGGTCACCGCATCGAGCTGGACGAGGTCCGGGCGCAGCTCGCGGCCCACCCGTCGGTGGCCGAGGCGGCGGTGGTGCTGGTCGACGACCTGCACGGCGCTCCGGGCCTGGTGGGCTACTACCGTGCCGTGGCGCCGGTCACGCGGGACGCCCTGCGCGATCACCTGGCGGCCCGGCTCCCGTCGTACATGGTGCCCTCGGCCCTGGTCGGCCTGGACCGTTTCCCGACGACCACCAACGGCAAGCTGGACCGTGCCGCCCTGCCCCTGCCGCAGCCGCCCGAGGAGGCCGTGAGCGCCGGGGCGCGGCTGCCCGCCGGACGGGCCGAGGAGCTGATCGCCCGCGTGTGGTCGACCGTGCTGGGCGTGCGCACCATCACCGCCGACGACAACTTCTTCAAGCTGGGCGGCCACTCCCTGCTGGCGATCAAGCTGGTCGCCGGGGTCAGGGCCGAGCTCGGGGTGAGCCTGCCGGTGCGCACGGTCTACGCGCACCCCCGGCTGCGGGACCTGGCCGCGCAGATCGACGCCATCCTGGCCGACGGCACGGAGGCCCGCACATGATCCCCCTGTCGTACGCGCAGCGGCGGCTGTGGTTCCTGAACCGGCTGGAGGGGCCGTCGGCCACCTACAACGCCCCGGTGACGGTGCGCCTGGACGGCGTGCCCGATCCGGTGGTGCTCGCGGCGGCGCTGCGGGACGTGGTGGAGCGGCACGAGAGCCTGCGCACCGTGCTGCCGGCCGGCCCGGACGGCGAGCCCTGCCAGCAGGTCCGGGCGGCCGGGGAGCCCGTGGACTTCATGGTCGTGGAGTGCGGACCGGGCGGCGTGGACGCCGCGGTGCGGACCTTCGCGCACGCGCCGTTCGACATCTCGCGTGAACTGCCGCTCAGGGTGCGGCTGTTCACCACTCCCGGCACAGCGGGGTCGGTGCTCGTGCTGCTGCTGCACCACGTGGCCACCGACGGCTGGTCCCTGCGCCCCCTGCTGCGCGACCTGGGCGAGGCCTACGCCGCCCGAGCGCAAGGCCACGCGCCCGCCTGGGAGCCCCTGCCGGTGCAGTACGCCGACTACACCCTCTGGCAGCACGACATGCTCGGCGACCCCCATGACGGGTCGAGCGTGGCGGCCGAGCTGCTGGGCCACTGGACACAGGCTCTGGAGGGCGCGCCGCAGGTGCTGGACCTGCCCTGCGACCGGCCGCGGCCCGCGGAGCCCAGCGGGCGGGGCGCCACGGTGACCGCGCTGCTGGACGCCGATGCGCACGGACGGCTGGCGGCGGCCGCCCGGCGTCACGGGGCGAGTGTGTTCATGGCCGTGCAGACGGCCCTGGCGGTCGCGCTCTCCTCGGCGGGCGCCGGGCGGGACGTCCTGCTCGGCACGGCGGTCGCGGGCCGGCCGGAGGAGGACCTCGCCGATCTGGTGGGCTTCTTCGTCAACACCCTCGTCCTGCGCACCGACCTGTCCGGCAGCCCCCGCTTCGACGAACTCCTCACCCGCGTCCGCGACACCGACCTCGCCGCCTACGCCCACGACGACCTCCCCTTCGACCTCCTCGTCGAACACCTCAACCCCGAACGCTCCCTCGCCCACCACCCCTTCTTCCAGGTCATGCTCACCCTCCAGACGGCCACCGCGGACACGCGGGAGCCGCGGCTCGGCGATCTCACGATGAGCGTCGAGCCGGTGGACCTGCGCACCACGAAGTTCGACCTGACCTTCTTCTGCGCGGAGCTGCCGCCCCGGGACGGGCGGCCCGGGGGGCTGGACATCTGGTTGCAGTACGCGACCGACCTGTTCGAGGAGCCGACGGCCCGGCTGCTGCTGGACCTGCTGGTCCGCACGCTGACGGCCCTGGCCGACGACCCGGCGGCCCCGGCCGCGGCTCCCCTGACCGACGACGAGGCACAGGCCCTGCGCCGGCTGCCCGCCCGTACGGGTCTCGCGGGCGGTTCCGCGCCGGAGGCGGAGCGGACCGGCGGGCCGGCGCGGTCGGCGGATCCGCGGGAGGAGATCCTGTGCGGGCTGTTCGCCGACCTCCTCGGCCTCGACCGGGTGGGTCCGCACGACAACTTCTTCCGGATCGGCGGCCATTCCCTCCTCGGCATCCGCCTCACCCACCGCATCCGTACGGCCCTCGGCGTCTCCCTCGGCGTCCGGGACCTCTTCCTCGCGCCCACCCCGCACGCCCTCCTCCAGCGTCTCGACGCCGACAGCGGCTCCGCTGCGGCGCCCCTGACCCGGCACGACCCGCGGCCCGCCCTCCTGCCCCTGTCCCACGCCCAGCGCAGCCTGTGGTTCCTCGACCAGCTCCAGGGGCCCGACGCCACCTACAACGTCCCGGTGGTGCTCGCCCTGAGCCGGCCGGTGGACCCCGGTGCGCTGGCCGCGGCCGTCCACGACGTCACCGAGCGCCACGAGATCCTGCGCACCACCTACGACGACGCCGACGGCCGGCCGGTGCAGACCGTCCACGAACGGCCGACACCCGACCACGCCCACCGGCACACCACCACCGCCGAACTGCCCGCACTCATCCAGCGGACCACCCACCACACCTTCGACCTCACCCGCGAACCCCCGCTGCGCACCCGCCTCCACACCGACGAACACGGCCACCAGACCCTGATCCTGCTCCTACACCACATCGCCGCCGACGGCTGGTCCCTCGACCGCCTCCTCGACGACCTCAACACCGCCTACACCGCCCGCACCCAAGGACACCGACCCGACTGGCACCCCCTCCCCGTCCAGTACGCCGACTACACCCTCTGGCAACACCACACCCTCGGCGACCCCACCGACCCCGACAGCCACCTCACCCACGAAATCACCCACTGGAGGAAGGAACTCGAAGGCGCACCCCAGTTGCTCGACCTGCCCACCGACCGGCCGCGCCCGGCACGGCCCTCGCACCGGGGCGCCGTCACCCGCGTCGCTCTGAGCGCGACGGTGCACGAGGCGCTGGTCCGCCTCGGCACCCAGAACGACGCCACCCTCTTCATGACCCTGCACGCCGTGCTCGCCACGACCCTGACCCGTCTGGGCGCCGGCGACGACCTGCCCATCGCGACCATCACGGCCGGGCGCCCCGACGCGCAGCTCGACCCGCTGGTGGGCCTCTTCGTCAACACCCTCGTCCTGCGCACGCGGACGGACGGCGATCCCGCCTTCCGCGAGCTCCTCGCGCGGATCCGCGTCACCGACCTGGCGGCCTACGCCCACGACACCCTCCCCTTCGACCTCCTCGTCGAACACCTCAACCCCCACCGCGGCGCCGGCCACCACCCCCTCACCCAGATCCTGCTCCAGCTCCACCCCGCGCCCGCCGGCACCGCCGGACCCCGGCCCCTGGACGGCACGCCGATCCCGGTGGAGACCGGCCGGTCCAAGCTGGACCTGACGCTGTCGCTGCACGACCGGCGCGACGCCGAGGGCCGCCCGGCCGGCCTCGACGGCGTGCTCGAGTACGCCACCGACCTCTTCGACCCCGCCACCGCCCGTCTGATCGCCGAGCGGTTCGTGAGCATCGCCGAGGAGGTGGCGGCCGATCCGGAGCGGCGGATCGGCGAGCTGGGCCTCGCCGGCGCGGTGGCCGGCGACCGCGGCGCGGGGCGGGGGGACGCCGGGCCGTCGCTGACCGAGAGGTTCGACGCGCACGCGGCCGCCGCGCCCGATGCGGTCGCCCTGCGCGACGACCGGACGGGCACCGCGATCACCTGCGCCGACCTGGCTGCCCGCTCCCGGCGGCTGGCCGGTCACCTGCGCGGGCGCGGGGTGCGGCGGGGCGCGCTGGTGGGTCTGCGGATGGGCTACGGGGTGCCGCTGGCCGTCGCCGTGCTCGCGGTCCTGCGGTGCGGCGCCGGGTACGTCCTCGGCGACGGGGACGCGGTGCGGGCCGCCGGGGCGGGGCTCGTGCTGTCCGAGGCCGACGTGCTCCTCGGCACCGCCGAGGACCGGCTCGTCCCCGGGGAGGACGGCGAAGGGGCCCACGCGCCGGGTGCGGACGGCCGTGACGTCGCCTGCGTCCACCACGTCACCGGGCCGGACGGCGCGCCGGCGCCCGTGCTCGTCTCGCACCGGGCGCTGGCCGCGGCGACGGACCGCGGCCGGCCGGATCCGGCCGGACTGCCGGTGACGTCGCAGGAGTTCTCGCTCGCCCTGTGGTCCCGGCTGCTCGGCGGACCGGCGGGCGGCGCGGACACGGCCGAAGCGGCGACCGGTCCCGTCCGGCTGCTCGACGCGCGGCTGCGGCCCGTGCCCGACGGCGTCCCCGGGGAGGTGTACCTGCCCGTCTCCGGTGCGGTCTACGGCAGCCCGGGCCGACCGGGGGCCACCGCCGTCACCGTCGTGGCCGATCCGCTGGGCGCGCCCGGTGCGACGCTGCTGCGCACGGGACGCCGGGCGCGCCGTACCCCCGACGGGCGGCTGCGTCCGCTCGGCGAGCCGGGCGAGCGGGTGAGGATCGCGGGGCTGCGCGTGGAGACGGACGCGGTGCGGGCCTGTCTGCTGGGGCAGCCGGGCGTCGTGGACGCCGTGGTGACCGTCCGTCCGGGCGAGGACACGGTGACGGCGTACGTCGTCCGCGCGGGCGGCCCGGCGGCGGGCGTCGACGAGGCGGCCCTGCGGGCCGCGGTGGCGCGCGACGTGCCGGAGTACGCGGTGCCGTCGGCCGTGGTGACCGTGCCCGCGCTGCCGCTCGGGCCGGACGGCCGGGTGGACCTCTCGGCGCTGCCCGCCCCCGGCGGGGCCGGCCTCCCGTCGGACGGGGGGACGGCCGATCCGCGGACGGAGGTGCTGCGCGGTCTGTTCTCCGAGGTGCTGGGCGGACGCCCGGTGGCTCCGGGGGACAACTTCTTCCGCGTCGGCGGCCAGTCGCTGCTGGCCGTGCGGCTGGTCAACCGGGTCAGGTCCGTCCTCGGAGTGGGGCTGAGCCTGCGCGACGTCTTCCAGGCCCCGACCCCGGCCGGACTGGCCGAGCACCTGCGCACAGCCGCCCGTGCCGAGGCCGCCCCGCCGCCGCTGCGGCGACGCGTCCGCGCCGGGAGCGGCAGGTAGCGGCCGGCACCGTCCTCCCGCGTGCGGCGGGGGGGGGGCCCCGCCCCCCCCCCCCCCCCCCGGGGGGGGGCCCCCGGGGGGCCCCCCCGCCCGGGGGGGCGGGGGGGGGGGGGGGCGCGGGCCCCCCCCGGGGGGGGGCGGCCGCGG